>JAJXWM010000031.1 GCA_021781615.1 Pseudomonadota bacterium
CGTTGCCCAATATTATCAAGTTGCCAATAGCTCTCTTTTTACGGTAAAACGTTCACAAGGAAACTTACCAAGAAAAATTGCAATTTATTTGGCTGCAGGATTATCCGGCAAAAAACTTGGTTTGATTACAAATTTTTTCAAAAACACCAGTGCCACAGGCATTTCGCAAATAATATTACGAACTAACAAGCTCAAGACCAGCAATCATACCATTGATAGTGATATCACAAATTTAAACAAATCAATCCTGCAATAAAAGGCATAACCAAGACATTTCTTTAAAAAATCTGTCGATTTTAATTTTAAATTACATCCTTTGTCGTTTGTCAGGACCTGGCACCGGCCCTTACATCCTTTGTCGTTTGTCAGGACCTGGCACCGGCCCTGGCACCGGCCCCTACTTAACTACGGTAAAAGTATTTTAGCACCCCATCTCGCCACGGCATCACTGTGATATTGCCAATCTTTTTGCTCATTAAATCCTGGGAAAAACAAACTGGCTCGCAATTTTTAAAATCTTTGGCAATCAATCGCAGTTGAAATAAATGATGCTCCAGTACATTGCTAGTGCTTTTTATTTCAATAAATAATGCTGGTTTCCCTGGGCGTTCAACAACCATATCTATCTCAACATCGTCTTTAGTACGTAAATATGAAAATCTATAGTCAAGCTTAAAATAAGATGCTAATTTCATACATTCTACGATGATAAAATGCTCAAATGATTCCCCGTAAGAGCTGGTAGAAGCGCTTACAGGTATAGTAAGCGAACGGCTCAAAGCTCGTACTACTCCACAATCAAAAAAGTAAAATTTAGGTTTAGCGCTCAACCTTTTTCTAAAAGAGTGTTTAAATGGTTCAAGAAAAAAACCAATAAGGGTATCTTCAAGGAGAGCAAAATACTCTTTTACTGTTTTATCATCAACCCCAGTGTTTTTTGCGACATTAGAATAATTTACAATCTTAGTGTTGCACTGAGCTGCTACTTCTAGGAACTTCCTAAATGGATCTAATCTGCGAATAAACTGTTCGCCCCATATTTCTTCTTTGAGGTAAGTATTGGTATATGCTTGTAAATACTGTCTCTTTTCTTCATTTGTTCTGAAAAAAACAACCTGTGGTAATAGCCCCCACTGTAAAGCTGAATTTAAATTAAACCGGTCCTCCAACTCTAAGAAACTAAAAGGAAATAAATTATAAACAAATGCTCTACCAGCTAGTAAATTAGCGCCACCGAATTTTAATTTCCGCGCGCTGGAACCGGTCAATATAAACTTTTTTTCTGTAGTTTCACTAAGATAATGTACTACATCCAACAGCTTTGGTACTTTTTGGATTTCGTCTATAATTACATGGCTAATTTTTTTAGGTAAAGCTAAGACTAAATTTTCTAATTCTTTAGGGTTTAAAGCAAAGCGTGTTTCTTGTTCTGGATCAAGTAAATTTAACCATAAGCAATTACTTTGTGGAAATAAACGTTGTAACAACGTACTTTTCCCCGTGCCACGAGCACCAAACAAAAATAAACTTTGCTTTTTAGGTAACTTTAATAGCCGTTCTAAGATATTATGTTTTTTGACCATATACCGAAAGTGTACGACATATATGGAGTATGGTCAACATTTACAGATAGGCGTCAAGTCTTGACATTGACAAAAGACATCAAGCTGCCTTCTAATAATATTATTTCTTCATTCAGCTTGCTATTAACGTAAGCATCTAATAATTACACCTACGAATTAAAAAAATCCATATATGCTGTACTCACATCTATTAATCAAGCGAGGCACAGCATGCCAAAAAAAAGAACTTCGGAAGAACAAAGAGCAATATACGAGTTATATCTGAGGGTTTACCTTGCTCTTTGAATATTCCAATTAAAGTTGCTATTGCTACAGATACATGAGGTTACAATTAGAGAATTAAGATTGTTAGGACCAAGCAATCGCAGTAGCAAAAAAAGCTTTTTTTATATGGTATCAGCTACGGGAGCGATGATAGTAGTAAACGGTTTTTTTTAAAGTTCGTTAGATATTTTAACAAACTCATCCACCGTCAACTGTTCCGGGCGTAATTTTGGATTGATTCCAAGATTTTCTAGCTCTGCAATTGTAATTTTATTTTTTACGCTATTGGCGATAGTTTTTCGTCGCTGGTTAAACGCAAGACGCACAACATCGCTTAAATTAAGCTCATCATTCGCCACAACCAAACGAGATTTACGAGGAATGAATCTAATAAAAGCAGATTCGACTTTAGGCGCCGGTGAAAAAGCACCAGCACCGATATGTAACAATAGTTTTGTTTCAAAGTAATACTGCAGCATCACACTCAGACGCCCATAAATTTTTGTTCCAGGCCGTGCTACAATCCTTTCTGCCACCTCTTTTTGTAACATAAAATGCATATCTTGAATCGCTGCAATACTTTTCAATAAATAAAATAATAGCGGCGTAGAAATATTGTAAGGTAAATTACCCACCAAACGGATGGGTTCTCGAAACTTGGTAAAGTCAAACTCTAAGACATCAGCGAGGTAAATATGTAACTGCGAAGAATAACCACAGTTTTTTTCTAAAGTTGGAACAACCTCTTTATCTAATTCAATCACATCTAAACTATTTACTAATGGCAAGAGTTTAGCAGTTAAAGCTCCGCCTCCTGGCCCAATTTCGACTAGATGTTCTTGATCTTTCGGCGCAATCAAAGCAACTATCTGTCTAATAATATTTTGATCATGCAAAAAATGTTGTCCAAGCGCCTTTTTCTTGCGATGCATATTAGGACATAACTCCTAATTTTTGCCCCATCTTTATCGGCTTACCCGGACGCAAGTTTTCTTCCCACCTCATAGCTCCTTTAGGAAAAAGTAATATTACTGTTGAACCAAGTTTAAATTGGCCTATTTCTGCGCCGCGCGCAAACTGCAGATTTTGCTGATCGTAACTCCAACTAACAACCTCTTTTGAAACTCCTGGCGCCACTACCCCCGCCCACTTGGTTTCAATACTACCGACAATCATGGCGCCGACAAAAATGGCCGCCA
This sequence comes from Pseudomonadota bacterium, assembly GCA_021781615.1. GTDB lineage: Bacteria > Pseudomonadota > Gammaproteobacteria > UBA9339 > UBA9339 > UBA9339. The sequence continues at coordinate 3,047 of JAJXWM010000031.1, forward strand.
GCTTCCCAACTTCGGTATCAAAAAGAGAAATAACCCGCTCATTTCGCGCAAATACATCTGGTATATGATCAACAACTGCTGGACTAACAGAAAAGAGTTTGCCTGGCACATAACGCATAGAACAAAGCTTACCATCAATTGGCATGTGAATTCGGTGATAATCGGATGGTGCTAAATATAAAACCGCAAAATTAGCATTTTGAAAATGACCAGCATCTTTAGTATCTGCCAGTAACTGCTCTAAAGTAAAACCTTTTCCCTTGGCAATAATAGCACCAGCACCGACTGCACCAATTTGCCATATTTTGCCATCTACTGGGGAAATAATCGCTTTTTTGTCGTCCGCTATTGGCCGAGCAGTCGGCCTTAAAGCCCGCGTAAAAAAATCGTTAAAATTAGAATAATGAAAGTAATTCGGATCTAAAGCATCTAACATATCAATATGATAAAATCTGCAAAATTGCTCTATAATAAAGTTTTTAATCAGGGGCACGCGACAACTAGCTATTTTTGCCGCTAATCGTGATAGAATGCTCTTAGGTAGCAGATATTGTAATAATAGATTAAAAGACATGGCAATTATTCTACACACTTTAGGTGCTTGATGAAAGTTTATCTTGTTGGTGGTGCAGTTCGTGATAAATTATTGGGACTTCCCATCAAAGAACGAGATTGGGTGGTGGTTGGCGCCACCCCAAAAGACCTTTTAGATCGCGGCTTTAAAAAGGTAGGGCGAGACTTTCCAGTATTTTTACACCCCAAAACCCACGAAGAGTATGCGCTTGCGCGCACTGAACGAAAAACCGGCAAAGGTTATACCGATTTTATCTGTTATTCTGCTCCTAGCGTCACCCTAGAAGACGACCTAAAAAGGCGCGACCTTACCATAAATGCCATGGCTAAAGATTTAGCAGGCAAAATTATTGACCCTCATCATGGCCTTCAAGATCTAAAAAAACATATACTACGCCACGTTTCTGCAGCATTTGCTGAAGATCCGGTTCGCATTCTACGGATAGCACGTTTTGCTTCCCGTTTTGGTAACTTTAAAATACATCATAAAACCAACGAACTGATGCATACCATGCTGATAAATGGTGAAGTTGACGCTCTAGTGCCAGAGCGAGTATGGCAAGAACTGGAGCGTGCGCTTAGAGAAAACCATCCCGAAAGATTTTTCGTAGTACTTAAGAAATGCCAAGTTTTACCAAAATTATTTCCTGAAATAGCCGCTCACTTAGAAGAAATCAAGAAAAATCTAAAAAAGATCACCCCCCTAAGCCAAGATAGTATAGTACGCTTCGCTACCATAACTTTTAGCTTAGATAAAAAAGAGATTGCTAGTTTATGCAAAAGATATAAATTGCCGAATAGTTATCGAGAATTGGCTTTGCTTGTAGCCCGACTTAAAAGCGACTTATTGCCGTCAGCAAAAAATGTCGATGGTCTCGTAACTCTACTTGAACAATCAGATGCCTACCGAAAATTAGATCGCTTAAAACAAGCGCTTCTTGTTTGTAAAACCAATAATAAAAAATTAGCCAAAGCCACTGCCAGATTATTGCTAGCTTATAAAGCCACCCAAAAAACTCGCCTAACCCCTGAAGTTATAATGACTGAAGATAAAAGCAAACTTAGACAAATTTTGCATGACCGGCGGAAAAAACAAGCGGAACGAGTATTATTTCCGGTGAAAAATCTGCAGCTTTAATCAAACTATTGGATTTCCCTAAAATATAGATCCTGGTTATTGCGAGGAACGAAGTGACGAAGCAAGAAAATCCTAAAAACACTGGATCACCACGCAAAGCAAAAAACGCTTTGCTCATGATGACCTATATCTGTGTTTTAGGGAACTGCTATAAAAGCATTATTATTATCACGTCATTTCAGCGCTAAAACCTTTGGTAGAGCATCTATCCCGGGGTTACCGTCACCACTTCGTAGTTCAGTCACCCCGGGCTATAGATATCACGCTTTCTTCGGAACGTCTCGCATTACCTTTCTATAATACATTGTCCCGAAATTACAAAATCCGGGTTTAGCTATATATCAATCAACATCTCATCGATTAATGCTTATGCCCGCATGAATCTTCTGGATGTTTATGGCAATGACAATTGCCCCCCATCAGATACTTAACTAATGCTCCGGCACCCAAGACTGGGATCATAATATCAAAAAATCTAATAACGCTCATAACAAACCGTTGCAGATGAGCTGCTTCGTGGTGCCCAACACTGACTATAATGGCCAATATTAAAGCAATGATAATGATGACTGCTGCGGTGACTCTATGACACATTTTATGATACATTTTAGATATACCTCCATTAGAAAATTTCTAAAAATTACCCGTCGAAACCAACCCTTAAAATATACCATAAATATAAAATTTGACCACCTATTCTAAACTCTACGAAGCGATCGCATTAGCCTCCTTCGGATCCAGTGGAACTAAGCGAGACTTTTGGTTACACCCAGTTTCGTTCATCGCTTATATTGGTAAATATGTTATACTCCCTTTTCAATAAAAACATTGAACATATTTTATGAGATACCTCTATAATTTGGTTTGGTTTTTGATTTTGCCATTCTTGCCAATTAGGCTTTTATGGCGATCAAGGAAAAATAGCGCTTATCGAAAAAATATTCTCGAACGATTCGCTTATTTTAGTTTTCCAGCGCTTAAAGGGGCTATTTGGGTACATACCGTTTCGGTTGGTGAAGCGCTATCGGCAGCACCCCTAGTAAAAGCTTTGATAAAGCATTACCCCGACACCAAAATTGTTGTAACTACGATGACCCCTACCGGCAGGGAACGGTTACAAAAAATTTTTACTGATAATGAAATATTGCTTCTTTATGTACCCTACGATTACCCCTTAGCAGTAAAAAGGTTCTTACACCACCTTAACCCAAAAATTTTAGTTTTAATAGAAACAGAAATATGGCCAAATATTTTACATTATACCGCCAAGCTCAACACCCCAATCATCATCGGCAATGCCCGCCTATCGGCTAAATCGTTCGCGGGCTATAGCAAGATTCGTCCTTTTATAAAGTCAATCATAAATTATACAACCATGATCCTCGCCCAAAGCAAGCTGGATGCAGAACGTTTTCAAACATTAGGACTTGAACCACAAAAAATATCGATTGCTGGCAACATTAAATTCGATATTTCTATCCCAAACGAAGTACTATTAGAAAGTAGTAATCTTCATTCAACGCTTGGCAAAGCAAGACCAATTTGGGTTGCCGCAAGCACTCACCCTCTAGAAGAGGAAAAAGTTTTGGTAGCCACCAAAAAAGTTCTAGAGTCGATACCAAATGCACTGCTAATCTTGGTGCCACGTCACCCTGAAAGATTTGATACCGTTTTTGACCTTTGTAATCAACGAGGATTTAAAACCATCCGCTATACAAAATTACAAGATTATTCTAGTTCAATTAACATCATAGTAGGCGACGTCATGGGAAAAATGCTTTCATTTTATGCTGCAAGTGATATAGCTTTTGTTGGCGGCAGCTTGATACCCTGGGGAGGACATAATTTACTTGAACCAGCCGCTCTTGCTAAACCAATCTTAACTGGCCCAAATTTAAACGCCTTTTTAGAAATCAGCCAACTACTTGCTGATGCCGACGCCATGATCAAAGTAAATAACGAAGAAGAACTTGCACAAAACTTGTTAAAGCTATTTGCAAACAGTGAATTAAGAGGAAAATTGGGCACCGCTGCTCTTGATGTTGTCGAAAAACATCGCGGAGCAACCACCAAAATCTTAACCACAATTGAAAACATTATTAAGTAAGCAAAACGCCATGCGTATAAATGAAATATTAACGACAAAAAAACTACCGCAGTCAACCACCCCGCGCCTTGATTTAGAATTATTGCTAGCTGAAGTTTTACATAAGCCGCGTAGTTTTATTTATGCCAATAGTGAACTTGAGCTTGCCCGCGCACAAGAAACTGCTTTTCAATTATTATATGAAAGGCGACTATCCGGCGAACCAATAGCTTATATCCTCGGTAAAAAAGAGTTTTGGTCGCTAGAACTTACCATTAATGAAAAAGTATTGATCCCCCGCCCAGAAACTGAGCTTTTAGTTGAACTGGTTTTGCAATTAGACTATCACCATGCAGACATGGCCGACCTCGGAACCGGGTCTGGTGCAATTGCTATTGCTATTGCCAAAAAACAACCCAACTGGCACATAACTGCAACCGATATCAGTGAAGACGCGCTTCAAATAGCTCGCTGTAATGCCCAAAAATTAGGAGCTCAAAACATAGAATTTTATTGTGGTGATTGGTGTGAGGCTTTGCCAAATAAAAAATATGATGTGATAATTAGCAATCCTCCTTATATAGCTAACAATGACCCTCACCTAAGACAGGGTGATATTACATTTGAACCAAAAATCGCACTCGAATCTGGCGATGGCTTAGATGCCATTAGAAAAATAATAAACCAAGCTAAAGGCAAACTAAAAGCTGGCGGCTTAATAGCGCTGGAACACGGTTACGATCAAAGTGAAGCTATACAAGAACTATTACAAAAAAATAACTATAAAGATATAGTACCTTATAAAGACCTTGCCAATATTTACCGAGCAATAACTGCAAGCCAAAATTAATCCTTGACCATTTTTCTTTTATTTAGATATGATCTAAACATGTCGATAGTCATTGCCAGCAACAATTTAAAAAAAACACAAGAGTTAGCAACCATTCTTGAATCAGCAAACATTCAGGCAGTTTCACAAAGTAAATTACGCATACCCTCGATTGCAGAAACCGGACTAACCTTTGTCGAAAATGCGATCTTAAAAGCAAGAAATGCCTGTGAATACGCCGGGCTTCCAGCAATCGGTGATGATTCTGGCCTCGAAGTAGGTGCTCTTGCCAAACAGCCAGGAATATATTCGGCTAGATTCGCTGGATCAACCGCCACTGATAGCGACAATATCAAAAAATTACTTGAAGAATTAAGTGACACGCCAGAACCTAAGCGTCAAGCTCGCTTTCAATGTGTAATGGTTTTTCTAAATTCAGCCACTGATCCAACCCCCATCATCTGCCAGGGAACTTGGGAAGGAACAATTGTCACGACTCCAACTGGTAAAGACGGTTTTGGCTATGATCCCATTTTTTGGGTTCCAGATTACAATTGCACCGCAGCCGAATTATCACCAGAAATAAAAAATAAAATAAGCCACCGTGCAAAAGCCTTAAGACAATTAATAGCAATAATAAAAGACATCATATGAACACTCATCTAATCCACAACCTCAAAGAACTACAATCAAACAAACAACTAAAGTTCTACACCCCTTTAGCGATGCTATTTGTCTCGCTATTTATCGTAGTTAACCTCGTAACCCAAAAAATCGTACCAATTGGCGATCATCTCATTCTAACCGCGGGTGACTTTATCTATCCACTAAACTACCTTTTAAGTATGATTTTGACCGAAGTATACGGTTACGCCATGTCGCGCCGTGTAATTTGGACCTCTTTTGTCTGCAATATCTTCGTGGTTTTAGCTATATTATTATCAATTGCCCTCCCCGACGCGGCCTCTTGGCATGAACAAGAACAATATGTCATGATTTTAGGGCGTACTCCCCGGATACTGGCCGCATCACTAAGTGCGTTTTTGGTTGGCGAATTTATCGGATCCTACATCTTAGCTAAAATCAAGATTTTTACCTCTGGCAAATATTTATGGTTTAGAGCCATGGGTGCCACTATAATCGGCCAACTGATTGATAGTATGGCTTTTACTGCCATAGCTTTTGCTGGAGTTATCAGCTGGAAAGATGTAATAATTTTAAGCGTTGCCGCCTATGGCTGCAAGCTAATATATCAAATTTTACTAACCCCAATAATTTATGTAGTTGCTGGTAAGCTCAAAAAATGGGAGCATGTAGACATATTTGATCGTAATACTAATTTTAATCCGTTCAACTTAGGGTTAAAATAGGACAAATTGACATTTAATGGAGTATTGATTATGAAAAAAATAATATTTTTAGTAATAGGAATAATTTTTATTGTTGGTTGTCAAAGCACCAAACCAATAAATACAAAATCAATTAAGTCTCAGCAAAAAATCGCGCCGGAAATAATAGCCAAACATTACGACTTACAATCATTTGACTCACTGGTAGTAAGCGATAATGCTAAAGTCGAACTTATTAATGGAACTTATGGGCTAGATATCACCGGGATACAAAAAAACAATTACAACTATCCCAAAATGATTACCAACCGCACTCTATATATTAATAGTGCTATTAACGAAAACGCTAACACGCTAATAAAAATTAGTGCGCCTGGGTTAAAAAAGATAACTGTTGCTAATAATGCTATAGTTAGTGCCCAAGATCTTAAAACCAGTGGCCTGACCATTACTGCCAAAGATAATGGCTCGATCAATCTTAAAGGGCAATTTAATATTGAAAAAATATATCAATATGGTCATGGTAAAATAGATATCGACTGGGTTGATACTGCCTTCTTAGTGGTTGAAGGGTCTAACGGCGGCCCGATTTACTTAGGAGGAAAAGTAAACAACCTTCTCGCGAAGTTAACCAAAGATGCAAAACTACATGCTCGCTACCTCCGCACTAAGAAAGCTTATGTATTCACCACTGACCAAGCATTAGCCGAAGTTTTAGTGCTTAATACTTTGGGCGCTTTTGCGGTCGATAATAGCAGCATCTATTATTATAAAAGACTGAAGGACATAACTATTGTTACCAAAGATAACGGTAATGTGCTCTACCCGCACTGGGTTAAATAAAATTCGCTCATGAGCGCCATCACCCAAACATCATCTGCTAAAAACATAAAAATCAAGAACCGAACCTCTCTTCATCAAGGATTTTGTCCTATCGACCTCTACACCCTCGAGCAACAACGTTTCGATGGCAGCTGGACACCAGAATATACCAGAGAGTTCGTAGCAAAAAAAAGTGCGGTTGCTGCTCTTCCATATGACCCTAAATTAAATCGCGTAGTCCTCATCGAACAACTACGGATTGGCGCAATAGAACAAAATGCCACCCCCTGGCTAATTGAAATTGTGGCAGGGGTTATGGATAAAGACCACCAAGAATCTAGTGAAGAGTTAATTCGCCGTGAAATGCTCGAAGAGGCCGGACTTGAAATAGAAACCCTAATACCAATACATGATTACTTCTCCTCCCCAGGTTATTCAACAGAAAAACTGCAATTATTTTGCGCCAAAGTTGATTCAACCAAAGCACCAAAGTTCGGCGGCCTGAAAGATGAACATGAAGACATAAAAGTTCATGTAGTTTCTACCGAAGATGCTTTTGCCGCCGTCCGCTGCGGCCAAATAAACAATGCCGCCACCATTATCGCCCTTCAGTGGCTAGAACTTAATTTACAGAGGGTAAACTACAAGTGGAATCTTATAGCATCTCCCTAAAACACAGACATATGTCATCACGAGCAAAGCGTTTTTTGCTTTGCGTGGTGATCCAGTGTTTTTAGGGTTTTCTGGATCGCTTCGTCACTTCGTTCCTCCCAAAGAACTTCACAGTAACTCATTGATTAATTTTCTACTTTAACTAGATCAAATCCCAGGGTTTTTGCACGGAAAGTTAAGTTTTTTATCATCCGTTCCTTATATTTTTTCTCATAATAATCTTGTCCAACGTCTTTATATGCAATGCCATTTTTAAGCATTGTAAAAATAATCAATGCTAATTTGTGTGCCGTCGCAGTTATTGCTTTCGGTGCACCAAGCCAAGATTTTAAACGACGTAAAAAAGCACCTAACGCACTATTGCTTCGATGAAGAGCGCTTGCAACTACACGTAAAGTTGACGCAGCGTAATTTGCTGTACGTTTGCTTTTTCCGTTGATACAACAATAAAACCACTGTATGGCAACCAAGAAGGAGCTATTGTTGGCTATAACCCTCATAAACCCGGAAGGCCATCACATGTATATCACTCATATATGGTAGCCAATATAAGGTTAATGCTTGATGTTGAGGTACAACCAGGAAATCAAAATGCAGGTAAACATACCGCTCCTGGATTGTGGACATTTATAGAAGGACTAGCAAAAAATCGTCGGCCAGAATTTATTCGTGGAGATTGTAGCTTTGGTACAGACGAAATTATGACCAAAGCTGAAGCGATAAAGTTGCCCTATTTATTCAAACTAAAACAAAGTAAAAATGTTAAAAAATTAATTAGCGATTGCGCTTGGAGAAGTGATTGGTGTTATGCTGGTCAAAAATGGCAAGGGATTGAATCTAAGCTACAATTATAGGGTTGGAAACATCCTCGGCGCGTAATCATAGTAAGAAAGCAGGTACCCAAGGAAGTAAGTGTGATAGCCGATAATAGGAAGACCGACCAACTTGAACTAAACTTTGCTGAAATTGGTATTGATATGCGAGTGTATGAATATGCGGTATTGGTAACCTCACTAAAAGATGATATCGATGTTATCGCTCAACACTACCGTGATCGAGCCGATAGCGAAAATAATTTTGATGAATTAAAAAACCAATGGGGATGGCTTGGATATACCACAAAAGATTTAAAAAGAAGCGGCATGATGGCTCGGATAATTGCGTTAATTTACAACTGGTGGACTTTGTATGTTCGTCTAATAAATCCCAACAAACATACTGAAGCTTTGACGAGCCGACCGTTGTTATTACATGCTGTTGGCAAACAAACCACTCATGCCAATAAAACCATGCTTGTTATTAGCAGCATTCATGGTAAAGCAAAACAGATACATCAACGTTTAGCCAAGCTCTCCCGCTTTTTTAAGAAGCTACAATCAAATGCGGAGCCGTTAACATCGACTGAGCGTTGGTATCGTATTTTGAGCGCTGCTTTTATAAAATATCTGAAGGGTCGTATATTAAAACCACCAAACTTACTACCGCATGGTTGTTAGGTTGGAAAAAATTCGGCTTTTTGAAGTAAAAAATTCAGAAAAAGTTGCTGAAAAGGTGGGCTTCAACTTTTTAGGATTATACAACTGCAACATGCATACCATAGCTATAGCTTTTTATGTGTTGCAATTCTGATTTTATTTGCCTACTGGTCTCCATAAGCTCATGATCAATCTGTAATCGTAAAAAGTACCCATCAGACAAACTAAACCTAACTTATATTCATTAAAAACAAAAAACTCCATGCTAGTGGCGGCTTTCAGGCATATTTAGATTTCACGTTTCTGGCTACATTTCAAGAGATCTAAAATTTTTTGCTGCTCGTTGTCTGGAGTGGTAATTATTCCTGGTATTTTTATTTCGTTTAAACTGCAATCCTGAATGCGTATCGACCTTAATCTTTCAATTACCCTGGCAAATGAAAAGTGCTTTTTAGCGCCTTTCCCATCTTGGGCAAATAATGGCTTCAATCTTTGTATAGCATGCCACTCAACATAATAAGCCAGCATGCATAAAAATACGTGGGCTTTAATACGGTGGTCTAGTTGGTGGTAGATTGGACGTATTTCTAAACTCATGGTTTTTATATTTCTAAATGCGCGTTCAACGTAGGTAAGATTTTTATAACCTGTAACCGCATCTTCTTTATTTAGGGCGCTATCAGTTCTAATAACATAGCAACCATCAAAGTCCTCTTCTGCGGTAATTTTATCGTCATGGATTTGAAATGATAGTTTGTTGCTTTGGAAAGACCATTCGAAAAACTTACCAACTTTGTACTTTGCCATGATCTTGCCAATTTGAGCGCGCTTTTGTTGTTCATTTTTTTTGTTGTTCGTAGCAACTTTTTCAAGTGCTTCTTTGGTTTTGGCGACAAGGATATCTCTGGTTTCTTTGTTTCCGATTTCTTTATCTGGATTTTTACACAAAAAATAGCGAATAGAAGCATTATCCGGATCGGCTATTTCAACAACAGCATCTTTTGTAAATTGGCTTGGGTTAATAACTCCGCGATCTCGTAACTCTCGCAGCTGCGGGTGACTTAGAGCTGTAAGCGTTTTATATCCCAGGTCGTTAACTTCATCAATACGTTTTGGTGTAAGCATTCCGCGATCACCAACAAAAATAACATCTTTTACATGATAATCATTTGCTAGTTTTTTTGCTTGGTCAAGAACGGTAGTTTGATCAGATGTGTTTCCACGAAAAACCTCAACCGCGACGGGACAGCCAGCTTCGTTTGTAAGTAACCCAATAACTATTTGCTCGTGCTTTCTTTTATTGTCCCGGGAATATCCGAAATCTACAAGTTCCGATCCTACATATTCTCCCTTAAGATACGATGATGTTATGTCGTATAAAATAATAGAGCCATTGTTTAGATGTTTATCTGCAAGCTCTTTTTGAATTACAGCTTGTCTTTCCAACAAGCGATCAAGAGGCCGATAACAATGTTCTGCTACATCTGGACAACTATGATTTTTAAATCCAGTAAGTTCCCACAAAATAGAATCGTGATGTAGGTGTGTTAAATGCAATTTACTTCCCTGATAAATCAATCTTCCGATAATCATCGCAAGTACATCTTGTTGCCAATCTGCTTTACGGGAATAAATAATTTTATCCAACCCCAGCTCACGAACTAAATTAATAAATGCGAAGCTTGCTCCGTATTCACGGCTGTTACAAATTTTAAGAGTATCTAGTTTTTGGAAATTAGTTTCTTGATTGTTCAGTAATGTTTCTATGTTTTGTGTTATGTGTACTGGTAGTTTGGAAAGGTTGGCGATAGTGCGGTGCTTTACTTTACCGCCATCACGGTAGCTCTCGCGAATGAGTGTTGTTACGTATTGCTTTTTGCCATGGTGTTTACGTATGCGTTCCAGATACATTCTGGCTACCTCCATATTAATACAATATTAGCATATACTCCAATAGATATCGATTTATGTCAATATATATTTTAATATATCATTACTTATTACTGGCTACGTTTTGCACACAAAAAAAGCCGAAACTCCCCGCAAACAAAGAGCTTCGGCTAAATCAATCGATATAAGTTACGTTTTAAGCTTAATTTAAGTTTTTTCTAGCTGGCAAAGATCTTACTTATCTAGGTCCTCCGTGAAGGAATAATACAAATGTTGCATAATGCGAGGCATCACTTACTAAATCTAATAAAAATTACCGGGGAATTGAACATGTTTTCTGAGGCAAGTCCCACCTATTCACAAAATATAGCACACTGCCCTCACATCAGCTTTTTGTATCGCTCATCAACCAACTAGCAAGTCGAGTTATAGATTCTAACCCAAGTGTAGCAATGCCACACCACACCGTTTTTTGTAACATTCTCTCGCGTTCATCATTTGTTAACGCCACCAGAAATGTAGTTCCCGCTGACATAACACCAACCGTATCCAGTAAAGCGCTTCTAATTTCACAGGCTAGACCGCACCAAGACCCACCAGATATAAAAACAATTTCGCACCGTTTTAATTCTTCTATCACTTAATAGTACCTCTTCTAAAATATTTTCATCTGGCATTACTTACATGCCAAGAGCGTGTACAACCACCTAATACCATCGACCCGATCCCCGCTATTATTGCCCAACTCAAAATTATGACGCGCTTAGAAACTGTTGTACCTCCATAGAGAGTAATCATCTCAGTAGGCCGTACATTAGGGGAAACTTTTAGCGATAAAATAGCAGCGGCTGCGGAGGCAACGGAGATAGCATCAATCAACATACCTCTAACATTTTCCATCCCGTTAAACACATCAGCACTCAGGGAACCACCAGATACAAAAACAATCTCATTTCTGCTTAGATCTTTTATCATATGGTACGCTCGCGCTTTAAAAAACTATAAAACCATTCGCTTTTTTTCATCAGGATCTTTTATCATGCGACACAACGATTTCACCTAAAAGCGCACCCACAACCCATACAAATGGATTAATAACGCTCATTGTAGCAAATATGGAGTGTTGTGCGCGTTTACAAGGTTCTGGTTTATTATTAAGCCACTGATAAGCACCCCTCCCCTTAATTTCACAACACAACTCCCAACACTTGACAGCACTAGGGGCATCACACAGTTCAACTGTACCCGTCACATCATTACCAATACAACCACATTCATTTCTAGCTCCCGTTATAGATTGCATTTCCCCGTATGTTAACCGTATTATGCTGTTTTTCATATTAGCCTCCACATTTCTCAAACTGTCTTTATTAGAACACATTTTTTAAAAAAATACATTTAAGAAATAACCCCCCATATAGCCAATTCTTGTTTTGAAAGTTCTAGCGGAGAAGACACCTCAATTATTTAAGTCCATCTACAATTCTTTTGCAGTACTCTCGGCTTGTAATGCCACTTCTACCAATTGGCGATTTACAGAAACGCTAAGCCAATCATCTTCTAGTACAAGGGCTTTCTCAAAAGCTTCTCTTGCTTTCGGATGCTCGTTTAACTTAACATAAGCACATCCAAGTTCATAATGAAGCTTGGAAAGCAAATATCTTGACCATCGAATAAATGTGCCAGCTTCCACTTTTTCTGGTTCGTCCTCCACTTGATCAAGGGCATGGATGAAATCACTTACTGCTTCTCTATACTTGCCTGAATCACTATAAAACTCTCCACGTAAAAAGTATTCCAGAAAAAGATTACTTTTTATCCACTGACGTTCGTTATCACCATTATTGTAAAGATCAAAACAAAGCCGATTAATCGCAAAACCGTAATTCTCACTCGCCTTATCAAAATCATTTAATTCTTTGTAACAAGAAGCCAGCATAGAATAAATAACGGAGCGGATACTCTCTTTTTCAGTTAAGTCAAGCGCTTCATTAAACTTCTTAATAGCCTCTTCGTAATTCCGCTCATGATAGAAAGAAACAGCTATATCAAATTTCTTCTTCTGCTCAACTGTAGAACCTTGGTCGTTTTTCAAAATACCAGTGACTCTATCAATAGCTAAAGAAGTGATCTTATTTATGATTGAATCTTTCCAGTCAGCATACGCAGGAACCGTGGAAAATCCTACAAGTAAAAAAACACCTAAAATAAGCTCAAACAGACAGCATTTCATTTTTTTTAACATATAGTTACCTACAATTTTTTAGTAAAACCTACAGTGTCAGCAAAACTAATAATCTCTTAAGATTACCATGTTGGCTCTAAATATTAATTTATAAACTAACTCACAACATCCGATAATTCAAAGATTATCAGATAAATTAAACTACTCACACTGACCATGAGCTATACCTACAGAACCATGATACAAAGTCCATGACCTTTGGGTAGTATCAACCCCTGTTCCAGGTATTGATACCCCGAACACTGGTACCATTGGTATGCAACACTCACGCTCACAACCTTGTGTCGTAGTTCTGGCCGCATCTATATGCGATGCATATTCTGTCCCAGACCTTTCACATGAGCATCTTAATTGTCCACAACCCGATACTTCTATTGACTCTAGTACAGTTAACGCATTTATCATTACAATATTCTCCATATATTTTATTTACTAATACCCAGTAATCTTTACCGGGTAATTTTCTCTAACAAAAGGAACGTTTCCAAAAGGTAAATTTAACTTTGTGCTCCCTCTTCTTTGTACCCATCATTAGGGCTATAGCCTAACAGGAAGCCCGCACTACATCACGGAAAGCCTCGCCAACAAAAGGAGCTACCGTACCTGCAAACGTATAACTCCAACCAAGCACACCTATATGACCATTGCAGCAACTCTGAATACACCGCTCTTGCGAACCAACATGTGCGGATACAACACCAACAACTGGGTTAAAGCAAACACAAACCCCAGCCCCACAGATCACTTCTATTTCAATTTCTTGCAATGTTTTCATATTTATTTCCACTGCCCAGTTACACCAGAAATACCAGGGGAACTCAAAGCCATATTCATAGAGTGAAGCATAACGTCAAAGTTGGGAACAGATGGTGGTGGACTATCCTTCGGCTGACAAATACCGGCCGAGGAAACATAGGCTCCTAACCAGAACCAACTTGCAGGAATAATAGAGCAACAAGCTCGTTCGCAAGCAAATGCTGTATCCATATCTAACGCGACTTCTGATTCACTAGCAGTGGTTCTGCATATACACTTACCACCAGCAACAAAAAAAATCTGTGGAGTTAATAGTTCACATGTCATAACGATACCTATCTCATTGATTTTCTTATCTGTAGTTAAAACAGGACCTACTCATAAATCTAGTAACTTCGATTACTAGATTTAAGTCCATAAAACTGTTCTTCCACCCATTAAAACTAAAAACTGATCTCATTTATGTTTGATGCCAACCCCTTGGGGCTTCATGAAAGTTAGACAATCCATACCACTTGTATCCACTCTCACGGCAAGCTCGACTACAATCAGTCGCGGAGCCAACTCCAATCTTTTCTACTACACTATTACCAACAAGAGGACCCGAGCAATAGCAATAGGCACCACCACTTATAAAATTCATTTCTTCTTGTGATATATTTTTCATTTTTCCCTTCCCTTTTCACCTATCCAATAAGTGAAAGTTACTGGGTTTTTTTAATATTACCACTCCAAACCGCTATGCCAAACTTCTATAGGAGGAGGTGCTATTCTCGAAGGTACTCTATATACATAATTATTGAAACCACCTTTACCATCTGAAACTGAAAATTTTCTAACATTACTTATACTAGAGCATATACTGTCACATTCATCTATAGCTTCTACCTCTACCATATAGACACACATACCATCATATGTTTTACATCTACAAGAAAACCCACCACACACATAACTAAGTTGATTACAAGTTAACGCTTGCATAATGATTTTCCTCCTTATTTATATTTTTTTACAAACCTCCAATAACCAAGATTACTAGACTTAAAATAAACCCATTAATGCATTAAGCAAAATACAAAATGTACGACATGAATTATTCAGTCTAGCAGCGACCACCAACAGGTGGTGCTAAGTCAGGTCGCGGGTCACCTGTTTCTGCCGTATACTTCCAACTAGTTGCCCCACGATTATTACAGCACTTTCACCCCTTATGTTAATTAAATACAAATCCAGTATTGCTCTTTACTGGATTTTCCGTAGCTAGGCTTCCTTTCTGCTTCAGGGGAAAAAGAATGCCAATTTTCATTGATACCCCTACCCTTCTATTTCAACTAAACATGAAGAAGCATAAAAAGAAAAAACTCTGCTCTGTTACTCGGACAGAATTCTACTCCCACCAACTATAAAATCAACAATTTTTTAAGCAATTGTAGTGGCAAAATAGTAATGTCCTCTTTTAGCAAAGCAGAAATGTCCTCTTTAATAATGGTCAATTGGAGGGCATAAATATGGCTAAAGATGAGCTCATTACAATGAATAATAAAGAAATTTTGCGGCTACAGGTTATTGAAAAGATTAATGCTGAGAGGTTGAAACAGAGTGAGGCTGGTAAGCTTTTGCAGTTAAGCTGTCGTCAAGTAAGAAGGTTACTAAAATCTTATAGACGGCAAGGAGCCAAAGGTTTGGTATCGAAGAAACGAGGTATGCCAAGTAATAATAAAATTTGCGAAGAAGTTAAGCAAAATATTTTGACAATTACCAAAGAAAAATACATTGATTTTGGTCCAACTTTTTTAAGAGAAAAATTATTTGAGAATCATAACATCGATGTTTCAAAAGAAACTCTAAGAAAATGGTTGATCGCTGAAAATATCTGGACATCTAAGCGTCGTAGTAAAGCACGAATTCATCAATTGAGAGAACGCAGAAGTTGCTTTGGGGAGCTAATACAAATTGATGGTTCACCGCACGATTGGTTTGAAGGGCGTAGAAACAAATGCTGTTTATTGGTGCTTATTGATGACGCTACTGGCAAGCTAATGCATTTGCGTTTTGTAGAAGCAGAAACAACCGATGGATATTTTAGAGCAATGCTTAGCTATATTAAACAACATGGTTTGCCGTTAGCATTATATAGCGATAAACATAGTATTTTTAGAATCAATAAGTCACATACAGCTTATGAAGGAGAAACACAATTTAAGAGAGCCATGGATGCTCTTGGTATAAAAATTAGTTATGCAAATAGCGCTGAAGCAAAAGGAAGAGTAGAAAGAGCTAATCAAACCTTGCAAGATCGATTAGTAAAAGAGCTTCGTTTAGCAGGAATTAGTGATATTGAAACTGCTAATAAATTT
>JAJXWM010000007.1 GCA_021781615.1 Pseudomonadota bacterium
ATCTGCTTTATTTGCGATTGGTGGTATGGGGATATTAAGCGGCTTGCTTGTTTCTCTATTAAATTCTAACGATGATTCTCCTGGTGCTGCCAATCCTAAAGCTCAAGAAGAAGGCTCTAACAGTGATTCTCCTGGCGCTGCCAATCCTAAAGCTCAAGAAGAAGGCTCTAACAGTGATTCTCCTGGTGCCGCCAATCCTAAAGCTCAAGAAGAAGGCGCAATTACTGCAGGTGGTGTTTCATTCACCGATCCGGGCTCTGCTAGTTTAGTTATTACTCATAGTTCTGGAACTTCCACAGTTACGGTGACTGACATTGTTTTGGATGCGTCAATTCAAGGTGTTACTAAAGGGGTAATTCCAGATAGTTGTAAAAACCTAAGCGATACCAATCCTACATGTAGTATCCCCCTAAACGCTACCGTAGATGCCTATGGTAGTGGCCAAGCTACCATTACTTATAGCGGTGGCGGTGGCACCAAGACAACGACAGCCACTGTATCAGTAGCGCCAGCGGTATTGAAATTATATTCTGGAGATCCTAGTGGTGGTACAGAAATTACCGAAAATTATATTCTTAGTGTTATTCCAGGTCCATCAGTCTCAATCAACTTTTATTATAAAAACATAGGTAACTTTAGTTGGAAAAATCCGAGCGTAAAGTGGTATGACGATTTTGATACGCCTAACGAGTATGTTGTATTGCAGCCGGATAAAGGAACCAATCCTTGTAATAATCTCGCAAGTGTAGCCGCCAATGGTGGAACATGCACTTTTGCTCTTGATTATCAAAAACAGCATCCAGGAGATTGGGGCACTATTCAGCCAACTGGTGCCAATCTTGGAATATTACTACTTAGAAATATAATTTCTGGCGGTGGTTTGTCGGTGGCGATAAACAATGATGACAGTGACTATCATCTTGGGTATCGATCTGTAAGAGTTACCAATGGGTATACCGTGCCAGGAAAAACAGGCACGATTAATATCACCAATATTTTGGTGCAAGATGGTTCACCAGCCACTGGCGGTGGTAATGTTGCAAGTACCTTAACAAATGATGGTGTGGTAAAAAAATGTGACCTTAGATCTAAAGCAGAAGCAACCGACTGTGATGGTTATAACAATATGACCAATGCTTGTCCTTCATCTGGAATACTTAATTCAGGAGAGTCGTGTTTAGTATGGTTCAAAGCTAATGAAAAGTATACTGCTAATACTAGTGGTAAAACTGTAGGGGATGTCATCCCTCTTCAAACCTATGATGTTAATAATGGTAGAATAAGGGTTGAGGTAGAAGGAACGTTTACTATAGGTACAGCAGCTTCGAAGCCTTTGCTCGATTACGAGCGCATAAGTATCTTTAATGCTACATATTCGAACAATCTCTATGCTGGTGGTGATTTTGCCAAGTTATATGGAAATAATATATTGAATGGAATGGCTAAATGGGATGGCAATAACTGGACTCCTCTATGGTCTCCAAGTGCTTTTGGAGTTACCGGCGCTGGTGCTACAGTGAAAGCGCTAGCAACCTCAAAAGGTGATTTATATGTTGGCGGCAGTTTTACGACTGCTGGAGGAATTAGCGCATCTAATATAGCACGTTGGAACGGTCAGGCGTGGTCTGCTTTAGGTACTGGAGTTAGTGGTGGTACTAGCCCAGCGGTTTATGCACTTACTACTGATAGTAGTGGTAATCTTTATGTTGGAGGATCGTTTAGCACAGCTAGTGGGATACCTAATACAGTAAATGTTGCCATGTGGGATTTGAATAACACAGCGGGTGGTTGGTCAGCATTAGGTGAAGGTTTAAGTAGTAGTTCAGTAGGTACTCTAACATTTTGGAATGGTACGCTGGTTGCTGGTTCTATGAATGGTGCATTTGGTGAGAGTTTGCCAATTATTGGGTTTACTATAGGTGGTGATACATGGCAAGCAGTTACTGATCCTATTGTTGGTGTTTGCCATAGTCTTGCAAGTCTGGGTACTTATTTATTTGCAGAAATGAGTGGTGACGTGTTCTACATAGCAGCGCTAGGGGCGAGTTGGCAGTCATTCAATAATCCTTTTATAAAAGGTATTATAGCCATTAATCCTTACTATAAAGATACTGGTAGCGATATTAGTGTTGTAGCTCGTATGGTCGATTATATGGGCAATTCTCTTTTGGACTGTACACTTAATCCCTCTACTCCAGGTTCCTCAATATGTATAGAAGTAAGCGCTCTTCAGTGGCGAGTGCCACAATCACTAGCTTTTGCTGGTGGCAATCTTTATGCTTCTTATAATAATCTTAGCTCTACGAATTCTACTGGAATTTATCAAGGAAATAGTACTGCCACACCCATGCTTCTTCCTGGTGAATTAAATAACAATGACACTGCGTCGGTATATGCGATGCAATCGGCTCCATCGTTGAATATTACTAACTATTATCCTAACTCAGCAACTTACACTCCTGGCGATTATTGACCAAATAATAGTCCCAGGGTTCCTTATGTTCTTTCAGAACTTCGGAACCCTGGGCTATATATATGACGTTTCCTTCGGAACGTTTTTCATCATATTTCTATAATACATCGTCCCGAAATTATAAAATCCGTATTTGATTATACATTACCAACAAATGAATCAATATTTTATTTATTAAGGTTTGTTACCAAGAAACGGGTGAGTAGAACAGCTGGATTGCTCCAGCTGTTCTACTCACCCACACGTTAGTGTTGATATGCAGAGTGGCTTAATAAATAAAATAGCACTAACACCAGCGAATATTACGGATTCTAAGGGGCTAAAAAATTTTTGTCCAAAACAAGGAGCTGTTTATGCAGATAAAGGTTCCTACACCAGTAAACTTTCGCGACACACTGATAATTCGTTTTCATCTGTAACTAACTCACCTCTAACTCGGTGATCGTTTTCAACTTCTTCGCCATTTACAAGTTTAGCAAATTTTTCAATTTTACCATTATTAAGTCCACCAGAAACTCCAAGCAGATCTATAGGGGCATGGCGCCCACTATATGCACCTATTGACCACGCATCCTGATTATCACTATAGCGTTGAAAAATAGTGGTTGCGTACACTTCACCACTGTACAGGTTTCTCCATTTAAATGTTATAAATAGCCTATTATATTTATCGATACCTTTCATTATAGGAGCTCTCAATTCTTCTGGTTTAATAAAATCAATATATCCAGTATCTCCCCTCCTATCTTTTATATCTAAAATAGGTAGACTGTCATATGCTTCTTGTCCTCCCACTGCAGCAATAATTTTATCTAATGTTTTGGTACGGTCCTTCGCCATTGCTTCTCGTAATGCTTCTTCTTTTAACCAATCAATAACCGTATCGTACACCTCATCTGAACCTAAAGTTCTATCTGAACTACTCCTAGCAAAAGCAGAAGAACAAACAAAAAACAACAAAACAATTAAAATTGATATACGCTTCATACTTTTCCTTTTCTTATAATTTAACAACAATTGTTAAACAATTAAACAAATCGTGCCGCAGTAGTATAGCAAAATCTTGGGGGGCTGCATTAAGGGAATGCTTATCTATCTTACTTTGTTTTCGGTAACATTTAATGTAAGTCAATTCGACTCTTAATGTTAATTTGATAAAATACCCGAAAGTGGAGTAAAGTAAGCAAAAGATTAGTTTGGCTGTAGTCCATTAATTTTTATGATATTTATGTTAATAGCGGTTGGTCAGTGAGGTTTGATTGAATGTTTCTAATGCTTTTTCCTAAACACGGTGTATCTTTAATGTCTTTCTAAGAAGAAGTTCCCCTGACTTTGAAAAAAGCCAGCTAGTATTTTTATGGGTTTTTATTTTAATTATGAGTATTGGAGCCTGCGGTCACGAGTATTAATAAAGATCGCAGGCTTGAGGTGAAAACAGACGATAATCGATCATTAAGGAGCAATTATGACGGTAGGTAAGTTTATTGGTTGCGTGATGATGGTGGTTGGTAGTGCAATAGGCGCTGGAATACTTGCGATGCCAATACAAATTTCTGGCGCCGGTTTCCTTTGGTCATCAGTTGCCATAATAACAGCGTGGGTTATCTTAACTATAACCGGATTGCTAGTTATTGAAATGAGTTTAGCGTTACCGAGTCAATCTTGTAGTTTCGGTTCTATGGCAGAAAAGACTCTTGGTACGCCAGGAAAAATCGTTACTTGGATCTCCTATGTGTTATTACTTTGCTCAATATTATGTGCTTATGTTGCAGGGGAGTCCTCTTTTGTTACTAATCTGGTCGAGACAGAGTTGCATATAAATGTTCCCTATTGGGTAAGCGCCCTATTGTTTGTTTTGGTATTTGGCGCGGCAGTGTTTTGGAGTACTAGGGCGGTTGATTTTTTTAATCGAGGTTTAATTAGTGTTAAAGGTTTGTTACTAATCGCCACCTTGGTCTTAACTTTGCCTCATGTCAATGTTGAACATTTGCTCCATGGTCAAGATATTGGGAGGACTAAATATCTTTTTATCGCTTCACCGGTTTTTTTACATATATTTAACTTTCATTTTGTTCTTCCGAGCATAAGAATGTACGTTGGTGATAAGCCTAATATTTTAAAATGGATAGTAATTACTGGAACTACAGTTTCGTTGATAATTTATTTGTTATGGGCGGCTGCTTCCTTGGGTATCGTGCCTCTTACGGGAGAAAACGGTTTTATTTCCCTTGCGCAACTAGATCATCCAGCTGACGGCCCTGATTTTGTTAAACTTATAACTGCGATCGTTAATAGTAGTTGGGTTACTGCTTGTATTAATGGTTTTTTTAATGTTTCGATGACGACCTCATTTTTGGGCGTATCCTTAGGGTTATTTGATTTTCTCGCGGACGGCTTTAAGCGCCCAAATACTCATTTTGGACGTTTACAAACCTCTTGTTTAACTTTTATTCCGCCAATTATCTTTGCGGTTTTTTATCCCCACGGTTTTATTTTGGCGTTAAACTATGCGGCTTCTTTTATCGCAATTTTGTGTCTTATTTTGCCGGCGCTCATGGTTTATCGGTTACGTAAAAGTACCGAGCTGAAGTCGTCGTACCGTGCAATAGGTAACAACGTATTTTTCTTTATGGTAATTTTGCTTGGAGCGGTCATGTTTATATTGCCGATTTTAACAAACTTGCATTTATTGCCAGAGATTAGTTAACAAAATCTATAGAAATTGCTATTGCCTCAAATGGTGGGACTTCAATGGTAGCAAAACCGTAGTTTTCGACGGTTACGCTTGGGCCATACATTTGTCCAGAAACCAAGTGACAGGCAATTAAATTGTAGTAATTACCTACTGGTAATCCCGTTTCAAAGCGACGATTTATTGGTTTATCTGTGGCATTAATAACTACAAATCCAACGGCAACCACATATTCTTTTGGTTTTTGCTGAACGCGAGAAAACGCTATTTGATTACCATTGGTCCAGACGTGCGATATTCCAGGGGCATTTTTGGTTTTGTTATGGAATAAAACCATGTTAGCAATTGCATTCCATCTATGTTGTGCTACCCACGGTGAATTTTTGTCAAAGCAGGTGCATCTACCGTCTTGCCAAACTGGCGTGGTGGGTATTGGATCGTTATGTTCGGTAAAGTTGAAACTTGACATTATTTTTGGCACACCAAATGGCCAAGCTAACATGAAGACATAAGCTAGAACATAAGCATTGTTTTGGGTGCACTTATAGTTTAGCATGTTTGGCATCATTCTTTCGGTGTCGTGGTTATCAATTACTACCACGGTACGGTTTTCTGGATAATGAATCCAAGAGCTGCCAAAAGAATATTCTACTAGTTTTTGTAGATTATCATTGCGGTTATTAATGGCATCGGATAAAAATTCTCCATATTTGAAAGCGGTGACATAACCAACTCTAAAATATTTTTCCATAAAACTATACACATCCATGCCCATTGGGGTGCCAGTGTAGTATTCTTGATAGAGGAACGGTTTTGAGCCATCACTAGTTCTTAAGCCGGCAAATATTTTTTCAACGGCCTTAATTTTTAAGTGTTTGGCTGCGTCGATTCTAAAACCATCAACTCCAAGCGATAACAAATATTTTACATATTTACGTAGTATTTCTATGACGTGGGGGTTAGTCAAGTCGAGTTTTGGCAAATTGAGAAAATCGTAGTGTTCAAGATGCCATACGCCTTCTAGTCGGCAATAGTCTTCATTGGAGATTTGTTTATTACCTTGGTGACTGAAGTGGTAGAAGTCATCGTGTTCATAGTAGTCGTTATCTTTGTTGAGTGGACCGTAATGATATTTGGAAAATGTAGTGTCATTAGTGCCGAGGTGTGTTTGATCCGTTTCATTAAATTCAGCCATGTGGTTGATAATTAGGTCAGCATAAACTTTTAAATTATAGCTATGACAAAAATCGACCATTTTTATAAAATCTTCTTCGGTACCATAAAACTTACTTAATTGATAACTGACCGGTTGATAGATGGCCCACCACGGGTTGCCTGATTTTGCTACAAATTCTTGTGGAGGGAATATTTTGATGGCGTCATAACCATGCTCTGCCAAGAAAGGAACTTCATACATAATGTCCGACCATTTCCAGCCGAACAATAAGAGAATAGAGTTGGGTGGCGTTATTGCTTTATCTTCAACTAAGTGAATCTGATCTTGTTCGCTCGCATTATATTGGACTAGCTTGTTTTCAGAGTAAACGAGCTTTTTCGATAGCTCGAGTGCCAAATTTTGCATTAGTTTTTCGGAGATCGGCAGCCCTTTTGGATCTTGTTTGATTTTGGCAACATTAAATATTAGCGCGGTGGTTTTTTTAATGGCGGTAACAGTGGCTGATCGAGGATTGTTGGTAATGGCACCTATTTCGCCAAGGACACTGCCAGCCTCTAAGGTAGCAAGCTGAATAGTTTCTTCTGGTAAATCCCTTTTTTTGCTAACATCAACTTGACCGTTTAGAATAACGTAGATCTCTTGGCCGATTTCTCCTTCGTGGATTAAAATTGAATCTTTTTCGAAAATCTCTGTTTTTGCCGACTGTAAAAGATAAACTAATTCTTCTTGGGTGAGATTTTTAAAAAGAGGGGTTGCTAGTTTTTCTGTTATTTCCATTTTTATGTTTTCCGTAAGGTAAATTTAGCATATACAACTTATAAGTTCTTATGATTATAAGATTATCCTATGTTTGACGCAATAGAGTTCTTTCAACCCTGTCGCGAATTCGTGATATGACCGACTTAGTTAACAAGTTAGTTGACCGCTTGCGGCTGCCAGATGTTTTTTTGAAGGGTTTTGAAAGATGTCTAACATAAAAGAGGATTTTAATCTCCGTAAAAACCCCGGTGGTGAGCTATTGCTAAAAATTCGCTATGCTCTCTGATATGGTTCTTGCTGTTATACATAGTCGTGCAACTTTTGGGATTGAAGCGCCGCCGGTTACTATTGAGGTGCATATTTCTCCCGGCATTCCCTCTCTTTCGATGGTGGGTTTACCAGAGACGGCAATCAAAGAGAGTAAAGATCGAGTACGTAGTGCACTGATTAATTCTGGTTTTGAGTTTCCACCAAAGCGGATCACGATCAATCTGGCGCCGGCGGATCTACCTAAAAAAGAGGGCGGTCGTTTTGATTTGCCTATTGCCATTGGAGTTTTATTAGCATCAGAGCAAATAGAGGTGGACAATATTTCGCAATATGAGTTTGCTGGTGAGCTTGCTCTTGATGGCGGATTGCGCCCGATCAGCGGGGCTTTGCCCTTGACTTTGGCGGTCAAAAAGGTGGGGCGGGTTTTGTTTTTATCCAAAGAAAATGCTGATGAATCGATGTTGGTGCGGGATGTTAAAATTTTAGCCGCGGGGCACTTGCTTGAGGTGTGCGCGCATTTAGCCGGGTCCAAAATTATCGAACTTTATCAAAAGCAATCACCCCCAAAAGCACCAGAATTTAAATTAGATGTCAGCGATGTTTATGGTCAGGAACATGCTAAGCGGGCATTAGAAATAGCAGCGGCTGGTGGGCATAGTTTGTTGATGATTGGACCACCTGGAGTTGGTAAAACCATGCTGGCTAATCGTCTCATTACAATTTTACCAGAGATGAATGATGATGAAGCGCTAGAAACCGCAGCCTTATATTCTATTTGCGGTAAAAAAAATCATTTAGATTTTTGGCGTATTCGTCCCTTTAGAGCGCCGCATCATACTGCTTCAAGTGTTGCGCTAGTTGGAGGTTCAAGTCCACCACGTCCTGGCGAAGTTTCTTTAGCGCATAACGGGGTTTTATTTTTAGATGAACTATTAGAATTTAATCGCGGAGTTTTAGAATCGTTACGTGAGCCACTTGAATCAAAACATATAACGATTTCACGGGCAGCTCACCAGGCGATATTTCCGGCAAAATTTCAGTTGGTGGTAGCAATGAACCCTTGTCCTTGCGGATATTATGGTGATAGTCGTGGTGGTTGTAATTGTACCTCTGATCAAGTTCAGCGTTATTTAGCGCGTATTTCCGGCCCATTTTTAGATCGTATTGATCTTTGGGTTTCGGTTGCTTCTTTGGCGCGAAATGTTTTAACTTCTGTCGAAGATTATAGAGCTGCCAGCGCCGACATCAGAGCGATGGTTGTGCAAGCGCAAGAAATGGCATTTAGTCGAGCTGGAAAAATCAATGCGGATCTTGCTAATAAAGAGATTGAGAAATTTTGCGTGCTTTCAGAAGAAGATAAAATTTTTTTGGAAGAAACCATAGATAAATTTAAGTTTTCTGCCCGGTCTTATCACCGTATTTTAAAAATAGCTCGAACCATAGCCGATCTTGATGGGCAGAAATCAATTCAAAGTCGTCACCTAAAAGAGGCAGTTGGGTATAGGAGGAAGTTCTCTATTCAACATAAAAATGTTTAAACCTAATAAAGAGCAGTTGGAACCGTAGCGAGAGCGTTTAAGATATTGAAGATAGAAGTTTTTTTACTAATTTTTGGCGAAGCAGTAGTAACCACTACGGTGAGCCAAAAATTAGTAAAGAAAGCTTTTAGATTCATTATATTAAGCGCTCGCAGCAGGTTCCAACTGCTCTTTTTAGGTTACAATCAACTGGACATTTGTTTATGGCGCCGACATGTTGTTAGCTAGTGATTTTTATTGACAGTTAAGGTAAAATGCGCCACTTTTACACTTTTGGACCTATTCCTGGTCGCGGGGTGGGTATTTTTGATATTAATTAATTTTCGGAGATTAAAATGAAACAAGATTTTACCATAAATGCTACGTTGCGTGGTGATATGGGGAAGGGTGCGAGCCGCCGCCTACGCCATGCAGATAAAGTTCCTGGGATCGTATACGGGGCTAGTAAACAACCTACAAGCATTACAGTTGAGCATAATGCATTGTTACAATTATTAACGAATGAATCTTTTTATACCAAAATTTTAAATCTAGATATTGATGGTAATAAAGAGCAAGTGGTTTTAAGGGATCTCCAAAGACACCCTTTTAAGCCAAGAGTTTTACATTTAGATTTACAAAGAATTAGCGCTACCGAGAAGATTGTAATGCGTATTCCACTCCACTTCATGGGGGGCGATGTGGCTCCAGGGGTGAAGGTAGCAGGTGGTTTAATTTCACATTTAATGTCTGATGTGGAAGTCCGTTGTTTACCAAAATACTTGCCAGAGTTTATTGACGTTGATCTTTCTAAACTTGAAATTAACCAAACTATTCATTTATCAGACTTAAAGCTACAAGCGGAAGTTGAGATTGTAGCATTAGCTCATGGTGAGGATAAGCCAGTAGCTACAGCGTACATCCCACGTGTTGTGGTTGACGAGGCAGTTGCTCCAGTTTCAGCCGAAGTCCCAGTAATTGGCAAAGAAGAGAAAGATGGTGAGGGTGAAGGCGAAGGTGAAGCGAAGGGAGAAGCAGAGGGTAAAGGTAAAGCCCCAGCTGAAAAGAAAGGCAAATAACAAGTGGTAGAGAATGGGATCGCATTGATCGTGGGCCTGGGCAATCCAGGCCCCCAATACGAAAACACCAGGCATAATGTGGGTTTTTGGTTGGTGAGGGCCCTTGCTGAACAATATCATAGTACTTTAAAAACAGAATCAAAATTTAAAGGTCTTGTCGGTAATATCAGTGTTGCCAACCATAAGTGCAGTTTATTACTGCCCGAAACATTTATGAATTTAAGTGGTGAAGCTGTTAGTAAAATGATTAATTTTTATAAGGTGGCTGTCGATTCTATTTTAGTTATCCACGATGAGTTAGATTTTCTTCCCGGTGTTATTCGCTTAAAAAAAGGTGGTAGTGCTAATGGTCATAATGGGGTACAGAGCATTATCGACCAGGTGGGAGATAATAATTTTTGGCGGATGCGTGTCGGGATTGGTAAGCCTAAATATAGAGATGATATGAGTGGTTATGTGTTATCAGTTCCTAGTCGTGCTGAGGTTAAGGAGATCAATAGCGCAATCGAGCTTGCGATTACATTTATTCCAAAATTGGCTGCAGGAGATTTCGCATCCACAATGTCTGAATTGCATAGTTTTCCCGGCCCCCAGCAATAAGATTATAAAAATCAAATACTTAAAAGAATTGATTTATTGATGGTTACTATAAAAATATTAGCAACATTTTGCTAATAATTGCTCTTTTCAAACCCATTTTTTTCACGTACAATCCCCCACCTCAATATTAAAAGGTGTTATAGGCATATAATATGGTAGTGATACGTTTATCTCGTGGTGGTACTAATAAAAGGCCGTTTTATAAAGTCGTAGTAGCGGATCGTCGCGCTTCTCGTGATGGTGCATACCTTGAGCGGGTGGGATTTTTTAATCCTATCGCCGCCGGCGGTGAAAAGAGACTAGAGCTCAATAAGGAGCGTGTAACTTATTGGATGGGCAAAGGTGCACAGCCATCTGCAAGAGTTACCAGCTTGTTACTTGAACTCGATAAACCTGAAATTCTTGAAAAGCGTAAGGTAAAAAATACCGCACGTAAAGCAAAAAAGAAGGCTAAGGCTACAGCTGAAAGCGCTGGTAAAGAAGAAGCTGCTGCAGAAACCAAATAATCTTTATGACTCACCATGATGCTAGTGCTGATACAGCTCCTTTGGTGGTTGGTCGTTTTGGCAAGTCTTTTGGTGTCTTAGGGTGGATCAAAGTAATTTCTTTTACTACTCCAAGCGACAACATTCTTAAATTTACACCATGGTTAATACAAAAAAATAATCGCTTATCCGAAGAAATTTGCATTGAAAATAGCAGAAAGCATGCTGGCCAAATGGTGGTGAAACTACCAAATTGTAATTCGCCAGAAGAGGTAAGCCAATATACCAATGCCAAGATTTATGTTTGGCGTCAGCAATTACCGAAATTAAAAGACGACGAATTTTACTGGTCCGATCTTTTAGGCTTGGAGGTTATAAATAAAGAGAAGATAAATTTGGGGATAATAAAAGATTTTATAGCAACCGGATCAAACGATGTTTTAGTGGTTGTTGGTAAGAAAAAATCCCTAATCCCTTATCTTTCGACGGTGATTATGCAGGTTGATTTATCCAATAAAATTGTGCATGTGGATTGGCCAGAGGATTTTTTGATTTAAGTGGTGCGGTACCATCATTTATTGCGGAGAAAAAAAATGAAATTTTTTGATTTTGATAAAGAGTTGATGAAATTTTATTTTGGAATTTGGAACTATCGTTTACTTAAAGAACGGATCGAGGTAAAGATTGTTTTGGATAATATTAAGCCTGGGGATGTGGTGGTGGATATTGGTGCGTACAAGGGAACTTATGCCTATTGGATGTCGCAGGCAGTTGGCAAAGCAGGCAAGGTTTATGCTTTTGAGCCGCAAAAATACGCTGAAGATCATCTTCGGCGCATCATTGATAAAATGGAAATAAAGAATATCGTGCTTGAATCGATGGGGATATCTTCCGAACAAGGTGAGATGAGCCTTGCTTTACCAGAGGGCAGGGAATATTCAGCCTTAGCTACATTTGAAACCAAAAGCGATAAGGCATATAAGACATATACGGTGCCAGTTGAAACCCTAGATAATTATTTTCAAAAATTAAATATATCTAAAATAAGTTTTATCAAGTGTGATGTCGAAGGTCACGAGTTAGAGGTTTTTCGCGGTGGAATTGAAACTCTAAAGAAACACAAACCCGTATTATTTTTTGAATGTGAGCAGAGATATCTAAGAAACAATAAAATGAACGATGTATTTGATTTTCTTCAACAAATTGGTTATAAGGGACAGTTTATTAATGATGATGGATTACATCCATTGGCAGAGTTTCAAATTGAGCGCCATCAGGTAGAAAATAAAAAACCATATGTTAATAATTTTTTGTTTTCTGTAACCACCTAAATTGGTTGATATGGCATGCAATTTAATATAGTAACATTATTTCCAGAAATGTTTGCTGCTATGAATTATGGGGTTGTGGGGCGTGCGAAAGAGACTGGATTAATTGATATTAGGTGTTTTAACCCGCGCGACTATACAGAGGATAATTACCACAAGGTTGATGATACTTCTTACGGCGGTGGTCCGGGGATGGTAATGATGGTAAAACCTTTGCAGGCGGCAATTCAGGGAGCACGGGAAAATAGCAAAAGTTTTGCCAGTATTGTTTATTTGACGCCGCAAGGTAAATTATTGAACCATGATTTGGTTAAGGAGCTTTCGGTACAAGAAAACCTTATTTTAATTTCTGGTCGCTACGAAGGGATTGATGAGCGTTTGCTGAAAATTGAGCCGGGAATAGAGCTTTCTATTGGTGATTACGTTTTAAGCGGTGGTGAGCTGGCGTCGATGGTGCTTATTGATACGGTTACGAGGCAATTACCTGGAGTTGTTGGTGATGCGGGCTCAGTAGCGCAAGACTCATTTTCCGCTGGATTGCTTGATTATCCGCATTATACCAGGCCTGAGGTTATAAATGACCTTAAGGTTCCTGATGTATTATTGAGTGGTAATCATGCCGAAATAGCGCGTTTTAGAAGAAAACAAGCACTTGGGCGCACTTGGTTAAGGCGGCCAGAGTTATTAGCAAAAATCGAGTTGACAGCGATAGATAGAATGTTATTAAATGAATTTATTGAAGAAACATCGTCCTGAGGAAAGTTTTATGCAGAATATAATTGAACAAATTGAAAATGAACAAATAGAAGGTAAGAAAATCCCAAAGTTTTCTCCTGGAGATACCATTACGGTCAAGGTCAAGATTAAAGAGGGTGACCGAGAGCGTCTACAGGCTTATGAAGGGGTGGTAATCGCCAAGAAGAATCGCGGCATTAATTCCTCTTTTACGGTCCGTAAAATTTCTCATGACGAGGGGGTAGAAAGAGTATTCCAAACCTACAGTCCACAGATTGAAAGTATCAAACTCAAACGCCGCGGTGATGTACGTAAAGCCAAGCTATATCATCTCCGAGATCTTTCTGGTCGTAAAGCACGTATTCGCGAAAGAATGGAGCAAAAGAGTGAAAAGAGTGAAGGTGTGCAGGCACAAGCAGCAACCGCAACCGCAGAGTAAATGTATATCGAGTTATAATTGCATAATTGATACGCCAATTGGTAATTTAGGCATTAAGATTATTGATGATCGTATTGCAAAGATAGATCTTTTATCGCCTAAATTTTCTTTGATCGCTCCTAAAAATATTGTCGAGCGCCATATTATTGCGAAAATCAAAAGGTACTTTTGTAATCCTCGTTGTAAATTTGATTTACCAATGAATATTGGTGGCACTTTGCTACAGAAAAAAATTTGGCGAGCTCTGCAAAAAATTCCTGCTGGCAAAGTAAAAACCTATGGTGAATTAGCAAAAATTGTCAAAACAAATCCGCGGGTTATTGGCAATGCTTGTAGGTTGAATCCATTGCTCATAATAATTCCTTGTCATCGGGTTATTGCCGCTAATGGTCTAGGCGGATATTGTGGTAAGAAAAGCAGAAATATTAAAATTAAAAAATGGTTGTTAACGCATGAAAATAAAAATTCCATTGTTTGAAAAGGCCAAAATTTTGGTGGTTGGTGATGTTATTTTAGATAAATATTGGCATGGAGATGTTTCGCGCATCTCTCCTGAAGCGCCAGTACCCGTGGTTAATGTTCATGGGGTTGAAGAAAGGCTTGGTGGTGCAGGTAACGTTGCGCTTAACATTGATGCTCTTGGCGGCTCGGCCAAGCTTTTAGGTTTGGTTGGCAAAGATACCGAAGCGGAGTCGATTGAAAGAATTTTAGAGAAAAAACAGGTCGGTCATTGTTTGTTGCGGGTTGATAATTCTCCCACTATTAGTAAATTACGGATAATTGGTCAGCATCAGCAGTTACTCCGCTTAGATTTTGAAAAGCATTTTTCCACGTGGCAAGAGGAACCTTTTTTTACCGCTTACCTTACCCAGTTAGCAGAATGTGATCTGGTTATTCTATCCGATTATGGTAAAGGAACTTTGCGCCATAGCGTGCGGATGATTGAACTTGCTAAAAAACTAGGTAAACCAGTTATCGTTGATCCCAAAAATAAAGATTTTGGTATTTATCGTGGTGCGACGGTAATTAAACCGAACATGGCTGAGTTTGAAGCGGTGGTTGGTCATTGTCATGATGAGCAAGAGATTGAAGTTAAAGCCAGTGAGCTATTATATAAATACGATTTTCAGGCGATTTTAATTACCCGAGGTGCTGGCGGTATGAGTTTAATTTGTCGAGATAAGCAGGCATACCATTTGCCCACAGAAGCGCGAGAGGTTTACGATGTAACAGGAGCAGGCGATACTGTTATTGCTACTTTAGGTGCTGCTTTAGCAGCTGGGGAAGAATTATTTACCGCGATGGTGCTTGCTAATATCGCTGCTGGTGAAGTGGTTAAAAAGCTTGGGGCAACTATCGTATCAATTTTTGAACTTAGACGCGCTATCCAGCGGCAACAAAATTCTTATGCGGCTATTTTAGATGAGTGGCAGTTGTTAGAACAGGTGCGAGATGCAAAAGCCGGCGGCGAAAAAATTATTATGACTAATGGATGCTTCGATATTTTACATTCTGGGCATGTAACCTATTTAGAAAAAGCCAAGGCTCTTGGCCAACGCTTGATTATAGCGGTAAATGATGATGCTTCAGTGTCTCGGCTAAAAGGTAAAGGGCGTCCAGTCAATAGAGTAAAAGAGCGGATGTTAGTATTAGCCGCACTTAGTGCGGTTGATTGGGTAGTGCCATTTTCTGAAGATACACCCGAGCGCTTAATCAAGCTTGTTTCCCCTGATATTTTAGTTAAAGGCGGCGATTACAAAGTAGAGGAAATTGCTGGGTCAGCTCATGTCTTAAGCTCCGGCGGTGAGGTGGTGATTGTCCCTCTTGAAGCAGGGGTTTCTACTACCGCGATATTAGAAAAAGCAAAAACCGCCATACCCTGCGCAAAATGAATTCATTTATTGCCAACCCGGGGTTCATGCCCCGGGCGCAGTCAAAAAATTGATTAAACGACGCAGATATTTATTTTTTTAATCTACGGTTTTTAGTCCAGCAATTTTTGGATGTAGACAACTATCAGTATTCTTGTTTTTCTCTAACCAACAAGCACCCTTAATGAGCGCATTGATTGGTTTAATATAGTTCATCTCGTCTTGTATATCTTGTTGGCCACCGATCAATTGCATCGAGCTTGTTGATACAATCAAGGTAAGGCGTTCAATGTCTTGATGTAGCTTATAGACAAAATAAACTAGCTTATTAACCGCTTGTAGTGCCTCAAGAAAGACATCAGCTACTGTTGCTGGTGGTATCGGTTTACCGTCAGGACCTAGTATTGGATGCTTGCCGCTCTCATCTAAGCCAAGAAGCTTATTATAATAGGCTTTATTTAACCCGGTAAATGCCATATCTTTTTCTTTTTCTATCAGGCTTCTTGTATCTAGATCACTTGTTGTGTTATTTCCACCCCCCTGGTTACCTTTTCCTGTTTCAGGAGCAACTCTTTCTTGGTAGGCGCGGATCAAACCTTCGGTATAAAGTGTTCTAAGCACATTCATGGAGCGAACTTTCATTTTATAAGGTACGTAATATCTACCTTCATTATTTAAATAGCTCAGCATTGCAGGGATGTCATCTTTTGCTATTGAGTAAGTTGTATATGGTAATGGTACAGGATCGTTTGATGGTAACGGGACAACCATTTCTAGAGAGCCATCTGCTTGGCGTGCAATATTAAAATTTCGCGGTGGCGGTACTGCTTGCAACATATAGCGAATGAATAGTCTCGCTTTATCTTTTTCGTTTTTAAGTCCTGCTTCTTGTTCTGCTTTAGGCAGTGATACGTCGGGAGCATCACTAGAGCGTGGTTTCCCATAAGTATCTTTACCGATAAGGTCAAGAATGTTAGGAGCCATATCAGAAGCTTTTGGAGCCGATGGGGCTAGATTGCCAAAAGGAGAGGGGGATGTAGTAGACGCGGCATTATAGTTTGGTGGTGATTCAAAAGGTAATTTAAGCAATGCATTGTCGTCTATAAACATATCTCTAGCATTTTT
Organism: Pseudomonadota bacterium; assembly: GCA_021781615.1. Classification (GTDB taxonomy): domain Bacteria; phylum Pseudomonadota; class Gammaproteobacteria; order UBA9339; family UBA9339; genus UBA9339. Next base: position 16,551 of record JAJXWM010000007.1, read on the forward strand.
TTGCGTATTATATCCAATCTCTTGAGATAGTAGGGTGTTGACGTTGCTCATATTGATAATATTGTCTTTCAAGTAATTTAAGTCTTGAAAGCTTTTGGTGATGTAGGTAGAGAAGAATTGTCTAGTATACACATCTATCTTTTGATCCATTACGCTACGTAAATCCATAGAATTAAGTGTAGCGGAGGCAGGAACTTTTTTGCCAACAAAAATATCATTGAGCGCATCCGCAATTTGCTGGTTTTGTCCATCGGCAGTTTTTTTCATGTAGTCCAATGCTTTCGTTTCAAAATCTTGGACCGTTTGTAGTATCTGAGTTAGCGTATCAACCGGTGCAGTTGTATCCACACAAAAAGCTGGAGCTTGTAACAATATAAAACCGGCCATGGTTAATATAAGTTTGTTAATTGTTTTCATAGTTTGTTCCCTTTTTTAGTTATTTTATTAATTACCTATATATTGATTGTGGTGCTGATGTTGTTGTAGCTGATTCTTGTTCTTGGGTGGTTGTGTCGTCACTTTCTTCTTGGTCGGTAACTTTGGTTGCAGTGGTGGTCACTGTTGATTTATTCGGCAAGATTGCCTTGGTGGTAGCGGTGCTTTGGGTATTTTTGATGCTTTTGGTGCCTGTATCTGTTGCAGCTGGTATTTCGAAGGCTGTTTGTACTCGTGGCTTTACCTGTTCTTTAGGTTGATTTTTTATTAAATTAGTAGTTGGTGGTGGTGCAGGTATTTTGACGGTTGATACTTGTTGTATATTCGCGCTGTTTAGCATCTGCATTTGTTTTTTCTGGATATTGCAAGTGACGTCACCCGTAGGACAGTCTGCTGCTAAAGTGATCGCAGGAAGAAGTAGTGCTACTGATAGTACCAGAGCTTTTTTTGAAGGATGTTGAAAGATGTCTATTGTGTAATTAAGCATAAGTTTTACCCCTTTTTTTCTATAATTTTTGCTAAGGTAGCTAAACGATTTTCAGAAAATATGCGACTTAATAAACGTAAGCGTTCAAATACCACGTTGCGCCGTAAGAATAGAGCGGCGGAAGTGTCGGTATTTGGCGTTTTTTCTGCAAACATTAGTATTTTTGACGCGGCGCCAGGATGAGCCAAGTCTATGCATTGGAGAAGTCTTAATGCACGCCCCATTTTTAAGCCAGAAGATAATTGAATAAATTTATCTTCGCCTTGGAGATCGATATTTCCAATGTCATCAAGAGCTGGTCCGAGTTCCTTCATGGCCTCTTCTACTTCGGGAGAGTTATCATGAGTCCAGTTTTCCACGCTTTCCATGAAGGAAATAACTTTATAAATTATAGGGTCTGGATAATCGTGCCAAAACTCGTGCGCCCCTTTGTTACTTAAATCCGGCATAACATACCTGTCACAAAAAAATTATCATTTCAAGCACTGAAGATTAGATATTTTTAACCTCCTGGCGCCCGATCCATGTACAAACTTCCTTAAATAGAAGACGAAATTATACACAAAACACCCAAAATTCGCAATTTAATGTTTTTTGCCATGGTTTTTGGGTGTTTTTGGCCGATTGCGCTCCTCTTACTATAATTAAGCTGGTTGAGATTTATACTCTGGGTTATCCTGGAATTATGTGAATGATAAGCGCACAATTAAATAAATAAGGAGGAAGCTTGATGCCGACAACAAATAAGCTTATTTTGAGGTTAGTTGGATTCTTATTTTTCAGCCTGACGATGGTGGGCCCATCGTATGCAGCTACCGAACCATATCTTGAATGCTCAAACCTTGATGATCCGAATAGTCCATTGTGCAGTGCTCATTTTAATGCTATTAAGCAATCTTTAGATTTAAGTTTAGAAAAGCGGATTCCACAAGGAGCGCTACCAGTAGTTAGATTGGGGGTGGGATATTCAAGTGATCGTCAAATTCCAACCGCGATGTGTATAAAAGGTACGGTTACTCACGCTGGTCAAGCTTATGGTTTAATCGATATTGCTCGTTATTATGATATTAATGAGGTAAAAAAACAGCTTCACATGAGTGCAGATGTTGGTATAAATATTAAATATTTTTCATTTGATACCGCTAGTGATTTTGTAAGAGAGATAGAAGATAATGATTATTCAGAAACATTTGTTTATCGTACTTATGTAAAGCTAAAAAACTCCGTTTATAGTCCGCAAGAAGATGGGGAAGTTTTGAATGAAATTGGTAAAGAGTATAGAGATAAACCCGATCTTTTTTATTATGTTTGTGGTGATAAGTATGTTTCCCAAATAGAACATGGCGGTTATCTATATGTGGCAGTTAAATTTACTTTTAATTCGCACTCAGATAAACAGGCATTCAAAGAGTCGCTGTCCTTCTCTATTTTTCAAAGTTTTTTCCATTTTGGCGAGGCCTTTTCTAATGCGTTAGCGACAAGCAATAAAAATGGTTGGATGAAAATTAGTGGTTTTCAACTTGGCGGAGACCCAACTAAACTTGGGAAAATAATTTCTGGCCAGGATAGTCAGGCGTTGCCAATAGCCTCTTGTTCTTTTGATAATTTAGAAAAGTGTAAACAGGCGCTTAATAATGTAATTACTTATGCTACTAGTACTACCGGAGATAATTTTTTAAACCAAATTAAAAACGATGATCCAAGTAGCCATATCAATGCTGCCACTACCGATTTTGTTTTAGAGGACTATTTGCATCTTGGCATAACTTATCCCTATCTTAGTAAAATAACTCCCGACATAGATGCAGCGCGTAAGCAACTAGTTCTAAAATTGCAAGATATAAATAAAAACAGGCAGCAAGTTAAATTTCTTATGGATCGATATGCTTATGATCCCAGTTATGTTACAGATCTAGAGCTTTTTTTGTCTAATTTGTATCAACAGGAAAACGCCATTATGAATGCAGGTAAAACTTGTTTTGTTGGCCTTGATCATTGTGTGGCTAGTTCTAATTTAGCATTGGCCGGTTTAAATCAGCTTGATTCCAGTTTGTTAGATGATACGCCGGGAGCAATTATTAAGCTTGGAACAAGCAAAGAAGCGGTTGATGCGGGAGATAAGTTATATCAAGGAGGTGATTATAAAGAGGCCGCGAGACATTATGCTTTTTCTCTCAAAAAGAGTGATGCTTCTATAAGCCTTTTTTATTCTCGAGTTTATTTAGTGCTGGGAGATTCATACCAGATGTTAGGCAAATATGATAAAGCAATTACCAACTACTCTGAGGCTCTTAACCATAATGATCCATGGATCAAAGATAACCGTTCTCAAATTTATAATGCGCGGGGAGATGCTTATTATAAAGCAGGAAAGCACAGCAGTGCCATTCAAGATTATGCCGAGGCTTTAAAACAAAACGATCAGTGGCTCAAAAATAGAAGCAACGAAGTTTTATATAAACTAGGAAGATCTTGTGTTTTTGGTGGTAGCGATGTGGACGCGCATTTTTATAATAGCAATGGTTGTGTTAATGCCGTGAAATATTATACCGATAGGGCAGATGTTGGGGAGGATGAGGTGTAGGTTTAGCGAGATCAAATCCCCCTAATTATTTTTTATCGACCAGCCCGCGGCAGCCAGCCCAGCTTAAACCGAGCGTTTTTTGCGAGGTGCGGGCTGGGATCTCGAAGAGCGAGATGAAAAATCAATCCGAAGAGTATTTTTCTTCAAAATTTAGATTATGTTTTTGTAATAGAGCGCAAAATTCATCGATAAATGACCAGGTTTTGTGGTGCTGTTTTTGATTGGCGATATAATTACATAGAATATCTTTTTGGCTTGAGCTAACTGAAAATGCACCATAACCATGTTGCCAATAAAATTCTTTGTATCTTGAGTTTTTGCTTTTTATCCATTTAGAAGAGCTGGTTTTTACCTCTTCAATGATTTTCCCAATCGATAAGGTTTTTGCCAATTCACACAAAATGTGAATATGGTTTTCAGTGCCGCCTATTCGTAGTGCATTACAATTATGATTTTTTAAAATTTTAGATACATATAAATAAAGGTCGGAGATGATTTCCTCATCAAGCCATGATTTTCTTTTTTTAGTACTAAAAACAATATGTACTAATATTTTTGTTAGCGATTGTGCCATGTGTTGTTAGTTCAATAAAATAAAAAATTATATTTTTATTATTTAATAAAAAAACATATTTTTGGTTTAATGGTTTAATAAAACAACCATATTTTAAGGTTTTTACGAGCCATAAAAAATACCGTGATTTTCTCTGAGGGATTTGACCCAGCCCCCCGATTTGCAAAAGATGCTCTAAACCTAGCCCTGCACCGCAAAACGCTCGGTTTAGGCTAGACTGGTGAAGCCTCCCGCTCTTCGAGCTTGGATCTGTTTTGCGTTCCGGTCACCCAGGCCTGCAATTCGCAAAAGCTTGTCCCGTTATGTTTCTAAACGGGAGCGCGAATTTTAGCCTGGGCTGGTGAAGCCTTACGCCCTTCGGGCGAGTTGATAAAAAATAATTTTGTTTGGTTGGTATTATTATTTGGTTTCCGCGAAGTTGGGGGTTAATTTTTATTTTAATCGTTAAGGGTCTAATTTCCCTAAGATCACCCAGGCCTGCGATTCGCAAAAGCTTGTCCCGTTATGTTTCTAAACGGGAGCGCGAATCTTAGCCTGGGCTGGTGAAGCATTGCGCCCTTCGGGTTGGTCGATAAAAAATATTAGGTGGGTATTATTATTAGAAGCGCCGAACTTTATCCGGAATGCTATCAGAGGAACCATATTAACGTTTCGGAAAGATAAAATGCAATAAATGCAATAGGTGTCTCAGGCTATCAAAAACAAAATAAATCACGCTCGTAAGAGCAAAAGGCTTCACCAGCCCAGGCTAAACCGAGCGCTGTTTGCGAGGTGCAGGCCTGGGTAAATGATAGGCGCATAATTTCAAGCTCGTAAGAGCGAAACGCCTTACCTGGTTTGGTGAAGCCTCTCGCTCTTCGAGCTTGGATTTATTTTGCATTCCGGTCACCCAGGCCTGCAATTCGCAAAAGCTTGTCCCGTTATGTTTCTAAACGGGAGCGCGAATTTTAGCCTGGGCTGGTGAAGCCTTACGCCCTTCGGGCTAGTCGATAAAAAATAATTTTGTTTGGTTGGTATTATTATTTGGTTTCCGCGAAGTTGGGGGTTAATTTTTATTTTAATCGTTAAGGGTCTAATTTCCCGAAGATCACCCAGGCCTGCAATTCGCAAAAGCTTGTCCCGTTATGTTTCTAAACGGGAGCGCGAATCTTAGCCTGGGCTGGTGAAGCATTGCGCCCTTCGGGCTGGTCGATAAAAAATATTAGGTGGGTATTATTATTAGAAGCGCTGAGCTTTATCCGGAGCACTATCAGAGGAACCTTATTAACGTTCCGGAAAAATAAAATGCAATAAATGCAAGATGTGTCTCAAGCTATCAAAAACAAAATAAATCACGCTCGTAAGAGCAAAAGGCCTCACCAGCCCAGGCTAAACCGAGCGCTGTTTGCGAGGTGCAGGCCTGGGTAAATGATAGGCGAATAATTTCAAGCTCGTAAGAGCGCAAGGCCTTACCTGGTTTGGTGAAGCTTCTCGCTCTTCGAGCTTGGATTTGTTTTGCGTTCCGATTACCCAGGCCTGCGATTCGCAAAAGCTTGTCCCGTTATGTTTCTAAACGGGAGCGCGAATCTTATCCTGGGCTGGTGAAGCCTTGCGCCCTTCGGGCTAGTCGATGCTTCTTTGCTCTATTTCTTTGTTTAAAATACATGTTATAATGCAAGGCGTTAGCATCTTGTAGTGGTTTAAATTATTGTAAAATAAAATAGGAGTTTATTTTGTGCAACCTACTAGAATTATAGGATTTTTCTTAGCTGCGGTCATGGTTTCTTTCTCTAACGTATCATTTGCCGACGATGATGATACAACTCTCGATAATTATCTTCAAAGCAAAGCGACGCCGGTCGAAGAGCGCCCTCTTTATTTGGTTAACGAGGAAAATGGTTTTTATCTTGGGGCAGCTGCTGGGGTAAGCCTTTCTGATCTGCAAGATAATCGGCTGGTGACTTATGTGGAATCAATTACTAATAATATTCATGGCTATGATTTTGTTAGTAATGGTAAGTACCATCCAAATTTTCTCATGGGTATTAATGGTGGTTATGAGTTTCGCTTATCAAGTCATTTTTTTCTCGATCTAGGTTTGGGTGCTTATGGGTTTGATTCCCGTATTGGTAAGACCTCTACGGATGGGAAGATTTCGCACTCTATAAAAGATGGTGTAAGCGGTATTACAAGAGATGGGGATTCTTTTATTTACTCTTACAACATAACTAGTTTCAGAACCATGTTTGAAACTAAGCTTAAATATAAAATTAAAAGATTTTTACCTTTTGTAACTCTTGGTGTTGGCCCGGCTTGGAATAAAGCAGAAAGCTTTTCAGCACAAACCTCTATTAGTCCACCTGGCTTTAGAGCATATGCGGCTAATCGTAAGACTAGTTTTGCTTATCAATTAGGTTGTGGAATAGATTTGCAATTGTCTGAAGAAAACTATAAAGATTATGTTGGGGTTTATTATGTATATACTTACCTTGGAAAGATAAGTTTTGGTGGGTTAGAAAAAACGGCTGGAAGTGGCTTGGGTGCAGGAACGATAATAACGCATAATATTATGCTTAATTATACGCATCGTTTTTAATTAAGAAGGTATAGACAATGTTAAATATCAATAAATTGATTGTTTTAATAATGGTACTGCTTGGATTTGGATTACAGCAAAATGTTTCAGCTGTTGAGACTATAGGAGTAAAACCATTAATAGCGCCACCAACGAAGATTTTGGCTGGAAAGAGCATTGCCGGTGCATATCGATTTACTGGGGACTTTGAGACTACTAGATTTGCCCTATCCGACTATAGCATCTATCCATCTGGAACAACAGTAAAAGAAACAACCGACGGAGCAAGTTATTGCGGTAAAAATGGAATATATCTTTTATCAAGCGGTGGCGTCTGCGATTTTCAGTTTACAATACCTGGGCTACCTGTTGGTACTTATCCGTTCCAAGTCCAAAAGGATATCTCTGGCACTCCATCCTACTTCATGTCTCCACTCCTCAACATCGAGGTATTCGACTCGCCACAACCGGGCATGCCTAAACTAAGTATTAGTCCTGGCTCGGGAAATTTACCAATGACGCAATATCCAGAATCTTTGCCTATTACTGTCACTAATATAGATCCTTCTACAGCAGCTTATAATGTTCTGGCCGAAAAACCATTAGGTAATACGGATATTAACTATATAGAGATAGGAAGTGGGTGTGATTATATTTTACCAGGGGGATCGTGCCAAATTACTATACATTATGTTAATCCTCAACCCCCCACGTCATTGCCACCAAGTCCAGATCCTGTTGCCATTAATATTCAAGGAGCAAATACTTATCCACAAACGTTTAATTATATCATTATAGATCCAACTGACCATCCTATAGAGTTTGTTCCACCGAGTATAACCTTTTCTTCACCTACTACGACTACTCCGGTTTCATTGCAAATTATTAATCAAGACACCTATATTCCCATAAAGATTACTGGCATAGAAATTAGTGGAAGTGGTTTGTCTGGAATAACGTGGGATAAGGGAAATTGTCCAAGTTTTCCATTTTCATTTGACAAAGCAGGTGGAGGATTCACAACATGCACTTCCTCGGTCAGCGCCAGCCAATCTGCTTATGGTAGTGGGAGCATCACCGCGAGTTATCTCCAGCAAGGTATAAGTAAAACTGTTACGGGTAGTATTAATGTTAATCCTGTGACTATAGCTCTTAGAGATGCTAGTGGCGCTATTATTGCTGATAATGTAGCAAAAGTTGTTCCTTCAAGTACCAATGATACACTGACAACTGTTTTTGGCTTTTCAAATGAGGGTAAGTTTATTTGGCAAAATCCGCGTATCGTTTTTCCAACCACCCCGGGCGTTGTGTTTGGTAATGACGGTTGCACTGGATCTAATGTTCTTCCCGGTAAGGTTTGTCCATTTGTAATACAAACAACTAACACGACTTTGCCAGGAAAAGTTGCTGTTATGACCGTAACTGGTGATAACTTGATTACAGTATCAACTGATAAGGTTGCAGTACTTAAAGATGTATCTATTGATTTAGATGATGCTAATAACAAGCACCTTGCTTATCAAGCTATAAAGGTTACCAATCCCATAAGTAAAGACGTACATATTAATAGTGTTGTCACCGTAAGTACAGACGCAGCAGACCCCGGCCTTAATCTTAATGCGGGAATAGAAGTTTGTGGTGCTACTGATGCAGCTAAGTGTGGAGGCTACACCAGCACTTGTCCAATTAACTCATCAGGCACGTTACATGGTGGTACTAGTTGTAATATTTGGTTTAAAGCTAAATCTATACCAACAGAAGATTTAGGAGTTAAATCTGGAACCATTACAGTAAAAGTAAACGAAACTTGGACATTGAGTGGAGGAGGGACGGTTAGTGGTTCGGTCACTAAGGATTTTAACGGTAGTTACGATCAGAGCTTGTATGTAGCTGGAGATTTCGCTCAAGCTGCTTCAAACAATATTACTGTCAAGAATATAGCGAAGTGGAATGGTATTGTCTGGGGTTCTGTTGGCACAGGAGCGGATTTTAATAGCGCTATTAACGCCCTTAATTTTTGGCGTGGTGATCTATATGTTGGTGGATCGTTTAGCTCGCCAGGAACTTATTTGGCTTCTTGGAATGGTAGCGCATGGACAAACGTTGGAGCTAAGTCTACAACAGCACTTAACAATACGGTGAAGACCTTAACCAATGAAAACGAGGTAAGCGGCAACCTTTATGTGGGAGGAGATTTTACGGCTCCTGGAAAGTCTATTGTTTCTTATGATATAGCAAGTTGGCAAGATGTAGGATCAAAATTTAACCTTGGTTCGAATTTAGTTCCTCCAATTTTGTTTCTAAAATATCTACCAGATACCGGTAATTTTTTCGATTCTCCTTATAAAGGGCTCTTTGCAGGAGGAGCAAGTATTAAAGGTTTATATGTGTTTTATGGACCAAATTCAATTTACGGTAATTTTGTACCATTTAATCCATTCGTAAATCCTGGAGCTGCTACGGGTGTTGTTACGGCTTTAACAAAATATAATGAGGATATATATATAGGTGGAAATTTTAATCCTAACCAGGGGTGTGCTGACTGTAAACGTGTGGCTAAAGTTACTGTGGACGGTGCTACTCCTTTGGATCAAGGCCTTGGTAGTGGGGCGTCAAACGGTGGTAGTGTTAACGCTATGATTATAGTCGGTGATTATTTGTTTGTTGGTGGTGTGTTTAGGAGAACTTATGATAGTGCGACAACACTTAATAATATTGGTAGGTGGGGTGATCTTTCACAAACCACACCTACACCCTCTTGGAGCGCATTATCAGGTGGATTAACTGTTGGCGGCGCTGGTGGCCAGGTTACTGCTCTTACCAGTTTAAATGGAAAAGTTTATATAGGTGGAAAATTTTCTCAGTCTAATGGATCAGATGTTGGGCCAAATATAGTTGGGTGGGATACGAATTTATCAACTCCTGCCTGGGTGAATTTTGGTGGAGTACAAGGTGGCGGTGGGGCGGTAAATGATATTTTAATAGCTCCTTCTTTAACGATAACAGCCGCAGAGTAATATTACCCAGAACCGCCATTTGACGGCGAGCGGATTTCCTGATGAAATCCGCTATATGAATCAGAATAACTTCGATATTATTGTTATTGGTGGTGGGCATGCTGGCATTGAGGCGTGCCACGCTGCTGCTCGTATGGGTGCAAAAACCCTGCTTCTTACCCACAATATCGAAACTATCGGCCAAATGTCTTGTAACCCGTCGGTAGGCGGTATTGGTAAAGGACATTTGGTTAAAGAGATCGATGCTTTGGGTGGAGTGATGGCGCGGGTCACCGACCGCTCAGGAATACAATTTCGAATTTTAAATGCTAGTAAGGGTCCGGCAGTGCGCGCCACAAGAGCGCAGATTGACCGTACTCTTTATAAAGAGGCCATTCAACAATTTCTTAGTAGTGAGCCAAATCTTGCGATTTTACAACAAACCGTTGATCGCTTGCTTATTGAGCATAATCGAGTTTGTGGGGTTATTACCCATCTTGATTTAGAGTTTAGAGCTAAGGCGGTGATTTTAGCTGTTGGTACTTTTTTAAATGGTAAAATTCATGTTGGTTTAAATAGTTTTCAGGGAGGACGGGCTGGTGATCCGGCGGCTATAAAGCTTGCTGATTTTTTAAGATCACTTGGTTTAAATGTTGCTCGGCTTAAAACTGGGACACCGCCACGAATTGCCAAAAACACTATCGATTACTCACAATTAACCGAACAGCGTAGCGACGAACCATTACCGGTATTTTCATTTTTGGGAAATGCTGGCGAGCACCCGGAGCAGATAAGCTGTTTTATTACGCACACTAATGAACTTACGCACGAAATAATCCGTAAAAATTTAGATCGTTCGCCGCTTTTTACCGGCATAATCGAAGGAGTAGGTCCGCGCTATTGCCCATCAATAGAAGATAAAATCACCCGGTTTTCTGAGCGGACCTCACATCAAATTTTTCTCGAACCAGAAGGAATTAATAGTAATGAGGTATATCCTAATGGCATTTCAACCAGCTTGCCGTTTGATGTGCAAATAGATTTAGTGCGCAGTATGAAGGGCTTAGAAAACGCGCAGTTACTTCGTCCGGGTTATGCTATCGAATACGATTTTTTTGATCCCCGCGATTTGAGGCCAACGCTTGAGACGAAAGCGATAGAGGGTTTATTTTTTGCTGGGCAAATTAATGGCACTACCGGTTATGAGGAGGCTGCGGCTCAAGGTTTGGTAGCGGGGATCAATGCAGCGCTTAAGATTGATAATCGAGAGCCGTGGTATCCAAAGCGTGATGAAGCCTATATTGGGGTGATGATCGATGATCTTTTAACGCGTGGTACGAGTGAGCCCTACCGTATGTTCACCAGTCGAGCTGAATATCGCCTAATGCTACGTGAAGATAACGCCGACTTACGTTTAACTGCTATGGGGCGCGAGCTTGGTTGTGTTAATAATGAGCAATATGAACAGTTTTCGCGTAAATATAATGCGATTGAGGCTGAAAAAAAGCGGTTACAAAATATTTGGATTAAATCAAACAGTGAGGAGGGCGCAGCTTTTGCCGCGGTGACCTCCCAGGCTTATGAGCGGGATTGTCGCGCTTTAGATTTATTACGCCGAGCTGATGTTAATTATTTGCAATTAGTGGCATGTGGTTGTATCGAGTCTCCAGAGGGTATTACCGCTGATGTTTTTCGGCAGATAGAGATTCAAATGAAATATCATGGTTATATCGAAAGACAATTACTTGAAATTGAGCGACAGCGGCGGCATGAAGAGACCAAAATCCCTGATGATTTTGATTATAATTCAATTAAAGGGCTTTCTACTGAGGTTTTACATAAACTCAACAAGTACCGTCCGGCAACCGTAGGCCAAGCCTCCCGTATTTCTGGCATAACGCCCGCTGCAATCTCGATTTTGTTGGTTTATTTGAAGAGGTAACAGCTAGCTGTTACCTCTAATGCCTAACACTTTCCCGCTTTCGACTTATATACTATTTCGAAAGGTTCTTCGATTATTTCAATGCCTGGATCTGTTCCATTATAGTGCCAGCCGGCATATAGAGGCATTGATCCCGAGACGCATGGATATAGTTCGGTCGGTAACGATAGACAACAAGCGCTTTTACATAGTTCTATGATGGTATCTGCTCCAAATCCGTCGTTATGGATAAAGTTACCCTCATAATTTTCGCAGAAACATCCTGCTACATCATCGCCGCCAGCTACTGTCAGAATTTCTAATTTTGTCAATTTAATCATGGTTGTTTATACCTTTATTGTCATTATTAGTTTAATAATAACATATTGCTGTGCAGTCTACAGGGCATATTTTCAATAAAGTTTTAGTTAAGCTTGACCCATCATTATTTTCATTTATTATTGAATTGAGTATTTGGGGTGTCGCCAAGTTGGTAAGGCACTGGATTTTGATTCCAGCATTCCTAGGTTCGACAAATTCGACACGGACGTGACGAATTTCGCAACCGCCGAAGGCGGGCCCGAGCGTTTTGAGCGAGGGCGAGCGACAGGATGTTGCGAGTAATCCTAGCACCCGAAGTTAGAAGTGGTGTTTAAGATTGTTTTTATTTATTATTAGAATTATATAATTGGGGTGTCGCCAAGTTGGTAAGGCACTGGATTTTGATTCCAGCATTCCTAGGTTCGAGTCCTAGCACCCCAGCCAAAAAATAGCATTTAATATTGAGTAGAGAATAGTTGTATGTTGGATAGGGGTATCCAGGACTCGAACATGGTTCGACAAATTTGGCAGGATTGCCAAATTTCGCAACCGCCAAAGGCGGGCCCGAGCGTTTTGTGTGAGGGCGAGCAACAAGGATGTTGCGAGTAATCCTAGCACCCCAGCCAAAAAATAGTAACTACGGTAATTAAGGAGGAGAGCCAGACCAATTTCAATCCAAATAGAGGCCAAGAGCATATGAAACTATTTACCGGTAATGCCAATGTCGCTTTAGCAAAAAAAGTAGCTGATCATTTACAAGTTGTTCTTGGCAAGGCACTGGTCGGAACATTCAGTGATGGAGAAACCATGGTTGAGGTTATGGAAAATGTTCGTGGTCAGGACATTTTTATTATTCAGCCTACGAGCATGCCAACCAATAATAATCTAATGGAATTAGTCATTATGGCCGATGCGATGCGCCGTGCTTCTGCTAATAGTATTACTGCAGTGATCCCATATTTTGGTTATGCTCGTCAAGATCGACGAGTACGCTCAACGCGCGTACCAATTAGTGCTAAAGTTGTGGCTGACATTATCGAAGCTTCAGGAGTCACTAGAGTTGTTACTATCGATTTACACGCGGATCAAATTCAAGGTTTTTTTCGTATTCCAGTCGATAATGTTTACGGTACGCCGGTAATGTTTGAAGATATTGAAAAGAAGAAATTCAAAAATATGGTGATTGTATCACCAGATGTTGGTGGTGTAGTGCGTGCCCGTGCTGTTGCTAAAAGACTTAACGATTCCGATTTGGCTATTATCGATAAACGTCGACAAAAAAGAAACCAAGTTGAAGTTATGAATATTATTGGTGATATTGAAGAACGAGATTGCGTTATTGTTGATGATATAATTGATACCGCGGGCACCATTTGCCAAGCGGCTAATGCTTTAAAAAAGAGAGGGGCAAGATCGGTAACGGTTTATGGTACTCATCCGGTTTTATCTAGTGGGGCCATCGAAATTATAGAAAAATCTGAAATAACAGAGGTGGTAGTAACTGATACCATACCGCTTACTGCCGAAGCAACAAAATGCAAAAAAATTCGACAATTAGGGATTAGTTCTCTTTTAGCAGAAACTATTCGCCGCGTGAACAGCAAAGGTTCGGTTAGTTCATTGTTTCCAGATTAGTTTTTTATTTGGGTTATTGTAGTCTCAAAATAATATAAATCTACTAGCCCGGAGGGCGAAATGCCTTACCAGCCCAGCCTAAGCGTTGTTTGCGCAGGGCTGGGGAAGGTTCGGTTAGTTCGTTGTTTCCAGATTAGTTTTTAATATTTTTGTGATAGTAGTGTAGTACCAAGGTAATATTAAGTCTAAGCCCGGAGGGCGAAATGCCTTACTAGCCCAGCCTAAGCGTTGTTTGCGCAGGGCTGGGAAAGGTTAGTTCGTTGCTTCCGGACAAGTTTTATCCCTACCCAATACAATGAGGAGAAAATATTATGTCAATAGAATTATCAGCATTGCCCTTTGATAAAAAATCTTTAGCCCCATATATTTCGGAAGAAACCATAGATTTTCACTATGGGCGCCATCATCAGACTTATGTCAATAATCTTAACCAGTTGCTTGTTGGTAAAGATCTTCTCCAAAAACCTTTGATTGATATTGTGCGTAGTTCTGAAGGTGCTATTTTTAATAATGCTGCGCAAATATGGAATCATGATTTTTATTGGCGTTCTTTACAAAGTGGCAGTAGCGATAAAGAGATGTCAGCGGAACTAACTGCGGCAATTAATGCCACTTTTGGTAGTATCGAGAAATTTAAAGAACAGTTTACTAAAACTGCTTTGGGTTTATTTGGTTCGGGTTGGGTGTGGTTAGTTAAAGATGTTGCGGGTGGTTTAGCCATAGTTTCTACCAGCAACGCCGGCACGCCGATTACTGCTGGGCAAATACCATTGTTTACCTGTGATGTATGGGAACATGCTTATTATATAGATTATCGTAATGCTCGTGCCAAATACCTTGAAGCTTTTTGGCATATTGTTAATTGGAAATTTGCAAGCGATAATTTTTAGATTCATTATATTAAGCGCTCGCAGCAGGCTCCAAGTACTCTTTTTAGGTTTAAGCTAATAAGGGTGGGTGAGATCATAGCAAGAATATTTAATAGATCTTTGTATGATTAAAAAATAATTATACAAAAGCTGCCTATTTTTCAGCGCACCTTTTTTATTTCGCTTTTGACGCCGCTTGTTTTTAGCTTTTTTTGGTTGGTGATGGCGCCATCTTTATCGTTGTAGGGGCCGACACTTACATAATATTTTTGAATATTGTGTTGATAGGTGGGGGTGATGCTTGCTGCAAATCCAAGTAATGCTAATTCCGCTTTTAGGCGATCAGCTGCGGCAAAATCATCAACAGTTGCAATGCCTAACTCATAAGCCATTTCTGGTTTATGAGTTTTACTTTCTTTTTTTTGCGGCAAAATATTGTAAAAGTCAAATTTAGGGGTGGTGTCGGTTTTAGTTATTATCTCTTTGGTCATGGCTTCTTCTATTGCTGCTTCTTTTGTTACTACATTTTTCGCTGCTACCTCTTTAACTGCTGCCTGCTTACTTTGGATAGTTTTTTTGGTTGTGGTCAGGTGTTTAATCAGTAGCTCACGTCCATATTCTTTATATTTACTAGGGAGGGCTAAAATATAAATAAATGCGGCAAATAACAAGAGAAGTATTAGCCAGGGAAATGGACGACTTTTTTTCGACTTTTTACGAAAAGTATTGCGTTTAGCGTAATCGCGGCTCATGGTTTAGTAGTAAGCTGTAATAGTTGTCCATTAATTAGTGGGCGATTATTCTGATATTCAAAAGCTAAACGCAAGTAGGAATCTTCATTAGAGGTGATGATTTTCCCTGATTGTTGCCACTCAGTTAACAAGGACTCCGCTTTTTTTGCCGGATCCATTGTTTCCCTTGATGGGAGTATCTGATAGAACTTCTCGAAGAGATGTAGGGCTATTGCGCGCTCAGCTTTGATGTTGGCGCTGACTGAGCTGCCGGTGATCATCAATAATAAACCAGAATGAGGTGATTGGTTGGGAAATATCATTTTAATATCAGAGAATATTTTTCCCCATGGAGTGATGGTCTCAATTTTTTTGAAATTAAGTGTGCTACCACTGCTCATGATATCCACCATAATTCCGAAGAAAGCAGTGGTCGGGGAAGAGATGATTTTACCTGAGATTAATTGTTGTAATAGTGCAGCAGGTAATCCTTGATCCATTTTTTTGATCTCGAGATCAATTTTATTTTGGGTGTAAATGCCACCATTAATATTTAAAGTGTCAACATCGAGCATGCCTGAGATGTCGATAAGATTTTTTTCGTCGCCAGTTGCTAAATTATGGATATTTAATTTATCAAAAGAGATGGTGCGGTTATTGTCGTTAGTGGTGGAGAATGCAGCGCATTGCAAATCACGCTCTCCCAGCCATATTTCATTGGAACTTTTATTGCCTTGATAGCTGCTGGTTGTTTTTCCAAGATGGATCTCTCGCTCTGGGGTTTTGACGTCAATGCCGGCAAACTCAAGGGTTGATTTTACTTTATTGTATAAAGGGGAAAAGGTAGCTTTGGTGTTTAATCCACGCCAATCTATTTTAATTGCTTCGCTTTGATAAGTTGTTGCTGGACTATTAAGGACGATGGTGGTTTCACCGTTTAATCTGAACTTAACTTTCATGGTTGCTAGTGGTTCAGCATTCGGTTCTCGGTTTAGCCACTTATTTTGGGCATCATTTAAATTGATGGTGGCATCAACCATGGCCTGGACAAAGTAAAACTTCACCCAATCGATTAATACTGGTCCATGAGTGATATTGGCGTTTATTGTTAGTTGGTATAATTCTTTGTTGGGTATTTCTAAATTGTTTAATGATATTTGGGTGGTTGCGCTTGAGCTGAACCAACCTCGGTCATAGCTAATTATTTTTACGGCAAGGGGCGTGGTGGTGTTAATGATTTCTGCCATTTGTTTGCATTTACGTTCAGCAAAAAAGCCGAATAGTAGTGGTAAAGGCAAAATGATTACTACTGCTATTATTATGGTGTAGCCTAATGATGTGAGCCATTTTTGCATTGTCATTTCCTCTTAAGCTGAATAGATGTTCTTACTCTACAGTTACCGACTTTGCCAAATTTCTTGGTTGATCCACATCTGTACCCTTAATTAAGGCTACATGATATGCAAGTAATTGCAACGGGATAGTATAAATTATTGGAGCGATTTCTGCAGCAACTTTTGGCATTTGGCAAACATGCCAATTTGGTTGATTTTTAAGGTGTAGTGGTTTGTCAGTAAAAATAATTATTTCTCCGCCCCGCGCTCGTACTTCTTGTAAATTGGAATATAATTTTTCATATAAATTGTCATGGGGTGCTACCACAACCACTGGCGTGCCATGATCGATTAACGCTAGCGCACCGTGTTTTAATTCACCAGCTGGATAGGCTTCGGCGTGAATATATGATATCTCTTTTATTTTTAACGCTCCTTCAAGAGCAATGGGGTAGCTCCCGCCCCGCGCAAGATAAAAGGCGCTGTGGCTGTTTTCTAGAAGTTTAGCTATTTCGCTAATTTTATGGTCGAGGCTTAAAACTTGTTCAGCTAAAAGTGGCAGGTGTTTCAATTGTTTGACTATGCTTTGGATGGTTTTTAGCCCAAGATTTTGGTATTTGCCAAGCGAAACGGCCAGCATTAAAAGTGCGGTTAATTGAGCAGTGAACGCTTTGGTGGTTGCTACGCCGATTTCTATTCCAGCTCTGGTTATAAAAGATAAATCGGATTCGCGGACTAAAGAACTTTCTGGCGCATTACAAATGGTTAGGGTGGTTACAAACGGAAGTTTTTTTGCTTTCCTTAATGCGGCGAGAGTGTCAGCGGTTTCTCCAGATTGTGAGATGGTAACAAACATGGTTCCCGGTTCAGTTACCGTTTGGCGATAGCGGAACTCGCTGGCGATCTCTACCGCGCAAGGTATACCAGCAATTTTTTCTAACCAATATTTGCCAGTTAATGCTGCATGAAAACTTGAGCCACAGGCGGTAATTTGTATTTTTGTAACTTTACTAAATATTTTCTTTGCATCATTACCAAATATTTCAGCTGGAATTTCTTTTGCTAGCAACCGTTCTTGGATGGTATCTGCAAGAGCGCGTGGTTGTTCAAACATCTCTTTTTGCATGAAGTGGCGGTAAGTACCTTTGTCGATATTATCGGCTGACATTTCGGAGGATTTAATTTTGCGTTTGACTGGCTTTAGTTTGGAATTATAAATTTGGACGTGAGCGCGCTCAATTACTGCGATGTCTCCCTCTTCAAGAAAAATAAAACTATTAGTTACTGGTAATAGAGCAATGGTGTCAGAGGCAAGAAAGTTTTCATTGATGCCAAGGCCAATTACTACTGGACTGCCAGATCGTACGGCGATTACTTTGTCTGGTTCTTGAGTATTTATAATGGCAAGGGCATAAGCGCCGGTTAGTTCTTTAACGGTTTTATGAATTGCCGCCAGAAAATTTTCACCTTTTTGAAGATAATGATAAATCATGTGGGCAATAACTTCGGTGTCGGTATCGCTTTTGAACTTGAAACCTTTCTTGATTAGTTCATCGCGGAGTTCTTCGTAGTTTTCAATTATGCCATTATGAACAACGGCGATGGTATCTCTAGATAGATGTGGATGAGCATTGTAAGTTGTTGGTGCGCCGTGTGTGGCCCAGCGGGTGTGGGCAATACCAATGTGACCGACGAGCGGTTCAGCTTTTAAGGCGGCCGCGAGGTTTGCTATTTTGCCGACAGAACGCAGGCATTCCAGGCGGTGTTTATTATCTATGGTGGCGATGCCGGCGGAGTCATAACCCCGATATTCAAGCCGCTTTAAACATTCAATTAAAATGGTTGCAATATTGCGTTCTGAGATGGCACCTACTATACCGCACATTTTTTATACCTCGTTAAGTATATTGTTTTGATTTTTATGATAACTGTACCCATATTATACCAAGCCATTTGTGGGCAATGATTGGAGCAACCAGGCGGCTACCGAAGCTATAGCTTCTAGCAGCCAGACTTTTTTATTATTTTTTCATCGCTTCAAAAAATATTTCATTAGTTTTGGTTGTCTTCAAACGATCAATGAGGAACTCAGCAGCGGCAACCTCATCCATTGGGTGAAGAATTTTACGTAGAATCCACATTTTTTGCAGCTCATCTGCTGGTACAGTAAGTTCTTCACGACGAGTGCCGGAGCGGTTAATGTCGATCGAGGGGAAGACTCTCTTTTCAGCAATGCGGCGATCAAGGTGGATTTCCATATTACCGGTACCTTTAAATTCTTCATAAATAACCTCATCCATTTTGGAACCGGTATCAACCAATGCGGTTGCAATAATCGTTAAACTGCCGCCTTCTTCGATATTACGTGCAGCGCCGAAAAATCGCTTTGGGCGTTGTAGAGCATTAGCATCGACACCGCCAGATAATACTTTTCCGGAGGCAGGACTTACGGTGTTATAGGCACGAGCAAGGCGGGTTACGGAATCTAATAATATAACCACATCTTTTTTGTGTTCAACTAAGCGTTTAGCCTTTTCTAAGACCATTTCTGCGACTTGAACGTGTCTGGTTGCTGGTTCGTCGAAAGTACTGGCCACCACTTCGCCTCTAACTGAACGAGTCATGTCGGTAACCTCTTCAGGGCGTTCGTCGATTAGTAATACTATTAAATAACATTCAGGATGATTAGCGGTAATTGAGTGAGCAATGTTTTGTAGCATAATTGTTTTACCAGCTTTTGGTGGTGAGACAATTAAACCGCGTTGACCTTTTCCTACTGGAGCAACGAGATCAATAATTCTGGCGGTAATATCTTCTGAGCAACCATTGCCCCGTTCCATGACAATTCGTTTATTGGCAAAAAGTGGAGTTAAGTTTTCAAACAAGATCTTATGAGTGGTGTTTTCTGGATCATCGTAGTTGATTTTATCTACTTGGAGTAGAGCAAAATATCGTTCACTGTCTTTCGGCGGTCTGATTTTTCCAGATATGCTATCACCCGTGCGTAAGTTAAACCGTCTAATTTGACTTGGTGATACGTAAATGTCATCAGGTCCGGCCAAATAAGAGCTATCAGATGATCGTAAAAATCCAAATCCGTCTGGTAGTATTTCTAATACGCCATCACCAAAAATATCTTTATTGTTTTGCGCGTGAGCTTTTAAAATCGCAAAAATCATATCTTGTTTACGCATGCGGGTGATACTTTCTATCCCTAATTCATGCGCCAAATCCATTAACTCATTGGGAGTTTTGGTTTTGAGTTCAGTTAGGCTGGTGATTTTAATCTCGGATAAAATTTTCTTTTTACGCTCATCTGATTTTGCTTTAGAGGCGCGAGATATTGTAGAAGTCTCTTCGCCGGATGTTTGATCATCGATACCTGTATCTGTGTTTACAGGTAGAGGTGGAGCTGGAGGTGGCGCGACGGTAATAGCGCTCTTCTTTTTGGTAATAATAGTTGTTACAGCTGGAGAATTAGTGCTTTTTTCTGGCATATTTTTTATGGATTTAATAGTTAATAAATAATAAATGGACTTTTTATAAAATTCCGGAACTTGTTGGTAACTAGGAAAACTACCCTGTTTCTCTAAAACTAAAATCAAAACATTAAACTAAATATTGATCATGATTTGCGATCGATTATAGTGCCGATTTTTACTTCGTCAAGTTTTTTATTTTTCCCTAATGATGGAAGTGAAATTTTCTACTACTTTTTTTGCTTCGTCTGAAAGAACATTATTTCTTGATAATGCTTCAATCATTCGGCGTGAGTAATCGGTATTATCTACTGTTTTTACTATAGATTTAAGGCATTTTAAGATTGTAAGTTGTGTATCTTTATCTAATTCCCCAGCTTTATAGGAGGGGTCGTTTTCGAATTTGTCCTGCATATAGTGATACTGAAAGGCGCTGATAGTTGCGCTATCGTATAGTTTGTCGCTCATTTTTTCAGCGCCAGAGATAGCGATGCCAACTTTATTTAGATCTGCAGTATTTTCAATGAGTGAGGCAAAACCGGGGATAGGATATCCGATTATTTGAAGTAGGTGCATATAATCATCGAGAGTTAACCCGCTTGCCATCTCTTTGGTTATGGTTGCATCCTCTTCGGGCCAGAATCCAACACCGTACTCGTCGTACAGTTTTTTCCAGGGGAAGAGTGGGCCAGGGTCAACTTTTCTGCCACAAGAGCAATCGGAGTGGCCGATAATATTCCATGGTTTTATATCATATTTTTCTGCTAGTTCTTGGAGTAATCCAGCTATTGATCTAATTTGTTCTGGAGGCCATGTTTCCCAATTTTTCCCGTCTGCTTGTTGCGGAGCCGATCGTTTTTCTTTCCATTTTGGATTGTTTACATCCCAGCCGGTATTGATTTGTTCTATACCTATTGAGTACCAGTTAATGCCATATTTACCGCGCCAGAAAGATGGTCCAGCATGAAACGCTATGTTTTCTTCATCAATGTGTTTATAAATGGTTCCATCTTTATCGACAGTAAAGTGAGCAGAAACGCCGGCATCATAAAAGCTATTTATTGTTTGTCCCATAGTGGTTGTAACCGCATAATGGACAACAATAAATGATGGTGGAAAAAACTCTGCTGGTTTGTACATTGCCTGGAATCTTTTATCCAGTTCTGCTTTGGTCAATTTCGGGTTAGATTTTAGAAAGTCGGTGTTATTAGATTTTAATGTTTTGGTTTTATCTATTGATATAGTTACTTTTGTTATTTTATTGGTATCGTATTTTTCTATATTGCACTGTTGGATGGTGGTGTCGCATGATTCACTGCACCATCCTACGTTGGATAGTCCCATCAGAGCGATAACGAATAAGACTATTTTAATGCTATGTTTAGACATCAGTAAGTTTACGTTAAATTAGTGTTGATAAAGTCAGTTAACTGGGGTTTGGTGAGAGCTCCGGTTTTGCTGGCAATGATTTTACCATCTTTGAATATGATCAAAGTTGGGATGCCGCGAATATCGTGGGCAGCGGACGTTTTGCTGTTTTCATCGACATTTACTTTTGCCACCTTTATTTTGGTAGCAAACTCTTTAGCAATTGCTTCAATAGTGGGTGCTAACATTCTGCATGGACCACACCACGGCGCCCAAAAATCTACCAAAACAGGAGTAGTAGATTGTAATACCTCGGTGGCAAAGGAATCATCAGTAGCTATAATTATATTTTCACTCATATTTTATCTCCTTTGAAAAAGGGATGGAATAATAATCAGTATTTCACCTGATTATTGAGCAAAATGCAATATATATGTGGTTTTACGTTCTCACTACGGTTTTGAATCACGTTTTTATGATTATTATTTGAACAAGGTTAGGACGTCTTTTTTGGGAGACGAGATTAGAACCGATTTGTATTTATTGGTAGTTCCTTTAGTGATCGTCACTTGCTTTTGTGATACGCCAAAGCATTTGGCAAGAAATTTTGTAAGGTGGGCGTTTGCTTTGCCTGCTTCTGGGGTGGCAGTGATCGATATTTTTAGACGATTATTGTGTTCGCCGATGATAGCATCTTTTGACGCTTTAGTTTGGATCTGCAATTCTAATAATAGATCATCTTCGTTCCAGCGGTAGAATTTTTCTATCATAACGGCCATCTATTTGATTATAATTATTTTTTTACCATAAAAAATTCTAGCACTCTGGGTATAAGAGTGCTAGAATTACTGCATGAACGATTTAAAAATAAACGGCGTAGGCCATAGCGCCCAGGCGTTAGCTTTTGCTCCATCAATAGGGAGTATAGATGCGTATATTTATTGGGTCAACCAGATCCCAATGTTGACTGCTGCCGAAGAGTTAGATTTAGCCACCAAGTTTCAACAAGATGGTGATCTTGAAGCTGCGCGTAGATTGGTTTTATCACATCTACGTTTTGTTGTTCATGTAGCTAAAAAGTATCTTGGTTATGGCTTACCTAAAGCTGATCTTATTCAAGAAGGCACTATTGGTTTAATGAAAGCGGTTAAACGGTTTGATCCTAAAGTGGGAGTGCGTTTAGTATCATTTGCCGTTCATTGGATCAAGGCTGAGATTCATGAATTTGTATTGCGTAATTGGCGAATTGTAAAGATTGCAACCACCAAAGCGCAGCGGAAATTGTTTTTTAATATACGAAGTGCTTCCAAAAAACTAAATTGGTTTAGCAGTGATGAGATAGCAAATATTGCTAACGAATTAAAGGTTGATTCTAAAGAGGTGCGAGCCATGGAAATTAGGATGAGTAGTCCTGATCTTTCTTTTGATGGCTATAGTAATGACGATGCCGAAAGTGATGATGACGTAAGGAATCCGGCATACTATTTAGTAGCCGATACCCAAAATCCTGTTGATGAAATTGCTGACTCTGAGTTTGATGATATTAAAAACGCGCGTTTAACTGAAGTTTTATCTAGTCTTGATGAGCGTAGTCGTGAGATTTTAGAAGCGCGTTGGCTATCTGAAAATAAAGCTACTCTGCATGAACTTGCGGCAAAATATAATATTTCGGCTGAGCGCGTGCGTCAGATAGAAGAGGGCGCAATTAAGAAGATGAAAAAAGAGTGGTAGATAGAAGGATTTAATTTTATCAGTAGACCTGCGAAATTCACAAATTGATAATTATTTAGTACGATATAACAGTTTGATGGGTTTGTATTTTAGAAGATACCACGTTTTCGTCATGGAGTGATTTAATTAGTAAACGATCGTTGCCAAGCGCGATAAGCTTGGCCGAGAGAATCGGTTTTAGTATCCCAAGCTGGATGTTTTAGTCCAGCTCTTGCTTCGATGGCGAGTGGTGATGCGTTATATTCAATGGTTGCTGATGTAAGATCATTGTTTTCGTTGGTGGTTACGGTTAGCGAACCGCCATTACAATGCCAACCATAACTTTCTGTTTTGCTGCTTTTTTTATACCCGGGCGGCCCAAGCTGACTTTGGATTTTGTCAATACTCCAGATTGAAGTGGCTGACTTCAGTCCACTGTAAATGAGCTCCATTTTTTTAGAGGTTGCGCTTCCATCATTATTGCCAGAGAGCATTTTATCAGCAATGTTATCACCATTTACGGTAACTAGTAGGATGCGATCTTTATGGATCCAAGAGTAGGAGGTGGTAGTAGAAGCAACTTCTGCGCTTTCCGCACCCAAGAGGGATTGCAGTTTGTCTAAGTTAAATGGCGCTTTGGCATTAGTTTCTGCTAAAGCTAGCTGTAGCGCTATTTGGTCGAAGGTTTCGCAGCGATTTTTAGGGGTACTCGCGGCAAAAGCAACCTGCGGATCACTTAAAACTAGTAACATCATGGCAAAGAAAATGCTTTTGGTTTTTAGCAGCACAAATTATTTTTTCTTTTGTTTCATTTGTTCTTCGTAGTAGGCATCAAAATTAACTGGTGCCAAATATAATGGAGGAAAGCTGCCGCGTGAGATGGTTTCTGAAATCAATTCGCGCGCATAAGGGAACAAAATGTTTGGGCAAAAACTACCAAGCATTGGATCAAGTTGTTCTTGCGTGAACCCTTTGAGGGTAAAAATACCGGCTTGTTTAATCTCAACGAGAAACGCCACTTTGTCTTGAAGCTTAACTGTGACTGTAATATGTAAAATTGATTCAAAGGAATCATCAGATATTTTCTTAGATTCTGTCTGTAAATTCAAGTCGACATGTGGTGTCCACTCAGCATGAAAAACTTCCGGGGTGTTCGGTGTTTCATATGAGATATCTTTGATATAAATACGTTGAATGGCAAATTCATGTTGTGAAGATGGTTGATTTTGTTGGGTCATATGATTAGCTTGCCTCCTAGTTATGAGTATGTGTTGATGTTTTGCTTAAAGGTAATTGTGCGTCTTGCCAAGAATTTGGGCCGCCGGCTAAGATATAAACTTTAGTAAAGCCAGCTTTTTGCAATTTAGAACCGACAGCTACTGCCCCGGAATCTTGATCGTCTACTAAGATGAGGGGGCGGTCTTTGTGTGGTTCTAGTTTTTTTAGGTCCTGGTCGATTTCAGCGCGAACGATACTTATAGAGCCAAGAATGTGACCGCCGGCAAATGCTGCTTTACTGCGAAGATCTATTGCCAAGGCGTTTTCTCGGTTAAGCATTAAGACCGCGCTTTTTGCCAGCACCCTCGGTATTCCTGACAGCTTATTTTTTATTTCTTCGAAAATTAATATTCCTAAGATTGTGATGAATGAAGTGCATAGCATCCAATGATCTTGGGTAAATTGGAGAATTTGTTGTGTCATAAAAATTTAATTACTAAGTTTTAGTTGGGGCAAGTATATACGATTTAACAACCTAAAATCTATCCTTTTAATTGTACCCGTCGTAAAATAAATTTATGTTGTGTCATCTACGCTACTTGCGTTCCTTATTGTCACGAGCAGCATGGCATTAAAAAAATTTTATTTTCCCAAGATTAGAGTTACAATGGCGCCACTTTAATTGAAATTTGTGAGATATGCCATGACTAAATTAACACATCGTCCAATGATGCTCATGATTCTTGATGGTTGGGGATATCGTGAAGATACTGATGGTAATGCAATAGCAGCCGCCAAAAAGCCCAATTTCGACGAGTTATGGCAAAAGTATCCCCACGCTTTACTTTCAGCCTCGGGTTTAGATGTTGGTTTGCCTCGGGGTCAAATGGGTAACTCTGAAGTTGGACATTTGCATATTGGTGCTGCTCGCCCGGTTTTACAAGATCTCACTAAAATCGATCTTGCGATTGAAACCGGAGAATTTTTTAAAAATCAGGTTTTGAATAAAACAGTCGATGACGTTTTGGCCGCTGGAAGTTCTTTACATATTTTGGGTTTACTTTCTAATGGTGGAGTGCATAGCCGCAATACTCATATTGAGGCGATGGTGGAATTGGCGATCAAGAAGGGACTGAAAAATATTTATGTTCATGCTTTTCTCGATGGGCGTGATACGCCACCTAAATCTGCTTTAGAACCGATCCAATCAATGTTAAACAAGATGCAGCAATTGGGTGGTGGAAAAATTGCTTCTATTGGTGGTCGCTATTATGGGATGGATCGTGATAAGCGTTGGGAGCGGGTGCAGGTTGCTTATGATCTACTTGCTTTGGGTAAAACAGAGTTTCATGCTGAAAACGCAGTGAGCGCACTAGAGGCTGCATATGCTCGTGGTGAAACCGACGAGTTTGTTAAGCCCACCGCCATTCATCAAGGTGGGGAACAACCAGTTATTATTAAAGATAATGATGCGATTATTTTTATGAACTTTCGTTCCGATCGCAGTCGGGAAATTAGTTATGCTTTTACTGATCCAGAATTTAGTGGTTTTAAACGAGAAGCTATTCCTAAGTTTATTAATTATGTCACCATGACTGAATATGCAGCAGACTTAAAGGCTCAAGTTGCTTATCCCAGCGATAATTTAACGCATATTTTTGGGGAGATAATTGCTGATAATGGTTTGACGCAGCTGAGAATTGCGGAAACTGAAAAATACGCGCATGTAACCTATTTTGTTAATGGTGGTCGAGAACAACCATTTGCCAATGAGGATCGGATTTTAGTGCCATCCCCTAAAGTTGCTACTTATGATCTTAAGCCCGAAATGAGTGCGCTGGAGGTTACCGATAAATTGCTCGAAGCTTTGCGATCACAGAAATATGATGTGGTAATTTGCAATTATGCTAACTCGGACATGCTTGGTCATACCGGCAATCTTGCAGCGACAGTAAAAGCAATAGAGACTATTGATTCTTGCGTTGGGAGGGTAATTGAGGTATTACGAGAGATCGGTGGTGAAGTGGTTATTATTGCTGATCATGGCAATGCTGAATTGATGATCGATCCTATCACCAGACAGCCATATACGGCGCATACTACCAATTTAGTCCCATTTGTCTATGTTGGTCGTCCAGCCACGGTAACGAAGGGTGAAGGAAAATTGACTGATGTCGCTCCAACGCTTTTATATCTTATGGGCATGGATAAGCCGCAGGAGATGACTGGTGAAAGTATGGTGGTATTAAAATAATAAAATTTATTCCACGCGGTCTTCGCGCGTGAACAAAGCAATGGGGGATTGCCAAGGGGGAGAGGCGCAGCTCTCCCCTTTGGACAAGCCCGTGGTTCATACCACGGGCGTAGTCAAAAAATTGATTGCGATACCCTGCGTAAAATAAGGACGCCTCGCCTAAATTTATTTTATGCAAGGGATAGAAACTATGAAATTAAATTTGCATTCAGTGTATATAGTAATTTTCTGTGTCATCTCTTTATTTAGTAAGGTAGCCAATGCAGAAGGTGATAACGGTAAGCTTGATAAAGTGTTAAGCCAGATTACCAGTGTTAAGACCGATATTACGCAAAAGGAGCGGCAGCAGACTTCAGTTAAACAGCAGTTAAGTGCTCTCAAAAAGAAAATTGGTATTTTAGCAGCTGAGCTAAATAAAACAAACAGTAATCTTAAGCAGCAGAAAAATAGTTTATCAAAGTTAACCAAAGATCAAGCGCGCGAGCAAAGTAAATTAAAAGAGGCGCAAAATAGGCTACTATCGCAGATTGATTTGGCTTACCAGCTTGAGCATAAAAACTATTTTAAAGTCATTTTAAGGAGCGAAAGAAAAATAACCCCGAGGCTTCTTTTATCTTATCATAAGTATATTTTTATTGCGCGGTTGCATGAGATGCATAATATTAAGAAAGCTTTGGAGCGGTTAGAAAAAAACCGGCTGGAAATTAAGCAGCAAACGCAGAAATTAGAGAAATTAGAGAAAAAACAAGTAGAGCAGAAGGTGGAACTAGAAGCAGCAAAAAGAGAGCGCAATCAGGTGTTGGATTCATTAAAAAACCGGATTGCTGAACAAAATAAAAGATTAAAACAACTCTTGACTGCCAAGAGAAAATTAGAAAATTTGGTTAGTACACTTGTGCCGCATAAGTTTGCAATGTCTTCGGAATTAAAGACTAAGTTTTGTAGAAAATTTGTTTGGCCCACCAAAGGTGAGGTTGCGGTCCATTTTGGCAGTCCGATTGAGCAGAGCTCTTGGAAGTGGAGCGGGGTGATTATCAAAGCTACTGAAGGGCAGGATGTTCAAGCAACTTCTGCGGGTAAAGTAGTATATGCTGATCGTTTGGCTGGCTATGGCTTACTCTTGATTATTGATCATGGAAATGGTTATATGAGCCTTTATGGCCATAATAAGGGGTTTAGTAAGAAGCTACACGAACCAGTGGCGGCCGGCGAAGTGGTTGCTACTGTTGGTAAAAGTGATAGCGAAGAAGCTGGGCTTTATTTTGCAATTCGGTATAATGGCAAACCAATGGATCCAGAGAGGTGGTGTCGATAATCTCTGATCTGGAAGTGAGATAATAATGGATCTATTTTAAAAGGATAATTTTATGCGTAAAATCAAAATATTAATTTTTAGTTTGTTAATCTTAAGTTCGGCAGCTATTTTTGGTATAGCAGAATCATTTAGGTTCGAATCTTTGCCTTTCTCAGATGGATTAAAGCGTCTTGCTACAGTTATTGCTGTAGTAAAAAAGAACTATTATAAAGAGCTCGATGATTCTAATTTAATTACGCGAGCTATTAGTGGGATGCTTAGTAGTCTTGATCCACATTCAGAATATCTTGACCAAGAAGCTTTTAAAAATCTTGAAATAATGACTTGGGGTAAACTTGGTGGAATTGGCGTTGAACTTATTCCTGACCAAGGGGTAATTAAAGTTATTAGCCCGCTAGATGATACTCCTGCTTACAAGGCTGGTATTAAGTCTGGCGATTATATAATAAAGATCAATAATATAGTTGTGCGCGATTTAACTTCAACGGCAGCGGTTAATATGCTGCGTGGAAAGAAAGGAAGTTTTGTAAAAATAACTGTTATCCGTAAAGGGGTGAATAAACCCCTGGTGTTTAATTTACGTCGTGAAATAATTAAAATTAATACGGTTAAAGAAAAGATGCTAGAGCCAGGGTATGGTTATATCAGGGTGGCTCAATTTCAAGAGCCGACCGAAAGAGACATGTTGCGTGCCATTAAGAGCCTGCAGCGTTCTTCAAGAAAGGGACTTAAAGGATTGATTCTGGATCTTCGTGATAATCCGGGTGGGCTGGTTGATCCAGCAGTACAAATGGCCGATGATTTTCTTGATGCCAGGAGCCTAAAAGATAATGATTTAATTGTTTATGCTAAGGGCCAAGATGACGAGGAAGTAATGTCTGCCAAAGCAACATCTGGCGATATGTTGCCTGGCGTCTCCATGGTAGTTTTAATTAACGGAGGTTCTGCTTCTTCTAGTGAAATTGTTGCCGGTGCTTTGCAGGATCATAAACGGGCTATTGTTGTGGGTACTAGAAGTTTTGGTAAAGGTTCGATGCAGACAGTTATTCCGATTGATAAATCTACCGCTCTCAAACTGACTACGGCTCTTTACTATACTCCTAAGGGGCGCTCGATTCAGGCGAAAGGAATTGAGCCAGACATTAATGTAGAAAATATTCGACTTACCCAAGATAGTAGTGAAGATCAGGATGCCCTAAAGCTTGATGAATCAGCATTTATTGATCATATTCAGAATGGGGATGAGAATAGCGCTAGTATTTCTAAAAATATAGAGAAACAGCAGAAACAATCGAAGGTAGAGTTGGCATTAGCATACAGAGATTATCCGCTGTATGAAGCATTACACATTTTGAAGAGTCAAAATATAACACGGGAATAAAAAAACGAGGATCCATTATGGCAACACCAGCTAAAGCATCCAAACTCAATATGTTTCTTTCTTGGCTTGTCGTGTTAACTTCGGCGCTATTTTTTTTCTATAATTTTATTCAAATGAATTTATTTAATTCTATTAATTCGAGTTTGGTAAAGGAGTTTGGCTTTAGCGCCGAACGTCTCGGTTATCTATATGCTTTTTATTCTTATGGTAATGTTTTGTTTTTATTTCCTGCCGGGATGTTATTAGATCGGTTTTCAGTGCGTAAAATTTTATTAGTGGTGTTTACCATCTCAGTTATTGCTACTTATATTTTTTCAAATGTAAGTGATTTTTGGATTATGAATGCATCACGGTTTGCTATTGGTGCTACGGGCGCGTTCGGTTTTTTATCATCAATAAGATTAGCTTCCCGTTGGTTTGATCCGCGACATATGGCTTTAGTAATTGGTATGGTTGTAACTATGGCGGTGCTTGGTGGTATAGCTGCACAAGCCCCATTAACTTGGTTTACGCAAGAATTAGGTTGGCGTCCTGCGCTGCAGATAGTAGCGATTCTTGGCCTGGTTTTGATCGCTATCCAATTTATAATTGTGCGTGATGAACCAAAAGGTCTAGAAAAGATTGAGGTTAAGGAACATGTGCAACTTGAAAAACTTGGTTTTTGGCATTCATTAGGTATTGCGATCGTCAACAAACAGAATTGGTTAAGTGGTATTTATATCAGCTTAGTTAACTTGCCGCTTTTTGTTTTTGGTGGTATTTGGGGGGTGTCATATTTAACCCAAGTTCATAACTTCGATTCATCGCAAGCGACGGCAGTAATCACTATGATGTTTGTCGGGATGATGATTGGTTCACCACTATCCGGATGGCTTTCTGATAGGGTAAAGTTGCGTAAGCTGCCAATGATTATTGGTGCAATTCTATCTTTATCAGTAATGTCAGCGGTGGTGTTTGCTCCGACTTTATCTTTTGCCGCTGAAATTTGTTTATATTTGCTGTTGGGATTAGTTATTAGTTCACAAGTTATAGGTTATCCAGTAATAGCGGAAAGCAATATTCATTCTATCACCGCTACTGCCACTAGTCTTAGCTCGGTTTTGATCATGTCTGGTGGGATGTTGGTGCCATTTTTTGGTTGGTTGTTAGATCAATCGGGTGGGGCGCAAATGATAAATGGCGTAAAAATATATTCTGCTGCTGATTTTTTACAAGCTAATTATATGCTGTTGATTGGATTACTTATTGCTTTGATTGCCTCCTTGTTAATTAAGGAGACCTATTGTAAGCAGCTGCATAAGCAACAATAGTATTGTTCACCTAGGTTCTTTGCCATACCGAGTCTATTTATGGGAGAAAAAAATATTTTCCTAGCTTTTGATTACGGAACCCGCAACATTGGAGTTGCGGTTGGGCAAAAAATCACTCAAAGTGCTACCGTGCTTGCCCCTCTTCTTGCAAAAAATACTATCCCCCCGTGGCATAAGATTGATGAATTAATTAAAAGTTGGCAACCTCAAGCACTAGTAGTTGGTGTGCCATATCAGAAGGATGGTAGTGATTTAAAGGTTACCAAGTTTGCTAAAAATTTTATTGCTGAATTAGAAAAGCGTTATCGGCTTCCAGTATATGCAGCTGAGGAACGTTTTACTACCAAGGCGGCAAGAGAAAAAATATTTGAGCATGGTGGTTATAAAGCTTTACAAAAAGAATCAGTAGATAGTTTGGCAGCGAAGCTGATTCTAGAAGAGTGGATGAGTACCGATTCTGCGGATAAAAAATAGTAGTTTGTGGTTGCCAAACAAAAATGCCATATGGGGCTGTTGAAATCCGAGTTTAAAAGATGATTTTTTTAACACATTAGCAGTCCCGAAGGGGATAAATATAATAGCCCAGCCTAAGACCAACGTTGTTTGCGGGTCGCAGAGCTGGGTAAATTGGGCGAAATGAATCATAGCTCGCAGAGCGAGATAAAAATTCAGATTTCAACAGTCCCCATATTGGTGATCATTTTAACGTTAGTTTATTGTAGATTTAACTTCTTGTTTAGGTTAGAATCTAACAAAAGCAGCTAAAGTTTTTAAAGGATTGGATTCACATTGCTAAGGAGGGTTGTTATGTGTAACAGTAATTCCAAAAGGTTAATCGTAGTATTTTTCTTTTTGTCACTTTTTTTTGTCAGAACAAGTTATGCTACTTTTGATGCTCATGATACTAAATCTGCTGCAGTGATGATTGGTGGAATTGGGGTTATTAGCGCTATAATTGCTTCTGCAGCTGCATTCTTCCATCATAATGATGCTTCAGCCAATAAGGGCAACGAGACCAATAAGAACGACGAGACCAATAAGGGCAACGAGAACAATAAGAGCAGCGATGCTGGTAGTACCGAAAATACAGGGAGATTAGAGGATAGCGGTGTTTTTTTTGATGATGCTGGAACGCGAAATTTAGAGTTGGTCAATAGATCTACTGGGCCGATAACAATAAATAGTGTAGCACTTGTTGGTGATGTTGATGGTGTAAGCGTCGGTACCATTGGCGAAGATTGCAAATCTATGTTACCAGAAAGTACTTGTAAAGTTCCCTTAACAGCTACGTCAGATGCTTATGGTAGTGGTGGTCAAGCTATTGTTACTTACAATGACGGTAAAACATTAACAGCCAACGTCACGGTAGCTGATACCACTTTAATGTTATATGAAGGAACAGTTCCTCAAAACAGTGACATTTTTGTGGTGACAAATAGAGGAGGTCACGTAACAAGAACATTTGCGTATACAAATACAGGAAAATTTAGTTGGCAAACTCCGGAGATATCTTGGCAATCTCCATTTGATAATCCAAATGGAGAAGTGGTTACTATTAGTAATAATACTTGCAGTGGTGCGGCTATTATACCTGGTGGTTCTTGTACTTTCGACTTAACCGTTAAGTATGACAACCCGGGGGATTGGGGAATTTTACAAGCCACAGGAGCAAATATTAAGACTTATCTTCAAAATTTCCTTGCTGCTAATGGTTTATCAGTTGCAATAAATGAAGATACAGAGGCAAATCATTTAGGATACCGTGCTCTAAAAATTACCAACGCTATTACAGATCCTAAGGTTGGGAGAAATATGTGGATAAGTGACATAAATGTTGGCGGAAATTTACTAGTTGGTTTAAGTGGCGCCCAACCTGTTGTTAAATATTGCGCTAAAGATGATGATCCTACCGATAGTGAGTCATGTATATACAAAACAGATTGCGACATTGCTCCTGGTAGCAATCCTTCTATTTCTCTAGCTAGTGGTAAGAGTTGTTTGATATGGTTTAAGGCCCGCGAGAAAAATCGTGATGAAACAATTATCGATTTACAAAGTATTCCGAGTGCCGTAGGGAAAATCACTGTAACCATCGCAGGAAAAAAAGAGAAAGCTGACAAAACAACCTCTCCTACAAAATATGACTGGGTCAGTTTCGAAGACTATGAGCGAGAGAGTACACTTACTGCAAGCTATGATAAATCTCTTTATGTTGGAGGAGACTTTAGCACAGCTGGAGGAGTCGCTAACACTAATACAAAGTATATTGCAAAATGGGATGGTTCAGCATGGTCGGCATTAACTACCAGCACCGGTCTAGCTGGCACTGTTTATGCTCTTACTAGCATGCGTGGTGATCTTTATGTAGGAGGAAATTTTCCTGGTGCTGGATCAAGTACGGTAAACTATATAGCCAAGTGGGATGGTTCAGCATGGTCTGGTTTATTTCCTTCTGGTGGCTCTGATGCTGGTTTAGATGGAATAGTTTATGCTTTGACTAATCTAAATGACACTCTTTATGTAGGCGGTAAATTTGGCACTGCAAAAGGCGGAATCACATTAAATAATGTTGCTAAATGGGATAGTATTAATCTCTCTTGGCAGGCTTTAAATGATGCAACACAAACCATTGTTGGGACAAATAAGGATGTTTATGCTCTAACTAGCGATGGTAGTGATGTCTATTTTGGTGGTTTTTTTACTCAGGTAAAGGGAGCGGTAATAAGATTTATTAGTAAATGGGATAGCCTGTTGAGTAAATGGTCAACATGTCCTCCTGGTACAAGCGGATTTGTTTATGCTTTAACCAATATGAATGGCAATATTTATGTTGGAGGAGAATTTGAGTCTGTTGGTAATACCACAGTAAACAATATCGCAAAATGGGATGGCTCAACGTGGTCGCCCCTGGGGTTTGGAACTTCTGCTAATGGTGGTGTTTATGCTTTAACGACCCTAGATAATGATCTATATGTAGGGGGAAGATTTGATGCTGCTGGGTCAATTACAGCAAATAATATTGCCAAATGGAATAGCGTACAAAATTGGTCAACGTTGGTAAGTGATAACGATAACGGGATCCCTGGGGTAAATGGGAGAGTTCGTGCTATAGCTGGTTTGAATGATGAAATTTATCTAGGTGGAGAATTTAGTAGTGCTGGGGGAGTACCGGCAAACTATATAGCAACATGGGATAGGTCAGCACAAGTGTGGCTACCACTTGATGTTGGTATAACCCAAGGACATGTAGTTAATGCTCTTGCTATTGCTTCTTCGCTAACAATAGTCGGGTACGCCAAACAGTAAGCATTAATGGTGGTAGGTCGATGAGCTACACTATTTCCGCCATATCCTGGGGTCTTGCTGCGTAAATATAGATAGGTGTATTGGATCAATTCTCTGAACAGAGGGCGTAACTTCAGTGACTTTTATTACATCTAGTCCCCCATTTTGTTGAGACCCTTCTCCGGTATAGCTACAATTATAATTCCATCCGGTATACAAATAATCTTCAAATACCGCGACCCCATTATAATTTTCTCCCGCCCTGCAATTTGTACTTGCAGTCAAAGTTGGGGCGGCGACATTTTTTACATTAACTAACTGCATTCCTTGACCAACCAAATATGCGCATGTTCCTCGGATGAACACATCAGAAGCCGTTTTATTCGTAATCATTCTTCCAGCCAAAGTAGGGTGTGTCTGATTGTTTGCCAGATTGAATATACCTAGGCCATCTCCATTAGCTGTAAATAAATAATTTCCTTGGGTTGTTATTCCGTCAGGACGCATTTCGTTTACATCTATTTGTCCTGTTAAAAAAGGGTTATATGGATCAGTTATGTCATATACATATACATACAGGCAGTTTTTAGTCTCGGTTACGTATGCGTAGTTACCATGAATCGCTATTTTTCCAAGCTCTGTTCCATATATAGTGTCACCAATCCCAATTAAGCTAGGCATAGAGGGGTCTGTAACATCGACAACTAACAGTGCGCTATCGAAAGGACCTAAGTGAGTTACGTATACATAATTACCAACAACAGCTATTCCTTTTAAGGTCCCAGTCACATAGTGTCCTACTTCTACTGGTGCTGCTGGATTTGTTATATCTATTGCTTTTACCCCACCACCTAAACATGCCAAATAGGCATAATTTCCCACGACAGCTAGCGCAAATATCGTATTATTTGGGTAATCTATACCCCCAACAAAAGAAGGATTTGATGACCTACTGATATTAAGAATTTTAAAACCACCTTCACCGCCTATATATGCATATTTTCCTACGACAGCCACCGCTTTAGTACGACTATCTTGGGTGATTTGACAGGAATTTGAGCCCCAAGTACCGGCGAATTCAGGGACCTTGGCAAAAGATGTTGTAGGGCATAATAATAAACTCAGCAAAATGATTGTATTCAAAAAAGAGATAAGCTGATTATAAGGTACAAAAGGTATAACGAAATTTTCTCTATATAAGTTTTTTTCTTCGTCTAACTTGCTTATGGTTACCGAGCTCATATTTTATCTCCTAGAAAAATTAAAATAAATCCACCGTTTAGATAAATTCTGTCTGCATTCATAGCATTTGAGACTTCCAGCGCAGCAAATATTGGCTAGTATACTGTGGAGGAGCAAAATCGCCAAGCGAATGATGTGGCTTTGTAAAAATTTTGCAACCAGTCATCTATTTAGCTAGAATAGACCCCGATGCGAAAACCTTTGATTGCTCCTTCGATTTTGTCCGCTGACTTTGCTCGCTTGGGTGAAGAGGTCGAGTCTGTTTTAAAAGCGGGCGCTGATATTGTCCATTTTGATGTTATGGATAATCATTATGTGCCAAATTTAACTTTTGGACCAATGGTGTGTGCAGCATTACGTAAATATGGAATTCGTGCGCCAATCGATGTGCATCTAATGACCGAGCCGGTTGACGATCTAATAGTTAATTTTGCCAAAGCTGGGGCAACTTATATAACCTTTCATCCAGAAGCTTCCTATCATGTTGATCGTAGTTTGCAACTGATTCGTGATGAGGGGTGTAAGGCTGGACTGGCGCTTAATCCTGCAACATCGCTCGATTGCTTGGAATATGTTTGGGAAAAGTTAGATTTGATTTTACTGATGTCGGTAAATCCTGGCTTTGGTGGGCAAAAGCTAATTCCAAGTGTTGTACCTAAAATTATTAAATTACGTTCTTTGATCGATAGCAAAAAGAGCAAACACTCGCCATTATTAGAAGTGGATGGTGGTATAAATCTTGATAATTTTGAAAAGATTGCCAAGGCGGGTACAGATGTTTTTGTGGTCGGCTCAGCAATTTTTAATTACCCCGGGCAATATAAAAATATCATCACCAAAATGAGAGATATGCTGGCAGGATAAACTTATTTTACGGAGGGTATAATATGACAGCAAAAATAATCGATGGTAATGCAGTATCAAAGCTTCTCCAACAAAAAATTGCCTCCGAGGTTAAGGAACGTGCCTCTAAGGGGTTACGGGCGCCAGGGCTAGCGGTGGTGATTGTTGGTGAAAATCCAGCATCAAAAATTTATGTTGGTAAAAAGCGTAAAATGTGCCAAGAGTTGGGTATGGTTTCTAGAGACTACAACTTACCAGCAACCGTCCCGGAAATTGAGCTTTTAAATTTGATTGATGCTTTAAATAAAGATTATAATATCGACGGTATTTTGATTCAATTGCCGCTGCCCAAACATATTAATGGTAATAAGGTTTTAGAAAATATTCTCCCCGATAAAGATGTTGATGGTTTTCATCCATATAATATTGGCCAACTTTCAATTGGTCATCCAGTGCTTCGTCCTTGTACGCCTAAGGGTATTATGACCTTACTAAAATCTACCGGCATCGATTTAAAAGGGCTAAATGCCGTGGTTATTGGGGCATCCAATATCGTTGGTAAGCCAATGGCAATGGAGTTAATTAATGCTAGATGTACTGTTACTGTTTGTCGTAGTACCACTCGTGATTTACCAGCGGTTGTTAGGCAAGCTGATATCGTAGTGGCCGCAACGGGAGTGGCACAAATGGTGAAAGGAGATTGGATTAAATCTGGAGCAATCGTAATCGATGTTGGTATCAATAAACTACCTGATGGTAGGTTAGTTGGCGATGTCGACTTTGAAGCAGCTAAAGAAAAAGCTGGTTGGATTACCCCCGTGCCAGGCGGTGTTGGCCCAATGACGGTAGCGACGCTTATGGAAAACACGCTCTATTCGGCTACGGCTTTGCATGGTTTGGTCTAGATAACAGAGAGTTTTTTAATAAAAAACACAAATTTTGCCACGTTCGCGCGAGATTTTGCATAGTTCTTAGATATTTACCTCGCGGTTGTAACGACACTATTTTCAGTGCCTAGTAATAATATATCCGCTGGTCGATTAGCGAATAAACCGTTGGTTACGACACCGGGGATATTGTTTATTTCTTGCTCAAGTTTGATTGGCTCTAAGATTTCTAGATTCCAAACATCGATAATTTGGTTGCCATAATCGGTTATTAAACCTTCACGATAGACCGGAAATCCCCCAAGTTTTACGATATTTCTTGCGACAAAACTACGGGCGATGGGAATTACTTCAATTGGCAAGGGAAACTTGCCAAGAACTGCTACCTTTTTGCTGCTATCAGCAATACAGATAAACTTTTTAGCAATTGCCGCAATAATTTTTTCTCCAGTTAAAGCAGCACCACCACCTTTGATCATTTGGAGGTTGCTGTTAACTTCATCGGCGCCATCGACATATATGGATAATTCATCTACGGAGTTTGGGTCGGTTAAGATGAAGCCAAGGGCTCTTAATTTAGTGGCGGTTACTTTTGAGCTGGCAACTACCCCGGCGATTTTATCTTTTATGGTGGGGAGTTTATCAATAAAATAATTTACAGTGGATCCGGTTCCGATTCCGATCATGGAGTTTTCAGGAATATATTTTAATGCTTCTTCCGCCGCAATTTTTTTCATTTGATTGGTGTCCATAAATTTTCCTTTAGGATGGGTTGAGTTTTAGTTTGGATCTATTTTTATAATTCTAAATTAATTTATGGTGAATACAAGAATAAAATCTAAATTTCCTCGCAGCTTGCTGCGATGACAAAGCGATGGGGGATTGACCTTGGGGGAGAGGCGCAGCTCTCCCCCGGGCGAAGTCAGAAAATTGATTCGATCCCCGGCTTATATATTGCAGGTATCACCTAGTTTCTAATCCCATATTGCTGGAGTAATGCATCTATTTTGGGCAGGCGACCACGAAATTTTTTGAATAAAACGAGCGGTTCTTCGGAGCCGCCAGTTTCTAAGATATAACTCAAAAACTCTTTGCCAACCCGCTGATTAAAAATACCATGTTCAGTAAATTTTGAAAAAGCATCAGCTGCTAATACCTCAGCCCATTTGTAACTGTAATAACCGGCAGCATATGGACCAGCAAAAATATGTAAAAAAGAATGTAACGGTTGTCCATGTTTATAATTTGGTGTAACGCGAACTTTTTTCTGTATTTCGGTAATTATTTTTTTAAGGCGCTTGCTTGTTGGTGCCTCTTGTTCTAAGTGAAGGGTGAAGTCGATAAGTGAATACTCTAGCTGACGTAACATATGGATTGCCGCAAAATGATCATGACTTTTGAGTAATTTTTTTAATAGGGAGTGGGGCAGGGGTTTTTTAGTTATATAGTGTTTTGACAGCAATTTAATACTTTCTTTTTGCCAACCCCAATTTTCCATGAATTGACTTGCTATTTCGACCGCATCCCATGGTATGCCTTTGATCCCTGAGGCGGCAATGTAATCAACTTTAGTTAAAAGATGTTGTAGGCAGTGACCAAATTCATGGAGTAGGGTTAGGACATCATCATGAGTTAATAGAGCCGGGGCATTATTTAGCGGTGGTGAAAAATTACAAACCAAAAAAGCGATGGGGGTTTGTATTTTCCTGTTTTTTAGAAGGTACCTTGTTTGGTAATCGTCCATCCAGGCGCCGCTCCGTTTATTTTCTCGACAATAAAGGTCGAGATAAAGCTTACTCTGGAGTTTTTGTTTACGGTCGTAGAGCTCGAAAAAGCGCACATCTTGGTGCCACGTACTTAGGCCCTTTTTTTCTTTAATGGTTATGCCATAGAGGCGCTTGATGATAGCAAATATACCTTTTATTACCTGATCCTCTGGAAAGTAGGGGCGTAAATCTTCCTGCGATAAACTAAACTTTTTTTGGCGTAGTTTTTCTTCGTAATAAGCAAGGTCCCAGGGCTCGAGTTTTTTGATGCCCTGGAGGTTTTGCGCAAAATTCTTTAGTTCTTTGAGCTCTTTTTTTGCGCTTGGTAACGCTTTTTTTGCTAAATCATAGAGAAAATCTAACACTTCTTTGGTATTTTTTACCATTTTAGTGGCAATTGAATATTCAGCGTAGTTTTTACAAGAAATAAGTTTAGCTAGTTTAATTCTGATTTTGAGAATTTCAGTAATAATTTTGCTGTTATCCCACTTTTGGTGCGCTAAATTAACCTTAGCAGCGCGAGTTGCATAAGCGATGTATACTTTCTTTCTTAAACTACGGGAATCGGCGAAAGTTATTAGTGCTTGATATGAAGGTTGATCAAGCGTAAAAAGCCACCCTTTTCGCTTTTTTTTACGTGCGGCTTCCTGTCCCATTGCTAGAGCATGCTCTGGCAGCCCTTTGGTTTCTTTTTTGGTTAAATAAAATTCATGGTTTTGTGTAGCTTCGGTAACGTTGTTCGAGAATTTATTACTAAGTTTCGCAAGGTTCTGGTTTAG
Source organism: Pseudomonadota bacterium (assembly GCA_021781615.1). Classification (GTDB taxonomy): domain Bacteria; phylum Pseudomonadota; class Gammaproteobacteria; order UBA9339; family UBA9339; genus UBA9339. The sequence goes on from JAJXWM010000007.1 coordinate 55,829, forward strand.
TTTAACAAAGAGCTTCTTTTTTGCTTTTGGTAAAGCAACACCAGAAAGTTGGAAATCACGGAGTTTGTCTTTAAGGATTTTTTTCTGTACGTTGTCTAAAGAGGTATATTCTTGGCTTTTTGTAAGGTTATTAACCGCCGCATAAATTTGGGGGTCTTGCGCTATTTCGGCAAAGTATTTAGTGACCAGCGGTAAGCACTTTTCGTAAGCAGCGCGAATTTCTTTTGTTCCGAGGACAATATTTAAGTGAGATATAGTGGTCCAAGCAAAGCTTAGGCGTTCATTAATGACTTCAAGGGGAGCAATAAAATTATCCCAGGTATATTTTTTTTGCGCCAACAATTTTTCGATTATTCGCAGATTTTTTTTGAGCATTTTGGTGATAATTGGCTGAAAATGTTTGGGTAATATCTTATTGAAACTAAGTGGCTTCATAAGCAATCTTTATTCCTTGCAGAACCAAATCAGGTTCTAGATGATGAAAAAGTTTTTCGTGTTTGAAAAGGTGGGCAAATCCTCCCGTAGCGATTAGTAGTGGTGGATTTTTAGGAAAAACTTCCGCAGTGATGTTGGTGGTTATTTCTTTAATGGCGCCGAGGTGGCCAAAAAATAGTCCAGCTTGAATACTTTCAGTAGTGGAGCGTCCTAGTGCTTTCTTCGGGGCGTTAATTTGTACCGGAAAGAGTTTGGCGGCGTTCATTTGGAGCGAGTTCATGGCGGTAGACATTCCCGGAATAAAAGTAGCTCCGAGATATTCTTTATTTTTAGCGGCGGCAGCGATAGTGGTGACGGTGCCAAGATCAACGACAATAAGATTTTTTTGGGGGTGCTGATCAATGGCGGCGATGATGCCGGCGATAATGTCAGCGCCGTTTTCGCTAGGATTTTTGGTGATAAATTTAATTTTAGATTTTGTGGTGTGATCTAAGACAAATGGATCGATTTTAAAATATTTTTTACAGGCTGCTTTTAATGAGTAATCGATCGATGGTACTACCGAGCAAAGCGCGATCATTTTTACTTCTTTGGGGTCAAAGCCATTTTCTTTGAGGACCGTTTTTAAAAAAATGCCTAATTGATCTGAGGTGATATTGCTATATGTGGCATGACGAAAGCGAAGCGCTAATTTATTATTTCTAAATACGCCACCAAAAATATGAGAGTTACCAATGTCTAAGCAAAGGAGCATAAGCGAATATTAGCAAATTATTATGAGGAATTCATGGAATTTTTGTTAAGCGAGGTTTCGTGGGGTATTTATGGCGCGGTAGGCGCGGGTTGCCGGGGAAAACCATAAGTTGTCTCCGGCGTGATCATTTCAATAACTACTATTGCTGATGACTATGATGTTGGCCATTGTAGTACCATAGTGCCAATGCTCCCCCACCACCAGCTAACGCGGCAGCCAGGATGGTTGGAAAAAAGTGATTTTATATGCAGCCTGGGAGTTTCTGACGATTTACCGGCGTTAATGGAATGGTTCCTGCCTAAAGTTATTATCGAATAATTATAATCTAAATTTCCTCGCAGCTTGCTGCGAGGACAAAGCGATGGGGGATTCCCAAGGGGGAGAAGCGCAGCTCTCCCCCTTGGGCGAGCCCGGGGTTCATACCCCGGGCGAAGTCAGAAAATTGATTATTCTGGCTTATTTAAGAGCCGTTTAAAACTTTAGGCAGGAACCATTCCATTAACGCCCGACTTAGCTAACAAATGGTAATCAAGATCAAATAAAGTGTAGGATAAATGAAAAACATTTTAAGCATTTCTTAATATTTAGGTACTATACTTAAAAATAAATAAGGAGGGAATGTTTATGAAGATGTTAACACGTTGTTTTACTAAAGTTATTTTTGTTATGTTTTGTTTATTAGTGTCGCTATACAATCAGTATTGTTATGCATTAACCGCGCAAATGGAATTAGTTATAGGATGTGAATCGTCGCCTCAGGCAATCTATTGGCATCGTTTTGATGGCCAATCAGATACCCAATATAGTCTTACGACGATAGGTATGAAAGTGGATGAAGCATTAGTTGATTGGAATGGTCCTGTAAGTGTGTTAGCTCATTGTATACCGTTTCTTGGACATTCATCAGTAGACATGTTTCCGCCGTCAAAAGTTTTTCCCACTTTAACTTGTCCAAAAGGGCATGGAATTGAAGTGGCAATGATACAGCCTAACGATACGAATCACGCCAAATATCAATACGTTGGTACGCTAACAGTAACTCAAGATGATGAAATAGAAAAATCCAAGAATATCACAAATTATGATACCTTCATAGGATCGCCAAATTATGATAACTTCAGAGAGTCGTCAATTACCAAAGTACTATCTGCTCTAATCTAAGCATTAGTTCTTAGGTTCAAGGCGCAAAAGTATATTTTATTGGTTTTTGTTAGCCATTGTGGGTAAAATCAATGGATTTTTGGTATTGGTAGTTAAGTTCGCCAGATTTAAAAGTTTTTTATTAAGTTACATGAATAATTATTATAACTTAGGAACAATTAAGTATGTACAGTTCACAAACAGACCAGATAGTAATAAAAGCCACGACAAAAGCTTTCCCAACTCATAAAAGCTTTATGGCAGGTGTCATGATGAGTGCTCGACGGGTAGCTAAAAAACACGATATTCCACTTTCCCAAGACGCTTTTAGCATGATTGCTGATAGCGAAGGAACAAAATTGGTGTGTCGTTTGGATAGAAACGATCCCCTCTATCAGCCGATAATTGCAGATATATATACCTATGTAAAAAAGAACGTAAATGAAAGAGTGACAATTAGTCCCCCAGACAAGGGCTTTAAGTCAGAAGAAGAAATTGCTGATGAGGGGAAGCAAGCGGCTATATATAGAAAAATAGAAGCAGTGCATATGGATGGCTATAAACTCTTTATTCGAACCGACAATAAACCTAATGTAATAACTTCATCTTTACCTAATGTAAAGAATTCCCCTGCTCAACATATGCTCTTGAGTGGCGATATGTCTGATAATTGCCAGGATAGTGGTTATCTTAGTCTATTTGACATGATCAACTCTGAATCAGCCGGATATAAAGCCGCTGTTGAAATACTAAGCTCTCATCTTCATTTTATTTTTATCCCTGAGAAAGTGAAGGAGATAACTCTTGAGAGCCTGACTGTTGCAAATGAATTTCGTCCACAAGATAGATCTTCATTGTTATTAAATACTGCAATGGTACCAAAAACATTTAGGAAGAAAGTAGAGACAGATTCTTGGCACTCTGGCAAAGGTGATGGAGAACTTATTGCTACTAAAGCTGGTGGTGATACCAGAGTAGTAGACGTACATGAAACTCTTTTTTGTGGTGATTGGCCTAATGATATAATTGAAATTACGTTAATAAGAAGCGCGCAAACACTGAAAATAATTTCAGATACACTTAAGGTAGCAAAAAGTATCGCTGAAGTATACGTTAGAGTAAAAGGACTTATAGAAGAAAAAACAATACAAGGTGAGATAATAAAACAGCAAGATGGTAAACTAATACCAGTACCTGCTCCAGCCCCAGATTATGTTTTTGCAGCATTGCCAATCACCACCCCACCTACAAAAATAAAGAGGGGATTATACGGTGAACCGTCACCAAAATATCCAAGAGTCGCGGCAACGCCGACACTATCTCTACAGCAGCAGGCAGCTGCATTAGCTCAAACGGCCGCTGCACAGCAGCAACGGCTGACAGAAACTTATTTAGAGAGAGAGGCAATTTTTTTTGGCACAAGATACGTAGATGGTTTTGATGAAGGTAGCACAAAAAATATAGAAGCAATAAAAACAATATTAATAGGTTGTGACGAGGAAAAAATAGAACAGTTAAAAATACTATGTAGTAATAAAAGTGAAAATGGTACAAAAAAGATGTCTTTACAAAAATTTATACTTTTTATGAAACTAAAAGCACTGGGTGAAAAAAAAGATGATGAAGTTAATCAGCCACCATCACCTGTTCCAGTATTTCTTAGGTAAGTCGCTAAGAATTTCATCTATGATTTATTTAGCCCGCATTATCCTCTTAACATAAGAGGGAGTGATATACAGCCTAAGCTGAGCGCTTTTTGCGAGCAGCGGGGCTGGGTGTGTGATCATTTCAATAGAGCCCTTTCAAAAACCATAAGAGCTACTTGATTTCCAGCAATAAATCGGTAGAACAAGTAATCTGGCACGCTGCTTGGTATATTGATGTCCCAGGAGCATTTTGGAACATTGGTTAATGGGACCTCTCCCCCTGGGTTACCGCACCAGTATAAGCTTTCTTTGGGATCAGTGGGCGGAGAAGCAAAACTTGTTCCTGGTTGTGGTACAGGTTTAAATTCTATAGGGGCGTTATAACCGTCAAGTATAGATATATCGTAGGTATCTTTTCCATTAAGAAGCATTGTAATTTCAGGTTTGGTCCATGGGGTATCAAAGCCAATGGAATAAGGGAGACCGCCTGGGCGTGGCTTCGTGCAGTTAGGCTGTCCAGGATCTTTGGGGTCGGCGGGATTAGTTCCTGATTTGCAATTGGCAGAGTCACAATACAATAGATCACCTGTTTCTGTGCAATCCTTACGCCCGGCCATACTGCCACTCCAAACTTGCCCAAGAAGTCTTAGGTCTGGTGTAGTGCCTGAGAATGAAATGGTAACCGACTTTGTTTGGGTTTTTTCTAGTTTGTAGTCGGATGCTGTACTGTCCCCTTTTGTTGGATGATTCCAATAACTATTCTGCTGGTTGCGGCAGTTTTAACCTGAAGAGATTAGCTGTTCTTGGGCCACCTGGTGTTATTTTTACTTAGGGAGTTGTGCGTCTAAAATCTGGCAACCATATTAAAAAGGGATGAAACTGGATAAAAATACAAAAATGGAAACCTCAAAAACCAAAAAACACTTCAATTTAGCTGCAAAACTTTATAGTAAAATTTTATTTTGATTGGATTCCCGCTAGAAGCATGCGGGAATGACGTTTACTTTCGGATTGCGACAGCCCCTTTCATGATCTGCGGTATGTAAAAATATAATATAGCCTGTAAATATTATCAATCTAAATGTTATATGTTATTGTAACATTTCTAATAGTATTTAAAGAGAGTAATGCATGAGTAAGAAAAAAGACCTTAACAATTATAATATGCTTTTTTCTGCATCGAAAGAAATCCAAACCCTAAAGGGGGTGTCGTATATGTTACAGTGGGATCAAGATACATATATGCCCTTTAATGCCATAGATATAAGAGCAAGGCAAATTGCTTTATTAGACACCATTATTCATGAAAAACAAACTAATGAATTTTATACTACCATACTAAAAAAAATGGTTAATTTAAAGACAGGAAGAGTGCTGGCAACGACGTTGAGTGCCGAAAAAAAATCAGCACTTAAAGAATGGCACCGTACATACGTTAAATCTACATTTTTACCTAAAGATTTTATTGAAAAATTTTCTATTTTAACCTCAGCGGGAAGACATGCATGGGTTGTTGCTCGTCAAGAAAATAATTTTCTTGAATTTAAACCGTATTTAGAACGTATTGTGGCAATGTGTCGGGAAAAAGCAGAACTTTTGAAATATCAAGATCACCCCTATGATGCGTTACTTGATGAATATGAACCAAGGTGGACAACCAATGAAGCTGAACAGTTATTTTCTGGACTTAAAGAACCGTTAGTAAATCTTTTGAAACTTATAGCTGCCAAACCTAAACCAAATGATGGCTACCTTTTCGGTTCTTTTGCTAAGGATAAGCAACTTAGCTTTTCTAAGCTTTTGTTAGAAAAAATGGGGTTTGATTTAAGTTGCGGGCGCTTGGATCTTTCTGCTCATCCTAGCACAATAGGTTTGCATCCTACTGATGTTCGTTTAACAACTGCAATTCATCCTAGCTCCCTAATGTCTAATATTTATTCAACAATACATGAAGTTGGGCATGGATTATACGAGTTGGGATTGCCAAAAGATTTATATGGTTCCCCTCTCTGCGAAACAATTTCCCTAGGTGTCCATGAAAGTCAATCTCGCCTATGGGAAGCTCAATTGGGACATGGTCTGCCATTTTGGCAATACTTTTTCCCTGAATTAAAAAAAGAGTTCCCGTCTGTTTTAGAAACAATTTCTTTAGAGCAGTTCTATACAGCCATTAATAAAGTGATTCCGGGAGCTATACGTACTGAAGCTGATGAGATATCTTATAATTTACATATTATACTTCGGTTTGAAATAGAGAAATCTCTAATAGAAGGAACTTTGGCAATAAATGATATTCCAGAAGCTTGGAACAGTAAAATGCAACAATATTTAAATGTCAAAGTCAAAAATAACGCAGAAGGTTGCTTGCAAGATATTCACTGGTCTATGGGGGCTTTTGGTTATTTTCCAACCTATACCTTAGGTAACTTATATGCAGCGCAGTTATTCGCTACCATCAAAAAGCAATATCCCAATTGGAAGAATAAGGTTGCACAGGGTAGTTTCATGTTTATTAAAGAATGGTTAAATACTAATATATTTCGATATGGCAAACGTTATTCTTCACAAGAACTGGTTAAAAAGGCAACAGATAATCAATTGGCAGTAAGCTGTTTTATTAAGTACCTTTATGATAAGTACAAAAAAATATATAAATTGGAGCTGGTTTGAGTTGTCCCAAATAATAAACCTTGAGATTGTTGTTAGCTATCTTGAATTTTATACATGGGGCTGTCGCAATCCGAGGTTTTAAAAAATATTTTTTATCAACTCCACGCCCGAAGGGCCAAATTATGATAGCCTGGCTCAAGCAACGCGCTGTTTGCGTTGCGTAGGGCTGGGACGTGCATGCGGCAAAACCAAGCCCAACGGGCGAAATTAATAATCAATCTATTGGATATCTGCTATCAATTACAACCTGATGTTTTTTTAATAAACCATGAAATTCCTCCATAAATGTTCTTTTTTGATGATGCTGTTTTTGATTGCTAACATAATTACAAACAATATCTCTGTGACTAGAGCTGACTGAAAATGCACCATAACCAGGTTGCCAATAAAATTCTTGATATTTTATGCCTTTGGTTTTGATCCATTTAGATGAGCTGGTTTTTATTTCCTCAACCATTTTACTAATAGATAAATTTTTGGCCATGACACACAAGACATGAATATGATCTTCAGTACCACCTATGCGTAGCGATTGGCAATTATGATTTTGTAAAATTTTAGCTATATATAAATAAAGCTCATGATTAATTTCATCATCAAGATATGGGATTCTATTTTTAGTCCCAAAGACAATATGAGCTAATAAGCTGGTTAATGATTGCGCCATATGATTATTTTATGGCTTTATGCAACAATAAAAAATACCGTAGTTTATACTATAACGCCCGCTGGGCTTGGTTTTGTCGTATACACGTCCCTAGCCCTGCACAACGCAAACAACGCGTTGTTTGAGCTAGGCTATCAGAATTTGGCCCTTCGGGCGTGGATTTGTTTTATGATTTATTTGTGTGGATTTTGTGTTCACTATCAACCAACCATATTTATCGAAAATTTTCTAATCTTTGGGATTTTTCTGGAGCACATAAACAGCTTGTGGTTATTGTTTTTTTCTATCTCCTTTAGACGACTTTGCAATCCTTCAAATTTCCAAAGCCTAAAAAACCTACGGTAAATGCGAGCTATGGGTATTAAGTTTTCTAAGCTAACCAATCACTATTTGATTTGACATATTCTGACCCCAAAGTAACGATAAAGTCTATTATAATAGGCTTTTGCTTGTTTTTGTAGGAATACTTTTATCTTATGGAAGTATAAGCAAAAGTTGATAGAAAATTTTATTTTGACTGGATTCCCTGGAAGCATGCGGGAATAACATTTACTTTCGGATTGAGACAGCCCCAGAGTATAGCAAAAAGAAACGAAATTTGGATTGTTTTGCTAGGTATTTTTTCCCCGATTATAAAACCACATCATGTACGCGCCAACTGCAATCATGGGTAAAGATAATAATTGTCCCATGGTAAGCCAATTGGCTGCGATGAAGCCGATGTGGACATCAGGATCGCGGAAAAACTCACAAGTAAAGCGGATGACCCCATAACAGCACAAAAACAAAGCACTAGTTGTGCCTTTTGGTCTTGGTTTTGAACTATAAATCCAAATTATGATGAATAATACGATGCCTTCAGCAAATGCTTCATAAAGTTGCGAAGGGTGGCGGGGCAGGGGCCCACCTTTTTCAGATAGCATACCCCAAGGAACGGTGGTAACTCTTCCCCATAATTCAGAGTTGATGAAGTTCCCTATCCGTCCTAAAGCTAAGCCAAGTGGGGTTAACGGAGTAGCAAAGTCGAGCATTTCTATAAAGGATAGCTTCGTTTTTCGGGCAAAGATAAATAGACAAATTACGACACCGGCTAAGCCACCATGAAACGACATCCCACCATGCCATGTTTTAAAAAGGAAGAGTGGGTCGTAAAGCAACTCTTTGAGATTGTAGAATAAAACGTAGCCAAGATGTCCTCCGGCAATTGCACCGATAGCCGAGTAAAAGATAAAATCGCCAATTACCTCATTGTTCCAGTGATAATTTAGTTTTTGGGCGCGTATTTTTGCTAGCCACCAAGCTAAAGCGAAACTAGCAAGATATGATATTCCATACCAATAGATTTTTATTGGTCCAATTTGGAGGGCAATATTATTTATTTCTGGATAGTTGAGCAATTTTGCTTACCCTTTGTTTTTATTTAATTGTTTCACTGTCGGTTCAAATTCAGTTAATATTTTTGCATAGACTTCGCGTTTAAAATATACCACTTGTTTTAACGGTTCCCAGTAATCAACCCAATGCCAACCATTGAATTCTGGCTTTGCTCCTGCTTTTAGATCTATTTTGTCGTCACCGCCAGTTAATAATAATAAGAACCATTTTTGTTTTTGTCCGATACAAACTGGAGCATTAGTGCGGTGTCTTAAATGTGGAGGTAGTTTATAGCGAACCCAACGTTTAGTGATTGCCAAGATTTTCACATCTTTTTTTGTCAGTCCGGTTTCTTCTGATAACTCACGATACATGGTTTCTTCTAAGGTTTCGTATGGTTGTACACCGCCCTGGGGGAATTGCCAACCGCTGGCCTTAACTCGTTTGCCCCAAAATAACTTTCCCTGCTTATTAGTGAGAATAATTCCCACATTTAATCGGTAGCCGCTCTGGTCGATCATGTTTTATATACCGTATATATCGTACGTTGCAAGAAGTCTGTTGCTTAAACTAATTTTTTATGTGCAGATGTATCTTAGTACTACACTGCAGATCATTTTTCCATAAAAATTCATTATTTGCAATAAGTTACGGTTTTGAAATCAGAGCAGTTGAATTTATTTTTCTTGTTCCTGGCACCGGAAGTTATTAATTATTTCCGGGATAAATGGATTTACTGGCTCAGTGGTGGCAAGAGTATATTTGACCGCGTTGCCATTGAGGTCAAAAGTGAGTTCAAAATTTCGCGTGTTAGTGCTGGAAGTTACATTAGCTTTGTCCAAAATTTTAAACCACGCCCAAGATCCAAATTCAGAAATGGTGAAATATTTTCCTTGGGTGTTAACAAAACTCATAGTTACTGATCCTGGCTGTGGTCCAGGCCAGGCGAGAGTTTGTGCTTTTTTGTTTTCTTGGGAGAAAGATACTTTTTGACCGTCGATGCTAAGTGTAAAGCTCTGAGTGCCCGGCGCTATATCTTCTGGAGTTAAAGTAAACTCTAGCTTCGGAGTTTCTGCTTTGGTGGTATAAAACATTTTTTGAATTAATGCAGCGCGGAGGAATACTTCTAAAAAAGTTGGAGAAAAAGTAAGTTGTTGACCATCGATACTTTTCCAGGTCCAATTGGTTTTATCGGTATTTACCAGTAAATCAAGGTATTGGTTAAAAAAGTTATCGATTATTCCATGTGGTCCAAAAAAGTTGTGAAAATCTTCTAGGGTTATGTCATCTTTGCTGTCTTTGGATAGGGGATATTTATTTTCTAAGGTCATTTTATATTTTGGTATAATCAGGCGATTCCATGCCTGATTGATGTGATTGTAGGCAGCATCAAACAGTACTTGCCAAGTGTCGGCGACTATTGATAACAAATAGGTTTGCAAGAGAGGAGACTGCGTGTTTGCAAAAACTTTTAGAGCGACAAGTGGGTTGGTCGCTGCTTTATTTTGCAAGTATTTAGTTAACTCATTAAAAGATGCATTGTTGGGGTTTTGGTTTTGGGCAATGGTGTTAATGTATTTTGCTGTTTTTGTTAGATGATTTTGTAGGGTTTTAATATCGCTAGTATCCAGGTTTTTTAACTTGGTTTTAATTTCTTTAGTTAGCTGTGGTGGCGGATTATCAATAGTGAGATTTTGTTTAATCTTTTTCAAGAGCGTAACGAGGGTATCATTTTCATTTTGAGGCGTGGCGATTAAGTCGAGGTATTTTGCAGCTTCAGTCAGATCTTTAAATTCTAGATTTTTTTCTGGCTGGAGAATGCTCTCCCAGGCGGCAACATATTTTTCAACATAGATCTCTTTAACGTATTTAATAATAGTGTCGTTTACTGTAGGTTTGGTGGTTGGCTTTAAGTCGCCTAAAACCCAGTCATGTTTTGGAAAGTTATTTACTAAATTCGGAATGGAGTTATCAAAGATTTTATGAAAGTTTTCTTTGGTGTACATTTTGGATATTGATTTTGCTTGGCTAATATTAATGTTTTGGTCGAGATAACTATTTTCGAGCAAAAGATAGACCAGTTGTTCTGGTGAAAGGTTGTTTAAATTTTCGCGGGTGTTTGCGATCACCTGTTCATTTAAATCAACGCTAAATTTGTGTTGCAATATAGTGTTTAATTGTTGCAGCAGAGCGGTTTTTTGTGCGCGAGCAGTATTTATTTCATCCCAATAGTTATTAAACCAGTTTTTAACGTAGGTGTGATCTAGTTTTTCTGGGCTGTTTAGCATGAGATAAACTTGTAATGTATGGTATAGTTTTTGATTATCTATCGCTGGTTGGCTTAAGCTTTTATTTAAATAACTTTCTATTTGTGATGCTAGGTTTTGGGTAAATAACTGGCAGTGTGATTTGGCAAGAAATTTGTATAATCCTTTGACCTTGTTGATCCCCAAGGTTAACCATATAGAGGCCGAATCTTTTTTAAGTTTTTCAACAATAGTGTATAAGTTTTCGGGTTCATCAGCGTTTTGAGTTTGCAGGGAGATTCCAGTTTGAGTGATTAGCTCAACGTTTTTTCGATAGCTTTGGTAGCCAGTAGTGGCGCTTGCGCCGATTATCAATCCGGCGACTACTGAGGCATAGACGTATTTTGCCTGGATGGCATGTCGCCATGAAAAATCTAAGTGTAGTAGTTTTGTTTTTTTGGTTTTGGGTGGAACGCTAATGGTTTTTTTGAATATCTCTTCGATGAAGTAGCTGCGATTGTCACTTGCTTCTAAATTATATGCTGGTTTTTCCTTGAGATTAAGAAGGTGGAGCAAGGTGTTTTTAATTGGATCGACCGTTGAGCCATCTTGAATGCTGCTAGTAAAATAAAGACCAGAAAGAGTGATTTCATTGCTGTTTGGTACTTTTTCTATAACTTCAATTAATGTTTGACGTAGATGATCAAGTTCGGATGGAAACATTTTAATCAATGCTCGCTCATGATGGCGAATCGCTCTTTGTAAATTCTCCACTATCCGGTTATTTAGATTTTTTAGCAGTTTGTTAAATTTAACTTCGAAATCTGCTATTAAATCTACTTTTTTGTCGCGGGGAAAAGCAATGCCAAACGGTTGTGCTCGTTCTTCGGCATCTAAAAGTGAAAAGAATTCTGTAAAGCCTGCAATGCGATCGCATTTGGTAAATACAATATGGGCGTGAATGTTTTTTACTAAGGTTGCGGTTTCGTAGATCCGTTCACGAATACAAAACAGGGTCTTTTTTAAGAGATTTTTATCTTCTGTAACTGCCGGCAAGTCTAGGATGAGCAAAGTGCCGGAGATGGAATTTTTACCAAAATATTTTTGCAGGAGTTTAATGAATCCTTGCCAGATTAAGTCGTTGCGTGGTCGGGTGATATCTGGTTTGGTGTAGGTGCCAGCAGTATCAATGTATAGTGCTTCTTTGGTAAACCAAAAAGAGCAATATTTGGTTGGGGTGACATTATTTAGTCGCTGATTATTGACATTAATCAAGTCCAAACCGGATTGCGAGAGAATGGTTGTTTTACCAAAACGGGATGGCCCAAGAATTAGATAGATCGGAACCTTGCTTCTATTTTGGAAAAAGTGTTGATGGTTTTTACGGATAAAACTGCGCGCGGCTAAGATATCTTCTTCGAGGATTTTTAGTTCTTGTGCTGCTTGTGCCTGTTCTTTATTAGGAAGAAGTCGCAAATTCCATTTCATGATTGGTTTTCCCCAGAATCTTTTGTTGATTGTGCAATGGCGGTATAAATTGGCTTGCTTAGTTGGTTTAATTTAAAATTTACTCCGAGGTAAATTAAACTACTTATTGCTATCGCAAAACTAACCACCAGCAGAAATAATTTTTTGGTATCGACCGCGGTTACTGGCAAGCCGCCTGCCGTTGCAATTGGTATTACTTGATTTTGTTCCGACTTTTGTTCTGGTTCTGACTGTTCGTCGTGGATGATGATATTTTTATGGTTTTGAAAACCATGTTGTCCGATGATTTGGTATAGTCGATTGGTAATGGCTACCAGTTCATTTTGTCCATTTTCCACCTCTTTATATTTGCCGGTAAAGCCAAAATTGAGGCAAAGGTATAATAGTTCTATTAAATGGAGGTTGTTGGAGATGTTTTCTAGAGTGCGATCGACGATCGAAAAAAATCGTGCGCCGCCATAGTTTTCATTATGAAATAAAGATAAAAGATTTTTTTCTTGCCAGTTGTTGGTTTGTCCCCAAGGGGTTTGGGAGATAGTTTCGTCTAGTAAGCAACATATTGCATAACGTGCGGCAACAATTATATTTGATGGATAGTTTGCTACTTGCGAGCGATGTTCAAAAGAGCGAATTTCATGAGCAAGATCTTGTAAGAATTTATCGATGTTATCTGGATATTCGGTGGTTTTTAGGGCGGCGACTAAGCCGAATAGTTGGTCACAAGCGGCGACTAACGGATTAATGTTGATATTGGAAGTATAGATTCGAGAACGATAAAAACCCTGGGCGGCGGGAAATGGGGTTGTTCTATCAAATACCAATGCTGCGTTTGATGAATCTGCAAGTAGATTAGTGTGTTGGTTCATGAGTTATGAATTAATTTCCAATTTGTACTGTTTTAATTTTTTACGTAGTGTTCCTCGGTTAATGCCTAGTAGCATAGCGGTATTACTCTGATTGTTTTTGGTGTGTTTCATGGCGGCTTTAAAGAGGGGAGGTTCTATCTCTTTTAGTAACATTTCATAGAGATTAGTCACCTTATGACCATCAAGTTTTTCAAAGTATTCCTCGAGTGCTTCACGCACACATTTGCTCAGGGGAGCTATTTGTCGTATAGATTGTGTCATAAAACAATTCTCCATTCACGGTAAATTCTTGTGGGGTTTGCTTCGAAGTGCAAAATTTATCTCAATTAATTTTTTGCACAAATTATAACATCGGTTAGAATTAGCTCAAGGTGTAAGTGTTAATAAATTAGGGTGGTTGCATTTACTTTTATATTATTTTAGGTAGCCGCAGGCGGTTGCTTGCGTAAGCTAATAGCGCAGGCGACCGCCTGCGGCTACCACTGATTTCAATTTTGGGTTCCGTATTTTAGGGAATTGCTATAAATCAACAACATAGTAAAGTAAATGCAGGTGTCTTGGTTAATAAATTAGGAGGTGGTCAAATATGTTGGTAAAAAAATATCTTATTTTTTGTACAGTTTTATTGGTGTCATCCTTGCCTGTATTTGCCGATCAGACACTAAAAATTAGTGATAAAGATAGAGCTTGGGTGACGAAACTAAGTATTTTTAGGCCGGAAGTAATGCCGCGGGAGAAAAAATTTGGTTTTTGTTGGGTAAATTCAAATGTGGTGTCTCGTTCCGATGTTTGGCGTTGTATGGTTGGTAATAATATTTTTGACCCTTGTTTTACAACAGAATATCCTGACAAAGTAATTTGTGAAGCTGATCCAAGTAAAAATACCCAAGGGTTTTTATTGCACCTTACCAAACCTTTACCAAAATCATTGAAACTCCAGCCAGCTGCTACGAACGCCTGGATGGTAGAGCTTGAGGATGGCGATGTATGTCGACCATATACCGGTACCATGCCGATTATTCATGATAAGAAAGGAATTATGACTGTTAAATATGGATGTAAGAACGGTGCAAATGGTGAAGCGAATGGTTTACTGGATGGATCAGTGGTTTTAGGAAAAGTATGGCGTGCCAAGAAAATTACCTATGTGTCATTCGGTAATGAAATAAAAATCGTTAAAATTCAATCTGTTAAAATAAAAAACGTGTGGCGGTAAAGGATGTGGTGGTGGCTCCACGAGACACGTGGCTACTTGCAGAACACTAGTGCATATCTTTTAATCTGCTATAATTTATTTAAATCAACAGATAGCTTGCATCGGTATTTAATTTTTCGTAGAATGCCAGCCTTGTATTTATTTTAAATAAAGGGGCGTGCCCAATTATGTATGCGATTATTGCTGCCGGTGGCAAACAGTATAAAGTCACAAAAGGTGAAGTTTTACAAATAGAGAAATTAGAAACCGCAGTTGGTTCTGAGGTGGAATTTGATCAGGTTTTGATGATTGTTGATGGTGACAATGTCAAGATTGGTACGCCATATGTTTCAGGAGCAAAAGTGGTTGGCGAAATCAGTGATCATGGTCGAGCTGATAAGATACATATTGTTAAATTTCGTCGTCGTAAGCACTATATGAGACATCAAGGTCACAGACAGTATTTTACAGCGGTAAAGATCATAGATATTAAAAATTAATTTTTAAGGTAGACGTAGACATGGCACATAAAAAAGCAGGCGGTAGTACAAGAAATGGTCGCGATTCACAATCGAAGCGCTTAGGTGTTAAGCTTTTTGGTGGACAAAAGGTTTGTGCTGGGAATATCCTCGTTCGTCAACGTGGTACTAAATTTCATCCTGGGCTTAATGTTGGTTTAGGTAAAGACCATACATTATTTGCTCTTACTGATGGTTGTGTTAAGTTTCAAGCTCGTGGTTTCAATAATCGCATTTTTGTGAATGTTGAGGCTGCGTCATAGCGCGTTTGATCTTTGACCGAATATACCAGCACCAATTCTGATCATAGTTGCTCCGGCAGCAATTGCAGCTTCAAAATCGTCTGACATTCCCATGCTTAGAGTGTCTACAGCAATTCCATGTTGTTCGAGTTTTCTATATTCGAGAGCAAGTTCGTTAAAGGTGGCAAATTGTCGTTCGAATTTTTCATGCGGCGCCGGGATAGTCATCAGGCCTCGCAATTTAAGTCTTGGTAACTGGATGATTTTTTGCGCTAAAGGTAAAATTTTTTCTGGTAATACTCCCGCTTTGCTTTCTTCTTTGCTGATGTTTACTTGGAGGCAGATATTTAGTGGTGGCATAGTGGCTGGACGATGTTTATCCAAAAGCTCTGCGATTTCATAGTTAGCTACGCTCTCGACCCAGGAGAAATTTGGGGCGATTAATTTGGCTTTTTTTGATTGAATTCTACCAACATAATGCCAGGTGATGTCGAGCTCTTTGAGTTCATTGATTTTTATTATTGCCTCTTGGAGATAACTTTCGCCAAACTCCTTTTGTCCAGCGGCTAAGGCGGCTTTGATTTTTTCAACCGCTTGCGCTTTTGATATGGCTAAGAGGGTTACTGAACTTTGGGCACGCTGATATTTTTTTTCAGCATTAATGATGTCAGTTCGGATTTTAGCTAAGTTTTTCTTAATATTTTCCAAGATATTGTCCTTTGAATAACTTTGAAAAAAATTGTACCATATGTTCCTAATGAGTGATACTACCTACAAGGTCTCGTTTGTTTTTGCGTTAATTTTACACCTAGCGCTCATGATTTTTTTGTTTGTCAAGTTTGTTAATTCAAAAGCTCAGGTGGGGCTGGTAGCAGCTAATGATATTATTAATGCGGTGGCAATTAATGAGCGAGATTTTGATAATCAGATAAGTAAAAAAGTGGTGCAGCAAGAGAGTTTACCTAAAAAAGAAACACTAGCGCATCAAGAAAAGGTGCCACAAGCGGCGGTGAAAAAACCAGAAAAGGCGGTGGTTAAAAGCCAAATTCAGGATATGTTAAAGAAGGATTTATTAAAAGAACGGGCACGTGAACTTGCTGAATTAAAAAAAGAACAGCAGGAATATAATAAAAATATTACTGAGCAAAAAGAGCAAGCACTGCAAAAGATGTTGCAAGATCAAGCTAATGCTGAGCAAGAGAGGTTAGCTGATGCGAGAGCGGCGGCTCACGGTAGTCGTTTAGCAGGAGAGGTAGATAAATATAAGGCGTTGATTAAACAATCTATTTATTTGCAATGGAATATTCCAGAAGGAACGAATAAGGGTGATTTTTGTCGATTTCTCATTGATATTGGTCCAGGAGGAGTAGTGCTTGATGTGAAATTGACTGCTAGTAGTGGTAACCAAGTTTTGGAGCGTTCGGCCCAAGCTGCTATTTTAAAAGCTGCGCCATTGCCGATTCCTGAGGATATAAAATTATTTGATGAGGTAAAGGCGGTTGATTTTACTTTTAGGCCGGAGGGTATAGTGAATTCTGTATAATCTAAATTTCCTCGCAGCTTGCTGCGAGGATAAAGCGATGGGGGATTGACCTTGGGGGAGAAGCAGAGCTTATCCCCCTTGGGCGAGCCCGGGGTTCATACCCCGGGCGAAGTCAGAAAATTGATTTATTTGAGGGTGTAAAAATGTTTAAGTTATTGCGATTAGTTGCTATTAGTGGTTTATTTTTTGCAAGCTCTGCTTTCGCGGTGTTAGAGATTGAGCTTACTCAAGGTGTTGATAATGCTATGCCAATGGCAATTTTGCCATTTGTTGGTCAGGAACATGTTGATACGACAGATGGCAAGTTAACAGATATTGTTGGCAATGATTTAAAAAATAGTGGGCGGTTTAAATTAGTTGAGTCAGGTGAGGTATCAAAGGAAGCTATTGATTTTGCCGTTTGGAAAAGTCAAAAAGTGGAGGGGGTGGTAACTGGTCAAATTAAAGTAGCTGGCCGCGATCAACTTTCGGTCACTTTTAGAATTTTTGATGTTTATAGTCAAAAGAAATTGTTTGAAAAAGAATACACCATTAAGAAAGATAGAATGCGTAAGCTCGCGCACCATATTAGCGACATTATTTATCAGCAATTTACGGGAGATCGGGGAATATTCTCCACAAAAATAGCCTATATTTTGGTTGAGCGACAAGGGCGCGCTGCTAAATATAGTTTACAAGTGACGGATAGTGATGGTATCAATGCCCACACGTTATTGGTTTCTAAGTTTCCATTAATGTCACCTTCTTGGTCGCCAGATGGTAGAAATCTCGCTTATGTATCGTTCGAAGGTCACCGTGCGGCAATTTATCTCCAAGATATAGCAACTGGCAATAGAAAAATTTTGAGTAAATTTCCTGGTATTAATGGCGCTCCTGCTTGGTCACCAGATGGTAAAAAAATGGCAATGGTGCTTACGCAAACCGGATATCCGAAGATTTACGTTTTAGATATAGCGTCTGGGAGTTTAGAGCGTTTGACGGATGGTTGGTATTTAGATACTGAGCCAAGTTGGTCACCAGATGGCAACTCTTTGATTTTTACTTCTAATCGTGGTGGTGGTCCGCAGATTTATCGAGTAAATGTTGAAAATAAAAAGGTTGAGCGGGTTACCTTTAGCGGTTCGTATAATGCTAGGGCTTCATTTACACCCAAGGGAGATACGATTGTAATGTTGCATCAAGATGGAGAAATGTTTAGTATTGCAGCTCAGGATTTGCAGTCTGGTCGTGTTACGCCGTTAACACGCTCCGGCCTCAATGAATCGCCTAGCCTAGCACCAAATGGCAGGATGGTTGTTTATGGTACAAATAGTAATGGGCGGGGTATGTTGGCGGAGGTTTCTATTGATGGCCGCGTTAAATTATTATTACCGGCGGGTAAGGGTGAGGTGCAGGAGCCAGCATGGTCACCGTTTTTGAATTAGAAATTAAGTGGTGGAGAATAAAATGAAAATATCACGTTTATTGGTTATATCAGCTTTTTCTTTAGGACTCAGTGTATCAAGTGGTTGTAGCTATTTTAAGTCTGGCAAAGATGGATCAGGTGATGGTACGCAAGCTTCTGGTTTGAACGATCAAGATGAATTTGGGGATGGTATCTCTTCTGCTAATAGACTCAAAGCGCCATATAATCAAGCTTATTATTTTGATTATGATAATTTTGATGTTAAAAAAGATGATATAGAATCGATTAATGTCCAGGCTAATTATTTGGTAGCACATTCTAGCGCCAAGGTACGTCTTGAGGGTAATACTGACGAGCGTGGCAGTCGCGAGTATAACGTTGCTTTAGGCTGGAAACGTGCTAAAGCGGTGGCAGAAGTTTTAAAACAGCAAGGAGTAAATAGCACGCAGATTGCCATAGTAAGTTTTGGTAAAGAGAAGCCAAAGGCGCTTGGACATGATGAAGCTTCTTATATCAAAAATAGAAGGGTCGATTTAATTTACGAGGCGAAATAACCCCGCGTAAACAGGTAATTGACAGCTTAGGGTAATTATATAGTAATTTTATAAATGTTTATTTTTAAAGGTACATATGAAGAAGATTGTTAGTGGCATAAGCGGTATATTTATTGGGTGTATTGTTAGTTCTGGTGCTGTTTCTGCTGTGGCTCCAGTTGTTGATCATTCTACAGTTGCTAGTCGTGATACAGCGCAATCGTTTGCTGGACCTGCGGTGGTAGATTCTGCGCCAGAGGCAGTGCCTGCAAAATCTAATCTTAGTGTTGAGCAGCGGATTAATAAAATAGAGCAACAAGTTAATAATATTAACGGTCAAAATTTGGCTAGTAAGCTTGAAGAGGTGCAACAAAACTTACAGAATGTAACTGGTAAACTTGAAACTGCGACGCATCAGATTGAACAATTAAATAAGCAGCTCAATGATTTTTACAAAGATGTAAACCAACGTATTGGTGGTGGAGCTGTTAAGCCATTGACACCACAAGTCGCTACTAATGTATCTGTACCGATGGTCGCTGCTACTAATGTACCTGTACCGATGGTCACTGCTACTGATGTTGCTATTGCTGCCACTGCTAATACTACCAATGCCGCGGTAGATTCGAGTTTGGTGCCGGCGACAGCTAATAATGTTGCAAATGCTTTTAGTGGCCAACCACCAGAGTCTAAATCTAATCCAGAGCCCAAGCCTGGTAGCGATAGTGCTTTTCTTAAAGAACAACAAGCTTATCAAACGGCAATTGATTTATTGCCCGAAAAAAAACACGAAAGTGAAAATAAATTACGAGAATATATTAAGCAATATCCTAAAGGGACATATGTCGCAAATGCCCATTATTGGTTAGGAGATATAAATTTTATCCAAAAGAATTTTGATGCAGCCGAAGAAGAGTTTAAGGTCGTAATTGATAAACATGCGAAATCAAAAAGGGTTGCGGATGCGATGCTTAAGCTAGCTTTAGTGCATCAAAACCAGGGTAGGGAAGCTCAGGCTAAAGAAGAATTACAAAAAGTTATCAAGCGCTATCCTGGAACATCGGCGGCACAATTAGCGAAACAGCAGTTGGTAACTAAATAAGGTTGTGGTGTTGGCCTAATTATTATTCGCATCTTGACCTTGTTAATAATGTGTATGGGGTGCTGGTTTGGTTATGACTAAACCATCTGCTCTGTATACCATAGTGCTTTTTCTGAGGCAGATGCTGCAGTATACAGTCCGGCTTTTAGGAGAAGGGTATTCAGATTGTACCATGGTTGAGCATTTTGTGCGCCACCTGGCAATAATGCGGCTATAGCAAATGCTCCGACAGGTAGTGCATAGGGAATATAATTTATCAAATTAGACCCCGTTACTGTCAATGCGGAATAGGTATTACTTATAGTATCGGTTAAGGTTGCAATAACTCCGCTAAAGGTTGCCGAAGCTGGTGTGATGGTGGTGGTTGTAATTGGATTTGAGTTGTTGATAGAGTTATCTGGTTTTAGTTCATCAATAGTTTCAGCTGCGCTTTCTTCTGCTCCTAATGTTTGACTATTCTCTCGGGTCATTACTGTGTGCTTGCCTTCTTTGTTGTCGTCATTGTTTTGGTGTTTGCTTAGTGATTGCTCTGGTGATATTTCAGCTAAATCCGGTGAATATTTTTTGCTGTCGTCAATCGTTGTAATGGACGTATACTTTTTAACTGGTTGTTCTGGGGTTAATTCTGTTTCTATAGCTGAGTATTTTTTTGCTGGTTGTTCTGGCGTTGGCTCGGTAACACCTGGGTTGTATTTTTTAATATCGTCAACGACGGCAAGGGGGATATACTTTTTAAGTGTATCAATTATGGCGATCATTTGATATTTCTTTGTTGGTTGTTCTGGAGTTATTGTCACCGGGTCTTGGGCGTATTTCTTAATCATTTGTTCTGGATTTAACTCTGTTTCGACGGTTACATATTCTTTCTCTGATTGTTTAGGAATTGGTTTAATAGACTCTAGCTCGTGTTTATCGATACTATCAGTTACATCGATAACAGCAATCTCTTGATGTTTTTTTAAGGTTTGTTCCGCTGATATTTCAGCTAAATCCGGTGAATATTTTTTGCTCTCATCAACCATGGTAGTTTGGGTATATTCTTTAACTGGTTGTTTGGAAGTTAATTCTGTTTCGACGGTTACATATTCTTTCTCTGATCGTTTAGGAATTGGTTTAATAGACTCTAAATCGTGTTTATCGATACTATCAGCTATATCGATAACAGCAATCTCTTGATGTTTTTTTAAGGTTTGTTCCGCGGATATTTCAGCTAAATTCGGTGAATATTTTTTGCTCTCATCAACCATGGTAGTTTGGGTATATTCTTTAACTAGCTGTTTGGAAGTTAATTCTGTTTCGACGGTTACATATTCTTTCTCTGATCGTTTAGGAATTGG
>JAJXWM010000060.1 GCA_021781615.1 Pseudomonadota bacterium
AATTCATAAATTAACTGGATGTTAACTTTATAGAGTCAAATAATGTGAGCCAGAGTAAAAGATAAAATCACTTAATGTGAGCCGTGATATTTTCAGTGTCAATTAAATCGAGCCAAGGTGAATTTATAAAATCATTTAATTTGAGCGTGTGCCGTAGAGAAGCTACGGAAGAGATGGTAGTAGGTCTACCGAAGTCGGCTACCAGAAGCTGGCTTCAAACCACCTCAGGCGGCTATTATTAAGAGTAGTGGTCGTGAGCGCATGAGGAAAATTAGCTTAAGCTGGTGAGGTAAGTATTAGAAAGGCGAACGCAAGTGAACCCTTGATGACGCATCGTAAGAATGTACATACAACATCAAAACCAAGGGCGGCTCATATCTTTGGGATAAATCTACTGGCAATTCTGGGAGCTGAGTAGGTGGTGTTCGGTGTGGAGAAGGCGCGATTCTAATATAGGCTCTTCTATGGAACTACGGGAACCTGTCGCCTTAATGATAAGGGAGAAATCCAAGTAAGTAATCCTTATAAGGATGAGAGTACCAATGTAAGGCACAGGGGCGGACAAGTCCGTATGAGCTATGAAGCCACTGTAATGGTGGTAGAGCAAAGGGACTTGGTTAAACAGTCAAAGTTAATAGTCAACTAGCGAAGTTAGGAGGAATTATCGATTAATGACAAAACCGTTTAACATATCTAAACACTTAGTGGTTCGAGCATACAAACTCGTTAAGGCTAATGCTGGATCTGCTGGTGTCGATGAGCAATCACTAACTGATTTTGAAGGAAAACTAAAGGATAATTTATACAAGTTATGGAATAGGTTATCTTCGGGAAGTTATTTCCCCCCGCCTGTTAAAGCGGTAGCTATACTTAAGAAATCAGGGAGTCAAAGGATATTAGGCATTCCAACTGTTTCTGACAGAATAGCCCAAATGGTAGTAAAGCTTGTATTAGAACCTGAATTAGAACCACACTTTTTAGAGGATTCCTATGGGTACCGTCCCAATAAATCAGCTCTAGAGGCAATAGGCATCACTCGACAGAGGTGCTGGCAATATGGTTGGTTATTAGAGTTTGACATCAAAGGGCTATTTGATAACATACCGCATAGTTTACTGATGAAAGCGGTGCACCATCATACTCAATGTAACTGGGTAGTGTTGTATATTGAACGCTGGTTAAAAGCGCCTATACAATATTCAGATAGAAGAATTGAAGAAAGGAATCAAGGTACCCCTCAGGGTGGTGTCATTACTCCCTGAACGCAATTGACACATTTTCCATAAGTCGTATTATTTCCTTGAATGATCATCCAATTTATAGTGATGGTCGTAGGTTTGCTGTATATCGTTGGGGAATTTCTTCAAAGCTTGATATATTAAGGGAAAATGGGGCATGCAAGGTAAAAGGAAAAAGTCAAAATGGAAGGTTAGTACCCAAAGTGTCTATATCTTTGGACGAGAAGAACGACTGCAATCAGCATATGAAATTATCCTATCAACTGAAAGAATTAAGCTAGAGAAAAAAGATGATATTAAATTTAAAACTTTTAAAAATAGGATTATACGCTAGGGTCTCAAGTGAAAAGCAAGCTCAAGAAAAAACTATTAATTCTCAAATAGCAAGTATTGTAGAGTATATAAATTCTTTAGAAGAAAAAATTGACCCAGATTTACATTTTATTGATGATGGGGTTAGTGGCGCTTCATTAGAGCGTCCAGGTTTAGATCGTCTTAGAGATAAAGCACTAGCAGGAGAAGTAACAAAAGTATATATATTAAGCCCTGACAGATTATCAAGGAAAAGTGCCCATCAAGTCCTACTTATTGAGGAAATGAGACGATTAGGTGTAACCTTTGCTTTTGTCAATAGACAAATTGGCGATACACCTGAAGATCAAATGCTACTACAAATTCAAGGCGTAATGGCAGAATATGAGCGAGAAAAAATCATGGAAAGATCAAGACGTGGTAAGCTTTATGCTGCTAGAAGTGGCAAAGTAAATGTGTTGGGTGGAGCACCTTATGGTTACTATTATCAAAAAGCTACGGAGAGCAAAGATGCTAACTATCTTATTCATCCTGAGGAAGCTCCAATAGTTAAGGAGGCGTTTTCGCTTTATTGTAACAAAAATTTTAGCATAGGAGAAATTGCAAAACATTTTACAAACAAGTCTTATCTTACTCGTAGTGGTAAAACATTTTGGGAAAGGTCAGTAATATGGGGTATGTTACGTAACCCTGCGTATAAGGGCTCAGCAGCATTTAGAAAGACAACTAGAGTTAAAAGAATCAAAAAAACCAAGTTGGCATTAAGCAGTAAAAATCCTTTGCGCAGCGAACTTTCCAGCACAAGAGACAGACCAAAAGAGGATTGGATTTACATACCTGTGCCAGTAATAATTGAAGAAAAAATATTTGACTTTGCCCAACAAAAATTAAAAGATAATATAAAATTTGCTCCTCGCAATAATAAAAAACACAGTTATTTATTAAGTGGATTATTACGTTGTAAAATATGTAGTTATTCTATTTATGGCAAGCCGGCATCTAATAGTAAATATAAAAGATTATATTATCGTTGCATGGGACAGGATAGCCATCGTTGGCCAGAGGGTAGAGTTTGTACTGGGCACCCTGTTAGAACTGAAGTGCTGGATGATTTAGTATGGAAGTCGGTAAAAAATCTTTTATTAACTCCTGAAACTATTTTAGATGAGTATCAGCGACGCTTAAAGACTTATAAAACTGATTATGAAGCTATTATTACTGAAAAAAGCAATGAAATTAATCGCTATAAAAGAGAACGAATTAGGCTAATTGATCTTTTTCAAACTGGTTTGGTAGAAAAAGAGGAAGTAGAAGCTAAGTTAAAAGGTGTTCGTGCAAAAATGGAGCAACTTAATAACGAGATTAATTACCTAAATAATCAAGAAGAAGAATCAAAAAAGCTATTAACTGTAATTCGCAATTTAGATGACTTTTCCAGTAAAATAAGTAAAAATTTAGATTCACATACTTTTGAAGAGAAAAGGAGCATAGTGAAGTTTTTAATTGAACAGGTAGAGGTTGATACTATGCATGATATAATAAATGTGAAACATATTATTCCGTTAGATCTTAAAATGTGTCAATTGCGTTCAGGGAGTAATAAGTCCTTTACTCAGTAATCTCTATCTACATTATGTATTTGATAAATGGATGCAACGCCAACATGTAGAAAAGCCTTGGTGTCGTTATGCAGATGATGGTTTGGTGCACTGCAAAACACGCATAGAAGCAGAAACATTGTTAGAAGAGTTAAAACAACGTTTTGCAGAATGTGGGTTAGAGTTACACTCTGATAAAACCCGAATAGTCTGCTGCAACGTCAAAGATAAGCAATATCCCACTAAGTCATTTGATTTTCTAGGATACACGTTTAGACCGAGACTGGTTACTAACCAGCAGAATAATACCTTGTTTATAGGTTTTACGCCTGCGGTTAGTAAAACAGCTGTAAAAGCGATGCGGCAAGAAACAAAACGTTGTAAGTGGCACTTGCGCAGTGAATTGAGTTTGGAGGAAATTGCTCAAAGTTATAACCCAGTCCTGAAAGGATGGTTTAACTATTATGGGAAATATACGCCAGATGGATTAAGACCTGTTGCAAGGCATTTTAACAACGTGCTGGTAAAATGGGTGATGCGGAAATATCTCAGATTTAAAGGACACAAAATAAAAGCTATACGGTATTTAGAAAATATAGCTCAAAATAGTCCTAATTTATTTGCACATTGGCAACAAAGTAAAGGATTTGTGGTTGTTTAATGGGAGCTGTATAAGTCGAGAGGCTTACGTACAGTTCTGAGAGGGACTTGAGGTGAAATTCCTCAGGTCTACTCACCCCGTTCTTACCGACGAAAGCGAGCCACTCTCATTTCGAAAGCAAGCCGCTACAGATAGCTGCTAAAATCATCC
>JAJXWM010000032.1 GCA_021781615.1 Pseudomonadota bacterium
CCGATGATCATTTGATGCCCAACATCGCCGACATGGTTTACTAGTCGAAATGGGGTGCGGCCATGGGTATGAACATACATTAAAGGCGGAGCGTTCAAATGGGCATCAGTTTCTGGTCCAGGCCAGGTTGCGGAAAATGGTATAAGATGCGCTAAATTTAAGGTATGGATTAATGGTGCGCGAACATTGGCGTAAGCGTGTCCGGGCAGAGATGAAAGCCATGCTTCTACCGCATTGAAAGTTTCGGCGATAGTTGTAAATCCTAAGCCATTTATTACCCGTTCAACTTCCCGTTGCATTTCGGTAGTTTTCTGGAGATCTACGTCCATCACGGTTACGGTGGCGGTGTAATATCCATAAGATACATAATCTTCTGCTAATTCTTTCAGGGCATTATCAGCATCTCTAGCTTTTTCCATTGATGCGGTATCTATTAATTGAGTTTCAGATTTAGTGAAAACCTCTTGCAACATGTTAAATAAACCCTTGCGCTTAGCGAACCATAGCCTTTTGTAGCGTTTTAATAAAGTTTCCGCTTCTGGTTTATCAAGAGGTATAAAGCGGGTTACAAAGCGATAGCAAAATGGTAGCTGGTTTAACTGGTCTAGTAAGGCCGGTGTTGTTGAAGAGGGAAAGCCTAAAATTGTTACAGTACGGACATGATGATCCCCAAGCTGTGGTGCGATCCCACCAAGAAGCGGTGTATCAGCCAAAAACGCATCAAGATACATCGGAATTTCTGGCTTTTTTACCACATGTTGTTTAGGAGAGATGTTAGAATGTAAATAGGTCAGCGTTTCGTTATCGTCGAGAAATTCTGTTTCATACATGAAGTCCTGGAGGATATCGCAGAAACGTTGAGTAGTCGCGATAAATAGCTCTAAACTTTGGCTATAGTCTTCGGTAATATTTTTAGCTTCAGAAATTATTAATTTGCTGACTCTAGATGCCGATTGTTCTGGCGGTATAAACTGCAGGGTTAAATAATATTTACTTTCAAAACTTCTGCCAAGATCGGAGAACTTCTCTCGTCTTTCGGCTTCTACTAGAATGCTTAATGGATCGGGGAAAAAACATTTTTCTGGATAAGACGTATATAGCATACGCTTGGCTTCTACGTAAAGGGCCCAACCTGAGCCAAACCGTTTTAAGACATTATTTAATCTGGCAGAAGCAGCTACGAGCTGTGTTTCGGTGGCTGACTCTAAGTCTGGGCCACGAAAACGTAAAGTTCTTTGGAAGGAACCATCTTTATTTAAAACAACCCCGCGCGCAACAAGAGCTGCCCAAGGTAATAGATCAGTTAAACGGTCCGGTGTTTGACGATATTCTGTAATATTGAACATATGTAGTCCCTAATGTTCCTATACCTTGTAAAATTTTTTTTGGCGCAAAAGGCGCATTATTACTTCAAAAAAATCCGGGTCTTTTTTTGCAAAAAATACTGCACCAACATGTAGCATTAGAAATAGCGGCAGTAAGTATATAGCGCGTAAACCTAGTACCAGAGCTGCGCAAATAGTCCAATTTAAAATAGCAAATCTTCGCGGTACCCCGCTAAGCATAATCGGGGTAGTTAACGAATTATGAAGACTGATGCGAAAGCCCGGAGTATTCATGTTAGAAGGTTACTCCCCCGGAAAAACCAAATAAGCTTACAATCAAGCTTGAGGCAGTAAAGGCTATGGATAATCCTAAAACTATTTGGAAGATGCGGCGCATCGAGCCGCCAGATTCACCAAATGCTATACCAAAACCAGCAAGGACAATTGCCACTACTCCTAAAACTTTTGCCACTGGACCGGTTAAGGAAGATAAAATCTTTTCTAGTGGTCCTTCCCATGGCATCCCGGTTTCAGAAGCATAGGCGTTTAGAATTAACCCTTGAACACCAATGATGGTGCTTGTCATAAAGCACAAAAATTTTTGCCATTTTTTACTCATTTAATACTCTCCAACCTCTTTTTTATAACCACATGATTTTTTAAAAAATATTTCCCATAGACAGAAACGCCATTATAACAAATTTTGCTCTAAAGTCACTATGGAGGTAATACATTTTTACGATGTTTTTAAATATAAAAAGAAATGTTAGAATAACTGGCGGATGTAGAACAATTGTTCTTAAGTATGGAGGTATATCTTTGAAAAAAACGAAAAAATCTTTGAAATCTTTGAAATCCTTCAAATCTTTATCGTACTCAAAGCTACGACGTACTTGTGATGTAAAGGATCTGAAATTTAAAAGTACTGCAGAGCTAGTAGATTTACAGGGACTAGTTGGTCAAAAGCGCGCTTCTTCCGCATTAGTATTTGGTTTAGAGATAAAAGATTGTGGTTTTAATATCTATGCTTTAGGCCCTACTGGCACTGGAAAAACTACCGCCATCATAAAATATCTAGAGAAAGAAGCAAAAAAAAGGACAGTTCCTTCCGATTGGTTATATATAAATAATTTTTTAAGTAACGATAAGCCGACTAAACTCGAATTACCAGCTGGCAAAGGAATTGAGTTACAGGAGGATATGGATAAGCTGGTTTTGGAACTTAAAACTGAAGTGCCAAAAGCATTTGAAGGTGATAATTACGAATACGAGCGGGAACGTATTGAAAAAATATTTCGCACCCAATCAGAAGATTTATTACAGAAGCTGACAAAAAAAGCTAGTGAAAATGAACTACAGCTGATGCAGTCCCCTCAAGGCTTTATCGTATTTCCTATCGTTAATGGTAAGGCTTTGGCTCCTGAAGATCGAGCAAAATTGAGTGATAAAGAGCTGCAAGCGATCGCTGTTCGAGAAGAAAGTATCATTGACGAATTACATGAATCCATGCGCCAATTTGAACAAATGAAAAAAGAAGCGCAAGGTAAGTTATTAGAGCTAGATCAGCGGGTGGTTTCGCTTGCTGTTAATCATTTTATTTCTACCTTAAGAGAAAAATATTATAATTATGAAGAGGTTATCAATTTTTTGACCAAGGTGCAGGAACATTTACTAAAAAATGTGCAAACTTTTAAACGGATTAAACAGTCAGGCGGTGCTCCATTACAAGAAAATCTTTTAATGCTTAGCGGTGCTGAACCAACCTTTGACGAGTATCGAGTAAATTTACTTGTTGATAATAGCAAAACAGTAGGTGCTCCCGTTGTTTTTGAAAAAAATCCTATTGGTCCTAACCTTGTTGGTAGAATTGAACAACAAGGGTTATTCGGAGCGCTAGTTACTAACTTTCGGATGATCAAAGGCGGGGCTTTACATCGCGCGAACGGTGGTTATTTGATTTTGAACATGTTGGATGTTTTAAAAAAACCATTGACCTGGGAAATATTAAAGCGAGCTTTAAAAAATAGGGAAGTTGTTATTGAGAATATCGCCGAAGCCTTGGGAGCTTTCGTTACCAAGACTTTAGAACCGGAGCCTATTCCCTTAGACGTAAAAGTGGTCTTGATTGGTGATCCGATGCTTTATTATTTAATTAACGAATTTGACCCAGAATTTAGAGAGTTATTTAAAGTGAAAGCTGATTTTGCAAGTTTTATGCCATGGAATCGTCAGGCTATAGATCAATATGCAGCATTTATCGGAATGGTTTGTCGCGAAGAAAAATTAAAGCATGTTGATGCTGCTGGTGTGGCAAGGATCGTTGAATATGGCGCAAGGATAACTGAACATCAGGAAAAAATAACTCTGCGGTTTGGTGAAATTGCGGATATTGTTCGGCAAGCTCATTATTTTGCTGATAAAAATCAGAGGAAGCTGATAACGGACAAAGATGTTGAAGAGGCAATTTCAGCAAAAATTTATCGCTCGAATTATCTTGAGGAAGTCATTGGGGAGCTGCTTACCGAAAAAACCCTAAAAATCAGCACGAAAGGAATGGTGGTTGGACAGATTAATGGTCTTTCAGTATTGAGTTTAGGAGATTATAGTTTTGGTAAACCATCACGGATTACTGCTCGTACCTATGTTGGCAGTAGTGGCGTTATTAATATTGAGAGAGAAACCAAATTAAGTGGTAAGATTTACAATAAAGGTGCGCTGGTTATCGCTGGTTATTTGGGGGGTAAATATGCAAGAAATACTCCGTTTGCTTTTTCAGCGAGTATCGCTTTTGAGCAGGTTTATGAAACGATAGATGGTGATAGTGCTTCTGCCGCTGAGATTTATGTTTTGCTCTCAAGTTTAAGTAATTGCGGATTACGGCAAGACTTGGCGGTGACAGGATCGGTAAATCAGCATGGGGAGATTCAAGCGATTGGTGGGGTTAACGAAAAAATTGAAGGTTTTTATCAGGTGTGTAAAGCTTTTGGTTTGACTGGCAAACAAGGCGTTATT
Source organism: Pseudomonadota bacterium (assembly GCA_021781615.1). Taxonomy (GTDB): domain Bacteria; phylum Pseudomonadota; class Gammaproteobacteria; order UBA9339; family UBA9339; genus UBA9339. The sequence continues at coordinate 4,338 of JAJXWM010000032.1, forward strand.
ATTCCAGCAGATAATGTTAAGAATTTAATGTTGCGTGACGAGGTTCTTGGTGCTGTAAAAGCCGGAAAATTTCACGTTTATGCTATTAGTAACATTGACGAGGGGATAGAATTATTAATGAATAAACCAGCGGGGATTTTACAAGCCGATGGTTTATATACCAAAGGTAGCATCAGTTGGTTGGTTATGAAAAATATTGCTGAGCTTGCTAAATTAACCAAGAATTTCGGCGATAAAAAAGCAAAAGAAAATGAGGATAAATGAAAAAATATCATACAGTTTTAACTATCGCTGGTTCTGACAGTTGCGGCGGAGCTGGTATTCAAGCTGATCTTAAAACTTTTTCGGCATTAGGTTGTTATGGAATGTCGGCAATTACCGCCTTGACCGCGCAAAATACGCAGGGAGTTCAAGCAATCAATGTTGTGCCAGCAAAATTTGTTCGAAGCCAGGTCGAGAGTGTTTTTAGTGATATTCAAGTTGCTGCTATAAAAACCGGTTTACTTTTACATCGCGATATTATTGAAGTTGTTGTCGCGCTAGTTGGTGAGTATAGAAAAAAAGCTCTAATTGTTGACCCGGTAATGGTTGGTAAAGATAAACAGGTGCTATTAAAGAAAAGCGCAGAAAAGGCCATATTAGACAACCTTTTTCCTTTGGCAACTTTAGTAACTCCGAATATTGATGAAGCTGAATATCTTCTTAATATGCCGATTACTGATTTGGATTCTTTACAAGTTGCGGCGAAAAAGATTTGTGATTTAGGAGCAGAAGCGGCTTTAGTTAAAGGCGGGCATTTGGTTAAGATGGAAAAAAGTACCGATTGTCTTTATATTAAAAAACAAAAAGAGGTTTATTGGTTTAGTATGCCGCGCGTTGATACTAAAAATACTCATGGTGCAGGTTGCACGTTAAGTGCAGCAATCACTGCTTTTATGGCTCGCGGCGACGACCTTATTACTGCTATAACTCGTGCTAAAAAATATGTTACGAAAGCCATTTTAGCAGGGAAGGAGTATCGTTTGGGTAAAGGTCCCGGGCCGACATGCCATTTTTTTAATTGCTGATGGTCAGCACCTGATCTTTTCTTTGTTTTGTAAAATAATCCATAATTTTGTAACAGAGTTCTTTGGTGCCAACTTTTTTAACTGCTGATATTTGAAACATTTTTCCTTTCCATTTTAAGCGTTTTACAATATCTGCGATTTTGGTTTTTAACTCTTCTTCTGATAATAAATCGGTTTTGTTTAGTACTAGCCAGCGTTCTTTTTTTGCTAGATCTTTACTGAATTTTTTCATTTCTTTGATAACGGTTTTTGCTGCTGCTACTGGGTCACTGCCATCGAGTGGTGCTATATCAACCAGGTGCAGCAAAATACTGGTGCGCGCCAAATGTTTTAAAAATTGAATTCCTAGCCCTGCTCCTTCAGCGGCTCCCTCAATTAATCCAGGAATATCTGCTACAACAAAACTTTGTTCAGCGTCGGTACGTACCACGCCAAGATTAGGATATAAAGTAGTAAATGGATAGTCAGCTACTTTAGGGCGAGCAGCAGAAACAGAACGAATAAATGTAGATTTTCCCGCATTTGGTAGACCAAGCAGCCCGACATCTGCTAGTAGTTTTAATTCCAATCTTAAATTGCGCTCTTCACCTGGATAGCCTTTGGTGGTGCGTCGCGGCGCGCGATTAGTGCTGCTTTTGAAATAGAGATTGCCAAAGCCGTGAAATCCGCCCTTGGCGATACAGATTTTTTGTTCTTGTTTGTTGAGATCGGCGATTAACTCGTCGGTATCATCGTCATAAACTAATGTTCCTACCGGGACGCGGATATAAAGATCTTCGCCGTTTTTGCCGGTACATTGAGTGCCCATACCATCTTGGCCACGTTCAGCTTCAAAGATTTTACAGAACCGAAAGTCAACTAAAGTGTTTAAGTTTGGATTGGTTACAAAAAATATACTACCACCATTACCGCCGTCGCCGCCGTTAGGGCCGCCAAATGGAGCAAATTTTTCCCGTCTAAAACTAAGGCAACCATTACCGCCAGCACCAGCTTTAACTTTTATTTTGGCTTCATCAACAAATTTCATAGGTGGCATTATGGCATGGGTGGTGGGTTACTACAAGGTGGAAGCAAATGTTGTTTGGCGCTCCCTATGGGACTCGAACCCATGTTTTCGCCGTGAGAGGGCGACGTCCTAGGCCACTAGACGAAGGGAGCAGACACGAAAGAGGTTAGATTATAACGTGCTTATAGGTTTATGCCATATTTTTTATCATATTTTTTTGATATGATGGAAATATCGTTATATTTTTGATAGGTGGTTTATGTCAGGCAGTATTATTTATCCAGGAACTTTTGATCCCATAACTAACGGTCACCTCGATTTAATCGAGCGAGCTAGTCGTTTATTTAAAAAAGTTATTGTGGCTATTGCTAAAAACGCACAAAAACAGCCGCTTTTTACTTTACCTGAACGAGAAAAAATAGTGAGTGTTGCTTTAGCCAAATATCGTAACGTTGAGGTTTGTACTTTTTCTGGATTATTGGTTGATTTGACGCGAGAAAAAAAGGTTACCATGATTTTGCGTGGGTTAAGAGCCATTTCTGATTTTGAGTATGAACTGCAGCTTGCAAGCATTAATCGGATGATGGAGCCGAAAATTGAAACGGTATTTTTAACTCCCTCTGAGCGTTATACCTATATTTCGGCGTCAATGGTGCGTGAAGTTGCTACTCTTGGTGGTGATGTTTCTTTGCTCGTGCCAAAAGTTGTGCAGCGTGCTCTAAAAACCAAATTGCTTGCTTGTAATACTTCTCGCAATTGAGTTTTCAGGATAAGTCATTAATGGAGATACCCCCAGTAAAATGAACTTAGGCGCGGCGCCCTTATTTTCCGCGACCGGAGTTTACTTTACGTAACTGAGGCTGGTGGAAAATAAGGGCAACAACGCATAAATTTATTTTACGGAGGGTATATGCCAGAACTACCAGAGGTTGAGACCATATGTCGCGGCTTAAAAAGCGCTATTTTAAATAAGAAAATAATAGACGTTTATGTCAGCAGCTATAAATTACGCTACCCCATCCCTAAAAATCTTGCAAAAATTTTAAAGGGACAAGCATTTCGAAAAGTTAGTCGGCGTGGTAAATATATTTTATTGGACGCTAAAACCGGTACTTTAATTATTCATCTTGGGATGTCTGGTACTTTGCAAATAAGAAAACAAGACCGTGCTGCCGCTAAACACGAGCATATGAAGGTGATTTTTGCTAATAATTTATCTCTTTGCTATACCGATCCCCGCCGTTTTGGTGCTATTTTATGGATAACCACGGACCCTTTAAAGCATCGGTCGCTCAAAAAACTCGGGCTTGAACCTTTAGCGAAAAATTTTACAGCCGACTTCTTGTTTAAGCGGGCAAAAACGAAAAAGTGCTCAATCAAACAATTAATTATGGATAATGGTGTTGTAACGGGTATTGGGAATATCTATGCTAGTGAGGTTTTATTCGCAGCAAAAATTAATCCACTAAAAAAAGCGCATGCCGTGTCGTTTGTGCAGCATAAAAAGCTGGTCAAAGAAACCAAAAAAATACTTACCCTTGCCATTAAATACGGTGGTACTACCATCAAAGATCATACCGATAGCAGCGGCAACAAAGGTTCTTTTCAAAATAAATTAAAAGTGTACGGAAGATCCGATCAACCTTGTGTGATTTGCCAAACGAAGCTGGTAGTAAGTAGAATTAGCGGACGATCGACAGTGTCTTGTCCTTTTTGCCAACGTTGACCCAAAGATAAGAGACGATTATTTAATCTTGTCTTCTTTGAAGATAACATGCATGCCAGGTTTGCTGGTGATGGGGTTAAACGCTTTTGGGTCGAATTTCTTCGTGTTCATTTTTTCGGTATTTTGGCGCTTATTCTTGGTGGTGGTATAAAAGGTTTTGGTGGGTTTTCCTTCTTTTGTTTTACCAGTTGAAACTAATTTAATTTTTTCACGTACTTTGGAAGCCATAAATTTTACCTTGCAATGTCATTATGATATTTAGAGAGATTGGCCAAAACATTTTCAATGCCAACTTTATCAATAACCCGTAGGCCCTTAGTGGAGACCCGAAGCTTTATAAAACGCTTTTGTTCTTCTAGCCAAAATCTTTTACTATGTAAGTTTATGTTAAAGCGTCTTTTGGCTTTTTTATTGGCATGCGATACCGTATGACCAATACTTGGACGTTTACCTGTAACTTGACAAACCTGTGTCATAACTAATCTCTATAATTTTTACCAGAACCGGCATATATACCAGAAAGAAACACACGAGGCAATAGGATTTTGTGTTTTTGTGTTTATATTGTATGTGCAATAATAGATTGTATCCTATTATTTTTGCGAGAAATGTTATCCTAAAAAGAGCAGTTACTAACCCTTGGTTAACCATTAGCTGTAAAATGTAGCTAAAGTATCCAGTAGCGATGAAAACTGTATTTTAGCAAAAAATGTCCCTAATTTTCTAAACCCTTCTTTTACTTTTTCTTGGATCTCAATAAATACACCACCGATTACAGGGTTTAATTTTTTCTCATCCAAATGTGGATTGCCCATCGTATACTGTTCGGCAATCTTCGTTTCTATAGGCGCGTCAAGGTTACAGATATCAAGCTCTTTAATATCATCAATTTTATTGTTAGGGCAGTAATAATCTTTAAAATTATATAGCCTGTTCAGGGTGAGGAGGCCTTCTTCTTTTACGAAAGATAAAGTTTGATAGTTATCTATTTTCCAAGGGCCTGCTTCAGAAAGGTAAGGGAATGCCCCTTTTGTTAAATGAAACTCTTTTATTCCCGGAGCATTGCCTTCAGCGGTAGACATTGCTGGAATAGAAATAATAATTTCTTCGAGACCTTTTTGACTTTCCATTATTTTTAATTCTTCATAATGTACATGGCCGCATATAATTCCAGTTATATTTTTGCTGTATTTAACGACAAGATCATTCAACTTTGTTTGGTATGGCTCCTTTAGATACTTGCGACCTTTGTCAAAAACATTTTTTCCAAATGGTATATGGGTTGCAATTATTACTGATTCTTTTTTGTCATGCGCACTTGCTAGTTGTTTTTCTAGCCAGGCCAATTGTTTGTCAGCTTGGTCTTCCGGAGCTTTATTTTTAGGGTTGGCGGAAAATAGCATACTGTTGATTGCAACCAATTTAAGTTTTGGCTTAAGGTGGGCTGAATAATAACCAAAGGTAGTACTACCACTATTATCATCATCCTTAATATCGATCGGGTCTATACACGGAACTAGCAGCGGATCTCCACAAATTAAACCGGTAGACAAAAAGCCGTTTTTCCATCCCCCTTTTTTGGTGGCAATTTCATATGGACTTTCTGGCAGATCAGGACCTTTAAGATCGTTTATGGTATCGTCTTTAAATGGACCTTCGACTAATCTTAGGCCATCATTATTACCAAAGACATAAAATATCGGAATATCCTTAAAAGTTTCTCCTAATGTTTTAAAGACAGTTTCTTCATCTCTAGAAATTTCAGTTACATTCCTTTTGATTATGTCTTCATTATTTTTTATTTCAGTGGCGTAGGTGATTTTTTGACAATTCTTAAGATGCTCTTTTACAGCATCTATTGAAAGTTTCTTTAAATCATCTGGGGCGAGTTCTTTGCAACGATTATGGCTAGCTAAATCGCCGAGTACTATTATAAAATCTGGTTTTTTAATCATTCTTCTGGTGCTAATGGCGTTTTTAATTGTACCCAACATTTTATTAAAAGTTTTTTCGTCAGCGTCATTTTTTCTAGGGGTTCCTGTTTCTATGCTGCTGGGGTCTATTTCCATGGGTTTTGTTTCGCGGCCAGTATCAACATGCATATCCGCTATACCTAAAAAATAAAAATGCTCGCTGATAGATAGGCCTGCTGATCCTTCGTCATAAGAGCTGAAGAGCGGTTTGGTTGGGGCTGCTTTTTTTTCAGAACCACTAGAATCATTTTCTGCGGAGGTGTAGATAGTGGTGGAGAAAAACAAGGTAAGTAGGGTTAAAACGGAAACTATTATACAGTTACGCGGTGACTTAATCATAAATCCCCCTAAATGCTTTTTTGACATTCTAAGGCAGTGTTGTATTTTTGGTCAAGAGTTATATCAATTTTTTGACTACGCCCGTGGTATGAACCACGGGCTTGTCCAAGGGGGATAAGCTCTGCCTCTCCCCCTTGGCAATCCCCCATTGCTTTGTTCACGCGCGAAGACCGCGGGGAATAAATTTTAAGCTAACATTAAGATACTTTTCTGTTTTTTTGGGTAACCCCATTGATTTTACCATCAAAAAGATGGGAAAAGAGGTCAAACTCCATCTTACACCAAATTTTAACCTGGTGTAAGATGGGGCTTGACCCTGAAGTTCCATTACCATAGAATACGTTCCCTTAACTCTTTGTCTCATACATTTTGTAGTGAGATTTTTTATAAACCATAAGGAGAAATATGCGACATTACGAAATTGTCTTTTTGGTCCATCCTGACCAAAGTGAACAAGTACCATCTATGATTGAGCGTTATAAAACGTTAATCAAAAATGGGAAGGGTGTTCTTCATCGTCTTGAGGATTGGGGAAGACGTCAACTGGCCTATCCTATCAACAAAGTTTATAAAGCCCATTATGTGCTTTTAAATGTAGATTGTGATAACAATACCTTGAAAGAGATTGAAAATAGCTTCCGTTTTAACGATGCTATTTTGCGTAATCTAATTTTACAACGTAAACATGCTATTACCGAACAATCACCAATGTTAAAACATAAGGATGATCAACGGAGAAGAAGTGATAGTTCTGAGCCAGGGGTAGTTGAGCCGGAAGGTTTTGGTGGTGGTGAGGTAAAAAATTAATTCAGTTGGAGTAATAGGTTATGGTAGATATTAAAATAGATAAAATTTTGAATAGTGATCCAGAGATTGATTACAAAAATATTGAGTTGTTAAAGGCAAGCGTTTTGGAAAGCGGGCGGATTATTCCTGGTCGTATTACTAACGTTGCTCCTTGGAAACAACGAAAAATATCTAAGGCAGTAAAAGTAGCAAGATTCTTGGCGCTTTTGCCTTATACTGATCAACACTAAAAATTTTTGAGTGAGGTTTACGATGGAAGTTATTCTTTTAGAAAAAATTAGAAATTTGGGCGATATCGGGGCAAAAGTTGAGGTTAAGCCAGGTTATGCGCGTAATTATTTAATACCTTATGGTAAAGCGGCGGTGGCTAACAAAAACAATCTTGAAAAATTTGCCAAGATGCGCGATGAACTTGAGAAAAATGCAGCAGCAGCTTTTAAACTTGCAGAAGAGCGTAAGGCTAAGCTTGAACAGGCAGTTATTGCCGTTCCGGTAAAGGCAACTGAAGAGGGCAAGTTGTTCGGATCAGTTAGTACCAGTAACATTGCTCAGGCGCTTAAAGATGCTGGATTTGAGGTTAAGCGAAGTGAGATTAGCTTGCCACAAGGAGCAATACGTCAGGTTGGTGAATATGAAATCACTTTGTTATTGCATAGCGATGTTATCGCTAAGATCAAAGTTAATGTGGTCGCAGCTAAGGATTAAAACATTGTCTGCTGTGTAGGTATTACGGCACAAAATGAATGTTTTGTATTTAGTTTTTAAGTAAGGCACAGTTGAGCAAGGCAAGGGAAGAATGCCCCGAAGGAGGCAAGATATCTGTAGCCCTGGGTGACCAAACCACAACGTGGTGCCGGGAACCATGGAAAAAGATGTCCCAAAAAATTACAAGCCTTGTAAGAGCGGGATAATATAGGTTTTTGGTATAATTCATGCCGCGCGAGAAGAAAATAAAATCCAAAGATAGTCAGACGGAAGAGCTTAAAGTTCCGCCGCATTCAATTGATGCTGAGCAATCTGTGCTTGGCGGTCTAATGCTTGATAATACTTATTGGGATAAAGTGTCAGAGCAGGTCGGAGAGAACGATTTTTATCGGCCTAATCACCGCTTGATTTTTCGGGTAATGGTAGATCTTGGTCGGCGCAATCAACCCTTCGATGTTTTAACTTTAACCGAGTCATTAAAAGCAATCAATGAGCTAGAAAATGCCGGGGGTGAAATCTATCTTTTTGAATTGGCAAAAAACACTCCTACAGTCGCTAATATTTCAGCTTATGCCGAAATTGTTAGAGAACGCTCTATTTTACGGCAGCTGATTGAAGCTTCTGGTGATATCGCTGAGCTTGCTTTTAATCCCGAGGGTAGAGAAACCAAAGATATTCTCGATAGTGCTGAAAGTAAAATTTTTAAAATTGCTGAACAGCGAACGAAAGGGGTGGGTCCAGTAGATATCAGCACGTTACTAGCAAAAACTACTGAACGGATAGATTTTTTATATCATTCAGATGATGCTATAACAGGAATATCCACAGGTTTTACCGATTTAGATGACATGACCTCTGGTTTGCAAAAAGGGGAGTTGGTTATTGTCGCTGGTCGACCATCGATGGGGAAAACCGCTTTGGCGATGAATATTGTAGAGCATGCAGCGATCAAGAGTAAAAAATCGATTTTAGTGTTTAGTATGGAAATGCCTGGTGAGTCACTGGCGATGAGAATGATGTCATCGCTTGGTCATATTGATCAACATAAGGTGCGTACTGGCAAATTGCATGATGAAGATTGGCCACGTTTAACTTCGGCGGTAAGCATGCTTTCTGAGGCATCTTTATATATCGATGATAGTCCGTCACTTAGTCCTGCCGAGCTTCGTGCGCGCGCCAGGCGTGTTGCTCGCGCCAATAAAAATCTTGGTTTGATAGTTATCGACTATTTACAGTTGATGCAAATTCATGGTTTTAGAGAGGGAAGGGTTGCTGAAATAACCGAAATTTCTCGTTCCTTAAAAGCATTAGCAAAAGAGTTGAGTGTGCCGGTGCTTGCTTTATCACAGTTGAATCGTAGTTTGGAACAACGTACTGATAAACGTCCGCAAATGTCAGATCTGAGAGAATCGGGCGCAATTGAGCAAGATGCTGATATGATAGTTTTTATTTACCGGGATGAGGTTTATCACGAAGATAGTCCCGATAAAGGTATCGCTGAGATTATTATCGCGAAACAAAGAAATGGTCCGATCGGTAGAGTTAGATTAGCCTTTTTGGGTCAATATACCCGATTTGAAAATCTTGCAGCTACGGGCTATACCGCATGAATGAAAGATTAAACTTGCCTTCTCCAGGAGAAGTTAAACAGTTAAGTCGTACTGTCGTCCACATAGATTTACAAGCGCTTCATAATAATCTTCTGAAAATTAAATCCCATGCGCCTAATAGTAGAGTTTTAGCTATGATTAAGTGTAACGCTTATGGTCATGGCGCAGCTCCTGTTGCCAAAAAAATCGAAAAAGATATTAATGCTTTTGGGGTAATGTTTCTAAAAGAAGCCTTAGAGCTTAGTAATGCCGGTATCAAAAAACCGATTGTAATTTTAACTGGTTTTTTTGATAGTGAAGAACTGAAGATGATTGATGGTTTTGGTTTTGAGAGTGTTGTTCATAATTTTGAGCAAATTGAGATTTTAGAAAAGAGGAAATTATCTCGTCCATTACCAGTTTGGCTTAAACTTGATACCGGGATGCATCGTTTAGGTTTTCAGCCGCATCAGGTTACTAGTGCTTATCAAAGATTAATGTTGTGCTCCAGTGTTAAAAAACCTATCCGTCTTATGTCCCATTTTTCAGAAGCGGATGATATGTTTAGTGGCAAGACGCTCCAACAGATTGCTTGTTTTAAAGAGATGACCTCTGGTTTCGACGGTGAATATTGCATGGCTAATTCTGCTGCAATCGTTAATTGGCCTGGGACGCACTTATCTTGGATTAGACCAGGAATTTTATTGTATGGAGCCACACCATTTGGTGATCGCGCTGGGGTAGATTTGGGTTTTGAGCCAGTGATGACTCTTTCTTCGCGTATTATAACGGTTCATGAGCTTGCTAAAGGTGAAGCGATTGGTTATGGCAGTATTTTTCGGTGTCCAGAAAATATGCGCATTGGTACAATTGCTGCAGGTTATGGCGATGGCTATCCGCGTAATACTATGGGTGCGCCAGTTTTGGTTGATGGCGTACGGACAAAATCACTGGGCAGAGTAGCGATGGATATGACCGGTGTTGACTTAAGTTGTATTCCAAGCGCTAAAGTCGGTTCAAAAGTAATTTTGTGGGGCAGAGGACTTCCCGCCGAAGAGGTAGCAAAATGTTCAGGCGAAATTGCCTACGAATTATTTTGTCGTTTGACCGCCAGAGTTCAATATAATTTTTATCAGCATAGCGCTGATTTTGCGAGCTAAATCTCCGCCAAATTACCTTTGGTTTCTAACCAATTTTTCCGATCAAACGCGCGACGTTTAGCAAGAAGCATATCGATCAATTCATCAACACTATCGCCATCTTTAATGGTTAATTGCACTAAACGACGGGTGTCTGGCGACATGGTGGTTTCTCGCAGTTGTGGTGGATTCATTTCGCCTAAACCTTTAAAGCGTTGAATATTTGGGGTGCCGGTTTTTTTCTCAGCTTTGAGATGATCTAATATTCCTTTTTTCTCATCCTCATCTAAAGCGTAAAAAGTTTCTTTACCGATATCGATACGGTAAAGGGGCGGCATTGCTACATACACATGACCAGCCTTTACTAATTCACGGAAGTGGCGTAAAAATAGCGCGCATAATAGCGTGGCAATATGTAAACCATCAGAGTCAGCATCAGCTAAAATACAGACCTTACCGTAGCGTAAATGTTCAATATTATCTGATCCTGGATCAATGCCTAAAGCGACGGCAATATCGTGAACCTCTTGTGAAGCTAATACTTTGTCAGATTCAACTTCCCAGGTGTTTAAAATTTTACCGCGCAGAGGCATGACGGCTTGAAATTGTCGATCTCTGGCTTGTTTTGCTGAGCCGCCGGCTGATTCACCTTCAACTAAAAATAATTCAGTATTTTTATCATCTTGGGAAGTGCAATCGGCTAATTTTCCTGGAAGGGCAGGGCCCATGGTTACTTTTTTACGGACGATTTTATTTTCAGCGTTAGTGCGTTTTTGAGCATTATTAATAGCAACGGTGGCTAAAGATTCACCCAACTCTACATTTTGATTTAGCCATAAGCTAAATGAGTCTTTAATGATACCAGTTACAAATACCGCAGATTGGCGTGATGTTAAACGCTCTTTAGTTTGTCCAGAAAATTGTGGGTCGATAAGTTTTACGGAAAGTATATAATTACAATTTTCCCAAGTATCTTCGGGAGTAAGTTTAAGGCCGCGGGGCAATAGTTTTCGTAGTTCGCAAAAATCGCGCATTGCTTCTCCAAGACCGGTGCGTAAGCCATTAACGTGGGTGCCACCATTGATTGTCGGAATTAGATTAACATAACTTTCAGCAATTTGTGGTTTAGCTTCGGGAAACCAAGTTAGAGCCCATTCTACCGCTTCGTTTTCGGTAGCAAAATTTCCCACAAAAGGAATTTCCGGAATTCGATTGGTATCAACGAGGGTTGAAGTAAGATAACCTTTAACGCCATCTTCATAGTACCATTCTTCACTGTCATTTATTTGTTGGTTCTCAAAGCGGAGTTTTAATCCCGGGCATAAAAAAGCTTTGGCGCGCAGCATGTGTTTAAGTTCGGTAACGGCAAATTTTATCGCATCAAAGTATTTTGGATTTGGCCAAAATCGTAAGCTTGTGCCGGTTTCTCGTATATTACAGGTGCCGATCGCTTTTAATTTACTTAAGGGTGCGCCATCAGCAAATTTCATGCTGAATATTTTACCGCCCCGTTTGACATTAACTTCAAATTGTGATGAAAGAGCATTGACTACTGAAATACCAACGCCATGTAAGCCACCAGAGAACCGATAGTGTTTGTCAGAAAATTTTGCTCCCGCATGAAGGCGAGTAAGGATTAATTCTACTCCCGAAATTTTTTCTTCCGGATGAATGTCGGTTGGCATGCCGCGTCCATCATCTGTTACTTCTAATGAGTTATCGGCGTATACAATAACCGTAATGTTGGTCGCATGACCACCAATTGCTTCGTCGACACTGTTGTCGATTGCCTCTTGCGCCAAATGGTTGGGGCAAGAGGTATCAGTGTACATGCCTGGTCTTTTTTGTACCGGTTCTAGGCCGCTTAGAACTTCAATTGCTGATGCGGTATAAGATGCTTTGTTATTGCTCATAGTTTTATTAGTTTTTTTGGTATAGGTTATAGTTCTTCATGCCCTTTAGTTACTTCTGTTGGAGCGGCATGATTAGCGGCAATAAACATCATTTCAAGATCAAGGCCTGCCAATTTTTGCTCAGTTGGTGCGGTTTTAACTAGAGCCATTAAACCATTTAAACCAATATTGTTTCCTTTAAGGTTAATTATGGTTTCTGAGGATTCCGACCAAGCTTTAGAGCGGGCAATTGCTTCTGCTCCTGCAAAATCGATATTATTATAGGCAAGATTAAGGGTAAAGTATCTACTATAAGCCAAAGCAGTTTCAGCAATTTTTATGGCGCCTTTGGAGCTGATATTATTTTTAGCGAGATTAATGTTATAAATAATGCGATTACTTCCATGCCGTGCATAATGAGTAAAAATACCGCCTAAAATATCTTCGTTATCTCCGATGTTATTTTCAGCTAGGCTGAGGTTAGATAAGTTGTAGAGATTGGCTGCGGTAATGATTTCTATAACACTGCTGGCAGCAAAATTATTTTTATCAAGGTTAAGATGGGTTAGCCGATCATTTCCTTTTCGTAAGGCATTTGCTAAAGCTGCAATACCGCCATCTTCAATTTTACAATTACTGAGGTTTAAATGGGTTAAAATGCTACCCGGTAATTCTTTGGCAATTGTTACCATTCCTTTGTCTCCAATGTTGTTTCCCCTGAGGTTAAGTCTAGCTAGGCCGCTTATTATTAATTTGCTTATCGATTCAACAACCGATTTTTCAAGAGGGGTGGTTGTGTCTTCATGGGTGTTAGTAAAAGCAACACTATCTATCCATCTGATTTGTTTGCTTTGCCTATAGGTAAGGAGGTCGGTTTCTAAGGTTTTTGAAATTTTTGTAATATTTTCGCCGCTGAAGTTAAGAAAGCTTAAGTCTTGGATGGTGTTGTTGGTTTTTAAAGCATTAAGTAATTTTTCAAGTGCGTTTTGAGCTAAACTATCATTGTCCACGATGAGCGAATAGATAGGTTTTTTATTGTTTGCCAAATCAGCAGCAATTTCATCGATTGTGGCGTCATCGATAACCCCTTTTCCGGTTTTTTGTAGTTTATATTCATACCCTTTGGTTTGGTATTGCGTGCTATCGGAATAGCCGGCATGACTATAACTTATTGCTAATAAAGAGCAAAATGCGATACATGCTAATTTGGTGGAGATTTTTTTTGCAGGGTGCATAGTTATTTTCCTCTTTTTGATTTTAGATAGCCTTTAATACTACATTATTTTAAAATAAAATCTAACTAAGTTAGCAGGGTTCATTTACGTTTAAGCACCCAGGCCTGCGATTCGCAAAAGCTTGTCCCGTTATGTTTCTAAACGGGAGCGCGAATCTTAATCTGGGCTGGTGAGGCATTGCGCCCTCCGGGCTGGCCGATAAAAAAATATTTTATATGGTCGGTGTTATTATCCTAAAAAGAGCAGTTGGAACCGTAGCGAGAGCGTTTAAGATAT
>JAJXWM010000033.1 GCA_021781615.1 Pseudomonadota bacterium
CAGTGCTGCTTCCGACGTTAATTTAGCATAGCGCAAATGATACATACCACTCACTCCTGTTCTTTCTCCCTGTTTCGGTATGCTTTTCTCTTTTCTTTAAACTGCTTTAGTTCTTTACTTAAGCATACGAGAAACTTCAAACACCAACGCTGTTAAGCTATTCTTTAGTTGGGCAGCTGTCCCAGCTAATTTAGCTAAAGCGTCTTCACAGTAGTTACTACTGACAACCTCTGGGTATTTACTAGGCTCCTCAAGAACAGGTCGATCACCGTCTCTCATGGCTTCTTCAAAAATGGATTGAACAGCTATACTAAAATTCATCACTAGATTTCGTGGTCCTTCCTAACTGGGTGTGTCCGATCAATTCCATTTATAATCCTGCTTTTTTTACAGCCCTTGCACCACCTCCCTATCCACACGTCCTTTTTTAATTTCTTGCACATTAGAGCATGCGCTAAACTATTACAGCCCTGTAACAGTGGTGACATACTAACAAATTTTACAACTAAAATAAACATAAAGTAGTCGATAAAGTTTTATCGTATTTACGAAGCCGTTGAATCCCAAAAATTTTAGCGTTATTTTACACATTAACCTATTGAATTTTCTGGATCCCTTTATTCGCCGAAAGTTACCTTTGTTAATTCGTAACTATTCAGGATCATTGCAAGTAGCAAAAAATGTTACTTGCAGTGATGCTGATATATCGCTACATTGTGGCAGATATAACAAATTACTTCTTACCACTTGATTTCCCAGCTTATAACACCAAATTTATTTGGGTACCACTTAGCTTAGCCTTTACATTCAGCATAATTTTTGAGTAGCGCTTTTTGCTACTCAAAATTATGCCAAATGGTTACGTTAATTCTTTAATCTTACCGCCAAAACATCACATTTTGCACCGGGCAATACACCATCTGCGATTGAACCCAATATTGCTCTTAAACCATGACAACCATGGCTCCCAACGATAATGGGCCCATTGAAAGGGTCTGTTGAAATCTGAAAATTTTTATAAAAACAACAAATGTAGCTTATTGTTTTTATTAGATTCCCGCTTTCGCGGTAATGACGAAAATAGGCGGGCTTCGACAGCCCCTGAAACTGAATGCTTTTTTCGGACTTCAACGGGCCCAATATGTACTAGAAACGCGACTGCTTTTACTTTTATTTACGGTATATCCGACCTTTGCGTGGTAAACGTTGTGTCGAATCTTAACGAAGACGATCTCGGTTTCAATCTTCTTATTAATGAGTCTCCTGTAATTTTGCAATTAAAGTTACGTAATGAGCAACTTATAAATTGCCCTACATTAGACCTATTTTTTCAACTTATTATTGAATCCTTAACCGGAACTCGCGTTAAAAAGAGCAGTTGGAACTGTAGCGAGAGCATTTAACATATTGAAAATAGAAGTTTTCTTTGCTAACTTTCCAACATCATGCTCAATGCAAAGGCAAGTGATCTCTTGAATAGCCAGGTACATACCCCTCATAAAATAAATTTTACGTAATACCGACATCTGTGGCTTCAACTTCAGCAACCGCACTCTTTGTACTCTTAATTAAAAATAGAGTCGTTAGAGCAGTTATCGTACAAGCGATCATTAGATAATAAGCCACGATTTCTACGCTATTATTGAAACGTTCAATAAGCCACATCGAAATAATTGGTGCACTACCACCAAATACGACAGAAGTAAAATTCCAACAAAACGCCACACTAGTTGCTCGAATATTAGTTGGAAATGATTCGGCCGTTAAAGGATTCAACGTTCCTTCGGTCATACCAATCAACACTCCCATTAATAGGCAGAACATTAATATTACAAAAGGCGCATTACCAGCTTTTAAAACAGCGATAAATGGATAAGCGGAAACTAAAATACCCAGCGTCCCGGCAAGGATAATATATTTCTTATTAACCTTATCCGATAAATAACCAAAAATAACGGTAGCAACCGTATAACTCATTACCGTAAATAAATTAAATTTGCCCGCTGTATGATTATCGTAATTTAAAAATTTAATCATTAAGCTCTTACCAAAAATAAAAACAATAAAAAATGATATTTGAGTAGTAAAAAATATGGCAAACAAATGTAGTAATTTTGTCTTATGATTTCTTAACATTTCCATAAATGGATTAGCAATTAGCGTGCTATTTTCTTTGGCCATAATAAAGTCTTCTGTTTCTAACAGCGACTTACGCATATAAAAAGCTATTATTGCACCCAACACACTGATAAAAAATGGAATTCGCCATGCATAAGCATAAATTGCTTCTTGGCTAACATACATCTCCACAATAAAGATTGTACAAGAACCAAGAACTAAGCCGGTACCAACTCCAGTTAATGCCAGGCAACCAAAAAAGCCTCGCTTCTTTTGCGGCACTGACTCATAAAGATAAACACAAGAGGCGCCGAACTCACCACCCAAAGCC
Source organism: Pseudomonadota bacterium (assembly GCA_021781615.1). GTDB lineage: Bacteria > Pseudomonadota > Gammaproteobacteria > UBA9339 > UBA9339 > UBA9339. The sequence continues at coordinate 2,450 of JAJXWM010000033.1, forward strand.
ACACCCTGCATGATACGCAATACAACTAAAAAAATTGGAGCAAGAATACCAATTTGAGCATAGGTTGGTAATAAACCGATAAACAAGGTAGGAACCGACATCAAAAGCATCGTCCAAACCAGCATTCTCTTTCTACTAAACTTATCGCCGATATAACCAAAAATAATCCCTCCAATTGGTCTTGCTGCGAGTCCTATAGAAAAGGCAAGAAAGGTCATAATCATTGAAACATAGGGGTTATTAGCTGGAAAAAACAACGTACTAATTACCGTAGCAAAATATGCATAAAGCGTATATTGATACCATTCTAAGACATTGCCGATAGACGAAGATACAACCGATTTTATAACTAGATTAAAAGGAACCTTGCTCATCTGTTACCTATAAAATTTGATTGATATAATGTAAATATATAAAAGCCCCTACTCTTATTTTAGGGTATAATAAACCTTTAAAAAAAGCCAGGAAATTAAACGTCTGGGTCTAAAACAACTGTATTTACTTTTTAGGGGCACTCCATCCCCGCATGCCTACCCTGTGATTTGGTCGCCCCATGGAAGGATGCCAAAAAATATTTTATACGCCTTTGCAGTATACTAAACAATATTTGATGCGTCGCCAGTCTCATAAGTTATAAATGCATACACAGATTTTCTTTGACCTTTTCAAAGTAGGATTTAGCCACTATAATAAACCGAATCTCAGCTTCCAACATCCATCAATTAGATAGCTTTGCTAGTTTCTTTACGTATTATGGCTAATAAAAATCATCGTTTAATTTATTTGTATTTTTATTATGTTATATTAAGTAAATATAAGTAAAATAAAATTTTTAAATTTATCATTAAATTGCAATTTGACAAAAACACTGGGGAGTAACACCATGAAAATCGGTTGTCTAGGCTCAGGAACATGGGGATTTTGCTTAGGAACACTTCTTGCTACTAAAGGGCACGTAGTTAAACTTTGGACTATAGACCTTAAGCAAAAAGAACAGTTCGACAAGACCAAAAAACATCCTGCTTTACCTGACTTACAAACAACAGAAAATATAAGCCTTACCACCAATCTAGAAGAAGTAATTACCAATGCCGATCTTATTTTTGAAAGTGTATCGGCAGCCGGGATTAGGCCCGTATTTGAACAATTAAAAACTCTAGAAAAACCCCGAAGTTCTTGCCCTATTGTCTTAACTTCAAAAGGTATTGAGCAAAATAGTTGCAAACTATTAACTGAGGTAGTTATAGATATTATGGGTACAGATATTCGTGACCGTCTAGGTGTCTTAAGTGGCCCAAGTATTGCTGAAGAAGTAGCTAAAAGGCTACCAACTTTTGTGGTAGCTACAGCTTACAATCGGCTAATGATGCAGGTTATTCGTGATACTTTTGATACTAGTTTTTTTCATGTCTATCTCAATCCCGATATCCTTGGTGTTCAACTCGGCGGTGCAATGAAAAATATTATTGCGATAGCATGTGGTATCTCTGACGGTTTAGGATTTGGTAATAACTCTAAAGCCACATTAATAGCTCTGGGACTGCATGAATTACGTAAGCTATGTAAAGTAAAAAAGTGTAATTCGGCAACTTTAAATGGGCTGGCTGGATTAGGAGACTTATGCGTAACTTGTCTTTCCCCTTCAAGCCGCAATTATCGACTAGGAGTTTTAATGGGACAAGGAAATTTTAAGGAAGAAGCATTGCTAAAAATTGGAGCAGTAGTTGAAGGCCTTTATTCTTGTGTCTCAGCTATCCAGCTTAGCCATCAAGCTAACATAGACATGCCAATAACTGAAACAGTTTATAATATAGCTTATAAGGGAATTCCTCCAGCACAAGCCATGGCAACACTGTTCCAAAGAACCTTGAAAAATGAAAGCTTCTAAATATATTTAAATTCCGATCGCTATTTTGGACAAAAATGGTCGTTTTAAAAAATCAATTTTTTGACTAGTTATCCCGTCACCCGATAATCATTAGATAGGCAAATAAAACCACAAAAGAATTTGTTCTGCTGCTTGCATAGCAAAAGCTTCATAACCAGCAATACAAGCACATTTTTTTGCTTTTGCTTTTTGCAGTAACTTCGTTAAGTCAGCTTTGCAAACCATATCTAAAACGATAGTCCCTGCAAGAATCGTTCGATCAGGAAGTAAGGCAATATTTTCCTGACCAATCATCCCAACCGAAGTTGCATTAATTAATATATCATAACCATCTTTGGCGAATTTCCCTGCATAATTTAGATCATAAGCTTCGCAACCAAATGTTTTAGCAATCGCTTTGGCTTGCTTCAAAGTACGATTTAAAACCACGACCTTTGCTCCTTTTTTTATAGCCTCATAAATAATAGCTCTTGCCGTCCCGCCGGCGCCCAGCACCACAACTTTTTTGCCTTTCACGCGAGCAACTGCCGCAATAGAGCCAAGAGCGCCAATACCATCCGTATTAAAACCAAAAAGTTTATTTTTGCTGCATAAAATTGTGTTAACTGCTTTGATTTCCTTAGCATCAGTCATTAACTTTAAAAAAGGGATAACACTCTCTTTTAACGGCATAGTAACGCTATATCCTTTAAAAGGAAGTTTGGCGGCCTCTTGAAAAAACTGTGATAACTCCTTTTTTTCTACTTGTAACTTGAGATAAACAGCATTTTGCTGCAACTTTTTAAACATATGGTTATGAAAAATATGGCCGATACTCTGCTCTACCGGATTCCCAAGTAAAGCATAGACATGAGTTTTCTTGTTGATGTTCTTGTAATAATAAGTTGCAAACAACTCTTGCAAAGAAAGCTGACCGGGTGCCGTACTTTGTTTGGCATCGACACCAACATAATTTAAGCGATTATTGACAATTGGCGATAAAATCCTTGTAGCCTTACCAAGCTCCCCCATACATAAACCGCAGACATCCCGATGTTTACCATATTCCCGCACAAAATTAAGCATGCGTAACGAATCGACAGTAGAATTTGCCATGGTAGCAATTTTATAAATCGAGAACTCTTTTCTGATCAGCCTCGCCAACAATGAACGCAAATTATCAGGAGTCTTTTTAAAATCGTGATAAGAACAAATTAATTTCACGCGCCGATACTTTTTATGGACTAATTTTAAAAATGATTTATCGATATCGTACTCTAAATCAAAATACTCCGGCTGTAAGGCAAGCAAATTTTCGATAACTTTTAAACGGCTTTTTTCTGATCCCTTAAATAAACCTCCTTGGGATTTTTTTCTCAAGGTAAAGAGCATGGGGATATTGAAAGCACGCTTAAGCTTTTCTATTTCTGACAAGTCAAGCTTCTTAAAACAATCTAAACGCAGCTCTACGATATCGATAGGATACGACAAAGCTTGCTCGATTTTACTAAAAGCATCTTTGGGATTTTTTGCACATATTGCGGTAACTAACATATAAGAGACCTCTGCATAATTAAATTTTTCATCTCGCTAAACCCACCCCTGCCCCTTGCAAAAAACGCTCGGCACAGCTTTGCGGGTGTTGCATTTTGCCTTTCGGGCTGTCGATCCAACTGCCTATAACCGATTATGCAGAGGTCTCTATGAAATTAATCCCCCGGTCAATAATTCTATTGGGAACAACAGAAGTATACCCAGCTGCCCCAACATATACTGAACCAACATCTTTAATTAAAATAAATCTTGGAGTTTGGTTAATATTTTTTTTATCAAGGAGTAAAGCTTTTTTAATCGCCTTTTTGTCATAAGATTTATCCAATTTACCAACATTAATATGATAGTTTTCAAATATGCCTTTAATCTTTATTAAATCATCTTGTGGCAATATACCTAGCTTTAATGCCATATAACTTTCAGCAATAATACCAAAAGCTACCGCCTTACCATGACTTAACCGATAATTACTTACACACTCTAAAGCATGGCCAATGGTGTGACCAAAATTTAATATCTGTCGCACCCCAAAATCTTTTTCATCACGCTCCACAATAGATTTTTTAATTTCACAGCTTATCAAAATTGCTTTTATTAGACTTGACGGATCAAGACCTCTTATTTTTGCCACATTGGCTGACAAAAAACTAAAAAGCTTTTTATCACAAATAATAGCGTGCTTAATTAACTCGACCAAACCATTTTTAAATTCTTTATCGGGTAAAGTCTGCAACGTAGCGATATCAATAAAAACCGCCTGTGGTTGATAAAAAGTACCAATTAAGTTCTTACCATACGGAGTATCGACGCCGGTTTTTCCACCAATACTAGCATCGACCATAGCAAGTAAACTGGTTGGTAGATAAATTACCGGCACACCTCGACAATAGGTTGAGGCAACAAATCCAGCAATATCGGTAGTTACACCGCCACCAAGAGCAACAATACACGTATCGCGACCACACCCTAACTCAAATATAGCATCTTCAAGCTGCTCTTTGGTTTTACGGGTCTTATTCTTTTCACTACCCTTAAATGATAACAAATGGGCTTTAATACGATTTTGCTTGAGATGAGCTAATAACGACCTTCCATAGAGATCACTTACATTTTGATCAGCGATAATTACCGTTTGGCTCGCTTTTTCCCTACATAAATCGATCAAATAATTGCTACTTAATAAATCTTTGCCAATATAAATTGGGTATGATGGCGCAAGTTTTACAGTTATTTTTTCCATATAATCTTACTCACCAAATTGTAAACTTTGCTGCATCAATAAAGCATCAGCGACAACTAAAACACACATTGCCTCAACAACCATAACCCCGCGAATTGCGGTACAAGGATCATGCCGCGAACCTTCAGGAAGTTTAAAAACCTGCTCGCATCCGCCAACATCCACGGTCTTTTGTGGCTTATAAATACTCGGGGTTGGTTTAAACGCAACCGCACCCTCAATCCTGGTGCCAGTAGTAATACCACCTAAAATGCCACCACAATGATTAGACGTTAAATCAATCTTTCCGGTTTTGTTATCATAAAAATATCCATCGTTATGCTCCGACCCCCGCATTTTTGCAGCAGCAAAACCTTCACCCAACTCAAACCCTTTAACCGATGGGATACTAAACATCGCTTGAGCTAAATTAGCAGAAAACTTTTCATAAACTGGATCACCTAATCCTGCTGGCAAACCATCAATAATAAATTCTACCATACCACCAAGTGAATCACCTTCCGCCTGCACTTTTTTAATATTTGTCATCATGGCCTTTGCCGAAACTTCATCAGGACAATAAATTGGACTCTGTTTCACCTGCTCTTTAAGTGCGACGATATCTTTAATATTGATATCCGCAACATCAGTACCAATGCTCTTAATATAGGCACAAACTTTTATCTTATAGTGATCAAGAGTCTTTGCGGCAATTACACTCGCCGCAACCCGACCAGCAGTTTCTCGAGCTGAAGCGCGACCACCTCCTCGATAATCGTAAATTCCATATTTTTCTAAGTAGGTAAAATTAGCATGCCCAGGTTTTAATAAATCTTGAGTCACCTCATATTTACTAGAATCAACAGCACCATTTTCGATCAAAATTGCAATCGGCGCACCGGTTGTTTGTCCAGCAAAAACACCCGACAATATTTTTACTTTATCACCTTCAGCCCGCGGGGATACAAACTCGGTTTTCCCTGGCTGTCGCAAACTAAGAACTTGGTTGATCTCTTCTTCGCTAATTTTTATCCGCGAAGGACAACCATCAATAACCACACCAACTGCTGGCCCATGCGATTCACCAAAAGTAGTAATACGAAACAAATTACCAAAGGAGTTACTTGCCATAAAACACCCTCTTAACAATTTCAACCATCTCTTCTACAATTATATTTTCTGGATCAATTACCAAATCAGCGACCTCTCGATATATTTTTTGCCGACCGGTAAAAGCCTGATCAAAATTTTTAGCCGGATGTTTAGCATCTAAAAAACTCAAGCTGACATCCTCCGCAATCCTTTTTTGCACCACCTCTTTTGCAACATTTAAATAAACAAACTTGCCGTTAGCACCCAACACCTTGACATTATCTTGATCACAAACGGTACCACCACCGGTGGCAATTATCGAGTCTTTTTTAGCTCCTAAAAGCAAAACCGCTTCCTTTTCCAATACCCGGTAATCTGCATCCCCCAATTTTAAATATACCTGCTGTGCCGTTAACTCTTCTCCATACTTTTGTCGATAGATTTCAGCTATTTTACTATCAATATCGATAAAATCCCTTTTAAATTCTGCAGCAAGCACCTTCCCAAAAGTGGTTTTCCCAGCACTTTTAAAACCTATTAAAATAATATTCATCCTATTTCCTCAATATCAACGCCAAGCTTTTTAAAATCCAAATAAAAAGACGGGTAACTCTTAGCAACTGATTTTATATCGGTAACCGTAGTAATGTTGCTTGCAAATAATCCAGCGACACTTAAGGCCATTACTAACCGATGATCATGATAGGTATTTACCGTCGTACCAAATAACTGCGACTCTTCAACCACCAAACCATCAGCAAATTCCGCAATTTTCGCCCCCATTTTCTTGAGCTCAGTCGCGATAGCTGAAATACGGTCACACTCTTTGTTACGTGCAATTGCGGCATTGAATATTCTAGTTTTTCCCTTAGCAAAACACCCTACAACCGCCAAAATAGGCACGGAATCAATAAAATCATTGGCATCAATTTCACCCCCAACAAGCGTACTCGGTTTAACGATAAGTAATTTTTCTTGGTCGTTATAATCGATATTGGCACCAAGCTTTCGTAAGACTTCGATAACCTTTTTATCTCCTTGAACATCATTCATATCAACATGTTTAATCTTAATCTCAGAATTAGTAGCTAAAGCAGCAACAATTGGAAATTGAACCGAACTAAAATCTCCCGGCACTACATAATCAAAAGCATCATACTTAAGTCCACCATGAACTACATAGTGTTCATAATTATGATTTTCAACTTGTACCCCAAGCTTTTTCAACCAAAATATACTAAGATCAATCCAAGGTTTTTCTCCGGCATTTTTTACTTTAACCTCAGTTTTCCCAGATAAAAAAGCTGCGGCCATTAAAATAGCAGATACCGGCTGTGAATCCTCTCCAGCTAGTTCAGTAATCCCAGCTTTGATGGGACCTTTAACTATCACCGGAGCATAACCATCATTTTTTGTTGATACACAAAAAGCACCGAGCCCCCTTAAACCGTCAATCAGTGGTTGCATAGGGCGACTATGACGAACCGAATGATCACCAGTAAAAACAACATAATTGGAATTTAGGGCGACAATAGCCGCAATAAAACGTAAGACCTGCCCAGAGTTACCAGCATTAATTACATCATCAGGAGTTTTAATATTACTGTCACCCCCTTCAATCGTAATTAATTCATCGGTAACTGTTATAGCCGCCCCCAATTGCCGACATGCTTCAATCATCGCCTGCGCATCAGGAGAAAGTAAATAATGGCTAATAGTGCTCTTACCCTTGGCAAGGCTAGCAAACAATATTGCTCTTAGAGTATGAGATTTAGATGGCGATGCTTCGATAACGCCATGAAGAGATGACTTTTTTATCTGAAAATTTTTCATTTTAATAGCTCCCACAAAAAAATTCTGGCATATACATAAAATTATGCTATATTATAAGCATGGAGAGCACTACAGAAAATTCAATCTTAGTTTTTCACAACCAGCTAGAGTTGTCAAACGCTATCTCTTCTGCTATATCTCAATCATTTGTTAACAAGTTTTATTTCTATTATTACTTTAGCGCCTAAGCGCTAATAACTACGACTCCCTACATCTTTAGTCTGCATTTTAACATTTTGATTCTAGCAAGAAGCAGCAATTTTTTTAGCTCTTTTTGCTCATCAACTTCCTGATGCAGCATCTTAAAAAAATAAGACCGTAAATAAACTAGCATTAAACTGGGGTATAACCATGCACCTGAATATAAACATAGCTGATGACATTAATGTTAAATCATTGAAACAGCTTATCACGCCTGTTGAGCTACTAGAAGAAATTCCGGTAAGCAGCAAAGCCTTGCAAACAATCAAGAGGGGACGGAAAGAAGCAAAGCAAATTATTAAAGAAATAGATCAAAGGCTCTTAATAATTGTGGGACCATGTTCAATCCATAATCAAGAAGCAGCCTTAGAATATGGCTCCTTGCTAAAAGAAGCAAGTGATGAATTAAAAAATGAACTTTGCATCATCATGCGCGTCTATTTCGAAAAACCAAGAACAACTGTCGGCTGGAAAGGATTAATTAATGACCCGCATCTAGATAATAGTTTCGACATTAATCACGGTCTAAGGGTAGCGCGCAATATTTTGGCCAAGCTAAATGAACTTGGGATCCCCACCGCTACTGAGTTCCTTGACACCATCATACCGCAATATATCGCTGATTTAATTAGCTGGGGAGCGATCGGGGCACGAACTACAGAAAGCCAAATTCATCGTGAACTTGCCTCAGGTTTGTCCATGCCGATTGGCTTTAAAAACGGTACTGACGGTAACATTGATATCGCCATTGATGCAATCCATGCTGCCGACTTCGCCCATCATTTTCTTGGTATTACCAAAAGTGGGCGGCCAGCAATTATTAGTACTAGCGGTAACAGCGCTTGTCATATTATTTTACGGGGAGCAAAAAACCACACTAACTATGATCAGGTAAGTATTGAAAAAATAACCACCGAATTGGCCAAAAAGAATCTACGCCAAGCAGTAATGGTTGACTGCAGTCATGGTAATAGCCAAAAGCAGTATCAAAAACAAAGCATGGTGGTCGATGATATCGCCGCACAAATTAGTGCAGGCTCAAAGGCAATTATGGGGGTAATGATCGAAAGTCACTTAACCGCTGGCAATCAATCATTGGTTCCTGGTAAAAAATGCCGACACAATCAAAGCATTACGGATGCTTGTTTATCCTGGGAAGAAACCACCCCCCTATTAACTAAACTAGCTGCCGCCGTAGTAAACCGCAGAACCATTCAATCGCAATAAAAATATCGGATAAATTATATGAATAACATTAACGAAAATAGGCAAAAAATTGACACCCTTGATGAACAAATTCAGCGGCTTCTCAATGAACGAGCAAAACTGGCACAAACAATTGGTAAAATTAAAAAGAAAATTGCCGAAGATGATAATTGCTATAACCCAGAAAGAGAAGCAGTCATATTACGCACCATAACCCAAAGAAACACCGGACCACTTAGCAGTGAAGCACTCCAAAAAATTTACTTGGAAATTATTGCCTCTTGTCGCAGCCTTGAGAAAAAATTAACAATTTCCTTTCTCGGACCGCTTGGCACATTTTCACACCAAGCGACATTAAAGTGTTTTGGTGCTGAAGTTGACTTACTGCCGCTCGCCTCGATCAAAGAGGTAATAGAAGCGGTAGAACATGGTCAAGCTAATCTTGGTATCGTACCAATTGAAAATTCCTGCGAAGGAGTAGTAACCTCCACCCTTGATCAACTTAGCCAAAGTAATCTCTTGGTAAGCAATGAAATTCTTTTACCAATCCACCACTATTTATTGAGTCGTAATACCAACCCTAAAGAAATAACTCAAATATATTCGCACCCACAAGCGCTTGCACAATGCCAACAGTGGTTAGAAAAAAACTTCCCTCATGCGGCATTATTCCCTGCTAAAAGCTCAGGCCAAGCATGCATCCTTGCTGCAAACGAAGTAAGTACGGCCGCCATCGCAGGCGAACTTGCCTTAGCTAGGGGCGATCTTCAGGTGCTAGCAAGATACATTGAGGATGAACCAAATAACACCACCCGCTTCTACGTCTTAGGTCAGCATACGACCAAAGCTAGTGGCCAAGATAAAACCAGCATGCTTATGACCCTGCCCCATAAACCGGGAGCATTAGCCAACGCTTTAAATAAATTTGCCGTAAATGGGGTCAATCTGACTTTATTACAATCACGTCCGGCTAAAAAACAAATTTGGGAATATGTATTCTTTTTAGAAATGGAAGGACATCAAAATGATACGTCCATTCAAAAAACTTTACTTGCATTAAATAACAGCCAAGTTTTACTTAAAATGCTTGGTTCTTTCCCCAGGGGATCATTATGAATATTAAAAATATCACCGTTATTGGTCTAGGATTTATTGGCGGATCGATCGCAATTGACCTAAAGAATAAATTGCCCTTAAGCAAAATTATGGGTTTTGATCCTGATCAAAATACTCGCCAATATGCAAAAAATACCGGGTTTATCGATAATATTGCCCACTCACTTACTCAGGCAATAAAAACAGCAGAACTAATTATTATCGCCGCTCCAATCAGCGCCTACTCATCTATTTTTAAAACAATAAAGCGCGCGTTAAAACCTCGGCAAATAATTACTGATGTTGCAAGTGTAAAAAATGAAGCCATTAAAATTGCTATAAAAGAGCTTGGCGCACATCTACCACAATTTGTCCCCGGACATCCTCTAGCTGGCTCAGAAAAAAATGGCATTAAAGTGGCAAGAAGAATGTTGTTTAATGGCCGGAAAGTTTTACTCACCCCAACTGCCATCACCAACATCGCAGCGATACATACAGTAACCGATCTCTGGAAAACGCTAGGCGCATCAGTAAACATTATGCCACCTGATCAACACGATAAAATTTTGGCTTTAACGAGCCACTTACCGCACATACTTTCTTATGCCTTTATGAAGACAATACAGAAAGCTCCTAATCACCAAGAAATCCTGAAAAATACGGCCAGGAGTTTCGATGATCTTACTAGAATCGCCGCCAGTGACCCGAATTTATGGGCCGATATCTGTTTGGCAAACAGCGAGCATATTATTGCTACAATTGATGCTTTTACAGAAAACCTGAGCGCACTTAAACAAGACATCATCAGTAATGATCGGGAAAAGCTTACCAGCGAATTTAGGCAAGCAAAAACATTAAAACGAGCCCTATATCAAAACATAACGGGGGCTCTATGACATGGTAACCGCATCTTAATTTCGCTCTACGAGCTAGAAATTATGCTCCCATAACCACCCAGCTCTGCGGTTCGCAAAAAGCGCTCACCTGAGGCTGGGCTAGAAAGGCCTTGCGCCCTCCGGGCTGTTGACAAAAATTATTTTATAACGTTTTGTTGAATCAAAAAAATAAATCCTCATGTTCCGAAAGAGCAAAAGACATCTCCAGCCTAACTATAAATTATTTTTTATCGACCAGCCCGAATGGCAAAAGGCCTCACCAGCTCAATTAAAATTCGCGCTCCCGTTTAGAAACATAACGGGACAAGCTTTTGCGAATTGCAGGCCTGGTGGTAAATGATAGGCATATAATTTCGAGCGCTCGTAGAGCGAAATTAATTTGTAATGCTCGAACCGGTTAGATTGGCGTAAAATTAGATGCGTTTACCCTAGCTCTATGAAAACCTATTTTTAAAATACACCTTTTTGTTGTAGTATACAAAGCTAACTTTCCCGGAGAGGCAATATGTTTGAAAAAACACTAGAAAAATTAACCGTAAATGTCGAGTGCCGAAACCCAACTCAAGTTGCCAATTTTATTATAAAAGAACTTATGGTTACCAAGGTAAATTACGACTTTGGTAAAATTGTATTGCTTGGGATTTTAGCTGGCGTTTATATTGGTTTTGGTTGTGAAATTTCTACTTTAGCAGGACATGATGGCGCAGCTTTTTCAGGATTTGGTCCGACAAGAATATTAGCTGGCGCAGTTTTCAGTTTAGGCTTGATGCTAGTAGTTATTGCCGGCGGAGAATTATTCACTGGCAATACCTTAATTGCTGGATCAGTATTAGAAGGAAAAGTCTCTAAAATATCCCTGCTTAAAAATTGGGCTTTAGTTTACGTAGCAAATTTTCTTGGTTCGATATTGCTGGCAACTATAGTATTTTATACTAACCTCTGGCAACAGAATGATCTTTTGCTTGGAGTATACGCCTTAAAAGTCGGAGTAATAAAAGTTAATCTTACCTTCACTGAAGCTTTTACTCGCGGCATTTTGTGCAATTGGTTAGTATGCCTTGCCATTTGGATGGCGGCCGCCTCAAAAACCGTTATTGGTAAGATATTCGGTATATTTTTCCCCATCATGGCTTTTATCGCACTAGGTTATGAACACTGCGTTGCCAATATGTTTTATATTACAAAATCAATGATGCTTGCCACCAAACCAGAATTAATCGCGGCAGCAAATATAGATCCTGAAAAATTATCGCACTTAAATATCCTTGGTTTTGCTCATAATTTAATTCCAGCAACACTAGGTAACATTGTAGGCGGAGCTATATTTCTAGCAACTTTCTACTGGGCTGCTTTTGTAAAAGAGCAAAACAAACAATAGAACTCCGTATGATACTAATAATGCTACCCTTGAATATTTGGATCATTATAATAAGAGCTTTAATATAATAAATCTAGCTTAAATCTTCTGACACCATAGTTAACCTCTCATTTAACTATTCGACTTCGCATGGATAATAAATTTTAACTTAGCAAAAACTCATCAATGGTTTTTACCAAACGCCTCACCAAATCGTCAACTTGACGCTCATTGATAATTAATGCTGGTAATAAACGCACCGTATTATTATTAACCACATTAAGTAAAATTTGATACTTTAAGCCAATGTTCGATATGCTTAAACAGTTTTTGGGTAGTTCAACACCAAACATCAAACCCCACCCCCGAATCGCCACAACTTTTGAAGCCAATTTTTGCTGTAATTTATCGCGTAAATATTGACCGACCTCTTCTGTATGTTTAAGTAGATCCAACTTTTCAATCGTCTCTAATACTGATAAAGCAATAGCACAAATAATTGGTGATCCACCAAAAGTTGTGCCGTGTTTCCCTGGCGCAAAAAGGTTACAAGCTTTACCACGAACCAAACAAACTCCCATCGGAAAACCATTAGCCAACGCTTTAGCATTAGTAATAACATCGGGAATAATATCGTAGTTTTGATAACCAAACCATTTGCCAGTCCTACCAATCCCAGTTTGCACTTCATCTAAAATCATTAACCAGTCATTTTTATCACACAAGCTACGGATAAAATTTAAATATTCTTTAGTTGCTGCAAAAAGCCCACCATCACCTTGAATTGGTTCAAGCATAATCGCAACAATATTAGTATTTTCCGCTGCCAGTTTTTGGAGCTCCCCAATATCGTTTAACGTAACATAAGTAAATCCTGATAAAATCGGCTCAAAACCCACCTGTAAACGCTCGAGACCTGAGGCGCTTAGCGTGGCAAAGGTTCGACCATGAAAAGAATTTTTCATCGTTACCACAACCGGATTTTGGATACCTTTTTTTCTGGCATAAATCCGCGTTAATTTTAAAGCAACCTCATTGGCTTCCGCACCGGAGTTGCAAAAAAACGCCTGCTCCATTCCCGCTACCTTAGTTAGTTTATCAGCAAGCTTTTCTTGATTAAGGATACGAAAATTATTGCTAGTGTGCAGCAAAAGTTTGGACTGTTTAATAATTGCTTTGGTTACTTCTGGATGAGAATGACCCAAGTTACAAACAGCAACTCCCGCAAAAGAGTCAAGATATTTGATATTTTCGGTATCCCACAGCCAAATACCACGCCCCCGCGTAAAAGCAATCTGCATTTGACTAAAATAGGTCGGCATAATCGCATTATCAGGCATAGTAGTTTTCCAATAAATCATTAGTAATACGTAAATTAATAACAGCTAACCAAGTCATAATGCATAGCATACCAATAAATAGATTGTAACAACAAAACACAAAATAATCAGAACTATCGTATATTTTTACTACTGCTGTATAACTGTGAATCTTATTGAGGAAAAAACTGATGGTGGTTATCCTAAGCGTAGCGAAGGATCTCCAATCTTTGGCAGATAATTTTTGCTCAAATCATAAAAACCAAATACCTAAAAAATTATCGATTTTGTTAAGCCTTCCTTAATGTTTTTAATATAATATAGAGGTAGGATATAAATACGGTTAAGATATTAGCAGAGTGGTTTAATACAAATAATATTAAAAAATTAATTAACCGCCTGAATAATAAGCTATTTTTCATAAGGAATCCCTTGATGATAAAAACATTATCACTACCATACTTTCTTAGTCTAGTCATAATTTCGATTTTAGGCCAACAGCTTGCTTTTGCAGCTAGTAGCGAAAAAGAAGAATTGACACTCGTAGCTGCCGCTTATCTTGAAGACTTAAGAATGAATTGCGATTTTAAGGCTGGGGAATTTACGGCCATGAAAGAAGCACTTGAAGGAACCCCTACTCACCTAATAAACCCAATATCAAAAGAAGCAGCGCTGGTATTAACTACCTGTTATCCATATTGGGCTAACTTTAACCAAATAATTGAAGTCGCAACCCCCGAACGGGTGG
>JAJXWM010000008.1 GCA_021781615.1 Pseudomonadota bacterium
AAAGATGATTCATATGAGGGGCTGAAAAAATCAGGCATTGATAATATTGGAAAATTTCTTTCCTCCAGGTTTGATGCCATAGCCGGGTTTTATGCCATAGTAGGACTAGGATGGTCTGCACGGACAGGCTTTCCATATCAAGATTTAGTAAAGTTGGATGATAGAACATTTAGTCGTCTTACATCTCCACTGGCAATTAATCTATATAAAGCGGGAGTTAAATACGACGAATTGAAAGATTTATTATCTCAACCTGATGCTGAAAAGATTAGCTTGCTTACTTCTGAGGAAGCAATAAAAGTATATAAAGGTGGACTCGAATTTGCGGATTTGAAGAGGATGTTAGAAAAAGATAGGCTTATGTTTAATGCGCTTACTTCTAAGGCACCGCCGAGACGAACTTGGTTTGGCTTTTTTGGGACTCCCAGGGCAGCAGAGGCACCACAAACGGCGCAAGATAAGAGCGAAGCTCCAGCTCCCTCTGCTACCAAAAAATAGCTACCATCTAACCAAATTGCATCGCATCGCGGATGAATTGGCTACGAGAATGAACCGGTGTCCAAGAAAATGTCTTGGCTTTAACGCCTAAGCTTGATGCGTATGGGCGTTGCGCTTGCAAATTGAGTTCGCCCTAAAGCTTAGGCATTAATCCCCGGTAATGTTTCTTACCGGGGATGTCGTCGTAAAATATCTCAACCTTCACACTGGGCCGCGCTAACACTTTCTAAAAATCGTGCGCACTCTTCATAGCCCACATACCGTGCCATCTGAATTGCATTAAATTTTCTTCCATCTTTATAAGCGTCATAGCTGGCATAAGGATCGGCGCCATGATGCAATAATAGTTTTATTAGTTCTAAATCACCCATATTAGCTGCCCACATAAGAGCTGGAAAGCTACTATGACCAATACTATATACTATATTTAAATCTGCACCATTTTCAATCAACAGTTTCTCAATTTTTTGAAACCTTTCCCTATATACCGCCATAATATCGTGCAAAATTTTTCTATCTATTTTACCAGTAATTTTGTCTAATTCTGGTTTAATCACCATATACGCCCAAGAATTCTGTATTTTACCTATATCAATTTCTTCCGTCGCAATATATTGATCTGCTGATTGTGGATTAACATTACGATACCCCATTATTGCTAATCCAAGAGCGTCTTCACCATTTAGGGTTGTCTTCTTTATGTCGGCTCCTTTGTTAACCAATAAGTTAACTATCTCTACATGCCCCATCCTGGAAGCATACATCAATGCAGTCACATCTTCTTTGGTTAAAATATTAGGATCAGACTTGTTTTGATTTTCCAAAAGTTCTCTGACAACGTCAGTATGCCCGCTACCTGCCGCAAACATAAGCGCAGTTTGACCTTTAGAATTCTGGACATTAGGATCAACTCTTCTATCTTTCAAAAATTCTTTGACAACATCGATATACCCGTTTTGCGCTGCATGCATTAGCACAGTACTATTATCCACAGTTTGTCGCATACTAGGGTAAATTTTACTATCCAAAAGTTCTTTGGTAACTGCTGTGCGGCTTAGTATCGGAGAACCGTAACACAGTTGCAAGCCTATTATATCATATCTGCTTAATTCAATTTTATTTGGATCATGCGTAGGTCTACCAGGCCTATCGGGATGACAATAATTCATTATAGAATGTAAATCATATGGCGTGAGATTTATATCTCCAGTTGTACCACTTTTGTTCTTACACATTACATAATCTGGCTGATCATGTCGATTATGTTCATGTGTAAATCCTAATACATGCCCAAATTCATGTAGCGCATGCCATTCAATGCAAGACTTACGGTTCAATTGGCAATCCTCACTATAGTATCTGTCAAATATAAAATTAAGCACCATTCCTTTAGATTTTGCATTAAGATTAACACCTAATCCTTTGGTGTGGGATATTTCGTCTGCAATTGAAATCCTTATACCATCACTAGTTACGGTACAATCACCCCATCCAACAAATCTAAGATTTGAATTAGCCTCCCATGTATCAGCAATTTTATTTTTCACCCATATTCGCTCGCTAGAAAATCCATTTGGGTTTTCCCAACACACATTAATTGTAAAATTCTTCCATATACTTAATCCTAATGCCGCAAGTTCTTCGTGGTTCGTTTCGGTTACAGAATTAGAGCTTATAGCAAATATATTTATAGGTAGTATTTGAAGTATAACTACTATCAGGTACGTCAAGTATCTTTTTTCTAACATAATATATTTCCCTGCTAATAACTAAAACTAGTAGTTTGGATAGATTTGATGCGCGCGCAGTCTTATAACCCACGTTTCACCAAGCCCCCGTTTTCATCCCGGACGGTCGGATTTCCCGAGTCCGGTTGGCGATCACAGCTTTTCATTATGCAGTCCTCTCGCGAGTTCTTAGGTTTGAGTGCTTGTTCACATACACCCAATTCTTCACGCAATTTACCGCATACCTCGACTACACCGAGCTGGTCTGC
The DNA here is from genome assembly GCA_021781615.1 of Pseudomonadota bacterium. Lineage (GTDB taxonomy): Bacteria > Pseudomonadota > Gammaproteobacteria > UBA9339 > UBA9339 > UBA9339. The sequence goes on from JAJXWM010000008.1 coordinate 2,495, forward strand.
TTATTGAGGTCTCTGAGTCCCTCTGCAGCAGTTCATATATAGTTCGCTATGTACCGAGAGTTCCTTTGCCTCGCATAAGGTATTACCTTATCCAAGAAGCAGCTTTAGCCGTTTTCCACCAACGTTACTTGGTGTTCGACACTACTACGAACTCATGCGCCAAACCCATTATCTCTGCTGATCTCCACTTTTACGCTTTGTACCAACAGTCTCTGCTGATAACAGGCTCTTCCCGGTATTATCTCTTCTAATCTTTCCAAGGTGTCTGATCCCTTATCCCGGCGGTCTTTGAGGTGCATGTTCTCATTACTTCCCACAAAGCATCGACCTTCTCTTTCTTGCTAAAAGATCGGCAACCCCCAAAAGTCCATACAGCAACTTCGGTATGGTCTAATATTTCGGGATTGCAGATATTCTCTTATGTTCAGACCTCTTCGTTGCTCGCCACTCTAGTCGCTCGCACTACATGTATCTGTCTACACAAGCGTCTTGTGACTTTTACTTCCGAACACCGCATGGCACGTTATCGTAACCATGCTTCGGATATACTAACCGCCCGAACGAGAAATTGACAGTGTGAAGACTTGCATTTCACTAGATCAAAAGCCTTACCGGCTGTTCCAGCAAGATTACTGGATGTTGTGAATCTAATGTGTAAGTGGTACTGCAAAAGCAATATCTAGTGGTGCGCCAGCATTAACAGCAACACCCCTGTGTAATTGCGTTTGATTAACTGGTCTATGTAAATCGCAATCGTTGGTATAGCCATTATACCCATTTACAATAACACTAAATATTACCGAATACTGCCTAGCATGTGGAGGATATTGAAAGTCGCCACAACATGTATGAATACAATCTGCTTCTTGAGCAAGCACACCGGCATTTGTGATTGCACCACCTGACGAACAAATACAAGCTAACCCGCCAGAAATTATCGTAATTTCATCTTTTTTTAATTCATCAAACTTTTTCACAAAACCTCCTTTCCGCATCTAGTATGTCTTTTACTGGCTTTTCGCGACATCAGCTGCTTCGTCCTCTCAAACAAAGAAAATGTTAACTTTCTACCAACACTCCCCTGTTCTTTATTATCTCTCAATAGAGGATAAATCCAACCTGTTACTCAAGACGCATTTTACGCCCACTAATCATAAAGTCAAAAAAATTTAACAGCTTAAAAATTTGTTGAATTTGCGATCGCTAAGGGTAGAATATTTACCTAAGCGCTGAATTGCATTATCCTTTGGAGATAAAATATACCTATGTTAGTAATTTTAACAAATAAAGAAATAAATCTCGTTAGTGGTGGTTTTGGTTTTACATCGGACTACGCTGTTAACATGTTTGATGCAGCGTCGTACTATATAGCATATGAAGGTGGCAAACAGCTCATAAAGTCTGCGGGAGAAACCTTTGCGTATTTAAATGAGGAATTACACTATTGGACTACGCAAGCTGCAGTCTTTACTGTTTTTCTATCTGCAAAATCTGTTGGCTTTATAGTAAAATGGTGGATGTCGCACATGTTTCATAAAGAGCATAAGCATGTTTCTTAATAATTTATAACTTAGTATAATATAATGTTAAAAATTTTTTAGTTTAATCTAGATAGGTAAATTACTTATGGGAAACACGATAACCGATTTAACTCTTGAGGAAGGCTTGATCATAAATGGCGGGATGGAAGAACGACCAATAATAGATGGTGGTAGTGAAAAAATTATAGTGGGGTCATTGGTTGGAGTATTGGCTACGGCTGCTACTATAGCTTTTTTGTGGGGGGCGGTATATTTAGCGAAGGCTTGGGTTGTTAGGGGCAATGTAGTTGCCCCCATTACAGGAAAAGGAGACGATCAAAACAAATAATTATTCGAACATCCTTGTGGGTAATGATAAGGAGTATATAAATAGATATGACAATTATGCATTTTCATGGTGTATGGGCATTGCATTTATAGCAGACTTCATTTGAAAGTTTCTGCTTCACAAAAAAATCTCGAATATTTTCTATGGTAATAGTAGCGATGTTAAGCAAGGCTTCTTGGGTAAAAAATCCTTGATGTGATGTAACTATCACGTTATTGAAAGATAAGAGCCTAGCTAGCAGGTCATCGGTAATTATTTTATTGGAGAAATCTTCAAAAAAATATTCACTTTCTTCTTCATAAACATCTAAGCCAGCAAAACCAATCTTACCATTTCTTAGTCCTGCCACTAATGCTTTGGTGTCAATGATCATTCCACGGCTTGTATTGATAATCATAACCCCTTGTTTCATTTTGGCAATGGATGCTTCATCGATCATATGATAAGTTTCTTTTGTAAGAGGACAATGAAGCGAAATAATATCAGATTCTCGATATATTCTATCAAGATCTGTATAAGCAAAACCTGCCGTTTCCTCATATCCTTTATCTGGGAAAAGATCATAAGCCAAAACTCTCATGCCAAACCCTTTCAAGATATTTATTATGACTTTTCCAATCTTCCCTACCCCAACGATCCCTACAGTTTTATTGAACATGTCAAAACCCAGTAATCCGGTAAGGGTAAAATTATTATCACGAATTCGGTAATAAGCACGATGAATATTGCGGTTCAGCGTAAGCATAAGTGCTACCGCGAGTTCAGCAATAGCATGAGGAGAATATGAGGGAACGCGAACCACATGGATTCTATTAAATATCGCCTCCATATCAATGTTATTGTACCCAGTAGCACGAATTGCAACCAGTACGACACCGTTGCGTTCCAACGTATCGATGACTTCTCTATTAACCACATCGTTAACAAAAACACAAACCACCTGAAATCCTTGTGTCAAAGATGCAGTTTCGGGTGTAAGATGATTTTTATAAAATGTAATTTTAAAATTAGGATCTTGTAAAGCTTTTCCAAAAGATTCAATATCATAAGGTTTGGCATCGAAAAATGCAATTTTAATAGTGGTTGATGCGGTTGTATTCATATTATTAGCATTCCTCGAGGTTATCCAAAATTTATGGTCGGTCGATGTTCAGGACGCTGAATTTAGTCATAAACATTTATACCCTTTTGGCTTTCTTTCTGCATGTCAGCTATAAGCAGTGTAAACATATTTAAAATAGTTTTTAAAAAGTTTTCAATTACTAAGTTTTTTCCTCCATTGACTAAAGATAGTTCATTTTGGGTTAACAAACTTAAAGAAAAAACTTTGGGAATCTTATTAGCCATATATTATACGCCTCTATAAATTTAAAATGTTAAGTTTTTTTTACGCTATAATAATTATACACATTAGTTGGAATGGTTATATTAGAACTTTTAGTAATTAAAATACAAGCGGTAGCCATGCAATAGCCACTAGTTATATATTTCATAATTAGATTATTAGGATACTGCCAATCTGCGTATGCTTTACATAGGGCATTGGCTATAATACCACCTGATAATCGCATAGTGTTGCCAATACCAATGACATTAACTAATAATGCTAATGCTGCTCCTCCAGATACAATTGAGGTCATAACCAAATGTATGCCTCCTGAAACATATCTGATTTCTTCTTCGGTTAAGTTAATAACCAAACCCTGTATAGATTGCATAAACTCAACTCCTTCTTCCAGCTAGGCATAGCTAAAGCACATAATTTAGCTAGATAATTTCAAGGTTTATTATGGTTATTATGCTACCTTGTTTCTTTTGTTCCATAAGCACCGCCAACTGCAGAAGCTACCGCGCCCAAAATTAGAATAAAGAAAGCCATCAGAGACAATGAACCCAATATGTTTACAACTTGCGTGCCGCCTGTTATGACTTTTTGTTTTGCTTCCGCCGCTTTTTGGTTAACTTTCTCTTTCATCTGGGCATATTTTTGCTGCCAATCATTGATGGCTTTATCTATTTGTTCTTGGTTCATATTGGTTTCTTGCGCCAGCAGGCCGACTATTTTTTGCCGTGCCTCAGCCTTATCATTTTTAATGTCTGAAGTTAATAATATAGTTAAGTTTTCACGCAGCTGATTTTTAGTTTCATCAGCGATTTGCTCAGCACCTTTTTTAAAATTATTTAAAACGTGTTCTGCTTGCTGTTTGGCTTCATTAATGGTTGCAGTCACATCAGGGAATATGTTCTTCACTTGTTCCACCGCTTGAGGAGCTATTTGTGCAGCTGTTTTGCCAGTTGATAAAGCACCCTGACCAGCTAAAGAAAAAGCGCCTTCCATAACGCCAACTGTCCCACCTATTATTGTCCCAACGACATTTGCCATTAGCGCAAAAGTAAAAAGTGTTGCCAATGCCCAAGCAACTAGCCCATGTAGAGCACCTGCAAGTTTACAATTAAGACCAGAAAGACGCCCTACCACCCAGCCAGCAATCGCCATAGAAAAGATTGCGCATACTACTAGCCAAACTATAGAACCAGTGCTAATTTTGCCCATAACTCCAGCGCGCCCAGTAAAAGAGACAAAACCCAAACCTAAGCCTAATAAACCAAGCAATGATTCTGTCGCCAACCCCACCACGACGCCTGCAAAAATGGCGCTCCATGAGGCATAAATTCTCGAGTGACAACCGATGTTTGAATTATTTTTGATTATAGTCGTATCCATAGTAACCCCCCTTCAAGTTATAATAAATTTATCAAAAAGAAATGAAAAAACTCTGGTACATAAGCTCCCTTAAGTTTTGTAATCCTCCAAATTCTAGACAAGCTAATAAGACAATCTTTAAGCTATAATCACTGTTTATTCTTTTCTGGTATTGGATCATAAATTTAATCAACTTTCTTCCAAAGTATTTACTAGTAAATTACCGTAATTAAAAATTATGGAATAGACTTAATTGTTAAAGCTAACTCCATAGGCGTGGTTAGTTCTGCTAATTTTAATGACTTCTTAGGTAAGCGTAACTATCTATTATAGGCAGATTAGACTTGAATGGAGCTATATCCTAAAACAATTACCGCTAAAATAAAAAGCACCAAAGCTAACCCCATACTGCTTTTTGCTTTTGCGCCACAATCTTGCCATTCGTTAAATCTCCAACCCCATAAACTTGAAACAATGATAACTACCACCATAAAAATTGGCCAACCAATTACTGGACCAAGGGCTCCAATTAGTTGGGATGCTTTAGCATAAAGAAACAATGAGCAGCAGGTCAAAATTCCCATAAGCATGGTAAATAAACAATATCTGACAGTATGCCTCTGGTGGTAAGCATTAAAAGATCCATGTTTATAGTGAAGATAGAACATGTAGGACGCGTAGGGAATAAATCCAAACAGGAGGTATAGTGGCCAAAGTACATTAGCAGCAGCAAAAGAGGTTGCGCCCAAAGTTATAGCTAGATCTTGTACACTATGGGTATAAGAAAAAACAAAATTTTGGCTGGCTGACGATATGCCAGACATTACGGCGAACATTATGCCAAGAAAGTTGCTCTTTTTATTATTGACGATTTTGGCAATCACGTTTTTTAATTTATATTGATCCCGAAGTTTGCCCGCACGACTAGCAAGCACCAGGCCGGCAACTGTTAGCATAGCTCCTATTGCTATTAATAAACCAAACTTAGTGAAGACCTTGTCTGGATGTTGAATAATAAGCGGCATAGCAAAACCAAGAATAATCCCAACTCCTAGGTTAATAGCAAACCCAAGCCCTATTCCTATAATATCTAAAGCAAAAGCAAAACATACTTGGCCAGCTCCATAAAAAAGTCCACCAGCCATAATTACTAACAATAAGAATGGCGTTATTCGCGTATAAATTTGTAAAATTTGCGGCACCAAATATAGCATTATTAGCCAAGGTACAATTACAAAACCCCAGAATGAAAAATTTAACCAAATATGCTCGAATTTCCAGCGAGTGATATACTTTGTAGGTAAAGCAAAAGAACCGTTTAAGATTCCAGCGAGAAAAATTAATGATAATGCTAATATTGTGGTCATAAAACCATCCTAACGATTTAGTAGAATTCTAACTTGCCACGTAGACTCAGCTAATACTCCCCAAACCTTAATCAGGATGTTCCCTGGTGGGTAAAATTGGGTCAGCTAGCCCTTTATAAACTGTTGGCATGAAACTATGCAAAGTAAACCCTATTATACTGGATAATTCCTTAGATACCACACAAGTTTTGACCCATGTTGTATTGTTTGTACAAAGCTTTGCTTGAACCTCCTGCATAATGCCTATGCATGTTAATGCGGTACCAGTATTAAGAAAGGTATCTAGAAAAACCCCACCCGCTTCTATAAAGTTTCCCCCTTTAACAACACCCATTTCTTCTTTTTTTAAGGCAAAGATTTTCTTATTCATAAACCATCTCAAAAAATATGTTTATGTAAAAACTTCATTTCTATCTACCCTCGCTGCCTGGTACCTCTTTTATTTTTAATACAGCTAAATAAATCTTATAACCTATATAACTACTAACGAACACTACTTGGAATATTCGCCATGCTATCTGTTTCTTATTGGCTCCCCCAGAAACTACTTTTAGCTCTTCAGGATTTAACTCGACGATTCTAGCTGTAGTTGTTAGCAACATTTTTTATTCCTTTTTATTAGCAAGGGTTTAAATTCGCATCAAACCAATCTTTATGTTTCCTTTCATCAACTAAGCATTGGCTCAGCGTTTTCATAACAACTTCTTCCATATCACGATAGGCAGTATATCTTTCATAAGCAGTATTAGTGTCTTTTTCTACATAAGACATAGCTCTTAATATACCTTTGTCCCCTTGTAAGGTGTCTCCCATGCTTATGATCATCTTTTCTAACCATTCTTTCATATCAGGACATTTAACCCCAGTATTATAGGTTGCTAATATCTGGCTCAAATCTCCTATATGTCTCTCATGATCATTTTGGAAGCTCAACATTTGTTTTTTATAAATTTTATCTTCTACCTTGCTAATGGCAAACTTATAAGCTCCAATAGCATCATATTCTAATTCTAATAATTTTTTTAAGTATTCAATGCTGCTGCTTTGACGTCCAACAAGTGTAGTCATAAATTATCCTCCTTACTTTTGGTTAATTTGGTGTAAAGTAAAGCAGAGATGAGGGAGAAGTTCATTTAATGAATTTACTAATAAAATTTGTTAAGGAATAAGATGAGACAAAATCTATCTTTTATAAAACTGCAAAAAATTTTCTATTGTACGGTTAGCGAATGACTCGTATTAATGTTAGCTATCATTGTCGACATTCAGAACTAGTAGCGTCTAGTTAAAGCTTTAGAGATGCTGATTCTACTTCTACTTCCCTTGCTAATTTTTCAGTTTTATTTTGTATTTCAATGCTTTTTATAACTTTTTCTTCCAAGGCTTTGGGATCTTTATCGATCCCGGAACCATAGGTTGAGGTAAATTCTTTTTGGATAGCATCATGTGCTTTCTGGAGAGCTTCTATTTTTTCCTTGGCAGCTTCGTATTTTTTATAATATGCGGATCCAATTAACTTACAAAAAAATAACATTACTTGATTATGACTATTTAACTTTTCCCCTAAATCCTTAATGGAAGCTTGGAGCTCGCTCAATTTCTCTTGCTGCATCCCTTGAATTTTATTTATGGCTTGCCCAGATCCTTCTAACTGCAAGTTTTTTGTTTCTTGCCTTAGATGCTCTAATCCCTCAAGTCCAGCAAGTTGGCCTGACATATCTTCTAACTTTTTTTCAAGCCCTAGATTTTTTCTTACCAACTCTTGGTTTCCATCGAGACTCTTTCTAAGAGAACTCTCTAATTGGCCAAGTAATTCTCTCGCCTGCTCGTTTAGCTTTACTTCAACTTGCGGTTGGGCGGGAGATACCGGAGCTTCAACAGTAGGAGTAGAACTTCTAAAATAACTAAGAGGGTTTAAATAATCAAGTCCCGTAGCTAGCAAACCTAAACTCCATGAGCCCCACCCTACTTGCGGCGATGCTTCTATCGGCTGTTGCGGCTTTTCTGGTTGTTGAACGGGTTCTATTTGCAAGGGCTTATTTACTGCAGCTTCGCGTAAATTTTGTATAAAGTCTGCAGGCAAATCTAACCCTTGAATACTTTCCACCTCTTTAATTAATGATAGTGCAGCGCTTTCATTGAATGGAACATGACCTAGTGAAAAACTCTGTATCTTCTGCAAAAGAGCGCTTATTTGTTGTACGTTTTTTTCAGCCGCTTTTTTTTCTGGTATTATTTGTTTTTCTATTAAATCTTTTGCTTTCCCGATTAAAGAACCCAGCCTTTCTAATTCATCTGTTGCCTCAGGCTTTTTAGCGATAGCTTCGTTACATAAGTTAAGTTGCTTTTGAACTTCTAGAAAAGCTTCTTCTATCGATTGCAACGCAGCCATTTTAAGCTCTAACTCCTCTTGCTGCTTTTGCTTTTTATCCGCTGCTTCACGTTTTTTTAATTCCTCTTGCCTTTGCACTTCTAAACGACTACTTTCTTCTTTAACTTTTTCAATTAACGGCTCAAGCAAAAATGTTTTAAGGGTATACTTTAATACCGAGGCCAAGTTGCGGCCTTCTATGGGAGTGCTTGGTGAAAGGTTAAGCGATCCTAGAACTCGGCTTTTAATTGTTCCAATAGTAACTGCATATGGTGCCTTAAGAGCAGTGTTTACAGTTCTAGCTAGATCTCCAAGTACCCACTGCCCCATAGGGCCAGCAATAGCCGCTAACAAAGCCTTATCAAGCTCAGCATCATCAAGCTTCATAAGCTCGGTTTGCAAAGTTTCAAATATTTTAATAAGAAGCTTCGCACTTTCTTGATCCGGAACTTCTAATTTACCAATGGTGTCAAGAGAAAATTGTTGTTGCTCTTCTTTAGGCAAAAATTTTTCTAAAAAAACATCTCTAAACATTTTAGCCAACGCGGAGATGTTTTCTAATGAGCTTCCCTCTTGCTTAAGTGAATTAAGTAGCGGAATTATTGAAAGTAACAATAACTCAGTGCTGCTATTAGCGCTTTCTTTTTCGACCACTTGTTGCAGCGCAGTAATCATCCCCGCTAAAACGCTCTGTAACTTTGCTGGAATTGGCACTTCTTCTGGTAACATATAACCCCCTAATTTTCTTTAAATAAGTACAGCAAGTTATATCTTGAAAATTATAGCAATTAACTAGCGCAATATACCACGCTTGCTTTGTTTGAGCATATCGATAAATAGTTGGACTTCAGGGCAAGATGTAAGCATGGTTTCAAGCTCGCTAATAGCTTGTTGCACAGTCAAACCCTTACGTATAATCACATTATAGGCATTTTTTAAGCTTTGAATGGTTGCTTCAGAAAAGCCTTGCCGTTTCAATCCAATACCATTTAAACCATAAAGCTTCATTGTATCAAAAGACCCGCCGGCAATAACATAGGGTAAAACATCTTTACCAAGGTCGGTGTTAGCAACTAGAAAACTATAGGCGCCAAGACGGGTAAATTGAGCTACCTTAGCAAAACCACCAAAAATAACGTAATCGCCAACAATTACATGCCCAGCTAAAGAAGCATTATTAGAAAACACCACTTCGTTACCAACAAGGCAATCGTGAGCAATATGAACATAGTTCATAATTAAATTATTATTGCCAATTTTCGTTATACCGCCCCCTTGGGCGGTACCTAAATGAATAGTACAAAATTCACGCAAGATATTATTATCCCCTATTTCTAAAAAAGTTTCTTCCCCTTGAAATTTTTTATCTTGCGGAACAGCACCGATTGAAGCAAACTGAAATATCTGGTTATTTTTTCCGATTTTGGTTTGTCCTTCAATCACCGTATGTGAACCCACCCAAGAACCTTCACCAATTTCAACGTTATCTCCGATTATGGCATAAGGTCCAATGGTTACGTTGCTTGCAATTTTAGCCCCTTTAGCAACAATTGCTCGATCATCGATCACTGTAGCACTCCTTTAGCAATAAATAATTCTGCACTACAGGCAATCTCTTCGTTGACCATGGCTTTCGCATTAAAAACCCAAAGACCGCGTTTGTGTTTTGCTATCTCAACATGTAAATGTAATTGGTCTCCTGGATCAACTATCCGTTTAAAACGAGCCTTATCAACACCTGCCAAGAAATGCCAATTGGTTTTTTCGTCGGCAAGAATATTGGTGGTGTAATATATTAGAAGCCCAGCTGTTTGCGCCAGTGCCTCTATTTGTAATACCCCAGGCATAACTGGGCGGCTAGGAAAATGTCCATTAAAATATTCTTCATTACTAGTAATATTTTTTAACGCTAAAATCGATTTGCCAGGCTCATAACTAAGCACTCGATCCACCAATAAAAATGGATAACGATGTGGCGTAAGCATTCTTATCTCTTGTATATTTACAATGTTACTCATATTACTTTTTCTCCAGTTCTTTTACCCGACCCATCAGTTCTTCTATATTTATCAAGCGAGCAATGATTCTCCACCACGCGCGATGTGGCATTGCTGGGATAGCCGAAGCGTATACACCACCAGGCTCAGTGATCGATTTGCCAACATTAGCCATTCCGGTAATAACTACCCGATCGGCAATTTCGATATGACCATTGATACCAACGCCACCACCGAGCATACAATAACGACCTATTTTGGCACTACCTGCTATACCAACACAACCAGCTATAGCTGTATGCGCACCAATTTGCACATTATGGCCGATTTGCACTTGATTATCTATTCTAACACCATCTTCAATTATGGTATCTTCAATTGCTCCACGATCAATAGTAGTATTAGCTCCTATTTCCACATCATTTCCAATCACCACCGCTCCTAACTGATAAATCTTTTGCCATACCCCTTTATCGTTGGCATTACCAAAACCATCGGAGCCAATTACTGCTCCACTATGTAACAATACTCGCTTACCAAGCTTGGTTTTATGATACAAGGTTACGTTAGCGCATAATCTTGTTTTTTCTCCAACCTCAGAATCGTCGCCAATGATACATCCAGCCTCAATCCTTACCCCTTGCTCAATTTTTACACGATTTCCAATAACACAGTATGGCCCGATACTCACCTCTTGATCAATTTTACAGTCATTGCCAACAATAGCAGTTTGATGAATACCAACTGGCATTGGTGGTGTATCGTCAAAAAGTACCGATACCCTGGCGTAGGCTAAATAGGGATTATTAACAATAATATAATTACCGCTATTCTTGTTGGCAATATTTTCTTTCTTAACGATAACCGCTGCAGCCTGAGTGGTATCTAAATATTTAACATAAACTGAATCGCTTAGAAAACTAATTTGATGAGATTTAGCGAAAATCAATGCACCAATACCCGTAATTACACATTCAGGATCACCCCTAAATTCAGCAGCCAAAAAAGCGGCTAATTCACGTAAGGTGTAGATTTTTTTATTCATAAACGAATCCTTATATTTTTTTCTTACTACCAACAGCCATCTTGATGATCTGTTTGGTAATATCGTGCATTTCGGTGCCAATTAAATTATAGGTGGTAACATCCTTGAAAAATACCATAGCAAGATTATTTTTTTCAGCTACTTTACTTACCATAATAGAAAACTTAGATATAATCTTTTGCGTTTCGACCTCTTGTGCTGCCATTATTCTTTCCTGGAGCTCCATTTGCTTTTGTTGTAATTTACTTTGTGTCGCACCAATACGATGCTGCCATTCCTTGATCTCATCGGCTTGCAATTTATCACTAGCATCATTATATTTGCCTACCTCTTTTTGTAGAGCGCGCTCTTCTTTCTCTAGAATTTTACCTTCTGGCGCATACTGCTTAATTATTTTCTTCATCGCACGGTCGGCAGCACCAGTTGTAGCCATTACCTCATCTATATCCAAAATACCGATCTTCTGAACTGAATAATTAGCTGTATCATCGCTCTTGACAAGCTCCAAGGTTGCAAACAAAATTCCAACCACAAAAAATAATGTCGAAATTGTCTTACGCATCTTCCTCTCCCAAAATACTTTAAATACTACCGCTAATACTAAACTGGAACATTTGAGTATAATCCCACGACTTTTTCTTTAGCGGTTTCGAAAGACTAAATACTAACGGTACAAACGGCGTCCGCCATTCAAGTTGCACCCCGCAAGAGGCTCTAAGATCGCGAAATAAGTCAAAATTACTATCGTACATATCGTACACACTGCCAGCATCAATAAAAATCCTTGGGCGGACTGTATCTTGCATTGGATTCGGAATAATAAGGCTGGCACTAGCTAAAGTAAGAATATTACCACCAATGACAGCATTTTTATTAATCCCGCCTTTGTTCGTTATGGTATCATCTTCAAAACCACGCAGCGTTCCTATACCACCCGCAAAAAAGTTTTTCAAAAAGAGTAACTTTTTAGTCTTGCCAAAACCATCACCATATCCAAGGTTGGCATTAGCATTAAATATAAAACCCCAAAATAGCGGGTAATATAAATTAGCATTATAGGTTGCCTTATAAAACTCTAAACTACTTCGATTGAGTGGTCCGTATACTTCAATACCAATAGTGTGACCAAACCCTTTAGTGGGGAAAGGTGCTCTATCGAAATTACCATAACTCCAATTTGCCATGACTTTAACCTGATTAAAAGCAGTGCCATTAGCATTTAAAAAGCCTTCAATTTCAGGATTAGGATTGACTGTTGCGCTATTGATAGCTATGTGCTCAAAACCGATACCAAAACCATATTGGCTATAATCGGAAAGAGGCACATCAAAAAAGAGTTCGGTAGCATAAAAACTATTGGTGTATCCGCTTAATTCACTGCTAATTTTACTAGGATTAGTTTTACGTATATACGCATTAAAGGAAAGGCCAATCTTATTAGTGGTAAAATACGGATTACGATAGCCGAATTTATAATATTGAGTTGCTTTGGTATTATCAAAACCCAAAAATACCATTTTACCAGTGCCAAAAATATTTTGATCACTGATGTTGGCACCATAAAGAAATCCTTCTCGGTTAGAGTAACCGCCTTGCATTTGAAATCCAACTGATGAAGTTTCTTTAACTTCATAAGCTAAATCAACCTGGTTATTGCTGTCAGGCACGGGAATAACTTTGTGATCTATATCTTTTAGATATCCCAAGTTTGCCAGTCTTCTGCTAGATTCATTAATCTTCGCTAGAGAAAACAAACTTCCCTCTTGTAACCGCATCTCACGACGTAACACCTCATCGTTGGTTTTGTGATTACCAATAAAATCTATGTGACGTACATAAACGCGATGTCCAGGTACAATTGCTAACTTAATATTAACTCGGTGATTATTTTCGTCGACCGTAGATTCATCTCTAATATCTGCCATACCATAACCATAATCACCCAAAAATAATTTAATGCTGGTTTCGGCATCAATAATTTCTTTCCGAGAAAAAATGCTGCCGGTTTTTAGCCCGACGATCTGCAAAATTTCAGCACGTTTACCGATTAAGTCACCATCAATATCAACGTTACCTAACCTATAGATCGCTCCTTCGCTAAGGGGAACAACAATATATATGCTTTTCTTATCTGGAGTTATCGATACCTTGGGCGTATCCATTTTTACGTGTAAATAGCCACGATCCATATAGTAAGATCTTACTTTTTCTAAATCAGCATATAATTTCTCTTTTGAATATTGGTCCGTACCAGTAAGAAAAGTCCAAAGTTTGCTGGTAGTTAAAGAAAATTCTTTAAGCAAGGTCTTTTCTTTAAAAGCTTTGTTACCAACAATTTTGATCGACTTGATTTTTGCTGTTGGTCCCTCATGAATTTTAATAGCAACCGCTACTCGATTACGCTCTGCAGCTTTAACATCAATATTCACTTTAGCGCTATATAGCCCTTGGTTATAGTATTCATGGACAATTGCATGTTGCATCGCATTTAGAATTGCCGGATCTAACGGTCGTCCCTCAGAAATACCAACCCCTTTTAAAGCCTCAGTTAATTGCTTTTTGGTGAGCTTGCTATTGCCAGTAATGCTCATGGAGCCGATTATTGAGCGTTCAATTACATTGATAACTAAATCGTTATTACGACGCTCTAAAGTAACGTCACTGAAAAAGTCAGTTTTATATAAAGCCCGAATAATGTCAGCAGTGTCTGCCGTATCGATGCTGCCGCCCTCTTTAACTGAGATCTCTGCCAAATAGCTCAGTACTGTTCCACGATTAACGCGCTTTAATCCATTAACATGAATGTTATTGATTACAAATGTTTCAGCAATAGCGGCGGAACAAATAGCTAATATTGTTACAGCACATAATATCTTTCTCAGTAATGACATAATTCACCCAATATATTTAATTAAATACCACTATGAAATAATAAACCAATAAGTCCAACAATAAGGACTCCTACAAAAAAAATTGGTGTAGCCGCAATTAGTCCATCAATTCTATCATACATTCCTCCGTGCCCAGGAAGCAACTTACCGCTATCTTTAACCCCTGCTTGCCGTTTTAACATACTTTCAAATAAGTCTCCCACCACCGACCATAAAGCAACAATTATAGAGATTATCAAGGCAGAAACCATCTTCCCGTAACTTAAAGGGATCAGCAAAATGATAGAAATCACCCCACTTGGGATCATTTTGCTGTGATTTAAAAAACACAGCCAAATAGTTGCAACTAATAAAGATGCCAAAATTCCACCCCCCACTCCTTCGATAGTTTTTTTAGGACTGATTCTTGGCGTAAGCGAGTGTTTTCCAACGAGATTGCCAACAAAATAGGCTCCAATATCAGCAGCCCAAACTATGCTAAGTAAAATAAGAAGCGGCACGCGATAAGGTTCACTTAACAAAATAAATCCTGCCCAACAAGGAATAAAAATCATTACCCCAAGGAGCAGAGGGCTTATAGAAAGCTGGCGCCCTGTTTTCTCGTATCTCCATAAAAAATAAGGGGCGATCAACCACCACAAGACGCCTATAACCACGAACATCAATAAGCTGCTATATACTAACTGCGTAATAAATTTAGAGTCTATCCACGTAATAGATATAGAACCTACAGACTCAAAAACCAGCTCAAGCAAAGCTAGAATTGCTATAAAAATTGCTCGTATTTTTTTAGCCGCATCAAATAAAGCAAAAAATTCCCAGGCGGCCAAAAGTATAACCAACGACAATACTATATTAACAACTATCTGCGGCAGATAAAGTAGACCAACCACTACCAGTGGCATTAAGATTACTGCTGTGATAACACGTTTTATCATTTTCCAAACCGCCTACTTCTGTTTTCGTAAACGTTCAAAGCTTCAGTAAACGCATCCTCGCGGAAATCAGGCCATAAAATATCGGTAAAATATAACTCCGTATATGCCAACTGCCATAACATAAAGTTGCTAATCCGTTTTTCACCACTAGTACGAATCAATAAATCTGGCTCCGGTAAATCATGCAATGAGACCCGGTCATTTAGCAGCTCAATAGTAATGTCACTGGACTTTAACTTCCCTACTTCTACTTCATAACAAAGCTGCTGTGTCGCCTTAGTAATATCCCATCTACCACTATAACTTAACGCAACAACTAGTTTTAAACCGCTATTATTAGCGGTTAACTTCTCGGCCTCATGAATACTTTGTTGCAACTTTTTATCAAGTTTTTCAATCTCACCAATAACCCGAAATTGCACCCCATTTTTATGTAATTCACTAATTTCCTTTCCAAGAACTTCAGTAAATAAATGTCCGATTAAAAAACCTACCTCTTCTTTCGGTCTTTCCCAATTTTCCGTACTAAATGCAAATAACGTTAAAACTTCAATTTTTTTTGCCAAACAAAACTTAATAGCGGCACGTACGCTTTCTACCCCAACTTTATGGCCGGCAATTCTCGGCAACCCCTGTTTGTTCGCCCATCTACCGTTACCGTCCATGATGATGGCGATGTGACGTGGTAGTGTCATGTTTTAAACCGTCATTAATTCTTTTTCTTTAACAACTGCTAAATTATCAACTTCAGCTATAAACTTATCGGTAGTTTTTTGTACTGCATCTTGGGTTCGATGATCCATATCCTCATCGATCTCTTTTTTCTTCAAAAGATCTTTAAGTTTATCCATCGCTTCACGACGAACGTTTCTTACAGAAACTCGGGAAATTTCTGCAATACCTTTTACTGCTTTTGCCATCTCTTTACGTCGCTCTTCAGTCAAGGGTGGAATAGAAATTCTTACGAGGTTTGCATCGCTCACCGGATTTAAACCAAGATTAGCGTTTGAAATTGCTTTTTCAATTGATTTAATCATGGTTTTTTCCCAAGGAGTAATGACGATGGTACGAGCATCACCAACGGTAATATTAGCCACATTTTTTAGTGGCGTTTCGTTTCCATAATAATCAACTTTTACCCCTTCAACTAAACCAGTATGCGCTCTACCGGTACGTAATTTTCCTAACTCTACCTTAAAAGCTTCTAATGCTTTTTGCATATCGGTTTCTAAATCTTTTACTATATTAGTTAACATATAAAATACCCCCGTAAGTAACTCTATTCGACTAAAGTTCCTTCATCCAACCCTTGAATAATACGTAGTAGTGCTCCTTTTTTACGTATGTTAAATACTCTAAGTTTCATTTTATGATCACGCCCTAAACAAAATGCAGATAAATCCATCACTCCCAAATTTTCTGCTAATGCTTGGCCGTAAGTAAGTCTGCGATACAATTTTGCATCACGATTTTTTTTCGGATCTTTTGAATATATGCCATCAACATTGGTGGCTTTTAAAAGTAAATCGGCGCCAAGCTCAATACCACGTAAACATAAAGCGGTATCAGTCGTAACCAGGGGACTACCAATACCACCAGCAAAAATAACGACAAAACCACCTACAAGATAATTATTGGCTTTTCGACAGTCGTAACGCTCAATTATTCCATCGATTGGTAAAGCTGACATGGTTTTTGTAGGAATCCCCAAACTAGTAAAGATATCTTGCATTGCTAGAGCATTGAGCATCGTCGCAATCATACCCAGGTGATCGCCAGTAATACGTGAAATACCATCCCCATTTAACATGGCACCACGAAAGAAATTACCGCCACCAACAACTATCCCAACTTGAATATTAGATTTAGCCAAAGCCTTAACGTCGCTAGCAATATCTTTAATAATTTTGGAGTCGATTCCCGCCTCTTTTTTACCCATTAAAGCTTCACCACTTAGCTTTAACACTATCCGCCTAGGTTTCTTTTTATTTGCAATGGCCATAGTCTCTCTTGTTTTTCCAATCAATTTTCTGACTTCGCCCGGGGTATGAACCCCGGGCTCGCCCAAGGGTGATAAGCTCTGCTTCTCCCCCAAGGTCAATCCCCCATCGCTTTGTCCTCGCTAGCTTGCTGCGAGGAAACTTAGATTATATTTTTGGTTAAAACAATCTGGTATGCAAATAACTCCGCCTACACGATGCGGTGGCTATCAACTACCGTTACTTTTTAGACTCGATTTGAGCTTTTACTTCAGCTGCAAAATCCGTTTCTTTCTTTTCAATACCCTCTCCTACTTCAAAACGAGTAAAACTAGAAATACGCGCTTTAGATTGTTGTAACAAATCTTCAATTGTAATGTCAGGGTTTTTAACAAATTGTTGTTTAACTAAAGTTATTTCACCAATAAATTTTTGCACCCGGCCAGATAATATTTTTTCGAGAATTTCTGGCGGTTTCTTAGTGTCTTGTAATTGTGCGGCATATATCTCTTTTTCTTTTTCGATTAAAGCTTTTGGTAGTTCTTCTGGTAAAATCGCCGCGGGTTTAGATGCAGCAATATGCATGGCGATATCTTTGGCCAGCTCAGGATTTGCTACTGAAACTTCTACCAAAACTCCAATCCGTCCATTACCATGAGCATAACTGCCAATCATCCCTTCCCCACTAATATCCATCAACTTTACTCTACGAACATTGATATTTTCGCCGATTTTAGCAACCAATCCCTCGCGCGTCTCGAGAACATTTTTACCACTATCTAAAACCATGGAAAGAAACTTATCTAGCTCGGTAACACGTACTTTCAAACCTTGCGCAGCGATGGTATCAGCAAACTCTAAGAAAGATTTATCACGCGACACAAAATCGGTTTCACAGTTAACTTCTACCATAATTGCGGTCTTGTGATCATCACTGGTTTTAATGACGATAACACCTTCTGCTGCGATGCGATCCCCTTTTTTTGCCGCTTTTGCTTGTCCAGACTTACGCATGATGGTAACAGCAGCCTCAAGGTTGCCATTAGCTTCCTCTAAAGCTTTCTTACATTCCATCATCCCAGCGCCAGTTTGTTCGCGCAGCTCTTTAACTAATGATGCAGTTATCATAGATATCAACCCACTATTATTTATTCTTTTTCTTCAGTTTTTACATCACCCAAATTTTTAGCTAACTGTTCAGCTAAACTTTTATCCTCTCGAGGTTTACTCTCTTCGGATTGTTTAGGAGCATTTTCTCTTTTAATCTTGGTAACAGTAACCTTAGGAGCTGGATGTGCCTTACCTTTGTGTGCGTGTGCCTGAACTTTAGCTTTTGGTTCTTCGGATACTTTTTCTACTTCTGCCCCTTTCACCCCAGCATCATCATGCTCAGCAACTGCTTTTCTCTTAAATACTTTTTTCTTTGGGACGGGATACTTCTTGCCGCCTTTCTTTTCATTATCTTCTTTTTCAGCTACTACTTCTTCTTCAATAATGTGGCTCCGGGCATCGATTATGGCATCGACTATACCACGCAAATATAAGCCAATAGCGCGGATCGAATCATCGTTACCAGGGATGATGTAATCTATTCCATCAGGAGAGTTATTAGTATCAACAATACCAACGATCGGTATTTTTAATTTTGAAGCTTCACTAACTGCAATTTTTTCATTACCAACATCGATGACAAAAACTGCGTCTGGAAGACCGCCCATTTCTCGTACTCCGCCTAAACTTTTTTCAAGTTTGGTGATTTCACGCATAATGGAAAGAGCTTCTTTTTTAGAAATACGAGCGAAGGTTTGACTATCTCTTAAATCCTCTAATTCTTTTAAACGCTTCAAAGATTGTCTAATAGTTTTATAGTTGGTTAACATACCACCTAGCCAACGAAAATCAACATATGGCATACGGCAACGTATAGCTTCTTCACGAACTAGACTACGTGCTTGATGCTTAGTACCAACAAACAAAATCTTACCCTTCTTCGCAGCGACACTACTCAAAAAATTAACTGCATGCTTATACATCGGAAGAGTTTTTTCAAGATCTATAATATGGATTTTGCTCTTAGCACCGAAAATGTAGGGAGCCATCTTGGGATTCCAAAAGCGGATTTGATGGCCAAAGTGAACGCCAGCTTCTAACATCTGACGTATAGTTGTGTTTATAGTCATTTTTTCTCCTAGGGTTATTCCTCCACACATCCCACAATCTAACCAATTTCTCGGCACCCAAGACTATGTGACGATGTGTGTGAGTATTTTTATTGATTAATTTCGTAAAGCTTTATACCATAGTTTAAATATAAATACTAATCAGATATGATACATATATTGAACAAGCTTATCTGTTTGAATAATATGATGTTTTTTAATGGAAATGGCAAGAAAACGTGAATATAACAATAAAATCTGCTGCTGAAATAGAAAAAATGAGAACTGTATGTCGGCTTGCCGCCGAAGTGCTAGATATGATAGCGCCTCATGTTAAAGCTGGTATCGCAACTATTGAACTAAATCGCATCTGCCATGAATATATTACTAAAGTGCAACATGCCATCCCAGCGCCATTAAATTACCGCGGCTTTCCTAAATCAATTTGTACTTCGATCAACCACGTTGTTTGTCACGGTATCCCAGGCAAAGAAAAACTAAAAAATGGAGATATTTTAAATATAGATATTACCATAATAAAAGACGGTTACTTTGGCGACACCAGTAAAATGTTTATCATTGGCCAAGCAACTGCTCTAGCGAATCGTCTAGTAAAAGTAGCACAAGAATGTTTATATCTGGGCATCAAGGAAGTAAAGCCAGGTGCCTATCTAGGAAATATTGGTGCGGCAATTCAAAAACATGCGACCGCGCACAATTTTTCGGTAGTAAGAGAATATTGCGGCCACGGCATTGGCACCGCTTTTCACGAACCACCGCAAGTGCTGCACTATGGAGAAACAAATACTGGTGAAATATTAAAGCCGGGGATGATTTTTACTATCGAACCAATGATTAATGCTGGCACTTATCATACTAAACTTTTAGATGATAACTGGACCGCTATTACTGCTGATAAAAAATTATCAGCGCAGTGGGAACATACGGTGCTTGTTACTGAAGATGGCCACGAGATTTTAACCAAAAGAGCGGAAGAAAACTTTTAGAGGTTGTTAAATCCTATATGCTAAATAGTTACAAAAATCAAATAAAGGAAGGCTTATGAAAACCAAAACCGTTTTTAGTAGTATTATATTAAAGGCATTTTGTTTGCTGCTATTTAGTCTCAGTTATAGCCAAGGTAGCTATGCCCTGTTTGAAAAATGTGTTACCGCAAGCTGGAAAGCTAACAGGTATACTGTTAATTTTGATCACCATACTCTAAACGTTGGTACCATCACTGAAGATATAGCACTAGCCATTGTGCCAGAAATAAGAGAGTTTTTGGCAGCAGGAAACGTGATAGACACCCTAAACGTCGCCGAACACCTTTTTAGTACTGACAGTGCCCTCGCCATAATACTAGGTGCTTTTCTCCACCCCAATGTCGCTTTAGATACCCTTACTATCAGACTTGCAAAACGTAATTATGCTACGATGGTAGCAATTGCTAATATTTTGGAGAAAAACAGGAAAATACATGTGTTGCATTTTATACAAACAAATCCTACAACATTTTCAGATTTTACTAATGAAGATCTTCTAGAATTAGCCGCAGCTTTACAAGGAAACGATGAACTACTCGAGCTGGTTTTTGAAAAACACTTTGGTCAACAAGATTCTTTTAATGCTGCTTGTAAATTTATTGATGCCTTAACAAAAAACCGGAACTTAGTTAACCTTCGAGTAAACTTGCCTATTAATAATGCTGTTGCAATACGACTGGCTCGAGTAATAGCTTTAAACCCAAGATTAAACGCCCTTCTTATTCATAACCCTGCCGACGATTGCGACAATGAACCTACGCTTCGTATTTTAGGGGAACATGTTCTTTTGCGTGCTATTGAGCAAAATATACATATAGTCAACAAAAATCCGGAACCACTGGATCATAAATTTTTAGCAAATGAACATGTAACGATCCTTTTGGGGGTGCTACAGCGAAATAAAAAAATAGGAGAGTCGGGGCTAATAGAAAAGATATCGCAAAGCTTGCTCTTGGCAGAGCAAAGGACTTTAGCAGTTCTAGGCGGGCATCATCCAAGGCTTGGCGCAGCTTCACCTATTGCCACATTACCCCCCGCTGTACTCCAAGAGATTGTAAGACTAAGTTGCCATATTAGTGCAGAGGAGATGCATCATGTTATTCTAGAAACTCCGGAAGAAACACTTGCTAAATTTTTAACTCCAGCAGATATAAAAAATATTAGAGAAATTAGGCGGTTACAAAAGGAGATTTTGCAGCTCCTGAAGCGCGCTAAGATTAAGTATGATATAGAGGATTGGGAGGCAAGAGTAGAACAACTATTGAATAACACCGGGGTGGCACCCACTAATGCTACAACTATCATGGTTGAAAATAATGCTACAATTGTAACGACCGAAAATAATACTGCAACTGCAACGATCGAATTAGAAACGTCGCCGTCACCACCACCATCTGTTTGTACTATAACCTAGAGGCAACAAAAGTTCGGGCGCATTTCGGATGTTTATAATTCATGCAAAACCGCGCGGTGTTCCTGGCTGCAGTTGCTTAAAATTAAAGGCCGCGGGGAATAGATTTTAACCAATTTTAGCGCGAGCTTTACGCTTAAAAATCTGGAGAACTAGGTTTATATAAAGCGCATCGATACGCTCGCCGGTAATCCCCAAAGCTTCTAAAGCGGCCTGAATTGGAGAAACTACGGCAAATACTCCCGAATTGATAGCGTAACATACTCCGGTATCAATAACTCCTTTTCGATCAGCGCAAATACCGCCATACCATGCAGAAGCAACCCCTGCTACAAAATATAATCCTGCCTCAATAAAAACCCCCGCACTGCCAGAAACACGGCTTACCTCTTGCTGGGTTAATTCACTAATCATAAATCATTCTCCTCAACTTGGTTATTGTTTGTTATCCCGCCTTTTCATGACCATGGCTTTAGGGGGAAACTCAGGCCGCTATAGATATGATATTTTTAGACATGCTGTTGACGCACAACTTCAAATAAAGAAACACCTACTGCTACCGAAACATTTAAATTTTGCACAGAACCTTGCATTGGGATTTTAAAAATAAAATCACAACTATCTTTGGTAAGACGTCTCAAACCTGTACCCTCTGCTCCAAATACTAAAGCAATTGGTGGCTTAAGAGAGATTTGATATATACTTTGCGTGGCCTCTTCTGTTGCTCCATAGATCCAAATATTGTTTTTCTTCAATAGTTCAATGACTCGCGCCAAATTGGTTACTTGAATTAATGGTGTTAACCCAACCGCTCCCGATGCTACCTTACAAACTGTTGGTGTTAAACCGCAGGCTTTATCTTTTGGTACAATAATACCATGAACTCCCGCTGCATTAGCTGTACGTAAACAAGCCCCTAAATTATGCGGGTCTTGTACCCCATCCAAAATTAATAAAAAAATATCTTGCCCGTACTTTTCTAAAAGAACTTTCAAATAGTCCTCAGTATAATCACCTGGATATATAACCTCTGCCACCACCCCCTGATGGTTAACCAAAGGAACCAAAGCATCAAGATCTTTGCGAGATAATTGCCTTATGGGTATATGGTGTTTTTGCGCAGCCTCAATAATTTCTAAAGAACGCTTATCACTCAATTTGTTTTGTAAATAGATGCCACGTATCTCTCCAGGCATAACTGAAAGTGCCGAATTGACGGAGTGGTAACCAAAGATATGCCTTATCTGTCCCATAATGATTATTCGCTACTTTCTTGGTAATTGTTTTCTTGTACGCTATTTTCTGAATCCTGGTCTATTTCACCATCTACTTCACTATCGATACTGTCTATATTTTCTCCTTCTTCTTCTTTATCTTCATCGACATCATCAATAGCCACCACGTCTACTTCTTCTTTTATTTCTTCGTCACTTGTACCGACATTTTCTGGTGCATTTTCAAGCACCATTTGTTCCGTAAACTCTATAAGTGGTGGCAATTCATCCAGATGCTTTAAATTAAAATGATCGAGGAATTTTTTGGTAGTAGCAAATAATGCAGGTTTACCTGGCACCTCTTTGTAACCAACTGCCCGTACCCATTCATGCTCAAGTAGGGTCTTAATTATATTAGAACTAACAGCCACCCCCCGTACATCTTCTATTTCTGCACGAGTAATCGGTTGACGATAAGCAATCAAAGCTAAAGTCTCTAGTAAAGCCCGCGAATAGCGAGGAGGACGTTCTTCATATAGCTTACTAATCCAATGACTTAATTCCGATCTAACCTGAAAACGCCAACCACTAGCAACCTCTTTTAATTCTATACCACCTTCGGTATAGTCATCAACTAGTTCATTAATTATTGCACGCAATTCGCTGATTTCTAATGGATAATCATTGGAACTAAATATTTTATATAACCGATCAATACTTAAAGGCTCTTCTGAAACCATGAATAGAGCTTCAATTATTTGTTTAGGAGTGGCCACAGACATATCAATTATCACCATTTTGTATTTGAACAGGCTTTAAATAAATAGAACCATAAATTTCCGTCTGAACAATCTCAATCAGATTTTGCCGAAGTAGCTCTAAAATTGCAATAAAAGAAACTACAACCCCCAACCTTCCCTCTTCCACTTTAAATATGCTTTCAAAACTAACAAACTGCGAAGCCTGCAAACTAGAAAGAATTTGCGTCATTCGCTCTCTTACTGAAAGACCTTCGCGACTAATGTGATGATGCCCATGCATACTAGCCCGATTCATAACCTCTTTAAATGCGGTTAATAATTCTTGCAGTTCTAATTTTGGCAACTGACGTGGCACGGCACTAATTTCTGGAAGCGTAACCGCAACTGGAAATATCTCGCGCTCGACTCTTGGCATAACTTCAAGATCTTCAGCTGCTTTTTTAAATTGCTCATACTCGCGCAATCTTCTAACTAGCTCTGCTCGAGGATCTGCTTCATCGCTCTCGATACTAGCTGGGCGAGGCAATAACATTTTTGATTTGATTTCGGCAAGAACTGCCGCCATCAATAGGTACTCTGCCGCTAATTCTAAATTAAGCCCCTTCATCAGCTCAACATATTCCATATACTGTCTAGTCACCTGAGCAATGGGTATATCCAAGATATTTATGTTTTCTTTTTTGATTAAATAAAGCAAAAGATCTAAAGGTCCGGTAAAGGCATCTAAAAAAACCTCCAAAGCATTTGGTGGTATATATAGATCTTGCGGAAGATCGTGTAAGGGTTGTCCTAGAACTAATGCTGGCGTTATATGCTCGGTATTCATTTGCCCCCTATTCTCGACATTCCAGCGATAATGTCAACTGTTGTTAATCAAATGTTAACCAAAAACCCAATGACGTCATCCCCGAAGGCCTCCTCTATTAAACTTGTCCCTAATGTTTCCCCTATAAACTTGTCCCCTAATGTTTTTATAGGGGGAAAGCATTAGAGGACAAATCTGCCTAGGAACCGGCAAAAAAATCTTTTATCTCCATAATAAAATTTGCTTAGCATCGCTCAAATATCTATAATCGGCCTTATGAAACTACTATTTGATTTTTTCCCTATTGTACTATTTTTCTTAAGCTATAAATTTTATGGTATCTATGTTGCCACCATTATAATAATAATCTCTTCAGTATTACAAACTGGGGTATTTTGGTTAAAACACCGAAGAATTGAATTCACTCATGGTATCACCTTAGCTTCGGTATTAGTTCTTGGTGCTGCTACCATATTCTTTCATAATGAAATGTTCATAAAATGGAAACCAACGGCAATTTATTGGGTTTTTGCTCTGCTTTTTTGGGGATCACAAATAATAGGCAAAAAATCACTCTTAGAGCGCTTAATGGGTGGCAAAATCACTTTACCGAAAAATGTCTGGCACCACCTTAATTTAAGTTGGGCGATATTTTTTATCTGTATGGGTGGGGTAAATATTTATGTGGCCTACCACTTTAACACTGACGTTTGGGTAAACTTCAAACTATTTGGAACGCTAGGCGGAACTATAGTATTTGTTATTTTACAATCTCTCTATATGGGTAAGTATTTAAAAGGGCAAGAAGAATAAGAGCCTATTCAAAAAACCTACTTACCTGTTGTGCCTAATTTTTCAAGTGCGCTTTTTGCTTCTGGAACATTATCTAATATAAAACTTAATTCTTCGCATGGATATTCTTTACATTCAATGCATGTTTGGATACCTTTAGCACTACAACATGGGGGCATTTTACATGAGTTTGCACAGTGATAAGATTTTCGACCTACTCCTTTACAACCATCACATACAACATGCTCCGGCTTAATAGGTGTATTAAACTGCACAGACCATATTTCAGCCACCCTCTCAAGTTCTTTTGGATCGCCAGATTGGGTTGCTATAAAGCCTACACATTTAGAACAATCTAAACCACAATAAGCTATCATTTATCCAATATTCCTCATTTTATAAAAAATGGCGGAGAGGGTGGGATTCGAACCCACGTAGAGCGGTAAAGCTCTAAGCCGATTTCGAGTCGGCCCCGTTATGACCACTTCGGTACCTCTCCGCAACATCCAACATTTTTCCTCAAAAAGCAGAGTTCCTACAACCTTCCATGGTGATCTGTACCCAACCAAAACATCCTGTTTTGTCGCTCGCCGGCGGAAAACTTCGTTTTCCGAAAGCCCCGGCCTCGCCCACTTCGGTACCTCTCCGCAACATCCAACATTTTTCCTCAAAAAGCAGAGTTCCTACAACCTTCCATGGTGATCTGTACCCAGCCAAAACAATCCCTCTAAAAACCATTCTATCTTATTTTTGTCCTATATCCACTATTTTCATTATTTTTACTTTTCAAGCTTAGATCAACATTAAACATCTTTCGAACCCTTTGCATAATTAACTTTTTTATCTCGCTCTTGCGAGCTTATAAATCTTATTACGCATTTAACCCAGCCCTACGGCTCGCAAAAAGCGCTCACCTTAGGCTGGGCTGGTGAGGCCTTGCGCCCTTCGGGCGAGTCGATAAAAAATATTATGTGGGTATTATTATTAGAAGCACCGAGCTTTATCCGGAGCACTATCAGAGGAGCCTTATTAACGTTCCGGCAAAATAAAATGCAACAAATGCAATATGTGTCTCAGGCTATCAAAAACAAAATAAATCACGCTCGTAAGAGCAAAAGGCTTCACCAGCCCAGGCTAAACCGAGCGTTGTTTGCGATGTGCAGGCCTGGGTAAATGATAGGCGCATAATTTCAAGCTCGAAGAGCGAGATATTTTTTTAAAAATATGATCAGGTTATATAGGCTGTTTTCAAGATACAAGTTGTGAGGATCTATCAAAACCCAAAAAACATAACCTCAGCATCTCACAATATGCAAGCGGATTTGTGGAAACTCTATTATGGATAGCTATGTTTTTCTTTCACTACATAGCTATATGCTTTTTCTTTTGCTATAGCATCCTTATTTGTAATAAATTTTTGGATATACTGCCCGCAATTACTACCAATCTGATTTTCCTCAAGATCACCGATGCTTAGTATCACTTCATAACCGGCATCACGCAACCGATCTATTAAACAAGCGGTATCTTCACGAGAATCACCAGTAACAAAATAACTAGTTATTCTATTATTTATAGCACTAACCGTGGGATTAATAGGGGTGATTTTTATAATAAATAGGTCAGGAGAAAAATATTTTCTTAATTCCTTAACATCAACTGGCGCCTCTTGAGCTAACGCGAAATTTAGCGTTATTTTCCTATCGCCGGGAGAGTAAAACTCTTCACAATAATTAGCAATCTTGACAAAATCCCATTTGTTAACAGGAATTATTTGGTCACGTAACACCTTATCTGTAGTATGAATAGAAAACTGCATTTGAAATTTACCAGAAGGGTACAGCCGATTTTTAACTGTGGTTAATCGCGAAAAAAAATAATCACAACCGTTGGGAGCCACCGTAGAAATTGATGGTAACAGATCACCACATCGATAACGTTCTGGCAATTCTTCTAAAACATCTAGCAAAAATGGATTAAGAGCCGGCTCACCCATACGGGCAAATTGAATTTTAAATTCTTTGCAATCTATAAATTTATCTGGGTAACGCAAATCAACTAAATAATCTATTTGCGCAAAAATATCTTCTTTCGATAACTTGCCATAAAAAGCACTACCAGCATCACACATCATACAACCAACGGGACACCCATATAAAACTGAAACGATTAAAACCCATTTTTCCTTGCGCGATAGTGGCGGCTGGATTGATTCGGCAAATTCTAAATATTTATTCGCCGCAGTTTTTGCAATATATACTTTGGCAATTTCATCATCGCCTATTGTATTAATGATATTTAATTTCATATTATTCCGAATTGTGAAAAATATGCATGGCGACCCTAATACCATCACCAATTGCAATCGCAACCTGACGATAAAGATCGTTTTTAGCATCTCCCACCAAAAACAACCTTCCCTCTTTTATTAATCTTTTTTCGGCAGTCCATAGTTTACCAGTATAAAAATCTTTTTGTGGTAAACGACCAATAGCAACCAATAAATAATCAGCTTCTATATAAACTTTTTTCCTCCGCTTTGTAAACATGACTGAGATTTTTTTATCTGCAGTTGTTGGCACAATGCCATATATCTCGTGCTCTTCAAAATAGCTGATATTAGGATTTTTCATAGCCTTATTGACTAAAAGCGGTAAAGAATCAATATATTTTGACCTATTTAATATAATAACTCGATTATGTTTGGCTAAATTAAGAGCATTATCAAAAGCTGCATCCCCTGCCCCAATTATTAGGATAGTTTTATTACGCTTTTTTAATAAAGGGAACACCTCATAAAATAAATGGTTGCTAATAGCGGCCGGGGGATTTTGTAACAAAAGCTTGGGCTTGGTTCCAGAAGCAACAACAGCATAATCTGAAATATAGGTTTTTTTAGCGGCTTTTATTCTAAACAACTGAGTCTTGCCATTATAATCAAGCAATTCTACCTTGCTTCTTATAGTTTTTACTTTATTCCTTGCTAGATGTTTGTGAAAATCACATAGTAATTTTATGCCCGTTTTTCCTGGATAACATCCCAAGTGATTTTCAACACACCAGGCATTTTTTAGTAATGACTTAGATTCCTTTTGTTCAAACAATAAGATCTTTATACCAAAACGGCGTAGTTGTAGAGCTGCGGCCATACCTGCAGGTCCGGCACCTATAATTGCTACTGTTTTCTCCATTGCCACAGCTTATTTTCCTTGTAATTGATCTATGATCTCTTCGCTTAACATTGGTACAGCAAATCCATGAGCCAAATTTATCAATGTTCCCAAATGAAATTCTTGATTATACGTAGCGGTAGCATCAACGGCGAAAAACACTTCATAGCCTCGGGTAAAAGCAACTCGAGCAGTAGTTTCACAACAAAGGTGTGCCATAACTCCAGTAATAATTATTTGTCTAATGCCATGAGCTTCCAATACTAGATCAAGCACCGAGTCATAAAAAGCATCATACTGACTTTTAGTAATCGGCGGCTTTCCCAGAGCCGATATTTCCGGAATAATTTCAACCATACTATCTCCCACATAAGGAAGATGATCACCCCACCATGTACGCATCATAGAAGCATTTTCTATCGTATTGATATGCTGGGTTTTAACGGCTGTAATACTATTTTGCAAACAATAGTTTTGTAATTTCAAAATGTTGGGAAGGATGGCTGTGGCGCTTGGAACAAAAGCATGTGACGATTTATCAAAGAAAAATTTCTGACAATCTATAATCAATAATGCCGCCACTTTAGGATCAAGGCGATAGTGATGTTTATCACGAAATGGTTTAATTTTTTCAAGAAAAAATTGTGCTTGTTTAGCAATGGACGTACTAGTGTAATATTGCTCTTTCATAAATTACAAAAAACAAGCTACTATTGCGCCGATCTTTTAGAATGATCTTCAGTTATTGATTTAGCATCCTGCGCCGCCACCATGGGCACTCCGTCTTTAATGGGAAAAGACACCTTATTAAATTTACAAATTAAAACTTGCAGATTTTTATCGTAAAGTAATTTACCTTTACAAAGAGGACAAGCTATAACATCAAGTATTTTTGGCTTTAAAGTCATAAGTTAGTTTATTTATTTTAACCTCGTACTCCTCAGCTTACCACGAGGATAAATCACAGCTTTCTTTGGTCGGGGCGAGAGGATTTGAACCTCCGGCCACTTGCACCCCATGCAAGTACGCTACCAGACTGCGCCACGCCCCGATTTACAAACACAATTTACCACAACATAACCAGACGACACGAAGGTGTCATCACCTTTTTTGAAACAATTATTTTTCTAATTCTGACAATACTTGAGTCAACTGAGATATGGTACTTTTTACAAACTTGGTGACATCAGTATTCTGAGCAGTTGAATCATCCCGATCTTTAACGCTTAACCTGGCTCTTGCTCCTTCGATAGTAAAACCTTGCTCATACAATAAGCTTTTAATGCGCCTAATTAATAAAATATCGACACGCTGATAATAACGTCTTTTGCCACGTCTTGTCGCAGGATTAAGCTGCGGAAACTCTTGCTCCCAATAACGTAAGACGTGCGGTTTTACCAAACACAAATTACCAGCTTCACTAATAGTAAAATAAAGCTTATCCGGAATAGGAGGTAAATCCTGTAGATTTTTTTTACTGCTACTATCTATCCGTTGTAACTTAGGAAGCTCCAACGATATTTGTTGCTGATGTTGTGGATTCTGCATACTTCTCAACTCTAGCTTTTAACTTTTGACCAGCACGAAAAGTGACAACTCTTCTAGCAGTAATAGGAACATCTTTACCGGTTTTAGGATTTCTACCAGGACGCTCTCTTTTATCACGCAAATTAAAGTTGCCAAAACCAGACAATCGTATCTGATGTCCTTGCTCAAGCAAAGACCTAACTTCTTCAAAGAAGATTTCCACCAAATCCTTTGCTTCACGCTTATTAATCCCGAGCACCTTGAACAAATTTTCCGCTAATTCAGCTTTTGTTAAAGCCATAAACTTATCCTCTTAAGCTTGCGCTAACAGTTTGTTTTAAAACTAGAATTATACGATCCATTAACGCCTCCACCTCTGCATCAATGAGAGTACGACTAACACTTTGAAAAATTAGACGAATTGCCATACTACGTTTATCCAACCCGATGTTTTCATTACAATAAACGTCAAATAATGATATATTGTGTAGTAATTCACCTGAAATGTCTACTATTTTCTCTTTGATTTGCAACCAAGAAATATCTTTACTCACTATTATTGCTATATCTCTCTTAATCTTTGGAAACACAGATATTTCTTTAAATACAGTCGGTAATTTATTGATTAACATAGATAAATCTATTTCAAAAAAATATGCCTTTTTATCAAGGTCTGCCTGTTGTTGAACCAATGGATGTATCTCTCCAATAAAACCAACGTGATCCCCGCTAACATAGATCTCGGCAGAGCGTTTAGGATGTAACGCGCCGTGAGAACATGATTGATACTTAATATCGCTATCTCGCGCAAATAACTTCAACATAGTATTAACATCATTTTTTAAATCAAAAAAGTCTGCAGCTCTCTTTTGCTGCACTCCCCATTGTTCAGGATAAAGATCACCATAAATAATTCCAGCAATAGTAGGTTTTTGCTCTAATTCCCCATCTTTTTTTGGTACAAATCTTAGGCCAACCTCAAATAATCGTGCGTTATGCTCCTGGCGTCGAGAATTATGTTTCACAACATTAACTAAACCCGGCCATAATGTGGTACGCATTACAGTTTGTTCAGATGAAATAGGATTAGCTAAATGCAAAGCTTCATCTTTACCACCGAATAATTTTTGAGCCTTTTCGTCGATAAAACTATAAGTGATGGCCTCGTGATATCCAAGATCCTCCATCAAAGTAACAAGTCGATCTAACTCGCTTTTATTAGAAACAACATTGTTAACACCAAGCTCGGCAACAATTTTTTGCTCTGGAATTAGATGATAACCGTAAATTCTTGCAATCTCTTCCACTAGATCTTCTTCAATTTTGAGATCAAATGCTCGGTAACTCGGCACACTTGCTTGCCAACCACCAGCAGTAGGTTTAAGGGTTATACCCAAATGGGACAAAATACTAACCACCTCTTCATCAGCAATGGCTATCCCCAAGATATTATGAATATTCTGTCGATACAACGTAATACCTAAAGACTTTGGTAGATGCTCTTTAGCAACCACTTCGGTTATCGCTCCTGGTACACCACCGGCAATCTCCAAAATCAAAGCGGTAGCACGATTTAAAGCATATAACTGCAGATCATAATCAATACTACGTTCAAATCGATAAGAGGAATCGGTTTGTATTTTATAACTACGCGACTGCTCAGCAACTTTTGTTGGATTAAAAAATGCACTTTCTAAAAAAATATCTTGTGTAGCTAAAGATATCCCTGAATCCATGCCGCCCATTACTCCAGCTAATGCTAGAGGTTTCTCACTATCAGCGATTACTAAAGTGTCTTTTTTCTTCAAATCAATTTTACTACCATCAAGCAACTCTATACTTTCCTCGGGCTGAGCATAACGTACTTCAATATTGTTGTTCAATTTAGCCAAATCAAAAGCATGTAGCGGCTGCCCTAATTCATACATAATATAATTGGTTACATCAACCACAAAACTAATAGGAGTTTCATTCATACTCCGTAGCCGTTGCAACATCCAAGCTGGTGTAGAAACTTTATTATTTATACCGCGAATAATCCGCCCGACGTAATGTGGACAAGCATCCGGTTCTTTTATAACCACCGGAAAAACATCCGTTGAGTTTATCACAATAAATTCTTGAACTTCTGGAGGAGAAAAAGTAATGCGATTAATAGCAGCAACCTCACGAGCAATACCTAACAAACTTAAACAATCTCCTCGGTTGGAGGTAAGTTCAATTTCAATAATTTCATCGTTAAGCGATAAATACTCTCGAATATCAACACCAACTGGAGCATCATCTGGTAACTCAAGAATTCCAGGATTGCTTTCAGCCAAACCAAGCTCCGTTGCCGCACATAACATGCCACTTGAATCCACTCCACGTAACTTCGCCTGTTTTATTTTAAAATCTCCTGGCAATTCGGCTCCAACCAAAGCCACCGGAACTTTTAACTTTGATCTAACATTTTTTGCACCACAAACTATCGTAAGCTTATCATTTGGTGCGCCAGCATTTACCGTACAAACCGTCAATTTATCAGCATTAGGATGGGGACTAACTTCTAAGACTTCACCAACTACAACTCCGTGAAATTTGGGCGCAACTGGCTCGACCGCTGCCACTTCTAAACCAACCATCGTAAGTTGTTCTACCAGCTTTTCGGTATCAATATTAATTTTTATTAATTTTTGGAGCCAAGTTTTACTAAATTTCATAGTACCCTTAAATATTCATTTACCCAGTAAATACAATTATGTTTCGTAACAATCACTGATTTTGCCAAAATAGTAAGTATGATATTGCCGATCCTGATATAACTTCTCATCATATTGTCCATTTAAACGTTTTTTATCCAAAGCTGACATCTGCACTATTTTACATTCATAATGTCGGGCATTTTTAATATCGATGATTGGTGAATTTACTTTTTTTGCAAAAATGGTATTTAGCCCACCCTCTTTAAATTTATCAACCTTACTGCCAGAATAAGTGCCGCAAAAAACCAATTCCTTACCCATGTCAGAAAAAGGAATGGTCACGGTAAAGTCATCAGCATTTTCTAATAACCCAAAAGTATATCTACTTGGTCTAACCGCCACCATTAAAATTGGATCTCGCCATACGATCCCGAGCAAAGCCCAACCGATAGTCATGACGTTTACTTTGCCCGTACGATCTTTTACCGTTAAAAACGCACCTTGCGTACTTAATACTTTCATTACCTTATCACAAGCAGAAAAATAATTTGCTGTATCCATGTTTTATCCTCAATTAAAACTGCTCTAAAAATTGTAAATCATTTTCAAAAAACAATCTGATATCATTTATACCGTAATAAATCATTGCTAAACGATCAATACCAAAACCCCAGGCAAGGCCTCGATAATGTTGAGGGTCGATGTTAACAGCTTTTAATACGTTAGGATGCACTACTCCGCAACCACCAAGCTCTAACCAACGCCACGAATCACCCACATGCCATTTAAGATCAACTTCAGCGCTAGGCTCAGTAAAGGGGAAATAAGAGGGACGAAAACGGTACTCAATTTTTTCTTTAAAGAAAAATTTAATAAATTCACCTACCAACCATTTTAAATTAGCCAAATTTAAATTTTTATCAACCATTAGCATTTCCACTTGATGAAACATCGGCGCATGCGTGGCGTCATTATCGCGGCGAAATACCTTGCCAGGACAAATTATTCTAATTGGGGGCGACATTTTTTGCATCGCCCTTATTTGTACCGGAGAAGTTTGCGAACGTAACATGGTATTATCGCTAAAATAAAAGGTATCATGGGTGGTTCGCGCTGGATGATGTGGCGGAATATTTAAAGCCGTAAAGTTATAAAATTCGTTTTCAATTTCTGGACCCTCAACCACCACAAAACCCATCTTAACAAAAAACTCTTCTACGAGACGGCGGACCTTGGAAATTGGGTGACTAGAACCAAGTACTTGCCCACGAGATGGCAAAGTTATGTCAATCGCCTCTTGATTTAAATTAGCTTCAACTAACGCTTTAGTTAGTGCATTACTTCGCTCGTCAAGAGCTTGAATAATCTTCTCTTTTGCTTGATTAATAATCTGCCCCACTTTTGGACGCTCTGCTGCATCTAGCGTTGCCAATTGCTTTAAGAGATCAGTTAACTTGCCCTTTTTGCCTAAATAGTTACTTTTTACTATTTCAAGCTCATGACTTGTAGCGGCGTGATTAATTACTTCAAAGGCCTCTTTAAGGATCTGTTCGATATTTTCTAGATGTGGTTTCATAGTTACAAATTCACGATAATAATCTTATATATTTTCATTATAAACCAAGCTGTTGTGAAGATAAAGGAAAGATAATTTAAGAGCATAGCTGCAACATATACGAAAGGGTATTACATATAATCCTAAAAAGAGCAGTTGGTTCCAGCTGCTCCTTTTAGGATTATACGAAGGCTATACCTAGCATACTAAAAATGGCTACGAGCGCCCCATAGAAAAATATGCGACGCACTCGCTCGGGATAACCGCAATAGTTTACGATCATTCCGACAACTATTAAGGGAAGTACGATAACCAAACCCGACACCACCTACAAACTTTATTGCTTCGTTTGCTAAGGTTTTTATCATACAAACTTATATCTATTCACCTTTAACTTTTGCAACAATTACTGCAAAAGCTTTTTTATCGTTAACAGCTATATCAGCAAGAATTTTACGATCGATATCGATCTTGGCTTTCTTTAAACCAGCAATAAATTTGCTATATGACAATCCATACTCATTAACTGCGGCATTGATCCGAATGATCCAAAGCGAGCGGAATTGACGTTTCTTTTGTTTACGCCCTTGATAAGCATATTGACCAGCTTTTATTACCGCCTGTTTAGCAGCACGAAAAACTCTACTACGGGCGCCATAATATCCCTTAGCCTTTTTAAGTACTTTTTTATGACGGGCTCTTGCTGTTACCCCACGTTTTACTCTTGCCATTTCTCTTTCTCCAACAATCTAATTCAAATTAAATATAATACTAACTAAAATAAGCGCTTCTAGATTTCTCCAAGCATTCTTTTAACTAATTTTTGATCACGTTTGCTAACCTTACCCATTGGTGCTAAACGCGCCTTTCTTTTGCTACTTTTTTTCGTCAAAATATGACTACGAAAAGAGCTACGATGTTTATAACTACCGCTAGCGGTTTTTTTAAAACGTTTAGCTGCGCTTTTATTTGTTTTTAACTTCGGCATGATAAAACTCCACTATGTCATTAATTATTCTTTCTCTTTATTACTTTTAACTTTTCCTGGCACAATCAGCATCACCATCTGCTTACCCTCCATTTTGGGGGCTTGCTCTACTGTACCATATTCTTTCAAATCGTTCTCGGCTCGCCGTAAAATATCTACACCTTGCTGTTGGTAAGATAACTCACGTCCACGAAACCTAACCGTGAGCTTAACTTTATCTCCTTCCTGTAAAAATGCAACAGCTTGACGAACTTTTACTAAATAATCACCAATATCGGTGACCGGACGCATTTTTATCTCTTTTAACTGTACTCGCTTCGATTTCTTCTTAAGACGCTTACGTTGCTCAAATAAATACTTTCCAAAGTCCATAATTCGACAAACGGGCGGCGTAAGCTGAGGGGCGATTTCTACCAAATCTAAGCTTACTTCCTGAGCTTTTTGTAAAGCTTCCTGAATGCTTAAAACACCAACCTGCTGTCCTTCAGCATCAATTAAACGCACTTCACGTGCGGTTATTTGACTATTCACCCGTGCTCTTTTGCTGCTGGTAGCACCACCACGCTGCTGACCGCGCGAACTGTTATATGGATTAATAATACTCCTCCTTTGTTAATATTTATTTTTAAGTAAGTCTAGCTTCATAATATCAGTTATTACCTTTTCAACCGACATCTGACCTAAATCTTTACCGTCACTACTACGTACAGCAACTGTTTCTGTCTCGATCTCTTTATTACCAACTACTAATACCAACGGTACCTTAGCAATCGAATGCTCGCGGATTTTAAAGCCGATTTTCTCATTTCTCAAGTCATAAATCACTCTACACCCATAATCTTGGAACTTTTGGGTAACTTTCTTGGCATATTCGACCTGATCATCGGTAATATTAACTACCACCCCTTGAACCGGAGCAAGCCACAGAGGCAGGTTTCCGCCAGTTTCTTCAAGTAAAACTCCAATAAATCTCTCAAGTGAACCAATGATTGCTCGATGTAGAATAACTGGGGGTTTCTTTTCCCCTTTTTCAGTAATGTAATACGCCCCAAAACGCTCGGGCATGAAAAAATCTACTTGTAGCGTACCACACTGCCAAACTCGACCCAAACTATCGCGCAGTGAAAATTCGACCTTTGGACCATAAAAAGCACCGTCACCAGGAGCCTCTTGCCACTTTATATTGCTTTTATCTAAAACAGTGGCTAAAGCATTCTCGGCCACATCCCATATCTCATCAGTTCCGATACGCTCTTTAGGGCGAGTTGATAACTTTACTGTAATCTCTTTGAAGCCAAAGTATGCACAAACTTCAACAACTTGGCCGATAAATGCCTCGCATTCCGTCTGAATCTGATCATCGGTACAAAAAATGTGTCCATCATCCACAGTAAAACCACGAACCCTCATCGTTCCATGTAAAGATCCTGAGACCTCATTACGATGACAGTAACCAAATTCACAATATCTAATGGGTAAATCACGATAACTCTTAAGACCTTGTTTATATATTTGTATATGCCCAGGACAATTCATCGGCTTTAAAGCATAGTGCCGGTTTTCCGATTCGGTGGTAAACATTACCTCCCGGTAATTATCCCAATGCCCCGACCTTTCCCATAAACTACGATCCAAAATTATGGGAGTATTGATCTCTTGATAACCAAATTTTATTAATTTGGAAATTAAGTATTTTTTAATCTCGGAATAAATAGCCCACCCTTTGGGATGCCAAAAAACAATACCAGGAGCCTCTTCCTGCAAATGAAAAAGATCCATCTTCTTCCCGATTAAGCGATGATCGTTTTGCTTGGCTTTTTCGAGTCGTTCTAGATACTCTTTTAATTCTTTTTCACTACCCCAGGCAGTACCATAAATACGTTGCAGCATCTCGTTATTGGAATCACCTTTCCAATATGCTCCGGAAAGCTTGGTTAATTTAAAAGATTTTAGGTGCGAAGTACTAGGAACATGGGGACCAAGACAAGCATTGATAAAGCTCCCCTGACTATAAAATGAAACCTGATCATCAGGAATATCCTCTACCATCATTATTTTATAATTTTCATTACGACCTTTAAAGAAGGCTACGGCATCGCTTTTGTTTTTAACAGTTCTTTCTATTATCTGATTAGTTTTTAACAAGTCATGCATTTTGTTTTCTATGGTGACTAAATCATCTTCAGTAAAACCTTTAGGATAATAAAAATCGTGGTAAAAACCATCTTCGATAGCAGGACCTACGGTGGGCTCTGCCCCTGGAAACAATTCACAAACGGCATGTGCAAGTAAGTGTGCAGTAGAATGGCGTAGTATTTCAAGTCCCTCTGGATCTTTTGGGGTTAAGATTGTAATAGCGACATCATGATCGATGAGAAATGAAAGATCTACTGGCTTACCATCAACCTTGCCAGCAACTGCAGCTCTAGCAAGCCCAGGGCCAATCGCTTCCGCAACCGCTTTTACGGTTACTGGATTAGCGAACTCTATATGTTTGCCATCTGGAAGTGTTATTTTTAGCATAAATGTCATCCCCAATGCTTCCCCTACAAAAACATTAGGGGACAAGCCTATCGGGGAGCCAGTCAGAAAAATCTTTTATCATTACAAAACTGGTAGGCACGAGTGGTTTCGAACCACCGACCCCCACCATGTCAAGGTGATGCTCTACCCCTGAGCTACGTGCCTGTTTAATAATGGTAAAATATCATGATCCCCACGTTCAGGCAAGTACTAAGGGTATAATAACTAAGCACAGACAAAAATAAGATGATTTGTGACGAAAAACGCGCATTTTATGCGCCACTTCTTCGCTCCACAAAAAGCAAAAAAATCCGCCACTATACTGCTGTTTGCTTAAGAAGCGGTTAACGGCTATTACATCAGTTAACC
Organism: Pseudomonadota bacterium; assembly: GCA_021781615.1. GTDB lineage: Bacteria > Pseudomonadota > Gammaproteobacteria > UBA9339 > UBA9339 > UBA9339. Next base: position 40,660 of record JAJXWM010000008.1, read on the forward strand.
AAAATTTGAATAATAAAGCCAAACAACTTATGATCAGATAATGGAACGTCATACAATTTTCATCTCTGATCTACACTTAGGTAATACTACACTCGAAACCACGAAGATATTTCTCAAGTTTCTAGCAGAAATTACCGAGGAAACTGATGCACTTTATATTCTCGGGGATCTATTTCAATTTTGGGCGGGTGATGATGATCATTCAATATTTAATGAAACGATAAGAAATGCCCTAAAAGCGGCCGGAAATAAAATACCCATATATTTAATGTCAGGCAATCGAGATTTTCTCTTAGGAAAGGCCTTTGCAAAAGAAAGCGGCTGCACTTTAATTCCTGATCCTTGTCCAATTGATCTTTATGGCAAGAAAACGGTATTAACTCACGGTGATATTCTTTGCACTAAAGATCCCAAATATTGGATGTTTAGAAAACTTATCCGCTTTCCATTCGGGATCCAGATGTTTTTAAAACTACCGCTACAATTTCGTACGTGGTTTGCAAGCAAGATCCAAAAATACAGCGCTAAAATTAAAGCAAGAAAAAATAAAGATGTTTTGGCGGTGCAACCTGAAGCGACAAAAAAACTTCTAAATAAATTCAATTCTGTTCTTCTAATTCATGGACATATTCACATCGCTGAAATTGAAGAATTGACTGTTGATACCAAAAGAGCCGAACGCATTTCACTCGGAGAATGGATTAATCATAGCAGTGTTTTAGTTTACTATAACGATCACCAGCTAGAATTTAAAGTTCAATGACACCTCTAAGGCGTGCAAAATGGTCGCTTAGTTTTTAGGTTTGTCTTACAGTCCTCTTTTTTTCCACCATTTGTCGGACTTGAATTCTGCAGGAATACTTGGATTGTCTTTTATGCTAAATATGTCTACCTCCGGATCATATTCATTTCGCAAAATTTCAAAATACTGGTCCCTTAAGTCATTTGGAAGCTTTACACCACACCATGGACAGTAATCTATACATTGCCTTGCAGTGATTAAATCCTTTGTTTCTTGAATCTCTTCTTTTGGAATCAACCAGTCTATAACATGAATACTATACTCTCTAAATATTGGAGAATAACTTATAGCAACTCTTTCATCTTTTAGTTGATGCTCCATTTGTTCGCAACACATATTTATTTTATAGTTCATCTTTTATCTCTCTACCTGGTTTTGCTGGTTTATACATTTCACCGGTCGTAGGATTCTTAGATCCCAAATGTTTACCATTTCTATCATATACCTCAATATCATTGTGCAATTTATCCCATTTATAATATTCTTTATCTTTGCCCAGCAAACCGTTTGTTTTTACATCTTTCTTAAATGGCTGCAGTCCTCTCCAAACCTTACTCTCCGCTTTACTTGGATTAATCGTACGTCCAGAACCACTATTTTCACCTAGGCTTTTACCGCCATCACCCTTATTTTCCACCCTCAAACGAACATTACCAAATAAGGATTTTGTTATTCCAATTCCTGTTCCACTCAGCAAACATACCGGCTGACCGCAAAAAAATCCTCCAGCTGATCCGGCTGGTCCATCAGCAACTAAAGTCCCTAAAAATACCGACAACGCCGTACAAGAAGAATAATAGCCTGCCGTATTAGCAATAAAATCTCGGGCAAAGTTAGGATTAACGCTCATTCTAACAGAAGTAAGTACATCCAGCAATCTGGCAGCTTGGTCTATAAATCTTTCAGGGAAGCCACTATTCAAAACCCTTTCGGCAGACTCTTTTAACTTACCGACATTTTGTGCAAAATGGTCGCTTAGTTTTTTGGGATCTCCATCGAGACTAAGAGTTTCTTTTATAAAAGCTTCTTGTCGTCTCTCTGCGCGCTCATAAATTTTCTTTTCTAAGTATTCAACGCAATCTTGACAACCACTTTCTTTAGCAAGATCGACAATCTTTTGGAGTTGCTCATCATCTTTACCAAGATCATTATCATCGGCAGGCGAAATCTTAACACCAGCAAGAAATAGCTTTTTCAGCTCTTTACCGTTACCAGTAAAAAATACATAATGGCCCCCGGAACAATAATCATAGCTGTATGGTGTCAATAATTTATACTCTTCAAGAACTGGATGAGCCGGCACCAAAAATGCAGCAGCCAAATAATAACCATTTGAACAGGTAATACTAAAGCCATAATCTTCACAACCCTCCAATGCAAGAAGCCCATAAACATCTTCTTTAGGTAAAGTCCGACTCGCTGCCAAATCATCAGTATTTACGTAGTTCATTGTAACTTTTCTAGCTCTAACACACGGAGGCATTGGTACTCCAGCTTGAAAAGGACAACCGCAATAGGCAGTAAACACACCAGCAGCACTTACCATCTTTATTGGAAGCAACATATCAAACACCTGGTTGACTGCATAATCTAGCCATTTTATTGGGGTAATGATAGCTTCGCCAAGTATTGTTAGAGCTGAAAATTGGTAAGTTTGGATTTTAGAGTTCGATTCATCAATCCCTTGCAATGGCGCTTCTGTAAATTGGTAAATTTGGATTTTAGAGTTCGATTCATCAATCCCTTGCAATGACGCTTCTGTAAATTGGTTCGCCTCGTCGTTCGATAAGTTAGTTCTTCGCAATAAAGTTGCTTGAGCTTGATTTTCTTGAAATGCGAATATTCCTTTTAAAGCCTCATACTGTTTTGATTTTTCTATAAAGAAATTCTCCGCCTCTTTTTCGACACAACCAGCTCGTAATCTACATTTATCAGGATGGTAAATCTTGGCAAACTCCCTAAAAGCTTTTCCTACCATTTTAAGAGAAACACCTGGTGATAATTCTAATTTTTGAATAAGCCAATTTTTATATTCAACTAAATCTTCAGGATTCCACTGAGCAAAATCTTGGTTTTCTAGTTTGGCAAAATAGGCGGTGATCTCTTCATCACTTTTTTGGATCACTTGCTGGGTTTTATTTTCTTTCTCTACTTTTCCTACTACCACGTCTGGATCTCGGCGCACAAGTTCGATCATGTGCCGTTCAAAACCGGTAAGATTGGTGTTTTTGTCAAGATTAGTTAGGCCAATTTTGAACTTGATACCAACGTATGCGGTGGTACCTCTTGGCTGATCGTGCTGCACTCCTGCTTCCACACTAAGCCCGTCTAGCACTCCTAATACCCTGCCGTGTGGCTCCCGATATTCGTAAGTAATTCTGGCTCTCGGACCGGCAATAGTTTCAGCACCATTTGCACGAAAATAATAACCACCACCGTACGCCATTAGGTTAGAGGTCAAAGCGTAACCAATTTCAGCATCACCGCCAGTAAGCGCCCTTTCATAGCCTTCAGTAATATTTATAGTTCTGCTCGTCGGTTTATCAGTTATTGATTCACTGCTTTTTATTAATTTACTCGCAGTACCAAATGGTTTATAAAAATTTCCACCAAAAAATAATTTGTCACACCAATATTCAGCCCCAACCATTAATTGGTTGTAATGGTTTCTGTGGTCGCTTCTTTTGTGATCGTAAGCGGTGTAAACACCGAACATTTGTTTCTTATCGAGAAACAATTTTCTAAAACCCAAATGCACATTGCTTTCGAATGAAGCGCCGCTACGATCAAAAATTCTCAAATCGGTAAAAAATATTTGATCATTAGTTTGTAGTATGGGAATAAATAGATCGTAAAGGCCGGCGGTGTTTGAGTTTTGGTTGAAATAGCGTGCGCCGCCAACTTCGACGTAGGGTTGGTATTTATTGGGGATTTTTAGTGCGAGAGGCGATTCAGCAACACTCCCTGCAAAAGCTGATGAATATGATATGCCGAAAAAAATTACAAACAGTACAAGAAAAGCAACGTGGTTTTTAACCCAACGTAACTGAAGTCCATCAATTTTACGCGCCGAACTAAATACCAAGTTTGCTCCAAGTAAAAAACTAAGAACTGTGGTCCGCCCTATCCGTTACGCTTTTCTTTTATTTTACCTTTGGCATTGTATCGTTTTTAGCTGCAAAGTACAAAAAAACACCTAAAATAGCGACATATATTAAACCAGTAATAGCCAAAATAGCTCCAATTGGCAAACATAATCCAACCTCATGAATAACATTATTTTCATCGATAGTAACAAACTGATTGCCAATTATTAATAGAGCTAAACCACACCAAAGAAAAGATGCGCTGATTATCCAATGCTTCCGATAAAGTTTACTTTTAAAACAAACACCGACCACAACTATTGCAAGTAAAGTGTACATTAAATAATGAAAAATCATCATACTTTTTTTCCTCAGTTGATACTAAAGAGACCACTGCCTAACTAACTTTTTTATCTCGCTCTTACGAGCTTAAAATTATATTCCTACCATTCCCCAGCCCTACGCTCTCCGGGCGAGTCGATAAAAAATTAGCTGTGTGGCGGCCTCTCAAAAACCCTAGACCAAAATAGATAACAGACATTTACAAAAATAGCTCCCTACTTTTTAATTTTTTACCGCCGAGTAGTATTGCTAACACTCCGCGCAAAAGGCGTTTAGCCTCTTGTAATTCATCTTTGGTGCTTAAACATCCATCATGCAAAGCCAATAAATTCTTTCCTAAAAAATTTGATGGACTAGCTGATTTTGCCAACTTCAAGCCATGACCAAACTCAAAAAAGTACTGCTTTTCTGGCAACACTTGCTCGTGGTTAGCCGTTTGATCCAATCGTAAACCATAGCCTAAATTAGCTAGCAAACACTTCTCAAAAAACCTCAACTCAACTTCTGGCTGTAACGATTTAGTAAGAGCAATAAGTGTGCTTTGGTAAGATTGGTACACTTCTGGATAAGATTCATGGATCGGCAATAATTTAGTTAATAACTCATTTAAATAAAAACCGCTTAAAAGAACTTTGGGTGAAAAAGCGTAGCTCATGCCACTCATTTCTGCTTGTTGCAAAGTACGTAACTCGTTTTTACCACTAAAAGACACCAGGAGTGGTAAAAATGGCGATAATATTCCACGAATTTTAGACTTTGCACTACGAGCCCCGCGAGCAACAACCGTTAACCTGCCAAAATTCATAGTTAACAAATCAACTAATAAACTCGTATCCCGGTAAGGTCGAGAATGTAGAACAAATGCAGGCTGTAAGTTAACTTTATTTGCGGTCATGATTTTCTTGGTAAATATAACAACGGATCAACTGGTTTACCAAAACGACGAATTTCAAAATGGAGCGCGGTTTTTCCATCATTATCCTTTCCCATAATCGCTATTTTTTGTCGAGCTTTTACTTCTTGGCCTTCGCTTACTAACATTTCTTGATTGTAAGCATAGGCGCTTAAATAATCGTCGCTATGTTTAATAATAATTAGTTTGCCATAACTACGAATACCGGTGCCACTATAAACCACTATTCCATGATTACAGGCTAAAACTGGTTGATTGTTACCACCAACAATATCGATCCCTTTATTACCACCAAGTTTATTATTAAATTTAGCAACTACCTTACCAGCTGTTGGCCAAATCCATCCCGACAATGGTTTGGTGGAACTATCCATAACACTGTACCTAAGCTCACTAAGTGGTTTTGGTGATTTTGTCTGGTACTTTACTGATGATCGAGACGACAATGGGTTAATATGCAGGCGCTGACCACGACGAAGTGCATATGGCGCCTTAATATTATTGAGCTCAGCAAGATAACGATAATCAACACCAAAGGCCCATGCGATAGAATATAAAGTATCCTTTTCCTGGACAATATAAGCATTTCTTGCTGAAGATGGTTTTTGCCAACCTTCAGTTACCGGCGGCAACTTAACTGACCGTGGTTTAGCGCAACCACCAATAGATATGATTAGTAATAATAATGTTAGAAAATGTAGGGTCTTTCGCATTATTTATTTTTTGCACTGCATCAATCCAGAAACCCAAGTCTTTAGTTTTTCAAAAGCGGTATAATTGGTCATATCAAGCTGAATTGGCGTTACCGAAACTTTATTTTCTTTAATCGCATAAAAATCAGTACCTAGACCTGCATCTTCTTCTAAACCAGCAGCACCTATCCAATACACTGGATAGCCACGCGGATCCATTGCTTTAATTGCTGGCTGTGCTGGGTGACGCTTGCCTAAACGAGTTAATTCAAAACCTTGTATCTCTTCAAGCTTAATATCGGGAACATTAACATTTAGTATGGTCCCATGAGGTAGTGGTGCTTTCTTTAAACGTTCGATGATCTGTACCGCCACTGCTGCCGCTGTATCATAATGTTTTTGCGGATCTTTACCAGAAAGAGAAAAAGCAATAGAGGGTATGCCAAGAATACCACCTTCCGTTGCGGCGGCTACGGTTCCTGAATACAAAATATCATCACCAAGGTTTGCGCCGGCATTAATTCCAGATACCACCATATCAAAATCGGTTTGCAATAACCCCGTGACTGCTAAGTGCACACAATCGGTAGGTGTACCAGTTACACTGTAATAACCATTTGGTAATTGTTGCACTCTAACTGGAACTTGAATACTAAGAGAGTTACTGGCACCGCTACGATTGCGATCGGGGGCAATAACCATCACTTCAGCAATTTTTGCCAGTTCATTCGCTAAAGTGGATATACCAATAGCATGCACACCGTCGTCGTTACTGATTAATATTTTCATATAGTATTTTTAAATTATGGGCGCTTTTCAAAAACTTTATCGATAATCCCATACTCAAGCGCATCTTTTGGGGTCATAAAATTATCACGATCGACATCTTTCTTTACTTGATCCGCCGATTTTCCGGTATGATGCGATAAAATATCGATAATCTGTTGGTTTACTCGCAAAGCCTCGCGCGCATGAATCTCAATATCACTCACCTGCCCCTGAAAACCACTAAGCGCCTGATGAATCATAACCGTAGCATTTGGTAAACAATAACGCTTGCCAGGAGCACCAGAAGCCAATAAAAAAGCAGCAGCACTTGCCGCAAGACCAATACACATCGTACTAACATTTGGCTTAATAAATTGCATGGTATCGTAAATGGCAAGTCCGGCAGTAACTGCACCACCCGGAGAATTAATATAAAGAGAAATATCTTTATCTGGATTTTCTGATTCTAAAAAAAGCATTTGAGCAACAATTAAGTTGGCCATATGTGATTCAACTTCTCCAACTAAAAATATTATTCGCTCTTTTAATAATCGTGAATAAATATCATAGGACCTTTCACCGCGACCGGTTTGCTCAACTACCATTGGTATCAATGTTTGTTCTAACATAGTCATCTCACCCTCTTACTTATTTTTCGCTACTATATCTTTATAACTTATCTTCTTTTCGACCGGCTTAATTTGTTTAGATAGATGCTCAATCAGCTTTTCTTCTAATAATAACAGCTCAATCTCCGTTAAACGTTTTTGATCAGAAAGCACCTTATTAAGCACCTCTTCATTATCCTCATAATATGCCCCAATCAGCTCTTCGATTTTTTTACGCACCTCTTGATGAGCAACTGCAATATTGTGCTCTTTTACTAACGTCGACATTAATAGTCCAAGCGCAACATTACGCTTAGCTTGTGGTTCAAATTCACTACGAGGAAATGCGGGAGCGTTTTCTAAGGTACCACGAGCTGCTTTTATTCGGCGCTGCCAATCTTCTGCGGCTCTTCTAAGCTCATCTTCAACTAAAGTCTTTGGCACCTCAATTGGATTGAGCTCTAATACTTTATTTAAAACAGCTTGTTTAAAAAGATCTTTAAGCGTTAATTCTAATTCCCGCTCCATATGGGCGCGGACTTCTTCTTTTAGCTTGGCTATTCCCCCCTCTGCAATATTCATTTTGGCAGCGAATTCATCATTTAACTCGGGCAAAATTGGCTCATGAATTTTATGCACTTTAACGTTAAATTCTGATCTTTTTCCAGCAATAGTTTTATCCATGTGCGTGGCTGGCATTTGTAAAATATACTTCTTTTCTTCGCCAACACTAACATCATGCAGTGGCTGTTCAAAATCTACCCACATTGTACCATCACCAAGAACAAACTTAACCCCAGCCTCTGTTTTTGGCTCTACATCATTGGCTGCATCACAAGGCTTAGTAGTAAAATCAATGGTAAGCCGATCACCAGCTTTTGCTTTATAAGAATCTTCAGCCACTTCACGCCAGGTGGCATGACTCTTACGCATCTTTCCAAGCATCTCATCGACATCACTATCAGCAATCTCTGCTACCTGTTTTTCAACTTCTGCCTCTTCAAAAGCCGCCAACTTAATTTCAGGATATACTTCAAAAGTTGCCGTATACTCAAAGGGTTCATTTGGTTTAGAAGAAACAAATTTTATGTTAGGCATGCCCGCAGGATTTAGTTTTTCTTTCTCTAAAACCTCAGGATAGGTCTCCTGCAATATTTTTTCTAAAACATCAGCATGCGCTGATTCTGCATAATTATTCTCGATGATATTAAAAGGAACCTTACCTGGACGAAAGCCGGGTATTTTTACTTTGGCAGCAATTTCTTTTAGTTTAGATTTAACTTTACTGGTAACTTCATCTGCTGGGACCGTAACAGTTACTTTTCGTTCTAAATTCGACAAATTTTCAAGCTTAGTTTCCATATTCTCACCTTTAAATTCTACACCCATATTAATATGCGAGAGGAGAGACTCGAACTCTCACAGGTTTCCCTACTGGAACCTAAATCCAGCGCGTCTACCAAATTCCGCCACTCTCGCTAAACCAAAAATCACACAACCCCAAAATAAATCTCCAACCAACGCATTACGCAAAAAAGGTAAAGCCAGATAATAACAACTACTCAAACCTTCTAAAGTTTTAGGGTATAAACCACTTGTTAACCATACACCAAAATTAGTCCAAATCCAAAAACTTAAAGATGCCACTAAAATATAAACAATTAAACCACTTTTTGTACCTTTAAACTTTGAACCAACCAATGAAATCCCAATAAATCCAGTATAAGTAAATAATGAAAAATAACCTAAAGCCGGATAATCCCAAATAAAAGCTAACAACAAATCCGAAATAAACAAAATACCAACCACTGCCAGAAGCGCTGCCAAACGCGGCAACTTAACCCCAGCAAACACGCTTAAGCTGGTAAGTGGAGTTACATTAGGAAGATGAGGAACTAACCGCCCCAAAATTCCCAATACCACGATAAAAACAACCTCAACAATATAATACCCCATAGTTCTATCTATTTGATCTTATTGATCTTAAGAAGCTAAGTAGTGAAGGTTAACTTATTATGTATATGAATGCAATCAGAGGAGAAATCAATTTTTTGACTTCGCCCTGGGTATGAACCCCGGGCTCGCCCAAGGGGGATAAGCTCTGCTTCTCCCCCTTGGCAATCACCCATCGCTTTGTCCCCGCGGCTTGCCGCTAGTAAGTTAGTATGTTATGGGTCTGTTGAAACCCACCTACTTTGTCATTCCCGCGAAAGCGGGAATCTAATAAAAACAATAAGCTACATTTGTTGTTTTTATAAAAATTTTCAGATTTCAAAGACCCGTTATATAAAAATGTTATATAAAAATTTATAATATTTGACGTTGATACAACTAGTTAGTATTATCTTAAAAATTCGGGGCATAGCGCAGCCTGGTAGCGCACCTGCTTTGGGAGCAGGCCGTCGGGGGTTCAAATCCCTCTGCCCCGACCATATAATCTAGCTACACCGTTTTTTCCTACGTATGAGCGTTGAATAAATAACCATGAAACACCACCTGTCGCCGTCATTTCCGCGCTGCTGTCATTCCCGCATCGCTGTCATTACTGCATCGCTGTCATTCCCGCGAAGCATCGCCGTCATTTCCGCGTTGCTGTCATTCCCGCATCGCCGTCATTCCCGCGAAGGCGGGAATCTCATATCAATAGCAATTTTATTTTAACGTTTCATTATATTTCGACCAATTTTTAATACGGTATTTAATTTTTTTCTTATTTTGTATATCTTTACCTTGTGAAAATGCCATGTATTTATATCTTAACTAATAAACCTGATGGAACATTATATATTGGGGTAACATCAAATTTGTCAGCACGCATTTTTCAACATAAAAATGATCTGGTCGACGGTTTCAGTAAAAAATATAATCTACATCTATTGGTGTATTACGAAGCGCACGAAAATATGTATTCGGCTATTACTCGAGAAAAACGTCTCAAAAAATGGAATAGAGAATGGAAAATTCAACTAATTGAAAGCATGAATCCTGCATGGCGTGATTTGTATAATGAAATTATTTGATTTTTAGATTCCCGCTTTCGCGGGAATGACAGCGGCGCGAGAATAACGGTGGCTCGGGAATGACGATGGCTCGGGAATGACGATGGCTCGGGAATGACAGCGGCGCGAGAATAACGGTGGCTCGGGAATGACGGCGGCGCGGGAATGACAGCGACGCGAAAATAACGGCGGCGGTGGGTGTTCCATGGTTATTTATTAAACAACGTCCTCCGTCTGATGTTTTCCAATTAACTTGCAAATTTGCGCAGCAGTAACACCGCATTTCTCCGCCAAGCTAGCATAGGTACGTTGAGCCACAACTTGCAGGGGAAGCATGCGGTAATCAAACTCCCCAAATTGCAACAGCTCCATGAATATCGTCATAGCCGCGAGCCAATATGGGGCTGTTGAAACCCGCCTATTTCGTCATTCCCGCGAAAGCGGGAATCTAATAAAAACAATAAGCTACATTTGTTGTTTTTATAAAAATTTTCAGATTTCAACAGGCCCAATATATTCGAGTCCTTGCAGTTATTCCGAGTATCTCACGGAGATGACATAGTAAGGTGAAGATGTATTCATAGTAAAAAACTCGGATTGTAACAATCCTCACCTGTACGATCGATTCGAAACTTTTACAATTTATTCAAAGCCGCTTTTGCAGTCACCATATCTTCGTTTAATTTTGCTATATAGTCTTTGGCAATTTTCGCGCGATCTTCTGCGTTCTTTTTCTTTTCCTCAGCTTTAGTTTTAGCCGATTCTGCTATAGCAAGATCAAGCTCTGCCTGCTCTAAACGCGTATTGATCTTTCCTATCTCTTTTTCTGCGCTTTCTTTAGTAACACCAAACGTTAGCAAATCTTCATCCTTTTGCTTTTTGGTGGCTTTTGCCTCATCTCTATTTTTTTCGGCGGATGTTTTGCGCTCTAAAACAGTTTTTTTATCTTGCTCCAATCCCGCTAAATCAGTTTTTAATTTTTGGATATCTGCCTCTATCTTTATTTTATCTTCTTCTGCTTGTTTTACAGTCGCATCTGCTGAAACTATATCAGCATCTGCCTTATTTATGGTGTTTATTGCCTGCTGCTGAAGAGCGGCAGTAGCTGCATTATCAACATTAACGCTATCCACCTGCACGGTCATTATGCCTCGAACATTGGTATCGACAACATAAAATTCAAAAACCTGATCTTCAGTATTTGAAAATGGTAAGTCTACAACTTGTCCGTTGCTAAAAAAACCTGGATTATAAAGTACCTGCCCCGTGGTTTTATTGGTGATCGTTACGGTCAAATATTGACCATAATGAAAATCACTGAATTTTAGGCGGCCGTGCATTTTTTTAGGGACAACCGCTAAATTTGTAGACTGAATGCGACAGTCGTCACCATATGCGTAGATACCACGAACTAAATAACCAACCAAACACTCAGTTCCCGCAGCAGCAGGAACCTCTTTTTGACATAAACGGATATCGTCCATATTCGGCCGACTCGACCACACCATATCAGAATTTAAAATTTGGCTATACCCTGATGGACACGGGGTAATATCCTGATGGGTTATATATAATGTCTGACAATTAGGATAGTTGATTACTATCGTTTTCTGTTTATTCACCTCAGCTTCTGTTTTATCCTTCTCTGCTTGTGTCTTACTAGTTTTCGCTGTTGTTATACTATCTTCTGCTGTTTTTCGGTTAGCTTGTAATGCTTCTATGCTTGCCGATGTTTTTTGTATCGACTCATCTGCTAAATTTATATTTATTCCTTCTTTGCGCATAACCTCTTCAGCTGCCTCTATATCTGATAGCGCCTGCTTAATAACGAGAGCTGCTGCTGTTATGTCCGCCTCCGCTTTTGTTTTCGTTGCTTCTGCCGTTTCTTTTTCAGTTTTAGCTTGCTCCTCAGTCAGACGACCAGTGCGTATGTTTTCTTCCGCCTGCTTGACATCCTCTGCAGCATTGTTTTTATCAACCTCTGCTTTTTCAATAACTCTTTCAGCGTTTCCTATTTTATATTGTGCCTCTTGGATAATTACCAGCTGTCTAATCTCCGCTTCTGACCTGCTCTTTTCCACATGTTCATGTACTTCAATCACCTGCGCATTAACCAGCGATTGCGAAAAAATAAAAACTAAGCAAAAAAATAGAGTTGATCTCATACTTCCCCCATGGTTTTAATTAAAAAATAAGCTAGTAACTAGACAGGTGTTGTTATACCTTGGTTAAAATATGAGGGAAATACGGGGTTTAATACGGTAGTAGTTGATTAATAAATTTCTCTGTGGATTGCCAAGTTTAAGCTTAATAAGATCATCTTTACCTATATGATGTCTTATTGATTTCTCGTATTTTGTTATATGGTAAATTTTTATATTCTGCTATCTGATAAGCGCAGGAGCCACAGGCGGTTATCTGCACTTTTGGAATTGATTCATTTGTCGGTGATGCATTAGTCAATATGTCTAGAAACAGCATAAATGTTGGATTATCGTTTGGCAATTTAAATTTTAAAACGGCTCAGAAAATTATCCATCAACTTTTAACTCAGGACAGAATAAAAACGGCATTGGATGGCAGAAGGGCTATAAACCCAGCATTGCCTAACGAACCAAAAATAATAATGATGCCATATAGTAAAGAGAAACTGGCTAAAAAACTTGATATAACTTCAGAAGAACCTGTTAAGCTTAAGTTTCCAGATTTTTATGAAGGAATAGCAAGCAAAATTTCTTTACCGTTAATTCGCTTGTATTGTGCCACGAATTTTGCTTGTAGCAAGTAATATAATAACCCTTAATCAGCGGGTCGTCGTTTCGATCCCCGCGCATCTTACCAGTGAAATCAAGGGTTGTAGCCATATTCCACTCTTTACCAAGTCATGCAAAGCTACCTATGTGCTGCCTTTAACAATAACTTTAATTAAGGTCTTTTTTATTCTTAATCAAAATAACAAAGAAAATAGAGGGGGTTTAGGTACCACAAAAAAAACAAACCTAAAAATTTAACCAAAGTTTTTTTTTGGAAAGAGGCGTGACGCCGGACTGTTACAGCACTCCAACGTCGCTAAACATACCAACCTTTATCCTAAAAACAGTTGACCCTAACTATTTCAGCTGTTCTTCCTAAATTTTTCCTTGGTTACAAATTAAACTTTTTCGTTTTAAACAACTCTGGGTAAGTAAATCTGGTGGTTTTTGTATGCGCTTTTTCAAATATTTTACGAAAGCAGCACTTAAAATATGATACCAACACTCTATTGAGGTTGACCGCTCCACATTTGATCTTAGCCCCCTTTTTGTTATTTCAAAAACTTAGGACCATACATAAGGAGGTGGCTCTGACACTTGGATACTTATTATTTTTATCTAAAGATCTTATTTTGCTAAAACTCACGTTTGGCAAGGCTTTTAAGCATGCCGTGCAACATTTGTATTGTTCCTACAGAGAGAACCCATTTGCTGCGCTTTATTATTATTTTACACCATATCGGAAAGTTTTTTTCAAAAATTCACACACATCTAGTCCCATATTTACCATGATAGACGTTAGCTTAAGAACTGACAATATAAGACCTATCGTTACAAGATAGGTTATTAATCCTGCATGAGAAAGACTTTTTGTGATATTACCTCGCAATTATTTTCGTAAATGTAGTACGCTCTACAATTTGGTTGATAATTACAGATTTCACTACATTGAGCTCTAGGATTACCATTAACTGTGGTTTCTGAGCCTCTAAAATTGCCACTCCAACTGGCACAATGGCCTATTGTTATTAAAGTTAATATTTACTACGAATATATATTTTAAATATCTAGATTTCCAAAAACTATCGTAATAATTACGGAGGGAATATTTACTGATAATCCTTTATAATTTTAGCCGAGTTAGTACAATAAACATTAGTACATTAATAAAGTTACTAACTTTAGAGAAAATTAATTTCTCTAATAACTCAGAAGTATAAATTTAGGTTTTTAGGAAAACTTATGTCTACTTATGTTACAGATACAAAAAATATAACCGATCACCCAAGCTATTTTTTAGCAGATGAGATTGCGGAAATTTGTGCCCCATTGTTCGATAATTTTTCTATCAATTATTTCTGTTATACGAAAACGTATCTAGACAATAATGAAGCAAGGAAGGCAGCGGTATTGATAAGTAATAAAGAATGGTGGCGTTATTATTTTCAAAGCAATCACCCATTTATAACTAATGGGAAAAAAGTACATTCTTGGGCATCAACCATGCCAGCAAAAGCACGACAAGCAGCAACGACCAACCCTAACCTGTACAATGGAATACTCATGGAAAAAAGACATTCAGATTGTATTGAAGGGTTGGAATTTGCCTCACCAAATCAAAACTTTTCTGTAGAATTGTGCGGTAACAAAGATTTACTAAACCAATTTTTCTCATATTTTAAAAATAGAGCTGCTAATATCATAGCAATCTTAGGTCGAGAAATTATACATATACCTAAAAGCAGATGTCTAAAAATAGAAGATCCTGATCAACCTTATACTGAATTTTGTCAGGCGATTAAGACTAGGAAACTATCCCTTAGATTTAGAACACAGGAAGTAATATTTTCCCGACGGGAATTTGACATATTGTCTTTGCTTATCAAAGGCAAAACCATGCGAGAGATTGCAAGTATATTAAAAATATCCCCCCGTACAGTTGAAACTTATTTATACACCGCTAAGGACAAAACCAATACATTTACTGTCGGTCGTTTGTTAGATTGTTTTGCTGAGAGTTTATTTTAGCAAAGGTTTATGGCATTCAATATTAATGGTTATAATTGAGGTAATTTTTATGAGGCTTATTACAGATTTAAGTCATTTCAACGAGCATCCTGCTTATATTTTAGGAGATAAAATTACTGATATTTGTGCTCCTCTATTTAATAATTTTACTATTAATCATTTCGATTACTCAATTCGCTATTTAAAAAGTGATAAAAATGATATGCCGAATATTATAGCAATAGCTGGTGGTGACAAAAACTGGTTTCGTCATTATTTGCAAAGTGATTATAATTTTTTATATAATGGCAGAAAAACACATTCTTGGCAGTCAGTTATGTCATCGGAAGCTCTAGAAGACGCTGCTACTAATTTTAATCATTATAACGGGATAATTTTTGAAAAAGTGAATTCAGAATATATTGAGTTCTTCGGTTTTGCTTCACCTAATGAATGCACTCCTGTAGAATTTTGTAGTAATAAAAAACTGCTAAACCAATTTATTTTATATTTTAAAGATAAAGCACGTGATATCTTAAAAACCATAGAAAAAGAACCAATCTGTTTTCCTAAAAGTAGATTTTTAAATATAGAAGATTCTGACCAACCTTATACTGAATTTTGTCAGGCGATTAGGATTAGGAAGCTACCCCTTAGATTTAGAACACAGGAAGTAATATTTTCCCAACGGGAATTTGACATATTGTCTTTGCTTGTCAAAGGCAAAACCATGCGAGAGATTGCAAGTATATTAAAAATATCCCCACGTACAGTTGAAACTTATATATATACTGCAAAAGATAAAACTAACACCTTCACCACTAGTCGATTGTTAGACTTGTTTGCTGATAGTTTATTTTAATAACTGGCCATAACTAGCTATCCAGTTTTTTACACCCCACGCCTATCGGCTTTTACATATACCTCAATGATTTAAAACATAAGAATCCTATATGAAATTTATAAACTTTACTAAACGTAAAATAACAAATCACCATTGTGGCACTTAGTGGCACTTATAGCAGTTCCCTAAAACACAGATATATGTCATCACGAGCAAAGCGTTTTTTGCTTTGCGTGGTGATCCAGTGTTTTTAGGATTTTCTGCTTCGTCACTTCGTTCCCCGCAATGACCATGATCTATGTTTTAGGGAAATGTTATAAGATGCCGTAGATGCCGTTTAGTAAGAAGTGAGTCCATTACCTTGCTGCGCTTACTCTCCGTGTTTGGTCGGACGGAAAAACCTGAGAAAGGTGCCAAGAATATAGTAAAACCATACGGCCACAATTTTATAATTCATCACGAGATGTAACCGCTTCTGTTGATTCTTCTTTGATGATTTCTTTAATCCATTGTCTATGATTAAAAAGAGGCTCCCATGTCATAAATGCAGTTTTAATAGCAGAATGTGCTTCACCACCATGCTTTTCTATACCTATTGAATGTGCAACTCCAATAAACCTATAGGAGCCATTTTTATTTTTCATCAACAAAGGGCCGCCGCCATCGCCACCAGAACAAAACCCTTGATTAGAATGAACTCGAAACCTGCATAAATTATGCATTAATATCACTTGACTCTCTCCATATGAATCAATTGGAGCAAACTCGCTAGCAAATCTATAAGGTTCTTTGCTAATCAAGTCGTTTTTAGGATAAAAGTTAGAAAGATGAGGAAGAGTAACTTTAAAAACCGGCGATTTTGTTTCATCCTCCTCATAAAGATACATAAATGTTTTTGCATAATGTACTTTACCAAGATCCACTAACTTTGTTGTCGTCGTGCCAAAATGTCCATATCCCAAAATAATACCATCAAGACATTTTAAAGAGTAATAATCTTTTGTAAAGTCGATAGGCCGTGGTGAAATTCCAGAGCGAAGCTTACTAATGTCAAACTCTATTATTGCAATATCATTATCTGAATCTGTTATTGTGGGATCAAAATTGGGATGAATATAAACCCTTTTTGCAGCTATTCTATCGGGATTACTTTGATAGTCCGGCATAAATGCTAGAAAAAGAAAAGGTAATTTGTTTATCGCTTTAGTGGCTATATGAGCTGCAGTAACAACAAATCCTGAATTTCCACTTTCTGCAAAATAGGTTCCTGTCCCAATATCCACCATACCATCATCCGGATCTTTAATTAAAACTGCACAAACTTCCGGAAACTCCTTAGCTTTATCATGATATGTTTTTTCTAAGATATTAAAATTGGTTTGTACATGAGCTTCATTATCCCGGTCTATTGGATCAATGACTACTATGGCATTTGCAGAAGTAGAAAATATAGCCAACCAAACGCTAATAAGAAAAACACAAATATACATATTAATTGTAATCTCCAATAAATCACCTTTATGAACCACTTGATTTTGGACTTGATGGATTTTATATATCATCATGAACCACACAATTTTACTCCAAACCGTAGCAAGGTTTTATTACCAAATAACCGATCAATGCATTTTATAAGATTTTTACTTTAGCCGCTTTAGGCAATGCTTTCGCTATGCCAAAAATCGATAGCTTCCTGCAACCAATTAGTGTTGCTGCAGCTTCAAACTAAAGTATTTATAATTCTTTTATCGACTTGACAAAATTTTCCAATAAATTTATGTAATAATTTTTCAGCGCGCATCGTATTGCCTCCTGTATTTTTTAACTGCTGATTAAAAACCCAGAAGTATTTTATACTATGCACGCTTTCGTTCTAAAAATTTTTCTTATTAACCTTTTGTTTTTAGAATGAATTATCTTAAAAAATGCGGTGACCCTTCAAGATTTGATCCCGTGCTTTGCGCGGTTGATTGCTCAAAATAAAATTTTGAGCAATCAACTAAATTAACAAATTTATGACTAATAGTTTTTCGCAAGCTAAAACTACCCGCATTGTTTCTAAACTAGAGCTTTCGGTTACCAATTTCTTTATAGTACCTTTCCATCACTACCTGAAACGCCGCCAGCAACACCAGTAAATAAAGCACCACTTTTTAAGTCTAGCAATTTATCTTTAACACTAACATCTAATAGCATTGGTACTGTTACTTTTATGTCGTCACTTACCAGGCTGCTATTAGTATGCCTGGTTACAGTAAAAACACCGTGTCTGTCATTACCTGATACGGTTTTACAGAATGGTCGGTATAACTCAATTAGCACTGATTCGTTTTCTGCACATCCAAATTTATCACCAGGATTCATTTCCGTTTCTTTGCCTCCAGAACATATGGCCTTTACTCGATAATCAACGCTTGCGAGTATAGCCCTATCGGATGGAGATTTTTTTAAACCTTCAAACACGGTTTTACTTTGTTTCATAAGTCCCTTCGTTGTAACAAGCCCATATCTCTTGCTATAATCATCTACATCTACATATACTCCATCAAACGTAACCTCTATCCAGGTCCCAGAAATTCCTGGAATAGTTTCTGTATTTGGTAAGTGTGCATCTATCTTTTTACAGGGGATTTCTAAAGCATAAGAAGTAAGAGATACCAAAAACATAATGGTTGCCATAACCATCAAATAAAATATACGAAATAGATTAGACATAAATTTCTCCAAAAAAATTTTTGTTTATTTTTTTATTACCATAGCCAATACGAAGACATCCATACCCAGCCCTGCGCTCGCAAAAAACGCGGCTTAGGCTGGGCTGGTGAAGCATTTTGCTCCGTTGGAGCTTGCTCAAAGTTTTATTTTTAGCAAGCGACTAAAACAACAAATTTATGCCTAACGCTTTACTTCACAAGCCAAAGCTATCCCGTTATGTTTCTAAACTAGAGCTTTCGGTTACCAATTTCTTTATAGTACCTTTCCATCACTACCTGAAACGCCGCCAGCAACACCAGTAAATAAAGCGCCACTCTTTAAGTCTAGCAATTTATCTTTAACACTAACATCTAATGGCATTGGTACTGTTACTTTTATGCCGTCATCTACCAAGCTGCTTTTAGTATGTCTGGTTACAGTAAAAACACCCCGTCTATCGCCGCCTGATGTGGTCTTACAGAATGGTTGATTTAATTCAATCAACATTGACTCATTTTCTCCGCATCCAAATTTGTCGCCAGGAACAAGTTCTGCATTTTTACCTCCAGAACATGTAGCTACCACATGATAACTAACACTTGCGAGTATGGCTCTGTCGGATGGTGATTTTTTTAAACCTTCTAGCACAGCTTTACTTTGCTTCATAACTCCTTTTGTTGTAATAAGCCCATATCTTCTGCTATAATCGTCTACATCGACATATATTCCATCAAACGTAGCTTCTATCCATGTCTCAGAAATTCCTGGAACAGTCGCTGTATTTGGTAAGCCAGCGTCTATCATTGTACATGGAATAACTAAAGCATAAGAAGGACCAGATAACAAAAATACAATGGTTGTAATAACCATCAAATAAAATATACGAAATAGATTAGACATAAATTTCTCCAAAAAAAAATTTTATTTTTTATCCATAGCCAATACGAAGATATCCATATGTTTACTTCACACCACAAAGACCCTTAACTTCGTTCAGGATAACAATAACACTGGTAACACTAAAAAACACCCAGCATAATCTACCATAAAAAATATAATGTTCTATACCAATAACTATCCTCTTATGAACCGCCTGGTCTCGGACTTGATGGACCGGGCCCAGGTGAATCAGAGTCAGGTTTTAAATCAGCATCTTTATCCTCTTGCTCTTCAAGCTGTTTTTCAAAGTCTTCTACTTCGGCAAGATTTTCACCTGAGCTTTCTTTTACCATACTTTGTAAAAGTTCATGTTCATCTTTAGAGCTTTCTAGTTTTTCTTTCCTTTCTTCAAGCTCTTTTATCTTTGCTTTCTGTGCCAAAATATCATCAACTTTTTCTTCTACTTTATCCTTAAGATCTTGAGTTTTATTTTTTTGCCCTTCCAACTGTTTTATGGAGCCCCAAAGTTTCCGTATCTCAGCATCCAGTCGCTCTGTTTCCTCCTCACGCTTCTTTATTGTTTCTTCTAGTTTTTTAAGGAGCTCTTCTTTTCTTGCTTCTGCACCTTTTGAATCTTCCCTTTCTTTTTTGAGATCTTCATGCGCCTTTTCGTCTACCGTTTCGCCGCGAGCTTTTTTGTCTGAAAATTCCTTGAGTTTATTATCTTGTTCAATTCCCTTTTGCCTACTTTCTTCAAGTTCTTTGGTAGTATCATTATGTTCCTGCTTACTTTTTTCTAATTCACCATGCACCTCTTGTTTCTTCGTCTCTACTCGAGCTTTCGCCCCACCTAAAATTACTTGAGCTTTGCTAATAGCTGCTATTTCAGCACCAAGAATGGCACCCTTAGCCTCTGGTGGTGCAATTGCAAGCTGTTGCTTCATTTCCTTAATCTTTGCGACATTATCCTCTAATAGTTTTATTTCATCTTGTAGTAATACATCTCTACTATTTTCTACCGCCTGGTTAATCACTTCAACGGTTCTTTCCATTTCCTCTTCACACAAGGTAACTAACTTTCCTAGATCTCGCTTCATTTCTTCTAGTTTAATTTGAGCTTTATTAATAGCGTAGCCTTTTGATTTTAGCTTTCTTTTGCGCAGGCACTATTTTAATTTACTTTTTCTCTTCTTGTTTTACAGCACCTATTGTTTCCTCATAAGCGGAGGTGAAACATCCGCAGAGTCTGTAACTTCTTCATCTTCCGTCTTGCCTGCAAGCTTTTTATCTGCTTCTTGAGATGCAGATTCCTTAGGAACTACGCTGGGGATTGTTAGCTCTTTTAGTTTATCTAGCTGCGCTCTATCCTCTTCTACAGACTGATTTGAATCTTGTATTTTTTTGTCCAATTCTTCCATCTTTTCTTCATTTTTCTCAACTTCAGCTTCAAGTTTGGCAATTTCTTGTTCATCGATTACTTTACCGCTATCAAGAATATCTAAAATATCTTTATCTCTTTTCTCAAGCTGTTTCTTTAATATCTCAAGTTCTTTAATACTTTTAGCATCTAAATCCACAACCTCAGAAATTTTTTCAACAGCTTCCTCTTTTATTTTTTCACATTCTTCAATTTTCTCCGGAGTCGGATCTGCTTCAACTTGCTTTATCACTACCGGCATAAGCAGACCTATCTCCTTGGTTACCTCCCGAGCCTCAGCAACTAACACGGTTTTTTGTCCTTCTAATTGCTCATTTTGTTTTTCCAGCGCAGCATTTTGCTCATCCAGTTTTCTGTTTTGTTCATCAAGTTTTTTATTTTGCTCATGTAATTTTCCATTTTGCGCTTCTAGTTCCTTGATATTTGTTACAACCACCTGATGACCTTCCAATATGCTCTCTAATTTCAGCTCAGCGATAACCACATCCATTACCTTCACTGATATTTCAGATGACTTGGCAAACTCATGTAAGCCTTCTACCATTGTCTTGCCGCTTGAGCTATACCTATATTTACTGTACCTCTCTTGCAGAGTTATAAGAGAAATCTTGGTTTTGTGATGTAGCTGTTCAAAAAAGCTGCTTTCTAAAAGATGCCTTTCATATTCTTCAATTTGCTGAGCATTCCCTTTGATTTGTGCGATATTGGTGGCAATTTGAGAGGTATTATTTGCAATTTGTATGTTGTTGTTTTGAATTTTCCCCTGGTTACTTTTGATTTTGTTTTTATTGATTGTAATTGTTTTGTCAATCAATCTAATTTGATCTAACAATTCACGTAGTCGTTTTTGTAGTTTTTCTACCAATCTCATTGCCTCTTCTTTCATAACCATGGAAATTTTTTCACCGAACTCTATCAATTCATTATAGAACTCTTGTATTTTTTGAATTGATTCGGCGATTTCCTTTTTCCGTTTTAGATCAAGGAAAGTAAGTTGTTCATCTTTTAGTTTTTCAAAATGATTTTGAATTTCTTGGGCACTCTCTAGATATTCTTTAAAAATAGCAACTTGTTCTAATGGAGCTCCCTTTTCTTCAAGGTCGCTAATTATTTTTCTCAACCAGCTGATTGTTTTTCCACTTCCTACTAAAGCTTCATTTAATTTGGATATATCAAATTCTCCTGTTTGCATATTAGAAAAATCAATAGGCTTTAAACTTATTTCCTTAGGAAGAAAATTTTTAAGCCAATCTGGCAGGCTCTTGCTTCTTTTTTGCGGGCTATTGTTCCTTTCTTGCATATTCTTACTCCTTTAAAAAACATTTTTTAGTAGCAACATATCATTACAACTAGACGTGATATCCTCTGACACAGCATAGCAAATAGAACTTACCATAACAGCAATGCAAGTTAGCACAGCAAAAATTATGCGTAGCACCTTTAACATACGTTACCTCCGTTTATTGTAACAACAATTCTCTATTGCTTCCTAGTGTGTACTTTCAAAGAGATGAGGGTGAGCTAGCGCCATCACCAGTCATCAACATCGTCTGTGTACCAACTTTAATTTGTTCCTTATTAGCTCCAATAGTATCATTTATGGCCTTTATTTCCCCTAAAATAGTACCTAATTTTTCAAGTTTATCCTTAAGAGCCTCCTTAGCATTCTCTTCAACTACCACACTTGAAGAGCTCGATTCTTTTTTATCTTCAACTTGTGTTGTGGTTATAGTAACAATAGTTTGCTGATTCGCGCCACTTGCGCAATCGGGCTTATATTGCTTAACAACAATTCCACTTCCTGGAGGACAATCTGTCGTACGCCCACCCGCAGGCCATAAATTGTTTTCTTCTAACCCAAGGAACGTGCAAGTTGCTCTAATATTTGTATACATTACATCATCTAAACGGTCACGCATGAATTTAGGCATTTTCCTCAGCACACTAACAGGATAATGAGTGGTTGTAAAAAGCATATCATCCCCACCCTCTGCTTTCACCCCATCTATTTTTACACCCTTCATCGCAACACTATATTTGACATTTTTTATTCCTGGCTTTTCAATAATAACCATTGAAGTGCCTATATTAGGATTACAACCAGACGTGATATCCTCTGACACAGCATAGCAAATAGAACTTACCATAACAGCAATGCAAGTTAGCACAGCAGAAATTATGCGTGATACCTCTAACATACATTACCTCCGTTTACTGTAACAACAATTCTCTATTGCTTCCTAATGTGTACTTTCAAAAAGAGATGAGGATGAGCTAGTGCCATCACCAGTCATCAACATCGTCTGTGTGCCAATTTTAATTTGATCTTTATTAGCTCCAATAGTATCATTTATGGCCTTTATTTCCCCTAAAATAGCACCTAGTTTTTCAAGTTTATCCTTAATGGCCTCCTTAGCATCCTCCTCAACTACCACGCTTGAAGAACTCGATTCTTTTTTATCTTCAACTTGCGTTGTGGTTATAGTAACAATAGTTTGCTGATTCACACCAGTTGCACAATCGGGTTTATATTGTTTAACAACAATTCCACTTCCTGGGGGACAGTTCGTTGTACGTCCACCTGCAGGCCATAAATTGTTCTCTTCCAAACCACGGCTTGTACATGTTGCTCTAATATTTGTATACATTACATCATCTAAACGGTCACGCATGAATTTAGGCATTTTCCTCAGCACACTAACAGGATAATGAGTGGTTGTAAAAAGCATATCATCCCCACCTTCTGCTTTCACCCCATCTATTTTTACACCCTTCATCGCAACGCTATATTTGACATTTTTTATTCCTGGCTTTTCAGCAATAACCATTGAAGTGCCTATATTAGGATTACAACCAGACGTGATATCCTCTGACACAGCATAGCAAATAGAACTTACCATAACAGCAATGCAAGTTAGCACAGCAGAAATTATGCGTGACACCGTTAGCATACATTACCTCCGTTTACTGTAACAATAATTCTCTATTGCTTCCTAGTGTGTACTTTCAAAAAGAGACGAGGATGAGCTAGCGCCATCACCAGTCATCAACATCGTCTGTTTACCAATTTTAACTTGATCCTTATTAGCTCCAATAGTATCATTTATGGCCTTTATTTCCCCTAAAATAGCACCTAGTTTTTCAAGTTTATCTTTAAGATCCTCCTTAGCATCTTCCTCAACTACCACACTTGAAGAGCTCGATTCTTTTTTATCTTCAACTTGCGTGGTGGTCATAGTAACAATAGTTTGCTGATTCACACCAGTTGCACAATCGGGTTTATATTGCTTAACAACAATTCCACTTCCTGGGGGACAGTTCGTTGTACTTTCTCCTACTGGCCACAAATTGTTCTCTTCCAAACCACGACTTGTACATGTTGCTCTAATATTTGTATCCATTATCTCCTTTAGATGATCGCGCATATGTTTAGGTATTTTTCTCAGCACGCTAACAGGATAATGAGTGGTTGTAAAAAGCATATCTTCTCCACCCTCTGCTTTCAGCCCATCTATTTTTACACCCTTCATCGCAACGCTATATTTGACATTTTTTATTCCTGGCTTTTCAGCAATAACCATTGAAGTGCCTATATTAGGATTACAACCAGACGTGATATCCTCTGACACAGCATAGCAAATAGAACTTATCATAACAGCAATGCAAGCTAGCACAGCAGAAATTATGCGTGACACCGTTAGCATACATTACCTCCGTTTACTGTAACAATAATTCTCTATTGCTTCCTAATGTGTACTTTCAAAAATAGATGAGGATGAGCTAGCGCCATCACCAGTCATCAACATCGTCTGTGTACCAATTTTAATTTGATCCTTATTAGCTCCAATAGTATCATTTATGGCCTTTATTTCCCCTAAAATAGTACCTAATTTTTCAAGTTTATCCTTAAGGGCCTCCTTAGCATCCTCCTCAACTACCACGCTCGAAGGACCAGATTCTTTTTTATCTTCAACTTGCGTTGTAGTTATAGTAACAATAGTATGCTGATTCACACCAGTTGCGCAATCTGGCTTATATTGTTTAACAATAAGCCCACTTCCCGGAGGACAGTTCGTTGTACGTCCACCCGCAGGCCATAAATTATTTTCTTCCAACCCACGACTTGTACAGGTTGCAACAACTTCTGTGTCTCTTATCTCATCAAAATGATCTCGTATAGGCTTTGGTATTTTCCTCAGCACACTGAAGGGATAGGAAGTGGTTGTAAAAAGCATATCATCTCCACCTTCTGCTTTCACCCCATCTATTTTTACACCCTTCATCGCAACGCTATATTTGACATTCTTTATTCCTGGCTTTTCAATAATAACCATTGAATGGCCTATATTACAATTACAATTAGATACAATATCTTCTGTTACTGCATAACAAGAAGAGTTAGCCATAACAGCAGCAATACAAGTCAAAGCAGAGCAGATCGTGCGTGATAGTTTTAACATACGAAATACCTCCAAAATTTTTAAGTTTAAATATTTTTTATTTTTTTGTTTATTAGCAGTTTTTACTTACAAACAAAAAAGCCAACCAATAGAAATTATAGTAAATATTAGAATCTCCATAACAACAACTGCGCTTTTTTGTGTACAATACTACCATTATTAAAGATTTTATTCAATTTTTTGATGGTATACTGTTGGTAACATGCCAGTTGTCCGGTTTAAGTAACACGCGAGTTGTCCGATTTTGATAAGGTACTGATTTTCTAAAAACGAGAGGAAATCAGTGAATCGAAGTCGAGTGTTACAGGAGATCAGACG
>JAJXWM010000034.1 GCA_021781615.1 Pseudomonadota bacterium
TTAATCCTAATTTTTTATTACAGGTGGCTGTTAGCCAAACGTTATCAGTTGGAGGTAGTAATCACGATCTACAGTTATTTAATCAAGAAAGTTACCTCAAGATGGCTTTAGATGCGGGAGCTACTTTCGCTAAAGTTAAATTCTCAGATTATTGGTCGACATTCAAGCTTGTTTCTCCCGAGGTGCTTACGCTAATGTTTGATAATGGGTTAGATCCCAATCAAGTGCTTATTCCTCTTGTGCAAGAATGGGGTTGTAAAAAAGATGATGTTAAGAATGAGCAAAGAAAGAAGCTTTTAGAGATGGTTTTAGAAAGAGGTGGCAGCGCTAATAAATTACTAGAGCTAGCTATTACTCGAAAGGTGGAGCTTGGTGAGAATAGATATGCTCCAGTTAATATCTGCGCAAAAGATGACGAACTTATAAGGCTTGCTTTGCAGTACGGAGCAAAGTTTTCTGCGATAAAATTGCCAGAGTATTGGACGATGGATGGATTTGTTTCTCCCGAATTTATCCAATTGATGCTTGATAATTCTATGGATCCGAACAGAATTATTGTTGCTATTGTGGGCCGGTGGGGTTGTGGAAGTGACGATATTAAGAATGAGCAAAGAAAGAAGCTTTTAGAGATGGTTTTAGAAAGAGGCGGCAGCGCTAATAAATTACTAGAGTTAGCTATTACTCGAGAGGTGGAAGTTGGTGAGAATAGATATACTCCAGTTAATATCTGTGCAAAAGTTGACGAACTTATAAGGCTTGCTCTGCAGTATGGAGCGAAGTTTTCTGAGATAACATTGCCAGAGCCTTGGGCGATGAATATATTTATTTCTCCCGAATTTATCCAATTGATGTTTGATAATTCTATGGATCCGAACAGAATTATTGTTGCTATTGCGAACCGGTGGGGTTGTGAAAATGACGATGTTAAGTATGAGCAAAGAAAGAAGCTTTTAGAGATGGTTTTAGAAAGAGGTGGTGATGCTGATAAGTTGTTGGGGGCGATTTTTATTGGGGAAGAGATAGGGTATAGGCACATTTATTTTTGTTCTAAATGGGAAGAGCTGGTCAAGATCGCTCTTCAGCATGGAGCGAAACTTGCCAAAATAAAGCGGGGCGGCGATAAGATAAATTCTCTTCCTATTATTGAAGGGATAAAGCTGATGCTTGAGAATCCCTTTGACCCAAAAGATTCTTTAGACAAAGCTCTGCTTATTACTAAGATAGTAAATAAGAACGTTCAGGATTACGATTCTGTTGCAATGAAGCTAATAGTTAGCGATGTGCTGGTTGCCGAGCGAAAAGATTTAATAGAACTTGTGGTAAAAAAAGGAGCGGACCTTAAAAAAATTAGATATTTTGCCGAGCTCCCCTCGCTTGAATTAAGTAAGTTTTTGCTTGATAAGGGTTTAGATCGTGATACCTTTATTAATTTAATTGCAAAAGTGGTGCCGATTAAATATGGCTTTGATATCGGCCATTTCGAGATTGATAATGAATTAGTTAAAAAGAAGGATGATTTGGCAAAAACTCTGTTTGGAGCGGAGGTTAAGGTCCCAGAGATGGATAAAAACATCTTGGCTGAACTTCTCCAGTTTTTTGATATGGGTTATGGTAGCAATGGCTCGTATGGCCATGTGACTAGGATTAATTCACTAAATGCCAATGGAAAAACTCAGCTGATGTTGAGAGCAGAGATTGGCGATGTCGCTGGGGTTGAGGGCTTAATTGATGATGGCGCCGATCCAAGTATAAAAGATAGCAACGGAAAAACCGCGCTTGATTTAGCACGCGAAAAAGGTGTCGCCAACGAATATTTAGAAGAGTTATTAAAGCCAAAGCAAGTTGAAAACGGTGACTCTAACGTAATCCCAAAAGATAGTGCCAAAGAAGAAAGTAAGAAATCAGATCATGCTCATGAAGAGTTGTAGATAATATTTGGGGTTAATCAGAGCGGGCCGAGTGTAAAACAGATCCGAGCTCGGAGCGCGCGATAAAAAAGGTAACCGTGTCGGGTTTTTTGTAGGAAGTGTTTGAACTGGGTTAGTTCAAGTGCGACCTTTTTAAATATTTTATTAATTTGATAGAGATGGAGATGAATATGTTTTTAATTCCAAATAGATCGGTCATTATATCAGCAGTTACCTGCTGTTTATTGTTGTTATCAAATGGTTCTTTTGCAAATAATCAAAAAAATCTAGAAGATGCTATAGCGCAGAATCGTTTTGAAGATGCCGAAAAAGCACTTTTAGCGTCCGATATTGATGTTAAAAAAATCGATTATTTTTATCCATTACCTTCTGCAAAAATGAGTGAACTATTGCTTGATGGGGGCTTAGATTTACGTAGATTTTTTGGTTTAGTTATGCGTTCTTCTGTGTATAATGATGAGAAGTTTACTAAACAGCAAGAACTGGTTAAGATTACTTTAGCCAAAGGGCTTAATCCTAATTTTTTATTACAGGTGGCTGTTAGCCAAACGTTATCAGTTGGAGGTAGTAATCACGATCTACAGTTATTTAATCAAGAAAGTTACCTCAAGATGGCTTTAGATGCGGGAGCTAGTTTCGCTAAAGCTAAATTACCAGATTATTGGTCGACATCCAAGCTTGTTTCTCTCGAGGCGCTTACGCTAATGTTTGATAATGGGTTAGATCCAAATCAAGTGTTTGTTCCTCTTGTGCGAGAATGGGGTTGTGAAAAAGATGATGTTAAGAATGAGCAAAGAAAGAAGATTCTGGAGATGGTTTTAGAAAAAGGTGGCAGCGCTAATAAATTACTAGAGTTAGCTGTTACGCGCAGGGTGGAAATTGGTGAGAATAGATATACTCTAATTAATATCTGTGCAAAAGATGACGAACTTATAAAGCTTGCTCTGCAGCATGGGGCGAAGTTTTCTGAGATAAAATTCTCAGATTATTGGTCAATGCCCAAGCTTGCTTCTCCCGAGGCGCTTACACTAATGCTTGATAATGGGTTGGGTACAAATAAAACTCTTGCTCCTATAGTAGAGCAGTGGGGTTGTGGGAAAGATGCGGCTGAACAGGAACAAAGAAAGAAGCTTTTAGAGATGGTTTTAGAAAGAGGTGGCAGCGTTAATAAATTACTAGAATTAGTTATTACTCGAGAGATGGAAATTGGTAAGAATAGCTATGCTTCAGTTAATATCTGTGCAAAAGATGGCGAACTTATAAGGCTTGCTCTGCAGCATGGAGCGAAGTTTTCTGAGATAAAATTCTCAGATTATTGGTTTCCATATTGGACTGCTTCTTCTGAAGTGCTTACGTTGATGATTGATAATTTAATGGATCCAGGCAAGATTTTTGGTTTTCTGGTGCGCGATTGGGGTTCTGATACTGATGAATCTAAACAGGAGGAGAGAAAGAAGCTTTTGGATGCAGTTTTAGCAAAAGGTGGCAGCGCTGATAAATTACTAAATGTGGTTTTGGATCATAAAGGCGAAGAAGAGCTTATAGCGATCGCTTTGAAAAATGGAGCAAAGCTTTCCAAAATAAAGGCAGGAGGTGGTAAAGTAAGGTTTTACCCAACTTCTGTTGAGTGGGCGAAGCTGATGCTTGAAAATCCCTTTGACCCAAAAGATTCTTTAGACAAAGCTCTGCTTATTACTAAGATAGTAAATAAGAACGTTCAGGATTACGATTCTGTTACAAGGAAGCCAATAGTTAGCGATGTGCTGGTTGCCAAGCGAAAAGATTTAATAGAACTTGTGGTAAAAAAAGGAGCGGATCTTAAAAAAATTAGATATTTTGCCGAGCTCCCCTCGCTTGAATTAAGTAAGTTTTTGCTTGATAAGGGTTTAGATCGTGATACCTTTATTAATTTAATTGCAAAAGTGGTACCGATTAAATATGGCTTTGATATCGGCCATTTCGAGATTGATAATGAATTAGTTAAAAAGAAGGATGATTTGGCAAAAACCCTGTTTGGAGCGGAGGTTAAAGTCCCAGAGATGGATAAAAACATCTTGTCTGAACTTCTCCAGTTTTTTGATATGGATTATGGTAGCAATGGCTCGTATGGTCATGTGACTAGGATTAATTCACTAAATGCCAATGGGAAAACTCAGCTGATGTTGACAGCAGAGATTGGCGATGTCGCTGGGGTTGAGGGCTTAATTGATGATGGCGCCGATCCAAATATAAAAGATAACAACGGAAAAACCGCGCTTGATTTAGCACGTGAAAAAGGTGTCGCCAACGAATATTTAGAAGAGTTATTAAAGCCAAAGCAAGTTGAAAACAGTGACTCTAAAGTAATCCCGAAAGATAGTGCCAAAGAAGAGAGTAAGAAATCAGATCATACTCATGAAGAGTTGTAGATAATATTTGGGGTTAATCAGAGCGGCGAGTGGAAAACAGATCCGAGCTCGGAGCGCGCGATAAAAAAGGTAATCGTGTAGGGTTTTTTGTAGGAAGTGTTTGAACTGGGTTAGTTCAAGTGCGACCTTTTTAAATATTTTATTAATTTGATAGAGATGGAGATGAATATGTTTTTAATTCCAAATAGACCGGTCATTATATCAGCGGTTACCTGCTGTTTATTGTTGTTATCAAATGGTTCTTTTGCAAATAATCAAAAAAATCTAGAAGATGCTATAGCGCAGAATAGTTTTGAAGATGCCGAAAAAGCACTTTTAGCGTCCGATATTGATGTTAAAAAAATCAATAATTTTTATCCATTACCTTCTGCAAAAATGAGTGAGCTGTTGCTTGATGGGGGTTTAGATTTACGGAGATTTTTTGGTTTAGTTATGCGGTCTTATGTGTATAACGGTGAGGGGCTTACTAAACAGCAAGAACTGGTCAAAATTACTTTAGCCAGAGGGCTTAATCCTAATATTTTATTACAGGTGGCTGTTAGTCAAACGTTATCAGTTGGAGGTAGTAATCACCATCTACAGTTATTTAATCAAGAAAGTTACCTCAAGATGGCTTTAGATGCGGGAGCTAGTTTCGCTAAAGTTAAATTACCAGATTATTGGTCGACATCCAAGCTTGTTTCTCCCGAGGTGCTTACGCTAATGGTTGATAATGGGTTAGATCCAAATCAAGCGCTTATTCCTCTTGCGCGAGAATGGGGTTGTGAAAAAGATGATGTTAAGTATGAGCAAAGAAAGAAGCTTTTAGAGACGGTTTTGGAAAGAGGTGGCAGCGCTAATAAATTACTAGAGTTAGCTATTACTCGCAGGGTGGAACTTGATGCGAATAGATCTACTCTAGTTAATATCTGTGCAAAAGATGACGAACTTATACGGCTTGCTCTGCAGCATGGGGCGAAGTTTTCTGAGATAAAATTGCCAGAGCATTGGACGATGAATGGATTTATTTCTCCCGTAGTTATCCAATTGATGCTTGATAATTCTATGGATCCGAACAGAATTATTGTTGCTATTGTGGACCAGTGGGGTTGTGAAAAAGATGATGTTAAGGATGAGCAAAGAAAGAAGCTTTTAGAGATGGTTTTAGAAAGAGGTGGCAGCGCTAATAAATTACTAGAGTTAGCCATTACGCGCAGGGTGGAACTTGGTGAGAATAGATATACTCTAATTAATATCTGTGCAAAAGATGACGAACTTATACGGCTTGCTCTGCAGCATGGGGCGAAGTTTTCTGAGATAAAATTGCCAGAGCATTGGAGGATGAATGGATTTATTTCTCCCGAAGTTATCCAATTGATGCTTGATAATTCTATGGATCCGAACAGAATTATTGTTGCTATTGTGGACCAGTGGGGTTGTGAAAATGACGATGTTAAGTATGAGCAAAGAAAGAAGATTCTGGAGATGGTTTTAGAAAAAGGTGGCAGCGCTAATAAATTACTAGAGTTGGCTATTGCTCGCAGGGTGGAACTTGGTGAGAATAGTTATTATTCAATTAATATCTGTGCAAAAGATGACGAACTTATAAAGCTTGCTCTGCAGCATGGGGCGAAGTTTTCTGAGATAAAATTGCCAGAGCATTGGACGATGAATGGATTTATTTCTCCCGAAGTTATCCAATTGATGCTTGATAATTCTATGGATCCGAACAGAATTATTGTTGCTATTGTGGGCCAGTGGGATTGTGAAAATGACGAGGTTAAGTATGAGCAAAGAAAGAAGATTCTGGAGATGGTTTTAGAAAGAGGTGGCAGCGCTAATAAATTACTAGAGTTGGCTATTGCTCGCAGGGTGGAACTTGGTGAGAATAGTTATTATTCAATTAATATCTGTGCAAAAGATGACGAATTTATAAAGCTTGCTCTGCAGCATGGAGCGAAACTTGCCAAAGTAAAGATGATAATCAATAAGATAAATTCTTTTCCTACTATTGAAGGTGTAAAGCTGATGCTTGAAAATCCCTTTGACCCAAAAGATTCTTTAGACAAATCTTTATTGATTACCATGATAGTGAATGGAAAAGTTGAGATTTACGACCATATTGCGAGAAAAGTAATTATTAACAATGAATCGGTCGCCAAGCAGCAGGCTTTAATAGCGTTTTTAGTAGAACAAGGTGTCGATCTTAATAAGATTAAATACTTTATTGAACTGCCTTCTTTGGAATTAAGTAAATTGTTGCTAGAGAAAGGTTTAGCTCGTGATACTTTCCTCGCTTTAATTGCCAATATTATGCTGCCCAAACAAGATAGCGAAGAAGGCTCTATGGAAATTGATGATGGATTGGTTAGGCAGAGGGATGATTTAGTAAAAGCCTTATTTGGGGAAGGGATTAAAATTGCTGAGACGAATATGAGTATTTGGTCTGAAATTATGCAGCTTGGAAGTCAGGTTTTTGGGGGTAGCGAAAAAATGAAAGACCCAGGCGCTAAAATTAATTTAAAAAATGTTAACGGCAAAACTTTACTTATGTTGGTGGCAGAGTGTGGTTATATAATTGGAGTCGAGAGCTTAATTAATAAAGATGGCGCCGATCCAAGTATAAAAGATAGCAACGGAAAAACCGCGCTTGATTTAGCGCGTGAAAAAGGTGTCGCCACTGAATATTTAGAAGAATTATTAAAGCCGAAGCAAGTTGAAAACAGTGGCTCGAAGGCAACCCCGGAAGATAATGTTAAAGAAGAGAGTAAGAAATCAGATCATACTCATGAAGAATTGTAGATGATGTTCAGATAAAGGGGCTGTTGTAATCAGAGATTTCAATTCTAGGATTTAGGTTAAAAAATATTTTTTATCAACTCCACCCGTAGGGCCAAACTCTGAAAGCCTGGCTCAAGCACCGCGCTATTTGCGTTGCGCATGGCTAGGAAAGCGCGTACGACGAAAGGAAGAAGCAAAACCAGAGGCAACTTCAAAAAATGTTGCTCCAAAGCAGGGTGATGATAAAGCTGCGGATAAACACGTGGTTTTATAAGGTTTTTTATAAATAAACTGACCAATTCCGCACATAATACTTGTTTGTTAATCTGTATCTGCGCGGCTTGGGCTTCAAGCGAGGCGATGGGTAGGATGGTTTTTCTTAACAAAAGATGAAAAATATCATTTTCATTTCGTTATTATCTGTGGTAGTATGCGCTCGCTGTAACAATTAGTTACAGGGTTTATTTTAAAATTTTTAGAGAGAAAGTTATTATGGCAGATCGTGTTTCTGGTGTTGTAAAGTGGTTTAATGCTTCTAAGGGTTATGGTTTTATACAAGTAGAAGGTGGCGAAGATGTTTTTGTTCATTATCGTGCAATTCGCGGTGATGGATATCGTTCTTTAAATGAAGGACAAAAAGTAGAATTTACGGTTAAGCCTGGTCCAAAAGGTCCTCAGGCTGAAGACGTACTTGCTCTTGAGTAAAGATTAAGCGCAAGATAGACTTTTCTAGGGCCTTTTTTTGTTTAAAATAGGCCCTAGTGTTTTTTTTAGTATGATTTTAGTTCTGTAATGCTATTTACCTTGTGTTTGCCGGTATGATCGCGCTGCATAAATACAATAACGTCGATAGCTTCTTGAATTAAGCGTGTGGGAATAACGCTTACAACCTCGTGTACCAAATCTTCCAAGCGTGAAATGGTAGCTTCTGGGCTATTCGCATGAATAGTGCAAATGCCACCAGGATGTCCAGTATTCCAAGCCTTCAGTAGTTCTAGGGCTGCTCCATCGCGTACTTCTCCAATAATAATACGGTCGGGGCGCATGCGTAAAACTCCTCTAACCAAGGCGCGCATTGAAATAGAGCTGGTGGTGGTAAGTTTTACACAATCTGCAGCGGAAATTTGTAGTTCTGGTAAATCTTCAAGCACAATAACCCGATCTTTACATTCTTTTAATTCATGCAAGAGAGCATTGGCGAAAGTGGTTTTTCCTGAAGAGGTCCCCCCGGCGATTAAAATATTTTTACGTTCCTTTACTTCCAGACGTAATTTCTCAGCTT
Source organism: Pseudomonadota bacterium (assembly GCA_021781615.1). Taxonomy (GTDB): domain Bacteria; phylum Pseudomonadota; class Gammaproteobacteria; order UBA9339; family UBA9339; genus UBA9339. Next base: position 8,379 of record JAJXWM010000034.1, read on the forward strand.
GCTCGGCAGTTAAACTGCCATATTCAACATAATTATCAAGTGTAAAAATGCGGGTAGCGCGTTTACGAATGGTGAATGTCGGTGCGTCAGCTACCGGAGGGAGCCAGCCTTGAAATCTTGCGCCACTTTCTGGAAGCTCACAAGCTACTTCTGGATGGTCATAGTCGGCGATTTCTTGATGATAAGCAGCTAGCAGTTTAATGATATTGGTAGATTGTTTGTCGTTAAAGATAATATTAGTAAAATATTTTCCTTTGTCATACGCTTCTGCCCACAATTTACCATCGGGGTTTAGCATAACTTCTATAATATTTGGATCTTGTAAGAGTTTTACAATATCTTCGCCAAAAGAGGTGGTAAGCATATCAATATGGCGTTCGTGGGTTTTGCTTTTAAGCATAAGTTTTACTCCTAATGACTCGTAAAAATTGGTATTGCTTTTCCTCTAATTTCTTTTTCTGAAATTACTCCAAAATATCTACCATCAAATGAGCGCTCGCTTTTGGTGCTCAGGAGTAAATACTGATTTTCCTTTAGTTTACCGCAAATTTTTGTTTGAGGTAACAATTTATTCGGCGCATAAAATTTGTAAACCGGCCCTATTTTTTTGTTGTTGATGTAGATCACCTGGTCTCTGATGCAAACATGGTCATTTGGTAGGGCAAATGCATATTTTATTATCGATCCACTTTGTGGTACCCAAAGCTTTTCTTTGATGAAAGCAAGTGTTTTTTGGGGGGGTATAAATTCTACGATATCATAGCGAGCAATTTTTTTGATCGGGATAATCAGATATAGACCACGAGGCATGCTGTTAGTTACCGAATAGGTTAAGTGATAACCAGTTTTTTTAATTGTATTTACCGTAAGCGCTATAATCACAATAAATACTAAACTGAGAAATAAAGGTAAGAATTTTTTGAGTGGCAATACCAATAGACCTCTTTCGAAACCAAGTATTTTGTTATAATACAAGGCGCATGTGAAGAGAGCAAGCGGATTTCAACAGTCCCTAAATGAGCATTGCGAACGAGCATGCAACGCAGTTGTATAACAAAAGACGCAGGTTTCGAAGGAGGTCTATTTTTAACTAGGTTTTTTCTTTGATAGCTTTGGTAACGGCTTCTTTTATTCTTTTGACCGTTGTTTCTGAGATGCTTTTCGAGAGGGTACTTGCTTGTGACATAGCGTCTCTGCCCATTTTAGCTTCAAGACTGCCACCTCCTGCGGTACCACTAGTAACTACCGTCGGCACGGTAGCGGCAGCAGCAACGCCTGCCCCTCCCTCATACGAAGATCCGGTAGCACCACCAGTGCCAGGCGCAATAGAGGTCGCTGCTTGCATATTAGCTAGGCCGCCTGCCGCTTCTGGTGCAAAGACAGGCGTAGATTGGTGGACGACAGTTGTAGCTGCTTGTCCACCCTCCAATATATTGCTGTTTAAGTCGCCAATAGCTTCGCCGACGACCTTGGGTAAATAAATAGATAAGCACAAAAAAAGCAACGCTGTGAAAAATAACCCTAACGGTTGATTAAGATTAAAATTGGTGGTGGTGGCAAGTTCGATCAATTCAAATTCTTTCCAGGTGGCCATTGCTATGCTAATAATTATAATTAATACCATCAGCCGTAAACCGGATTTTAAAACTGCTTGTACTGCTTTATCAAACATATTGCGGCCAGAGGTTAAAGCCCCAAATGGTAGGAGAATTAAAGATCCAAAGGCGACGAGATAAAAAGAAACGGTTTGGGTAACCATTTGGATCCCTAGCAATCCAAAGACCAATAAGATTCCTACACCTAAGCCAACCTGAATCAGCGTTAAGCCGAACAAGGTGCCAGTAGATCCAAGTTCCAGCAGATGTACGCCAACGTTGTAACCATATTGCCAAATTTTTGCTGGATTAAAGATATATTGAGCAACATTAGTGCTGTCGATGACCCCGCCGGCCAGCTTGGCAAAGCTAAAGAGGATGGTATTAAGCAACCAAGGATAATTGCGAATGATGAAAAATATCATTCCAATTTTAATGATTTTAAAGAATAGTTTATCCCAACCAATATCCCGTTGTAATGCCCAAATTAAACCTAAGACCGATAATTCTATGGCCGCAAAAAAGTAGAGTAAGTTCGAGGCATAACCAGCAGTAATAGAAAATGCCGCTTTAATTTGGTCAAGAAATGTTGCTTGAATTAATGTAATTACGCCTGGATCGATCGGAGGTGCATTCATTTTTGCTTCTCAAAATATTCTTCGCCGATTATTTTCCTTTCCGAATTAGTCTCGGCAGCGAAATTTTCGTAGGTGGCATCTTTAAATAAACTTTTTGCCGCCGCCTCATTTTGTTCGGGATTTACACCGGATGGTTGTGGTTGATTTGTTGGAGGAGTGTTTTGTTCAGCATCTTTGCCTCTTCCTTGTTCAGGTTTTTTGTTATCGTCAAGTACAAGGCCACCATCACCAAAGGCTAATGCTGGCAATAGAAAAGCTACTAACGCCAACAGTAGCCCAAATTTTAAAGGAGTTATTGGTTTCATATTTTTAATATCTTCTGGTGTTGTAAGGTTCCAAGATCATATCTCTTTTTACTGTCACATCAAATTGGCGTCCAGGGTATAATTTTATGGTGGGTTGTATATTGGCATCACGGCTAAATAGGGCTTGTCCAGCGTTAGAAATACTTTGACCCATCGAACCAAAAGCTCTTTGTCGTACAGTTGGATTATAATCTGAGCTATTACCACCAGCCATACCGGCGCCCGCACTTAAAATAGCGGATATCGTCGCTGAACCAAGAAGTCTTGCCCAGTGGTTATCAACATTTCCTTCAATACCAGACTGTCCTGCTTCATCAGTCCCGGGAGATTTACCAAGAAGTATGGAAGAGCCATCAGGACGGATAATCCGGTTAAATGCTATTAAAACCCGGCGTTGTCCAGCAGCAATACGGGCTACATAATCTCCCAATAATTTAGATCCCTTCGGAACAAGGAGATATTTACCGGTTATTGTATCATAAATATTTGATCGTACTTGTGCTATCAACGTTCCTTCAAATGTAGTATCAACTCCAGTTATTAAAGTGGCTGGAATTAAGGTTCCAGCTTGAATTTCATGATACTTCCCTGTTCCTGTTTTTTCGGTTGCTATCGGTTTATGCATGGGATGCATGTCGTAGATTTCATTTGGATTGTCTTTAGCTTTCATTACCGCTAATTTTTGCTCGTCCTCAGCTTGTTTTCTGTAAAATTCCCCTTGTTGTGTTGTTGGGGATAGGGTTTCTTTGCTATCAGGGGAGGCAAATGGCGATGTTTTATCAGATGAAGACCCTGGTGGTCCACCACCTACCATATTTTCAACTTTTGATCCTAAGCCTGGAAATGACAAGCCGCTTTTTTTGGCTTCCTCTGTTTTTGGGTCGGAGCGAGCTTTTTGCGGCGCACTTTTTTGACTGGCCATTTGTTCTCTTAGACGATAATATTCTTCTTGTAAATGATCAAATCTTTTAACTAATGCCGCTAATTGGGAACCTGATGAATCGGTAATATATCTTTTGATACCCTCAACATCACTATAACTTCCCGGAAGACCGCTTAGCTCAGAGCTAACGACAAACTTATCAGTTGACATTTTTAGTGCTGAGGTCGGAGTGCTTTTAATGCGATCAGAGGTGGTAAGAGCTGCGATGATCGCTAGTAGTAATACCGTAACCACCACAGCCACAATTGCTATTATCAACGGGCGATTTATTTGTATTGGTTGTTTTGGCTTCGGATGTAGTTCCATAAAGCTTTCCTATTTTCCTATTTCTTCTTCATTGAAATTTGTACCACACTTTGATTCCCTGGGCCACCACGCAATAAAGCTTGCTCTACTACTTTATCTATTACGTAGTAATTTCCTTGTACCCGGAAATTGGTTATTTGATTACTTTTAGTATTGCCAATTAGCAAGGATGGAGCTTCTTGTGCGTTGCTTGTGAATTTAATGTAGGTTTTATTGGTGTCGTTAAATACTATTTTAGGGAACCAATCAGGCTTAGGACCTTTTACAAGCTTAATATCGTAGTTAAAGGTCATCTGGTTTACGTCAATTTCGCTACCTATTTCGGTGTCACTGTCGCCTGGCACATCTTCGAAATTGGTTATCAAATTGTCACTGTTAGGATAACGCCAGGTTACGGAGGCCATGTAAGTTTTGGGTGTTGAACGTAACATCATATGGTAGGTGCGTAGATCAGTAGTTACTACCAGGTTATTAACTAGGCCTTCATCAGTTGGTTTGACTAATAAGTGTTCTTGGCGCGTAGCTCCAATGCCGCTGTAGGTCTTAGAAACCAGCCAGCGGGTGGTGTCTCCAGCTCCTACTGCTACAATATGTTCACCATTTTGGAACTGAATATCGGTGACATTAAGTGGTGCTGCATAGACTTGATATAGAGCCCCTTGCATATAATCAAAGGTCATGATTGAGTTAATATAACCGCCAGATTTTGGTTGCTTTAGTGATTTCTTGTTGGCCTCATCAATGGCGTTTTCTCCAACCAATTGCTTCGGCTCTCTATTATTTATGGGCATTAATTGTCCTGGCATGGGGACTGGGACCACTTTTTTGGGTTGCAAGCGGCTTCCGGCATCGACCGCTAATGCGTAGGAGGAGCCCTCAATCTGCTTGTCGGTTTGACACGCGCATAAAAATACGCTGCATAAAGATATTAGGATAATTTTTTGTACTATGTTCATAATAAACTCCAAGATACACTATTTATATAATCAACTTCTTGTTGCTCAACAACTGCCTGCCTATGTTTGATACCAACTGATACCAATGTTGCGTTATACCTATTTAACCATCATTTAGGCTCTTTAGTAGATTCTTTAGGTTTAATACTAAACTCTACAATATAAAGCCCCAATGGATTACGTAAAATCTCTTCATTTTTTGTCGGCTGTTTAATGGCGATAGTAAAGATGCCGCTATAATCTTTTCTTCCTTCTTCTTGGCCATTAATGTTAATAGTAGTTTCAGTCCAATTGACATTGGTGGTGTCTGGACTTATTGGGTTAATATCCTGGATACTAATAGTAACTGTTTTTTTGCCAAGTAACGCCAAGGGATTGTTTTGTTTGATATAATAGTTAAGACGTTCTGCTCCGCGGGTATTTAAGAAATTATATGCGGTTAGCAAATTCTTTTTAGCAAGAACTGGATCGAGAGGAATGCTTCTCGTTAGATCAATGAAGTTGGCGATGAAATATTCTTTTTGGGCGTCGGTTGGTTGGTAGCGCACTAGTAATGGCGACACATTAACAACCTTGCCTTCTTTGGTAACTTCAGCAATGTAGATATGTTCTTTGCGGTTAGCAAACATAATAATTATAACTATGGTAAGCAATACTGTAACCAATAATGATAATATGGACAGTATTCGCCAATTTCTTGCTTGTTGCCGTGAGGAGCCAATTCTTAAATCCCATTCTTGCTGAGCGCGTTGATATGGGGTAAGTGGCTCTCCATCTTTATAACTTACACTTTCTTTCTTGAATGGATTTTTCATAAAAAACAACCAGTTATGTTTTAAAATAGGTGCTATATAAATCCATAGCCCACTTCAAATCTTTTACTTTTAAATACTCTGCAAAAAATTTCTCTCTTCCATGTTGTTCCAATAGTTCCCTGATCAGAATCTTGTCTTCGGAACGACTTGCTCCACAAAATGCTATAGCCAGAGGTCCTAATTCTACATCAAATAACCGATTTCCCAAACGGGATTGATAATAATATTGTTGTTTTGGTGTTGCGGTGGATAAAATTTGTAATTGTCGGTCATTTAAGCCAAGTTTTTCGTACGAAACACGGATATTTGGTTCAAGGATTCTATCGTTAGGTAATAAAATTCGAGATGGGCAAGACTCGAGTAAAATTGAAGCAATGCCAGTATTTAGGGCGTCTTCAATGGACTGCGTGGCAAATACTACGCTAACATTGAATTTACGCAAGGTTTTTAACCATTCACGAATTTTTGCTGAAAACACTGGATGATCAAGATAGATCCAAGCTTCATCTAATACCAATAATGTTGGTACCCCGGTGAACCGTTTTTCTAAGCGATGGAAAAGATAGCTGAGAACTGGCGCGATGATGCTTGGGGTATTCATCAGCTCGTTAGTTTCATAGCATTGCCATACATCATCGCATTGTTGCTCATGTTCAGCGTCAAGCAAGTGGCCAAATGGACCGTTTATGGTATAGGTTAACAAAGCTTGGCGTAGATTATTATTTTGTACTAAAGCACATAAGCCAGTGATTGTTCTCTGATGTATGGGCATATGCGCTAATGAGGTTAACGCATCCCAGATGGTATGTTTTACATCTGGCGTAACATGTATTTTTTCATTTAGTAATAAACCATGGATCCATTCTGCAACCCATATTCGCTCTTGTTCTTGATCGATATTAGCTAGAGGTTGAAAAGCCAGTGTGTCAACACTGGTTCCAAGCTCATAATAGCCTCCGCCAACCCCAGCGGTGGTGGCTAAAAAACTTCCCCCTTTGTCAAATATGAAAACTTGCGCATTTTTGTAACGTCTAAATTGTAATGCCATCAAGGTTAAGAGCACCGATTTACCTGCGCCAGTAGGGCCGATGATCATTTGATGCCCAACATCGCCGACATGGTTTACTAGTCGAAATGGGGTGCGGCCATGGGTATGAACATACATTAAAGGCGGAGCGTTCAAATGGGCATCAGTTTCTGGTCCAGGCCAGAGAT
>JAJXWM010000035.1 GCA_021781615.1 Pseudomonadota bacterium
AAAAGCAGGTTGTAGCATTATCAATGTAGATGAAGAATTAATTGCGAGAGAATCAACCACGATAATAGATATTTGCTCAAAAGAAGCTAACGAAGCCACAAAAAAAATCTTTAAAAATTTTGAGCAAGACCAATATAGCAAAAATCCCGCCTATAAAATTGACAATGCTACAACCTGCTTTTGGTATTACAATTTCTTGGCCTCATTTAACAACAAGGTAAAACCCGCACTCGCTGAGGAAATAGAAAATAAAACTTTATTTCTAGCAGAATATGCTCGCATAGCTTATGCAGTTACAAACTACGCTAGAAATTTCATTCTTATCCACATGAGTGACGCAAAAAAACTAGACGACATAAAAAAGAAATATCTTGAAAAATATAAAGGCCAAAATGGTCCGTCCTTCGAATATCTGCTTAAATATCAAGAAGAGCTGCAGAAGAAAGTTTTCGAAGATAAACACCCCGGGCAACCATTTGAAGATGGCAATAACTTTGATTCAGACAAAGCATATAATGCGATAATTGAAGCAGTAACTGAAACCGACTGGGTAATGGACATCTCTATGAAATGCTATAATTTTTTGAAAAACTCATGGAGAAATTCTCTGGGCGACCATCTGATCTCACGCATCGATCTCCAATAATCCGAAAAAGAAAAACAATTATCATCGCCGCAGCTTAGCTGAAAGAGGCCGTTGAAATCTAAAAAATTTTATAAAAACAACAAATGTAACTTGCTGTTTTTATTATATTCCCGCTTTCGCGGGAATGACGAAACAGGCGGATTTCAGCAGCCCCTAAAACGGCTATGTTTCGATTTAAACAATTAATTGGCGATAAAATTATGGCTAAAAAATTCGAACGGCAATTTATAGAGGGTGCTATTAAATGTTTTGCAATTAATAACTATTCATCAAGCTTAGTAACCAATCCAACATTTGGTGCACCAGCATGCTGTAAGAGCACCATCGCTTGAATAATTTTGCCGTAACTAATAGCTTTATCACCTTTTACTAAAACTTGGCGCTCGGGCGCGCCGGGAGCCCGCTTTAGCTCGAGAGCAACACGCTTAAGTAAGTCTGGAGCAGAAATAACCGCGGTAGGATTTTCAGCAACATTTAAATAATAATTTCCTCGAGCATCTATTGATAGCACTAACGGCTCTTGCTGTTTAGATTCGATTGGTTTAGCACTTGCGGTCGGTAAATTCACATCCACCCCTTGAAATAAAAGTGGCGCCGTTATCATAAAAATAACCAAAAGTACCAACATAACATCGATGTATGGCACCACATTAATTTCTGCAAGCGGGCGGTGCCGTTTTTTTGCTCTTAACATTTATAATCACCCAAAAAATTAGGAACAACTTTAATTAAAGTACCTGACGATGCAAGATACTAGAAAATTCTTCTCTAAAAGTATCGTAAAGATTTGCCAATTGATCAACCTCACTAGCATACCGGTTATAAGCAATCACAGCTGGGATTGCCGCAAAAAGTCCCATCGCTGTCGCAATAAGTGCTTCCGAAATACCAGGAGCTACCATTGCCATTGTTGCCTGCTGCACAGCGCTAAGCGCACGAAAAGAGGTCATAATTCCCCACACCGTCCCAAATAAACCTACGTAGGGACTAGTTGAACCCACGGTCGCCAGAAATGACAAGTGTTGCTCTAATAATACATTTTCTCGCGCCAGCGCTATTTTCATAGCACGCTCCGCCCCTTCAGTAATGTCCTCGGCTTTGGCATTACCTGATTTTTTTAAACGAAAGTATTCACTAAAGCCAGCATAAAAAACATGCTCAAGCCCGTGCAACAGCTCTTGGCGCGCATGTAATTCGTTATAAAGTTTATTTAAATCATCGCCAGACCAAAATTTTTTTTCAAATTTCTTCACGGCTAGGCCAGCATCTTTAAGAAAGAAAAAGCGCTGAAAAATTAGAGTCCAAGACCAAAGAGATGCTGCAAATAAAAGAAGCATTACTATTTTTACTACCGTGCCAGCATTAGCAATAAAGCTCCAAAGAGTTGGATCGTGTGTCATATTTTTTCTCCGCGGTTGATAACAGCAATACTATCAAAATACCATCGCTTGTAAAAGGTAAATTAATTTTTTGACTACGCCCGTGGTATAAACCACAGGCTTGTCCAAGAGGGATAAGCTCTGCCTCTCCCCCCTGCTATCCCCCATTGCTTTCTTCCCACGCGAAGACCGCGGGGAATAAATTTAAAACTGTGCTCGCAAAAATTCTCGGAAATTTTTTAACCAAGTTACTAAAAACAAATATGGATACTTTTTAAAAAGCGAAGCTCGCATATAGCAATTAATCTTACATCCTTGACAAAATTTATACCGACCAACCTCATGCGCAACCTCTTGCACCAATGGAGATTTTTGGAGCGCATAAAGATTATTTTCTATTTTTAGCTTTTGCGCAGCAAAGTGATAACATGGCAAAAGCAAAGAATTATCTGGAGAAATAACAACGATATTTTTCACTGCTTGGCATATTGACTGCTCAATCTTATTTCCACCTTCACTAATAAACTTCAATAAAGCCAAATTCAACATCACATTAGGCTCGTTACGATATTTAATTAGTCTTTCAGCAAGATTACAAGCCAACCCCTCATTACCAAAATAAGAAAAGCATGGGTTAATACTTAAAACACACCGATTCTGCCTCGCAAAATCGATCATCATCGGTAAAGCATCAACATTCTCGTTAGTCACCGTATGTAACAAATAGATTTTTTGTCGGATTTTTTTCGCAAGATTTATACTGGCAATAACCTTTTGGTAAGACTTTACCCCAGTAATGTCGTTATGTGCGCCCTCTTCAGGTGAGTGGAGAGAAAAATATAATACGTTAATCAACCCCTTTAATTCTTCTGCCTGCTCGGGATATAAAATACAGTTGGTGGTAACGGTGGTATAAAAACCCATCCTTTTCGCTAAAACTAACGCTTCGCGGAGGTACGGATAAAGCAAAGGCTCGCCCCCAGTAAAATCAACAATCTTAATCCCAAGTTTTTTTAAATCAACTAGATTACTTTCTACTTCAGCGATGGTTTGTGCTGGAAAATCAGGCTCCGCTCTTTCTTGCCAAATATCACAAAATTTGCAGCGGGAATTGCAACGAAGAGTTACATAGTAGTTACATAAAATCATTCAGGAAGATCCAAGCCAAAATGTAAATAAGCACGCGGAGTTGCCACCCGACCACGAGGCGTACGGGTAAGGTATCCTTGCTGTAATAAATATGGCTCAAGAACATCTTCAATCGTATCTTTATCTTCACCAAGAGTTGCCGCCAAACTCTCGGCGCCAACTGGACCACCAGCAAATTTTTCGATAATTGCCAAAAGCAATTTACGATCTAAAAGATCAAAACCACAAAGATCTACATCAAGCAGCCTAAGCGCACCATCAGCCACCTCTTTAGTAATTACCCCATCCGCTCTTACTTGGGCAAAATCACGGACGCGCCTAAGTAACCGATTGGAAATGCGGGGCGTACCGCGAGAACGACGTGCTATTTCTACCGCGCCATGTGAGTTAACTTCTATGTTTAAAATACTTGCTGATCGGGCAACAATTTTTGCTAATTCATCTGCAGCATAAAATTCCAACCGCTGCACAATACCAAAACGATCGCGAAGTGGTGAAGTTAATAGACCAGCTCGAGTCGTTGCGCCAATTAAAGTAAAAGGTGGAATATCCAATTTAATCGATCGCGCTGACGGCCCTTCGCCGATAATAATATCGATCTGATAATCTTCCATCGCCGGATAAAGAATCTCTTCAACGGTAGCATTTAAACGATGAATCTCATCAATAAATAAAATATCGTGCGGCTCAAGATTGGTTAAAATTGCTGCCAAATCCCCCGCGCGCTCTAAAACTGGCCCAGAAGTCTGGCGTAAATTTACCCCAAGCTCATTAGCAATAATGTGGGCAAGCGTGGTTTTACCAAGCCCTGGCGGCCCAAAAATCAGAACGTGATCAAGCGCATCTTTTCGTTCGCGCGCGGCTTGAATAAAAAGTCCCATTTGATCTTTTACTGCCACTTGACCAATATAATCACTCAGAGATTTTGGTCTAAGCGCGCGGTCAACCGCCTCTTCTTCGGGCAACGTAGTTGCTGGTGAAACTAAACGACCTTGGTTCATCATAATTATTTTCTCAACACTGCTTTAATTATTTAATCTTCTTTAAAGCCAACCGTACCAACTCTTCGCTCGATAAATCTCTGTCTTGTAACTCACTTAGCGCGTGGCGAGCCTCATGCGGTTTATAACCAAGAGCAACCAACGCCCCTAAAGCATCACTAATTGAAGAACCAGCGGCAACATCAATATTCATTCCCGCTTTTTCCCAATCGGCAACCTTATCTTTCATCTCCATTACCAAACGTTTGGCAGTTTTAGCACCGATACCTGGAATATGCTCAAGAGCCGCCGCATCGTTATTTGCCAAATAGCGCGCAAACACATTTGGTTCCATCGCCGAAAGAATTGCTAATGCTATTTTAGGACCAACACCGCTTATTTTAATCAGCGATCTAAAAAGCGCACGCTGTTCTTTATTGATAAATCCATACAAAAAATCACCGTCTTCACGCGTAGCCAGGTGAATATATAATGCCACTTCTTTCCCCAGTGAAGGTAAGTGGACAAAACCACTCATCGCCATTTGAATTTCATAACCAATACCGCTAACCTCAACCATTAAGTTGGGCGCATCTTTTTCTAGTAAAATACCATGTAAAAATCCAATCATAGAAATATACAACCTCCGTAAAGTAAACTTATGCGTTGTTGCCCTTATTTTCCGCGATCTTCATTTCCGTAAAATAAACTCCGGTCGCGGGGGATAAGGGCGCCGCTGCGAGGAGTATAACTCCTTTAACGTCGCGCAATACTTTGTGATAAACGCCGCGAATTAGCGTGGCAAATAGCAACGGCAAGCGCGTCTGCTTCATCGGCTTGCGGTTTATCTTTTAGCTTCAATAATAACTTCACCATATGCTGCACCTGCGCTTTTTCAGCGTTGCCATACCCAACAACTGCTTGTTTTACTTGCCGGGCTGAATATTCAGCAATTTTTATATTTTCTTCAGCAACTGCAACTATTGCCACACCACGCGCCTGCCCTAATTTTAAAGCGGAATTAACATTGGCGTGAATAAAAACTTGTTCAATAGCAACTTCTTCGGGATGATAGGTTTTAACCAGCTCAGAAATACCATCGAAAATCTCGCGCAGCTGTGTACCTAGACTGCCTTTGGTAGCGCGAATACAACCGCTAGCAATGTAATTATATTTATTGCCCACCGCATCAATAACACCAAAACCTGTAATATTAGAACCAGGATCAATTCCCAAAATCACGGGCATCTAGAATATACTCCTCGCAAAATGAATTTATGCAAATAATTTATCAAGTAACTCAATTTTCTATCAAACCATGCCCGTAAACTTATAAGCAAGACCAAAAGTAAATAAATTACAGTTAGGCACCGGCTGGGCTAAAACTGCATTATCAGTTGGTTTCAACCGAGCTCTACCCAAAATCCCCATCCATGATAGATCAATTGCAATATTATCGTTGAAACTAAAAATTATTCCAGCGCCATAAGTTGGTCGAATAGTTCCAACTGTTTTGCTTACAGCTACGGTCGGCGTTGACATATCAGTATGCATATTTACATAGGCACCACCACCTTTTCCATAAACACTAAAATGGGATAACGAATCAGAAATTTTCCCAAGCGGAAGAGTTAATTTACCCACTAAATCTATGGTATAAGTCGAGAGCTGAATATTGCCGGCAGAAGAAGTATATTTAACCTTATAGTAAGAAGAGTAACCACTTTCGAGACTTAAAAAAGGTGTAAAACTATAACCAGCATAAGCACGCCAACCAATCCCAGTAAAATTTCCAACACTACTGGTATTTATATACTGCCCATAACCACTACCTTCGTCAACAATACTACCGCCAAGCTGACCACCCACATATGGTCCGGATTTATAATCAATTGCTGCATAAACGTTAGAAACAACCAACAAAGCCAATCCACTCAATAAATAGATAACTTTCTTCATGGTTAACACTCCTTTATAAAATTTCTACAGAAATATCCGCATTTGAGTACACACTTTGCACATCATCTAACGACTCAAGGTCATCAACCAAACTTATAACCTTCAAACTGGTCTCTTTATCAAGAGCAACTTGTGTGGATGGTAACATAGAAACCTCGGAAGCCGAAGCCTTTAGCCCAGCTTTTTCTATAGCCCCCTTGACCTTAACAAAATTCTCGGGAGTAGTTGTAACTTCAATACTGCCATCGCTATTATTTATAATATCCTCAGCACCAGCGTCGAGGGAAACTTGTATTATTTTATCTTCATCACTTCCAGGTGGAAAACATATAATACCCTGCTGTTTAAAAAGGTATGCCACGGAACCATTGGTACCTAAATTACCACCATGCTTGGTAAATGCGTGGCGCACATCACCGGCAGTACGATTACGGTTATCAGTCAAACATTGAACCAAAACCGCCACCCCACCTGGAGCATATCCTTCATAAAAAATATCTTCCATTTGCACCTCATTGCTTTCGCCAGAACCGCGTTTAATAGCGCGATCAATCGTATCACGGGTCATGTTATTGGCGAGCGCTTTATCAACCACCAATCGTAATCGAGAATTGGAGCTGATATCTTGGCTTTGTTTTGCGGCTACGGTTATTTCACGAATTAACTTCGTAAATATTTTTCCTTTCACCGCGTCTTGTTTACCTTTACGGTGCTTGATATTTGCCCATTTGCTATGTCCTGCCATATATACCCTACGTAAAATGAATTTATACTCCCCAGTCCTGCACTCGCAAAAAACGCTCGCTTAGGCTGGGCTGGTGAAGCCTTTCGCCCTTCTCTTCCCAGTCCTGCACTCGCAAAAAACGCTCGCTTAGGCTGGGCTGGTGAAGCCTTTCGCCCTTCGGGCTAGTCGGTTTGTTTTTGATAACATTTAATTCCCAACTCCTTTAACTGTGCGGCATTGACAGTCGATGGTGCTTGAACTAAGGGGCACATTCCGGTTTGGGTTTTTGGAAAAGCTATAACCTCCCGAATCGATTTTGCACCACTCATCAGCATAATCATCCGATCAATACCAAATGCAATTCCACCTTCTGGTGGGTAACCATATTTGAAGGCTTCAAGTAAGTGCCCAAAGTTTTCTTTGGCCGTTTCTTCGCTCATCCCCATAACCTTAAATATTGCCATTTGCATCGAATAATTACTTATTCTAATTGATCCACCACCAAGTTCAATACCATTTAGCACCAAATCATACGCTCGTGCTAAAACTTTTGCAGGATCGGCTATAACCTCTTCTGCATTATCGGTTGCGGGCGCCGTAAATGGATGGTGCATAAAGGTCCAATCGCCATTTTCTAATTTAGCAAACATCGGAAAATCGATAACCCAAAGCGGCCTAAAGCCATGCTCCACTAAACCGTGATCATGCCCTAATTTAACCCGAAGTGCTCCCAACGCTTCATTTACTATATTAGTAACGCCGGCAGCAAAGAAAATAATGTCACCGGTCTCAGCTTTAGTGCGGATTAAAATATTTTCAACGACATCTTCTGATAAAAATTTCAAAATTGAAGATTGCAACCCAGCAATTCCCTGTGCACGCTCATTAACTTTTACATGAGCCAATCCCTTTAATCCAAAAATGGCGACATACTCTATATAACCGTCTAGTTGCTTACGAGAAAGAGTTGCCCCCTTCGGCAATCTTAATGCTGCCACTCGATATTCTGGCTTTTTGGCTGCATCCGCAAACACCGCAAATCCAGAATTTTTAACCACATCGGCAATATCAACTAACTCTAGCGGAATACGCAAATCCGGCTTATCAGACCCGTACCTAGCCATTGCCTCTTTAAAAGTCATCTGGGGAAACTGCGCTGGCAGTGCCACTTGCAATAATTCAGCAAAAAGCTCCCGTAATAGTTCTTCGTGAATCCGCATAATCTCTTGTTCATCAACAAACGAGAGCTCAACATCCATTTGGGTAAATTCTGGCTGTCGATCGGCACGAAGATCCTCATCACGAAAACATTTAACAATTTGATAATAACGGTCAAAACCCGCCGCCATTAAAAGCTGCTTAAAAATTTGGGGCGACTGTGGTAAAGCATAAAATTTCCCGGGGAAATTACGGCTGGGCACTAAAAAATCACGCGCGCCTTCAGGAGTGCTTTTAGTCAAGATGGGGGTTTCGATCTCAAGAAAACCAAGCCGATCAAAGTAATCGCGGATTTTTTTGACCACTTTAGAACGAAAAATTAGTTTGTCACCAGCCTCTTTACGACGCAGATCTAAATAACGATACCTTAGACGCAACTCATCATTTGCTTCTTGATATTCATCAAGGTTAAAAGGCAATGCTTCTGACTTAGCAAGAATATCTAATTTTTCTACTACCACTTCAACTTCACCGGTAATCATTTCATAATTAATCAAGCCTTCTGGCCGACTACGTACTTTCCCTTCGATACATAAAACATATTCATTATGAATTTTTGTGGCGACTTCGAATAATTCCTGCTGCTCTTCTTCGACCACCACTTGTACGATACCTTCGCGATCTCGCAGGTTAATAAAAACCACTTTACCGTGATGACGAACTCGATTTACCCAACCGCATAATTTAACCTCACGGCCAATTAATTCTTTGTTAACTTGATTACAATAGTGTGTCCGCATGAAATTCCCCATTTTTTAGCTTTGAGCTTGGATTTCATGAAGTTTACCAAAAGTTTATACAAGAAAAAACAAGTGATTGCGAAAACCAACTAGTTGAATGAATCAATTTTTTGACTACGCCCGTGGTATGAACCACGGGCTTGTCCAAGGGGGAGAGGCGCAGCTCTCCCCCTTGGCAATCCCCCATTGCTTTGTTCACGCGACAAGCCGCGTGGAATAAATTTTAGCCTAAAAGAGCAGCTGGAACCATAGCGAGAGCGTTTAAGATATTGAAAGTTAGTTAAATATCTACTAGCGATAGAGCGCAATAGAGTTATTTTTTCTCTGCATTTTCCGATTTTTTCACAGGAACCGAAGCAGACTCCTTCTTTTTGGCTGGTTGACTAGTTTGACCCTCGTTAGCTTTGGTTTCGCTACTTTCGCCTTTTTTATCTTTAAAATCAGTCACATACCAACCGCTGCCTTTTAGTTGAAAAGAGGTGTTAGAAACCAACTTTGAGAGACTGGTCTTTTTACATTCTGGACAAGTACGAAGGGGTTTCTCAGTTATCTTTTGCAACTGTTCAAATTTATATTTGCACTTTTTACATTCATATTCATAAATCGGCATACCATACCTTCCGCTATCTTTTAACCTTCTCGCTCATAAATGCAACTAAACTATCAATCTTAATATTTTCTGACGTAGCACCTATCCGCGATTTATATTCTATTGTTCCAGCATCGATACCACTTTCACTAATCACCACTCGATGAGGAATACCAATCAAATCCATATCAGTAAATATAACTCCCGCCCGCTCCTTACGATCATCTAGTAATACATCAAAACCAGCGGCAATTAAATCGTTATAAATCTTATCTGCGACTTCTTTTACTCGATAAGATTTATGTAAACTCATCGGAATGATTACCAACTGAAATGGCGCTATTTGGTCTGGCCAAATAATTCCTCGCTCATCGTGATTTTGTTCAATAGAAGCAGCGACCGTACGCGACACCCCAATACCATAACAACCCATAAACATTTCAACGGCTCTTCCTGTCTCATTTAAAACGGTAGCGCGCATCGTTTGGCTATATTTTCTGCCTAGTTGAAATACCTGCCCAACTTCAATACCACGAGCAAATTTTAAGCTACCTTTACCATCGGGGCTTAAATCTCCTTCAACAACCTTACGTAAATCCGCAATTTTTGGTAATGGTAAATCACGCTGCCAATTAACATTGGTTAAATGCTTGTCGTTTTTATTGGCACCACAAATAAAATCTTTAACATTAACCGCATCGCGGTCAACAATTACCGGCATATTTAAGCCAAGTGGCCCAACAAAACCGGCGTCACAACCAAAAAGCTCTTTAAATTCTCCGGGATTAACAAAAGTTAACGGGGACGCAAGCTCTGCTAACTTACTAGCTTTTACTTCATTTAACTCGTGATCACCACGTAAAACCAGGGCGATAAAAGGAACATCTTTTCCTTTAACAATTAAAGTCTTTAGAATTTGTTTATTTGCAACCTTTAAAAAGGACGCAACTGTATCGATAGTGCCAATATTTGGCGTCGCAACCTCTGCCATTTTGTTATCAGAAAATTGCACCACAAGTGCTGGCGCCAAACTTTCGGCCATCTCAATGTTAGCTGCATAATCACTAGTATCGCTATAGGCAATTAAATCCTCACCAGAATCAGCAAGCACTTGAAATTCGTGCGATTGATTACCCCCAATATTGCCAGTATCAGCAAGAACTGGACGAAACTTCAGACCAAGACGAGAAAAAATCCGCGTATAAGCATTAAACATCACAGCATAAGTTGCCGCGAGCGACACTTCATCAAGATGAAAAGAATAAGCGTCTTTCATCATAAACTCACGACCACGCATTACCCCAAAACGAGGACGGATTTCATCCCGAAATTTACTTTGAATTTGATAAAAAGTTATGGGCAACTGTTTATAGCTGCGTAGTTCGTGGCGTGCGAGATCAGTGATGACCTCTTCGTGGGTTGGACCAAAACAAAACTCATGTTTGTTGCGATCTTTTATTTTTAAAAGCTGATCACCAAAAGTATTCCAGCGCTGAGACTCCAGCCAAAGTTCTGCCGGCTGAATCGCCGGCATTAATATCTCAAGCGCTCCCACACGGTTCATCTCTTCGCGGACAATATTTTCCACTTTTCTTAATACCCGTAAACCAAGCGGTAACCAGGTATAAATACCTGCGGCTAGTTTTCTAATCATGCCAGCACGCAGCATTAGTTTATGGCTAATGACCTCAGCCTCGGCTGGATCTTCTCGTAATGTCGCAAGTAAAAATTTTGATGTTTGCATAGGTTGACCATCTTACAACAGTTAATTATGGGTCACAAGCGGGCGCAGGGCTTGAATCGTAAATTTTTCCCGACTCAAGAACTGCGCCTTTTTACATCTGCTCTACAACCTCAATGCCCAGCAAATCCAAACTCATCTTCAAAACCTTAGCAGTAAGCGCAGCCAAAGCCAAACGGCTATCGTGCTCAACTTGGGTCGCAGATTTTATAATGGGACATGCCTCATAAAAACGCATAAATAAAACCGCCAAATCATAAATGTAAGCACAAATATAGTGTGGATAATTTTCTTCTGCTGCCTGTAAAAGGCGATCAGAAAATTTTGCCAGGTGTAACGCTAAATTACGCTCTGCTACTTCAGTAATTACAATTTTTTTATTTAAATAATCATTAATAGCCAAATTCGTCTTTTTGAAAATGCTACTAATTCTTACATAGGCGTACAACATATAGGGTGCCGTATTGCCGTCAAAAGCAAGCATCTGATCAAAATTAAAAACATAATCACTCGCCCGATTTTTAGATAGATCAGCATATTTCATCGCCGCCACACCCAAAATTTCAGCGAGTTTATTTATTTTGTCGGCGGGCCAAGCGGGATTACGCTCGCGAACTATTACGGTAGCGCGCAAAACCGCTTCATCGATCAAAGCCATCAGCTTGATCGTACCGCCAGAACGAGTTTTAAATGGTTTATTATCTTCCCCAAGCATCGTGCCAAAAGCCACATGCTCCATGATCGTTTCAGGCAGACTGATACCGGCCTTTTTGACAGTAGCAAAAAGCTGCTTTAAATGTAGAGCTTGCCGCGCATCAATAACATAGATTAAATGATCAGCATGCAGATTTTTAATTCGATCATAAACCGCAGCAATATCCGTAGTAGAATATAAATAGGCACCATCCTGCTTTTGAATAATAAAAGGCGCCTCTTCACTTATTTTTAATTCTTCCGGGGTAAAAAAAACACATTTGGCTCCGTCACTATCTACCGCTATTTTTTTGGTAACTAAATCATTAACAATCTCTGACAATAAACCGTTATAGGCACTTTCACCTACTGCATCTTCGGAAGTTAACTTGGTATGTAATCGATCATAAATTTTTTGGCAGTGGGTAAGCGACACCGTAACAAATTGTCGCCATAAATTAAGAATTTTCTCATCACCTGACTGAAGCTTGACGACACAATCACGCGCGACCTTTGCAAACTGCTCGTCTTCATCAAAACGGACTTTTGCTTTCCGATAAAAATCTTCAAGGTCGCTCAACTCTAAAGCTAAATCATTCTCAGTATCACGCTTAGTTTCAAGCAGATAAGCAACGAGCATGCCAAACTGCGTTCCCCAATCACCAACATGATTACGACGAATTACCGTATGACCCAAATACTCATATAACCGCACCAAAGCATCACCAATAATGGTGCTTCTTAAATGCCCGGCGTGCATCTCTTTGGCTAAATTAGGAGAAGAATAATCAATAACTACCTTCTGCAATTTTTCTGCAGCAACCTGCAACAACTTTTCGGTTAGCATCTGCCCTAAATATTCATTAGATAAGGTAATATTAATAAAACCGGGGCCAGCTACTTCTAACTTAGAAACCACATCTTTAATATCTATCGCCGCAATGACTTTTGCAGCCAATTCACGAGGATTTACTTGCAGATCTTTAGCAACCCCCATTACCCCATTTACCTGATAATCACCAAATTCTGGTCGATTCGATTCTTTTAAAGCTACCGGAGATAAAGCAGCAAAACCCAAACGATCGAAAACCACCCGAAATCTTTGCTCTAATAATTTAGAAATTGTAGTTTGCATTTTTTTCCTTACTTGCCTAGCATTAAAGCTTCTTTCAATGTATTTTACGAGATTAAAGTGTACCATCCTCTTGTGGTATTTCAAAAGCTATTTTAGGATTATAAAATGAAGATACGATTGATTTTAGGCGTTCTATTTATTGCATCAGCTATCACCACCTCAGTACAAGCTAAACGGGCAACTTATAGCGACGTGATGTTTACGGTCTCACATCAAGAAGAGACTCACGTTAAATCAGACGGCGGATATAGTCAAAAAATCAAAAGACATATCGAGGTCCTAAAACAACCTAAGGGCTATTTACAAGCTACCTATTTTTCTAGCATACCTTACGCTAAAGATCTCCAAGAAGTTAAGATAGCAGAAGCCCGAATTATATTCAAAAATGGGACGGAATTTGTCGCAAAGGAAAGCAATATAATCGACCTGCTTGATTGCGAAGACCCAGAGAACAGTAACTTTGGCCATCAAAGAAAACGCACGATGATTTTCCCCAAAATAACAGCTGGCGATAAGATAATTTTAGAATATGAAATTACTTCAAAAAGTATATTATTTAAAGGGCACTTTGAGTGGGTAACTGAAGTTGACCCTCAGGTATACTTTGAACGCTACGATATAAATATCCATTCAGAACTCCCTTTATACCTTACAATCAATGATTCTAATAAAGTTTTTGAAGTTGAACAAAACACTAACGACAAAACTTATGAGATAAAAATTGAGCTGAACAAACCCTTAAATAACTGTACAATGGATGAACAACAAAATAGCATTTCTAGCACCCCTGATAATTTAACATGGATTGTGGTGACAACATTTAAAAATTGGGAAGATTACGCTAAACTAGAGCATGAAAATTTCTCTAAAGTACTTTCCAAACCCTTGCCTGAATTATTCCAAACTATACAAAATAAAGCTTTAGAAGAAAAAGACGAAATTGCTCAGATTAACGCAGCTACTACGGCAATATCTGAGAAGATTAAATACAAGCAATATTTTGATGACTATCGGGATGGCAGCGTCCCAAAAGCTTTAGGAGTAATTGCTGATAAACAGCAAGCGGACTGTAAAGGTTTCGGGGTGGTTACTGCAGCCACCTTAAATGGCATGGGCTATAAAGCTCAGATTGCTTTGGTATGCAGAGGCGTCAAAGATTTTACATCCCCCCCTATTCCTGACCTGGGAATGAATCATGTCATCGTAAAAGTTACAGACAAAAATAACCGGGTATATTGGCTAGACACAACCAACCACGTGAGTATGGCAGACGGAATATTCCCAGATATTGCGGGCAAAATGACTCTGGTGCTTGACGCCCAAAACCCTAGCTACGAACAAATCCCCAATATTATTCCGGAACACGCAAAAACTACCATGGAAAAACAGCTACAAATAACCAACGGTTATGACATAATTGAAAATGGAAAACTTGTTCGTAACAAAGAAGAGATTGTCGAAATGAAGACCCACGTAATTCTTAACAACCCACCTATAGAAACCATTAAAGATGGATTCTATGATTCGTTAGCTAGAGGAGATTCAATAGAAAAAATAAACATGGATATATCAGAAGACCTTAGCTCACCAATCGTAAAAGATATTATCGTAAATTACACCCTTAAACGTAAAAGAGTGGTCTTAAAAACCAACAATGGACTAGCATTAAAACTCTCCCCGCCGGAATCGTTAGATCCGTTATATAAAGCATCGCCAGAAAACATCTTAGATCTCATAATAAATGTCGACGGAGTTCCTCTTTACCTGGAACAACAAACCATCATCAAAAATGCATACGCCATTAACCCTGAGCTGTCAAAAGCAGAAATCAACACTCCTTGGCTATATGCAAAACGTGAGGTATTTAACACCGAGGATAGTGATATCCAAATATTCGAAAAATTTATTACCCCTAAAAATATAATTTTAAATTCTGAACTTAAAAACCCAGATTTTGCCAAAATGCAGGAAAAATTATATCAAGCGTGCCGCTAACTCGTTAAGCGTTTAGGCCATCCTGACCCCTAAATGCCACTCGTTTACGCGGCAGGTTTTCCTTTTGCCGCGATTCGCCCTGCG
>JAJXWM010000061.1 GCA_021781615.1 Pseudomonadota bacterium
TACAAAGGTACAGCTTGACCTGGCGCTTTATGTTCAATGATAAGTTTTAATATGGCTAGAGGCGGCTGGCGATTTTCTTGAAAAAGTAACTGAACAGCAGGCCCAGCTCCTGCTAGCAGAGCCAATTTTTGGTCCTTTTCCCCTAGCAATAAAGTTAATTCCTGCTTTTCTTCCTGTGATAAATAAGCAGAGGTTTTTTGCAAAAGTAAATCTTTGCAGTGAGCTATCTCATCCACATTACCTTTCTTTTGCCTTTTATTAGCGGGTGGGTTTGAATTTGAATCAGTTTTTCTTTTGTTGCCTGACATAATATACCTTCTAAAATGATCACTATTCGCCTCTTTTAGGAATGAATCCTAATCCAAGATTTTCAATATTGCTTTTTTATTGGACTTATAAGGCTATCTTTTTATTATTCATTTAGGTTCTTCCCCAAAGAGGCTCTAAATTAACTCATTCAGGGCATAAGGAATGACTAAAGCGTTTAAGAGTGATTATATCATAAATCCACCAGGATTCACAACACTGGGTTGGATTCGCCAGTATCTTGCTCGAAGTGTGACAACTTCCTTGTCAGTGTTAACTTCAAAGTTGAAACTGACCAGGAAGTTGTCGCATTTCCAGATTAGATTCTGCCCAATGCTGATTCCTGCGCAAATTTTAAAGCTTCCTCAGTCTCTTCTTTAAAACTACAACGGCCATGATAATAATCTGCAAATAAAACGTAAATCAGACCACAGAAATTACATCTCAATGTATGGGTGAAACCATCCGCTCCATAAAAATTATACGCTTCCGACCCTTTTTTATAGTCAAATAGCTCACTGGTAATATTACATAGTGTTTTAGGGTCTATTTCTTGGAGCATCTTTGATTTTAGATATCCTTGAAGCATCATCATAATATCTACAAGTACATCTGGAGAACTAATCACGTAAGCTTTTTTTGAGATCTTTACAGTGTACACAAGTCATTATATTTCTCCGAATATTTCCTCTCTTTGTGTATTCCATTATAAATTAAACATATATTTTTTAGATTAAAAATCTTATATGGCTCCAAACCTACCCCGCTTACCTGATCTTAAATCTACGATTTCCCAGCCATTAGTACCCATTTCCACCCAAGTCATTCGCTTTTAAATCTATGGCTCTTGCTGAAAACTTCTTACAGACTCGGTTAGGGAAAAGATCACTCCATTGGATCATTTTATTTCAGTTGAATAAACCACTATTAAAAATATTGCTCTCCTCTTCAGGTATTTCCTTTTTTCTCCTTATATAAGTTTAACCAAAGCATTTTCAGAAGTAAAGGCCCCTTTTTGTTATGTTAACCCCAAGTTGTAATGTCGGTTATCCCCAAGTTAAAATGTCCGCTTTTGATAAAAGAAATAGAAGCAAAGAGGGGCAAAGAATGACCAACCGGAGATATGGGATGAGCAAAGCAGAACTAGAGCGGGTGAAAATAATAGAGCAAATTAAAAGTAAAAGGATAAGTCAGATAATGGGTGCAGAAGAACTGGGGATAAGCACCCGGCACCTCAGACGTGTAATAGGGGAATATGAACAGCGTGGAGAAGAAGGACTAATCTGCAAACGTTATGGAAAGCCAAAACCATCGAATAGCTGAATCGATTAAAGAGAAGGCCTTATGCTTGTTGAGGAATAATTATCCTGATTTTGGTCCGACGTTTGCGCACGAGAAGCTAACAGAAGTACATGGATTTAAATTTTGCGTGGAAACGTTGCGCAAATGGATGATTGAAGCTGAGCTCTGGAAGGGGAAAAAGCGATGGCAAGCGCATATCCATCAACAACGGCCGCGCCGTTGACGGCGTCGAGAGTTAGTGCAGATAGACGGTTCGCCGCATGACTGGTTTGAAGGCAGAAGAGAAAAATGCTGTCTACTTGTATTTATTGATGATGCAACGAGTCAATTGATGGTTCTGCATTTTGTAGAGCAAGAATGTTTGCAAGGTTATTTTGATGCGATTGAAAAGCACCTTAAAAGCCATGGTGTACCATTGGCGTATTACTCGGATAAACATGGAATATTCAGAGTGAATATCAAGGAAGCCCAAAGTGGAACGGGCAAAACCCAGCTGGGGCGAGCCTTAGAAGAGCTGGGGATAGAGTTGATTTGTGCTAATACACCGCAAGCAAAAGGGCGGGTTGAAAAAGCCAATCAAACCCTACAAGATCGATTGGTGAAAGAACTCAGACTACGAGATATATCCGATATCAACACGGCCAATGTATTTTTACCAGAATTTATAGCGGATTATAATTGTCGTTTTGCGGTTGTCCCAGAAAATGGTCAAGATGCGCATCGTGCCTTGAAGGAAGATGAGGATTCATTATCTATTATTTTATCGAAAAAACAAAGCAGGAAGGTGAGTAAAAATCTCCAGCTGCAATATCAGAATAAAGTTTATCAAATTCAAAGTAAGGAGCTCAGCTACAGTCTGCGTGGAGCAATGGTAACCGTCAGTGATAACAAGGGCGATATTGAACTGCTCTACAACACTAAAAAGCTCGTCTATCAAGTCTTTGACCGGGGCAATCAACCGGCACCCGTCCAGGATAGCAAACAGATCCAACAGCCAGAGCCTAGACAGAAACCGGCCTATAAACCACCTGCCGAGCACCCTTGGAGAAAAGCGTATTCTAAACAGCGGCACCAAGCAGCTTAAAACCACCTAAAGCCCACGCATCTGTGAAGACAGCAGAGCCAAGATACTGCGGCTTTAACTTACGGGGTGGATGCTGACATGGATAGTTATCTAAAATAAAATCTTGCCTTGATGCCTAACTAGTAGGTCAGAGGGCTTATGGGCTATCAAGGACTCGCTACGCTCGCCTAACAGTGGCTACGCCATCCTTGACTGCCCATAAGCCCTCTGACTATCCCTAAAATAGGCATCAATGCCAAAATCAATACCTCCTAAGCCATCATTTTCTTACCCCATACCGGACATCTGTACTTTAGCAGCAATCTTTATCTCACAATTTTTGTCTTTTTGGGGTAAGCGCAAAATAATCCCCCTGGTTGACAGGAGCTATTTAATCAAGGCTGGATCGATGTTAAAAGGCAACAAAGCCTCAAGCTGTTCGATGGTGGTACATTCCTGGATGTGAGCT
>JAJXWM010000009.1 GCA_021781615.1 Pseudomonadota bacterium
ATAGCGTTGCCCATTATTCCGTTCTAAAATCTAGCGAAAGATATATGGTGTCGGTAAAGGCGCCCGCAGCCGTGATTGTTGGCGGGCGATGCGGAGCAGGGACAGCGCAGCACGAGCGTTACATGGATGTACTTGAAGCGTCCCGCAAACAATTACGGCGAGAGGGCGCCTAGTTTGCTTAAAATATATTTAACAAATTTTAATGAGGTAGCCCTGATTAACTAAGTTTTTGAGTGGTTTTTTAGAGAATTAAGGCGTATCATAAATAACGAAGCGAGCTTTGGGAGAATTAAAACTAAAAGGAGGTAATATATATGCTGTTGCAAAAACTGGAAGCTTTAGGTATTGAAGAAGGCATGCTTGAAAAGCTAAGAAATTTGTCAGTTGGATTAAAAGACGATGAATTTTTGGCTAATTGGGGTGATCCTGGTTTGGTTAATAGAATATATGAAAGCGAAGTGGTTATGCATATGCAACATATGCTTGGTGGAATTCCCAAACCTTATCAAAAAGATGATATTACAGCGGCGTTTATTGTTTCAGTAAAAATGATTTGTGAAGCTTATGATATAGGTAATGCATACTTTATTCCACAGCTTGCAGATGATGTTAAGATTCTCAACAAAATTGAGAGAGAGTTTCTTAATAAGATAGATTTTAATTTACCATCGACTAAGGATGTTTTTGTCGGATCAGTAGAATATTTGGCTGAGGAGTTAACCGAGATCAATTGTAGAGTTCAAGCAAAAATAGTATTTAAACGCCGTCATTTAGATGCGGGGGATATTAAATTTCTTCAAGGTACAATGGATAGATTACATCAATTTAGTGCCTATTATAAAGGCGATGATGCTAGTGAAATAAAACAAAAAGTAGTTGATTTAGAAAAAGCCTTTAGTGATTTAAAGGATAATTTCTTAAGTCTATCTTCAAATAAAAGATGGGAGTTTACTTTAGCATTTTTTAGTAAAGTGAAAGTTTTGATCCCCATTTTTGCCAAGCTTCTTTTCGGTGGATTGAAGGAAGATGTAAAAGCTTATGAAGATAGAGATATAGTTGAAAAAAAATTCGAGGAGCTGAGTGTTCGTTCAAGTATTAGGTAGATAAGATATAAAACCTATTTAGGCTGGTAGTTAATAAAAACCGAAAGCCCGGCCTATTTGCGATCATTATCGTGTTTAAATTAAGTTTACAGTTTGTGCTGCCATTATCGCGATTAGCATTTTTACAAAACAATCAATTCTTCTCTTGTCTCAAGACAAATTAATAGCTAATATTTCTTTGAGCTTATTGATCGGTTTCATAAACCGAAATCCTCCATTTTAGTATTGAAAGAGTTTTTGTACTATTAAGCTCTTTTTTCAACAAGTTATATTTTGTATCCGTTAGCTATTAATAAGTTTTGACTTGTACAAAGTAGTTTATAGCATGAAATTTAATATGAAGATCGATATTTTCCAGGATGTTTTTTTTATGCAAAAGGCTCTTTTACTAGCTAAAAGAGCTGAGGTCACGGGCGAAGTGCCAGTGGGTGCAGTACTGACAATTAATAATGAAGTTATTGGCGAGGGTTTTAATTGTCCAATTACTACTTCTGATCCTACCGCGCATGCGGAAGTTAGGACGTTAAGAGATGCGGCAAGAAAAACAGGTAATTATCGTTTGCCTCGGGCAACCCTCTATGTGACATTAGAGCCATGTATAATGTGTGTTGGTGCCATGTTGCATGCGCGGATTGAGCGCCTGGTTTTTGGTGCTAGTGACCCTAAAACTGGTGCTATTGTTAGTGTTTTTAAGATCTTGGATGAAAAAAGGTTGAATCATCAGATTATCTTCCAGGGCGGCGTGTTAGCGCCTGAGTGTGGGAAGATCCTTTCAGATTTTTTTCAAAATAAGCGCTAAATTCAAAAGCAATCACGATAAATCGATTCACTTTGTTTTAGGTTGATGTCGCCATGTTCACCTAAGGCAGTAAGGCCGTGTCGTTTTAGCTGTTGAATCAATAGTGGAACTTGAGCTTTAGAGACGCCATAAGCGCTAAGCTTAGTTTTAGTCCCCAAGCTTTCGAAAAACATCCGCGTTTTCATAATTGCTTTATCTATTTTTTCATTATCTGATCCTTTAGTAATATTCCAAATCCGTTTTCCGTATTGCAAAATTTTTTCTTTCTTTTGGTTACGTTTTATATTCAGCAGACTTGGCAATACTACTGCTAATGATTCTCCATGGTCGAGCCCGAAACGTGCGGTTATTTCGTGTCCCAATTTATGGGTGGCCCAGTCATTTGGTACACCGACGCCGATGAAATCGTTTAAACCCCAGGTGGCGCACCACATGAGATTTGCTCGTGCGCTGTGATTTTTAGGATTGGCAAATACTTTTGGTGCCTCTTCAATTAAGGTTAATAAAATACTTTCTGCTTGTCGGTCTTGTAGTGAAGCGCCAACGGGGTAGGTTAAATACTGTTCAGTTACATGGATGAAAGTGTCAATAATTCCATTTGCGGTTTGTTTCGGCGGCAAAGAGAAGGTGGTGGTTGGGTCTAAAATTGAAAATTTAGGGTATAAGAGATCATGACCAAAACTTAACTTATCTGGCGAGCTACTTCTGCTGACAACTGATCCACAATTCATTTCTGAACCAGTCGCTGGTAAAGTCAAAACACAGCCAAGAGGTAAGGCGGTATCAATTGGTGATGGATCATTGATTACAATGTTCCATGGATCGCCTTTATATTTAGCAGCAGCCGCGATAAATTTGGTGCCATCGATTACTGAACCACCACCAACGGCAAGTAAAAAATCTATTTTATTTTTTTTGATAATTGGAATTGCTTGCAATAATTGTTCAAATTTTGGATTGGGTTCGATGCCGTCAAACTCAAAGATTGTGTGATTTTTTAATGCTCGTATTACCTGATTGTAAACCCCGTTAGATTTAATGCTGCCACGACCATAAGTTAACAAAATACGTTTATTTAGCGGTATTTCTCTAGCAACATGGTGGATTTGGTTTTTGCCAAAAAGTATTTTAGTTGGATTTTGTAGGGTAAAATTTAGCATAAAGTTTCCTTCAATATCTTAAACGCTCTCGCTACGATTGCAACTGCTCTTTTTAGGATCATGAGCTCAATTAAAATTTTATATTAATTAAGAAAATATTTTAGTAAGAAAGGCATTTAAAGTTACATAAAGAAAGTAGGCAACTATTCCAGAGGCGGGAATGGTTAAGATCCACGCCCAGAGTATATTTTGGGCAATTTTCCAATTGATCGCTGATAGTCTTTTTGAGAGCCCGACCCCAAGAACCGTAGAGGTTATAATGTGAGTGGTGCTAGTTGGTAAGCCAAAGGATGAGGCAGCAAGAACTATGCCGGCGGTGGATGTTTGGATGCAAAAGCCATGAATAGGTTGCAATTTCACGAAGTCTTTACCGATAGTTTTTATGATGCGCCATCCGCCAACAGCAGTTCCAAGAGCCATAGCTAATGCACAGACAATTACTACGACCCAGGGTATTGAAAATTCGGCCAAAGTTCCATAACTAACCAGGGCCATTGCTATTACGCCCATCGACTTTTGGGCATCAGCAGTACCATGCGAAAAAGCCACGAGTGCTGCGGAAATAATTTGTAATTTACGAAAATTTTTGTTGAGTTTGTCAGGGGGAAAACTGCGCACTATCCAGAGCAAAGCAATCATGAGCCAAAAACCAAGGATAACGCCAATCACCGGTGAGATGATTAATGACAGCAGTATTTTTTTAATACCAAGCCAATGGAGCGAGCAAAAACCAAGATGTGCTACTGACGCCCCGATCAGCCCGCCGAATAAGGCGTGAGTGGAAGAGGAGGGAATGGCAAAGCGCCAGGTGATTAAGCTCCAAATAATTGCCCCGCTGAGGCCAGCGAGAATTACTGTTTGGGTTATATTATTAACGTCTACGATATCTTTGCCAATGGTGGTCGCGACTTTGGTTGAAATTATGGCACCGAGAAAATTAAGGAAAGCTGCCATAATTACTGCTGTATAAACTGAAAGCGCGCGCGTCGATACGCAAGTAGCGATGGCATTTGCGCTATCATTAAAGCCATTAATACAATCAAAAACCAAGGCGATAACGATGACTAATATTAATACTAAAAGGCTATTTTCAGGCATTTTTCACTACTACGCTTTCTAAAATATTAGCAGCATCTTCACATTTATCGGTTACTAATTCTAGATTTTCATAGATCTCTTTCCATTTAATAAGACGAATAGGATCTTTCTCTTCATTAAATAAACGACTGATGGCGTCAGATCGTACTCGGTCTGCTTCATTTTCTAAGGAATTTATTTCTACGCAAAAATCCGTGATTCGTTGTGGATGTTTTTCTAATACGTCAAGAGCTTTTTCTACGGTTTGGCAAGATTTGAGAATAATAAAACCTAATTCTTTCGCTTCGGGAGTAATCCTATCAATATGATAGACAATAATATGTTGGGTGGCTGAATCGATTATGTCCATAATATCGTCTAACGATGCTGCAAGTGAATAAATATCTTCGCGGTCAAAAGGAGTGATAAAACTTTTATTTAGTTTTTTAATAATGTCATGAGTATGTAGGTCACATTTATGTTCGATTTCTTTGATTAGGTGCTTACTTTTAAGCGGGTCGCTGAAGTTGTCTAGCATATCTTTAAGAGCAACCGCACCTTCAACGATACTTTTTGCCATATCTCTGAACATAACAAAAAATTTTTCTTCTTTAGGAATTAATCCAAACATTGCTATCTCCACATAGATAAAGATACATTAAAGCTTCTGGTCAAACCGTTTAGCTACGTTGTTAACGATATTTCCGTTGCCTATATTACACAATTTTTTTAGGTATGCTACGGTATATTTTATGATCGCCCAAGATTCATAAAAAATCTTTTATAATCATGGTGTTAAAAACACTATATCGGATTAGGTAAAGATTGTTTATAATGATCACCTTCATGTTTGTATATTTGGTAAAATTTAATAGGAGGTTTCTATGGGTATGCTATTTTTCTTTATTGTTGCGGTAGTTTTAGCGGTAGTTTGGTTTGTGTCGATTTATAATAAATTGATTAAGATGGTTGAGGTTGTAAATAACAACAAAAATCAAATAGATGTGCAGCTTGATCGGCGCTATAAAGTTTACGAGTCTTTAATCGAGGTCGTAAAAAAATATATGGATTATGAAAAAACTACTTTAAAAGAAGTAGTGGCTCTTCGTTCGCAAGCGCAAACAGCGCATGCAAGTGGTGATGAGGGCGCGCGCGTTAAAGCCGAAGATGCTATTTCTAAGATTGGTGCTGGCATTAGTGTGGTATTTGAACAATATCCTGATCTTAAAGCGGATAAAAATGCTTTACAGTTGCAAGAAGAGATTGTTAATACCGAAAATAAATTAACTTTTTCGAAGCAATCTTATAACGATAGTGTTGAGCAATATGCTGCTACTAGCAAATCTTTACTTGAATCTTTTATCGTTGGAATGTTTCCTGCCAAATTTTTGAAAAATTTTACTTATTGGGGTATATCCGATACTGAAAGGACAAAACAAGAAGAGTATAAGGTTAAGATGTAAATGAATAATATTGTCGATTATACATCTGTTGCTACCGATTGGCGTCAACAGCTAAGGATCAATGAGCGTCGCACTTATATCGTAATCATGGTATTTGTGGCAATTTATATGATGGTTGGTTTGCTTGTTGATCTATATTTACATCCTGAGTTGGACCAGATTTCTATTTTTCAGGCGGCGGCAGCCCTTCTTACTTTTAAAGTTACACCAGTGGCTACTTTACTTTTAAGTGGGGTGGCTGCTCTCTCTCTATTAGTTACCTATTCTTTGCACGATCGTTTAATGTTGCTTGGTACAGAGTATTATGAGGTTAAACCAGGCGCTACTCGTTCTTTAGAGGAAAAACAGCTTTATAATGTGACCGAAGAGTTAAAAATTGCTGCTGGTTTACGTTATATGCCGAAAATATACATAATTGCTGCTGATTATATGAATGCTTTTGCCAGTGGTTATAGTGAAAAGTCGGCGCTCGTTGCGGTTACCCGCGGTTTATTAAATAAGCTTGATCGCAGCGAGTTGCAAGCAGTAATCGCGCACGAATTGAATCATATTCGACATCACGATATTAAATTAACGCTTATGGCGTCGGTTTTAAGTAATTTAATGTTAATCGTACTTGATGTTATGTTTCGCAGTATTATTTATGGTGGTCGTAGTAGTAGGCGACGCGATAATAATGGAGGAAATGTTATAGTTTTTGTGGTGATTTTGCTACGCTTTTTATTGCCAATCGTTACCATGTTGTTAATGCTTTATTTGAGTCGTAAACGGGAGTTCATGGCTGATGCTGGTGCGGTTGAATTGATGCGTGATAATACACCTTTAGCTAAAGCATTGCTTAAAATTAGTAATGACCATACGGCCAATAAAGATGCCTATGCGGCTTTGTATCGTGCGACTGCTCATGAAGAGGTGCGCCGCGAAGCTTATATTTTTGATCCCGCGCAAGCAGGGATTTCTGTGCAGCAATCGATAGCTGGTATTTTTTCTACTCATCCGCCTTTAGCCGAGCGTTTGAAAGCATTAGGGTTTGAGGCGCGGTCATAGTTACAGGCGGTAACTTAAATTTGTAAGTAAGGAATGTTTTGACTTAGAAAAGCAGGGACAATTGCACTTCCCCAAAAAAATATAACTTAGTCACTTCAAGTTGCGAGCGTATTTATGGAACCTTATGTTTCATGCTTTCGCAGAAGCTTTAGTGCAATTGCCCTGCTTAGAAAATCACGGTAAACGCATCTTAATTTCGCTCTACGAGCTAGAAATTATGTGCCTATCACCACCCAGCCCTAATGAGATGGACTTCTGCGAAGGCATAAAATATAAGATTCAACAAACAAGCTTTGCTCAATACGTGCATAGTAGATCGCAGCCACTTTTTTTAGGATTATGCAGAAACCTCTTTAGATATCACCAGTAATTCCCAAGTTGGTAATCATTTGGTTAAAGGAAAATCTTTTTTTGCTCAAGCGAACCCCTTTTTTATCTACCAAAACCTCTGCAGCATAAGGGCGTAAATTATAGAGTGAACTCATCGACGAACAGTAGGCGCCAGCAGTTAAGATGGCGACGAGCTCACCTTCTTGAGGTTTGCCAAGAGGGATAGCGGTGCCTAAAACGTCAGTTGATTCACAAATGTTGCCAACAACGTTCACTTTGGTTAGTGGTAAAGTATGTGGTATTTTTACCATGTGATGATAGGCGCCATATAAAGATGGGCGGATAATGTGGTTTAGGCTGGTATCAACGCCGACCGTGGTTATGCTTTTATCTTTTCTAATAGATGTAATTTTGGTTAGCAAGCAAGTGCTTTCAGCAACCAAAAATTTTCCCGGCTCAATCCTGATTTCAATGGGGCGGCCCATGTTTTTTTCGAGCGGATCAAGATGCTTTTTAATTACAGTAAAAAATTGTTTGAGATTAAGTGGTTTTTTTCCTGGATGGTACCGTACACCAAAACCACCGCCGAAATCGATAAACTGTAAGTTCTTAAATGTTGGAGCTAGGGTGCAAATCATTTTGACTGCTGGGGCAAATTTTTTAGTGTTGTATAGTCCAGATCCTAGATGAAAATGTAGGCCAATTATATTTAGATTATAACGATTGATAATTTTTTTAGCGGTTGCCAATTCAGTTTTTCGGATACCAAATTTAACATGCTTGCCGGAGGTGATTAACTGTTTAAATTCTCCGCTGCCGCTTCCGGGGTTGATGCGAAGCGAAAGGGAGGTATTTGGAAATATTTCCCCCCATCTTTTTAATTCTGAGAGGGAGCCGAGGTTGGGTAACACTTTTTCATGATGAATGGTGCGAAGTTCCTCGGTGCTTGAATTATTGCCGGTAAAAGTAATTTTTTTTGCCAAAAACCCTAGTTTTTTTGCCAGTTTAATTTCAAAGGGAGAGGTGGCGTCTATCCCATCAATGCCGTTTTTTTGTAGCAACTTTATAATCGCTGGATTGTAGTTGGCTTTTATGGCGTAATAAATTTTAGTTTTTTTAGTAAAAGCTTTTTGTAGGGTTTTGATCCGATTAATAACTGTTGCACTGTCAGTAATAAAGGTGGGGGTTTTGTATTGGCGAGTTACTTTTTCGGAAAGCCGCTTTGATGGTATATAGAGTGATGTTGGCATAGGTCCCTCTCTTGTTATCCAATTAGTTTTTGATGCAAAAGTTTTAGTGTTTTTTCTCGATGGTTATCGGCGATTAAAATGGTAATGTTGTTGGTTGAAGCGCCGATGCTTAAGGCATGAATAGTAATTTGGTTTCTAGCAAAGATTGTAAAAATATCGGCAAGTAATTTGGTGTTATTTGTGATATCGTCGCCAATAATGCTTATTTTTGCAATGTTTTTTAGGACGACGACGTTAGCTAACTGACGTAAATTTTTCAAGAATTTTGATGAATAATCTTTGCTTTTAATTGAGAAGGTAAAGGTGGTTTCAGAAGTAGCGCAAACGTCGATCGATATATTGTGTTCTTGGGCGGTTTTGGTTAATGTTGCTAAAAAGCCGACCGCTTCAAGCATGTTAGGATTTTCAATGTTTAGTACCGTATGGTTTTGGCTTGCAATAATTCCTTTGATGCCATCTATTTTTTGGAGGGTAACTTTGGTTCCAGGAAAATCTTGGTTGAAGGTATTGAGTATATATACCGGAATATTTTTATTGATGGCGGCAGTAATACTTTTGGGGTGAATAACCCGGGCGCCGCTATAGGCCATTTCTGCTACGGTACCCATATCTAAAATTGGCCAAGATATGGCATTTGGAACAATTTTGGGGTCGGTTGACATAATACCATTAACATCGGTCCAGATTTCTATTTTTTGTGCGTCAATGCCAATGGCTAAAATAGAGGCGGTATAATCGCTGCCGCCGCGTCCAAGTAGGGTAGTGTTGCCGTGTGTGTCTTTACCGATAAAACCAGTAACGACTGGGACTATTTTTTTTGTTAGGAGCGGTTTTATTACTTTACGACAAGCAATATTGGTTGCTTTAAACTTAACATTTGCTTCAAGATATAGGCTGTCAGTTTTAATAATTTTTTCGGATTCAATTCTTTTATTGGCGATGCCTAGTTTATTAAGAGCTTGTGCCATTAGATGGCTAGATAGCTTTTCACCAAAAGATAAAATACGGGCTTCAGTTTTTGGGGTGGTGTCGCCGACTAGGCTCGTGCCAACCAGGATGGTTTCTAGTTTAGAGAATAGTGGTAGAAAATCTTGTTGCCAAATATGTTCTAATTCATTTTGAGGGACGAGTTTTTTTAAAATATCTTCATGTTGTTTTTTTAGTGCGGCAATGCGGGCACGAACCCGTCGTGGTTTTTGTTTTTTAGCAAGATTGATGAAGGCTTGTAATTCGTTGGTAACTCCGGCCACGGCCGACACGGTAACTACCAGTGAATATTTTTTTAATTTTTCTTTAATAATCTTGGCGCAGTCAATGATTGATTCTGCGCTGCCCATCGAGGTGCCGCCAAATTTAATTGAAATAAAAAATTTACTCATAAGTTTTAATTTTAAAAATAGTTATTTATGGTTTTTACTCTTATATTAAAGTATTATCTTCGATATATCTATATTTGTCAAATTAATATTTATAATCTAATTTTTCATTTCATTTAACATGAAAATAGCAGTTGGAACCGTAGCGAGAGCGTTTTAGATTCATTATATTAAGCGCTCGTAGTAGGTTCCAACTGCTATTTTTAGGTTTAAAGGTTGTGACGCATTGTTGCGGTTTTCTTAAGTGTTTCTTAAATCCGGTTATTGTTAATCTTTTCTTAATATTTATCGCTATTCTTATTGGTGCGGGTGGAGTTTTTATGAATTTATTTTATGGGGGCAAAAAACATAGAAATAAACTACGTAATATCTTTGTTTTACTAAACTTAAATAATAGGAGATAAACAATGTTATTATTGAAAGAAGAACAAGTGGTGGCTGTGGCTGGCGGTCTTATGCAGTGTGAATGTGTGGTGCCATCTAGTTTTTTTTGGTCATTTGCCGTAGGTTCTCCGTCTTTAACTATAGAAGGAGAAGCTTGTTTAAGCGGTAGTTGCAAGATTAAAGATGTTGTTGGTGCATCTATAGCTCAAGATTATCGTACAAGTTATTATGATGTTGCTTATGCATATCCTTCGATAACTTCGTTAGGTTCATGTTTTACCCCGGGTTATCCCGGGTTATTTTTTGTTATATGAGTTTCTTAACATAACATTACCATTTTATTATGTGTTTCTTAACGCCCGTGTCACTTAAGTTTTATTTAATATACCTGTGCTATTTTTCTTACGCATATTGAATTAGTGACAATATGTATTTTTATTTTATTAATTTAAGCGTAGGAGAAAATCTGTGCAGTTATTAAACGAAAAACAAATAGAGTGTGTTGCTGGTGGCGAGGGGGTTTGGTTGGGCGATTGGTTGTGCGTTTGTAGCTCAGGCATGCCTCATATAGTTTTAACAAGTGAAGCGTCTAGCCTCTGCTATTCTTTTTGCTGTGACGATCATAAAGAAGAAGGTGGTTCTTTAAATAAAATATTTTATTATTCATTTACGGTAAAAGATATAGGTGGTGAGGCAGAAACTTTTTTTTGTGGAAACCAGTAGTGTCGTAGGTATTGATACGGGAATAGGTATTGGGTCGCTAATTGGCTGCTCTTCATGCTAAACTTTAACTTTTATTTAACCAAAAGGTCGGTTTTTGCCGGCCTTTTCTAGTTTTTTTGCTGTACCGCGTCAACTAAATAATAATCCAAAATTTTTCTTGCTACTTTTGGGGCCATCTTATTGTTTTCTACCACTATCGCCAGCGCTATTTGAGGGTTTTCTATCGGCGCAAAAGCGATAAATAAAGAGTGATTACGGAGATGTTTAGGGGTGCCTTCTTCACTTTCTGGAGTGGGGTTTTCATTAACGATTTTATGGTGATATAACTGAGCGGTACCAGTTTTGCCTGCGACCGAATAGGCAGGATTTGGACCAAAGCGAGTGTAAGCAGAACCGCTTGGATTCATTACTACATCATGCATAGCATTAATTACTATGTTCCAAGTGTTTGGGTTTTTAAGCGTGATTGGTGGTAGGGCAAAGGGTTCTTGCATAGCCCGCGCTTTATCTATGGTTTGGGTGGCAAGTAATAGATGTGGTTGATAACGTTTGCCGTGGTTAGCAATTGCGGCTATACCGTTTGCTAGTTGTAATGGTGTGGTTTTCATATCGCCCTGGCCAATGCTTGAGATGATGGTATCGCCAGGATACCAATGCTTGCCAGTATTTTTCATTTTCCATTTAGGGGAGGGAATAATGCCCGACGATTCTTCTGCAATATCAATGTTAGTTTTACTACCAAAACCAAATCGCTCTAAGATATCATCTATTTTTGCTATGCCAAGTTTAGTCGATATGGTATAGAAAAAGACGTTACAGGATTCGGTAATTGCTTTGGCAACGTCTACTATTCCGTGGCCGCCATGTTGCCAATCACGATATGGCGGTTGTTTGCTGTTTTCTAATTTAAACCACCCAGGGTCTGAAATTTTAAAATTAGGAGTAATTGTTCCGGTATCTAACGCTTGGAGGGCAATAAAAGGTTTGATTGTTGATCCGAAGGGAAAGATACTGCGGGTTGCCCGATTATACATGGGTTTATTACTAGAGAATTGCAGCTTATTAAAAGTATCGCTATCAATACCGCTGGTGAATAAATTGGGGTCATAAGTTGGTTTGCTGACGAGGGCAAGTATTTCTCCATTATTTGGATCGATTGCGACAACCGCTCCTTGCTCTTTATCCAGAGCTTCTAGTGCTATCTTTTGTAATTTGCTATCAATAGTTAAGTAGATATTAGCGCCGGGGGTTGGTGGAATAATTTTTATGGTACGAACCGGGCGACCATTCGCGTCAATTTCGACAACTTTGTAACCAATTTTGCCCCGTAATTTAGTTTCGTAATATTTTTCAAGGCCAACTTTGCCAATAAAATCGCTATTTTTGTAATTTTCAGAATCGATACCTTGCCAATCTTGTTTACTGATTCTGCCAACATAGCCAAGAGCGGTGACGATATCTTCTGCTAGTGGATAGTGGCGAATCATTTTGGTATCGAGGCTGATTCCGGGAAAACGATATTGGTTAACATAAAAACTTGCGATCTCTTCTTGAGTTAATTTGATTTTTAGAGGAAGTTGCAACTGACGATGTTTTTGTTGTAACGATCTTTTAAATTGTTGGATGTCCTTAGGGGTAATATCAATTATGGTCTTTAAGTTGTTTATAGTGGCTTCAAGATTTTTAATCCGATCAACAGCAATGTTGAGACTAAAAGCTGGTAAATTTTCTGCAAGTAAAATGCCATTGCGATCATAAATTAATCCACGGTTGGGTTCGATGGGAACATATTCTAGCTGGTTATTAGTGGCAAGCGCCGAATATAATTTGTAGTTAAAAATTTGGAGGTTAAATAAGCGGGCAATCAATAAAACTAGCAAGAGCGTAAGGAGGATGGCTGCTTTAAGCATCCGTTTTTTAAACTGATTGCTTTCATGAGTGTAGTTTTTTAGTTTATGAAAGTATGGCACTTTTTTAATCCCGATGGTACGGATGGTTATTAATTATCGACCAAGCGCGATAGATTTGTTCAGCCACCACCACCCTTACTAATTGGTGCGGGAGGGTTAGTTTAGATAAAGACCAAATTATGGGCACGGTTTTTAATAAATCCTTTGCCAGCCCGTCTGGGCCGCCAATTAATAAGCTGATGTCTTGTTGTTCCAGGTGCCAGGTTGAGATTTTTTTGGCAAGCTCGTGGGTTGTCCATTCTTTTCCGTGTTCATCAAGGGCAATGACTAAATTATTTTTTGGCACCGCTTCTAGCAAGTTTTGTCCTTCTATTTCAGCTATTTTAGTGATAGTTAATGATTTTGCGCGTTTTGCGGTCGGAATTTCTTTAAGAATTAGCTGATAATCTTTTGGCATGCGTTTGGCGTATTCGTTAAAGCAGTCGTTAACCCAAACTGCATGTGCTTTTCCGACGGTGATGATGTTGATTTTAATTTTTTTTACTCTTTCTGGGGGATGGCGATGGAAGCTTTTTTGGTTTTATATCCCACAATTTTTCTAGGGCATAAAATTTGCGGACGGTTTCTAGCATGACGTGGACAATGACATCGCCAAAATCTATTAACATCCACTCGCGGACCTCTTCTCCTTCAACACCAATAGGTTTAATCTGTACGGTCGCGATTTTTTCTCTGATCTTTTCGATTAGGGTTTTAACGTGTACCGTTGAATTTGCGGTGCAAACTACCATGTAGTCTGCAATGTCGGTGATGGTTTTGATATTCAAAGCTGAGATATTTAGCGCTTTATGTTCTTTGAGAGTATCAACGATCATTTTTTTTATTTGAGCTGAGGTAATTGTTTTTTTCATATTTTCTCTATTATCTAATGTAAAGTTGGTGGTTATTAATGTATTGCCATACCTCTTTAGTTAAGAGGTGGCTCATATCTTTTTGTTGTCTAATCGAGTTACGAATATCAGTGGCAGATATTGGTAACGGATTAATGTCAGCTACGTATATTAATCCAGCCATTTTATTTTGCAATTCTTGGGGGTCAAAAATTTGTCTCGTGGTTAATTTTGCTAAAGCGGTTTTATTAGTGATCGGTTCTTGGTTTTTACGATTAACCACTAATAGATGAGCAAAATCCAAGATTTTTTGCCACTTATGCCACTCATCGAATCTATTGAAGGAATCGATCCCGATAATTAAAGCAAGAGGGGTTTCGCCATTCTTTTGCCGCAAATATTCCAAAGTTTGTATGGTATATGAGATAGAAGGCTTTGCGATTTCGTAGGTATCAATGGCAAGATAAGGCAGCCCCTTTATTGCTAGCCTGATCATGTTGCAGCGGTCGTCGGCGCTTGCGTTTGGTATTGCTTTAAGTGGGGACTGGTGACAGGGAATGATGATGATTTTTTGTAACTGACATAATTTGTATGTCGTTTTTGCAAGATGGAGGTGCCCCAAATGGATAGGATCAAAAGTGCCGCCAAAGATGCCAAGAGGAAGAGTTACCATTACTTAAGGATACCAATTTTAATAGGGTGCCGCCACTCCCATTTGCCAAAAAATAGGACCCATCATTAAATTCGCCAATCCGCTTACTGCTTGGCTTGTCGGGATGTCCCTTGCCCTTCTAGCTCGCTAATGTCAAAAAGACAATTTATTGTCCGCAAAATTTAGGTACAATTTAGCAAGCTCATGCCACAGCAAATGTTGACTGTCAGCGCCTTTGATTATTAGTTCTACCTGGAGAGCAGATTTAAGGAAATTTTGTAATTGATCTAGGTGGTACTTCCCTAAGGCTTTTTTTACTGGTGCTTTACGGCTATACCAGATATTATTTTTAGTTATTGCTTGGTCCATGCTTAGCCCTTTTTTTATATCAAAGCTTACTTTAATCAAAGAGCGTAGCTCATTGGTAAGAGTCCACAAAATTAAAGTGGGTTCGGTATTGTCGTTTTTTAAACTTTCTAAAATTCTATGTACGGAGGTGGTTTTATTATTTACTGCTGCATCCAGGAGGTTAAATATATTAAAACGGGAATTATCGGTGATAGCGGAGCTAATTTGTTCTAAAGTTAAATTGCCGCTACCATAAAGGAGTGATAGTTTTTCAATTTCTTGTATCGCTGCTAATAAATTGCCAGCAACATGGTCGGCTAGTAATTGAACTCCTTGATGATCAGCGGTTAAGCCGACGGATTTTAAGCGGCGAGTGATCCAAAATGGTAGTTGTGCCAATTCGATCGGCCAGATTTGTAGGATAACACCATTACTATCAATCGCTTTAAACCAAGCGGTTTTTTGCTGCGCGGAGTCAAGTTTATTGGCTATTATAAGGATGGTTTTATCTGAAACGGGATTTTTCGCATAATTTTGTAGTATTTTACTACCTGCTTCGGTTATTTTATTTTTGAGGTGTAATTCAATTAAGGTGCGGTCGCCAAAAAGGGAGGTATTATTTACGCTGTTTAAAAAATTTTCCCAATTAAATCCTGATTCAATATAAAAAATCTCACGCGCGCATATGCCATTATTTACCGTGTATTTACGGATGAGATCGCCAGCTTCCTGGACCAAGAGAAATTCATCGCCACTTACAAGATATAAAGGGGAGAGGCCATTGGCAAAGAGCTGTTCGGGCTGGTTGATTTTCATGGATTAAATTTACTTAAAGCCTGAAAAGTTTTTGGTGCGCTTAATATATTTAAAATTTTAATAACCAGCTCTTGCTGCATTTCCCGTTTGATTACAGCTAGTTGTGAGGTTGCTGCAAATATTTCATTTGGTTGGAGCGTGATGCTGCGAGCTACGGTGGCTACTTGGGAGGGCAATAGGTTCTTATTATAAAAATCACTGATAGTAATGGTTGCCGAATAACTTAAATTATAAACCCGTGCTTGAGTAGTTGATGCGGCGTTATTAATGCTAGAACTATAACTTGAGTTGATATTTATTATTGGTGATGATTTTGTAGACTCAGCTAGGATGTTAACCCCAGCAGCTTTCAATCTTTTTTTAAAGTTAATTTCAAATGGTTCATTCGGGTTTTGGGCTTGATAGTATATTTGTTTTAATTGTGGAGGTAAGGAATTTACATTGTGGGTAGTAAATCCGCAGCCAACAAGGGCTTGAATGAATATGATGAGTAATAGTTTTTTGTAGGACTTCATATGTTTTTTACGTTTCCAATACTATATTAACAATTTTATTTGGGACAATGATTATT
Organism: Pseudomonadota bacterium; assembly: GCA_021781615.1. Classification (GTDB taxonomy): domain Bacteria; phylum Pseudomonadota; class Gammaproteobacteria; order UBA9339; family UBA9339; genus UBA9339. The sequence continues at coordinate 15,900 of JAJXWM010000009.1, forward strand.
TTTTTAATTGTTTTCTCACCGATTATGCGAACGACACCTTCTTGAGAGGTAGCAGCTGATTTGATTAAGTTTTCATTGGCATCAATAGCTACGGTTATTTTACCGCGAACTTTGCCATTTACTTGTACTATCAAGGCGACCTCATTTTTAGTTAAGGTCTTGGTATCAACTTGTGGCCAGGGAGCATCCGCTATATCTCCTTTGAACCTTAATTCTCCCCATAGATAGTAAGTAATATGAGGGGTGATTGGATTTAAAAGGCGGAGTAAAATGCTTAAACCGTCATGAACTATTATTTTACGGTTTTGACTATCCGGCAAATCTTGCAGTAAATTCAGAAGTTTCATGGCGGCTGAAACCACGGTATTTAAATGTAGACGCTCCATATCAAGATTTGCTTGCTGCAAAATGGTGTGGATTTCGGTATGTGCTTTTTGCTCTTCTTTGGTGAGAGGTGCATTTGTTTGCGGATCACTGTTACAAGCAATCACGATGCTTTCATTGGCCAAAGTAAAGGCATACAGCTTTTTTAGAAAACGGTGTGCGCCCTCAATGCCGCTTTGCGACCATTCGAGAGACTGTTCTGGTGGTGAAGCAAAAATCATAAAAAGACGTACAGTGTCTGCTCCGTAACTATTAAGAAGTTCTCCGGGGGAGACGGTGTTACCTTTTGATTTCGACATTTTTGAACCATCTTTTAATACCATACCTTGGGTTAAAAGGCGGGTAAATGGTTCGCTATGTTTTACCAAACCTTCATCACGCATTACTTTATAAAGAAATCTGGCATATAAAAGGTGCATGATTGCATGTTCAATACCGCCAATATATTGGTCGACTGGCATCCAGTAGTCGGCGCGTTTATCAACCATAGAGTTATTTTGATCAGGAGAACAATAGCGTGCGTAATACCACGATGATTCCATAAAGGTGTCGAAGGTGTCGGTTTCACGCTTAGCTTTACCACCGCAGGTGGGGCAAGTAGTATTAATAAAACTTTCCAGATTAATTAATGGTGAACGAGGGTCAGTTAGTTTTATATTTTCTGGTAAAACTACTGGTAAATCTTTGAGTGGAACTGGTACTTGTCCACATTTATCGCAATTAATGATAGGAATTGGCGTACCCCAGTAACGTTGACGGGAGATGCCCCAGTCGCGAAGACGATAGTGGGTTTTTTGTGCTCCGAGCCCGTTTTTAATTGCCTGATTAGTGATGGCGGCAAAAGCATCGGCAAAATTTAAATTAGAAAATTCTCCGGAGTCAAATAAAATACCTTTTTCGGTAAAGGCTTTTTGTTCGATGTTAAGGGTGCCATTAGCCAGAGGTTTTATTACCGGTTTTATTTTTAAATTGTATTGTTTTGCAAATTCAAAATCTCGTTCATCGTGCGCTGGCACCGACATTATTGCGCCGGCACCATATTCCATTAGGACAAAATTTGCTACCCAAATTGGGATTTTTTCACCGTTTAAAGGGTTGCGAGCAAAAAGTCCAGTGTCATACCCTTCTTTTTGCATGGTAGCTAATGCGGCTTCGGCATTTTTGATCTTGTGACACTTTTGTAAAAAGGCAGCGATTTTTTCATTAGTTTTTGCAGCTGCTAAAGCCAGCTTGTGCTCTGGTGCAATCGCTAAAAAAGTTGCGCCAAAAATGGTGTCGGGACGAGTGGTAAAAATGGTGATTTTTTCGTTTTGCTCGATGGTCGGGAAATCTATTTCTAATCCTACTGAGCGTCCAATCCAATTACGCTGCATGGTTTTTACTTCTTCTGGCCATCCGGGGAGATGATCTAAATCTTTTAGAAGTTCATCAGCGTAAGCGGTGATTTTTAAAAACCACTGCGATATTTCTTTACGTTCTACTAAGGCTCCAGACCGCCAGCCGCGCCCATCGACTACTTGTTCATTTGCTAAGACTGTTTGGTCAACTGGGTCCCAATTGACAAAAGATTTTTTCTTATAAGCGAGCCCTTTTTCGTACATCCTTAAAAAAAGCTCTTGTTCAAATTTATAGTATTCAGGGTGGCAGGTGGTTACTTCGCGTGACCAATCTATGGCAAAGCCTAATTGCTTTAAGGTGGTGCGCATTTGTTCAATATTCTGATAGGTCCAGGTGGATGGAGCAGAGTTGTTTTGCAAAGCGGCATTTTCTGCTGGCAAGCCAAAAGCATCCCAACCGAGGGGTTGCAAGACATTTTTGCCTAACATTTTTTGGTAACGGGAGATAACGTCACCAATAGTATAATTTCTAACATGTCCCATATGAATTTGGCCGCTAGGATAGGGGAGCATTGAAAGGCAATAAAACTTTTGTTTATTGGGGTTTTCGGTAACCGCAAAGGTTTTGTTAGTTTCCCAATATTTTTGGGCGGTCTTTTCTATCTGTTGTGGTTGGTATGATGTATTCATTTCAGGTATTATACTGTAAATAAAATTTATTTAAATGTTTCTTTGTCTATGAATGTACTAATGAAGTATCTGAATTTTGCAGCTATTCTTGCAGGGGCAACTTTACCGCTTGCTTTTGCACCTTTTGGTTATTATTGGGTGGCAGAACTTAGTTTGGTATTGCTACTATTTACTTGGTTTAAGGCATCTCCGCGCTTGGCTTTTTGGTATGGTTGGTTATTTGGTGCGGTGTTTTTTAGCGGTGGAGTTTATTGGGTTTATATCAGTATTCACGATTTTGGTCATGCGCCGGTTATTTTAGCGGCAGCAATTTTGTCTTTATTAATAGCATTTATGGCATTATATCCGGCGGTGCAGGGCTATTTGTTACAAAAAATATGTCATAAAAATAGCTGGTATAAATTTCTGCTAGTTTTTCCGGTCAGTTTAGTAACTTTAGAGTGGATTCGTGGATGGTTTTTAAGCGGTTTTCCTTGGTTATTTTTGGGTTATGGACACATCGATTCACCGCTTCGTGGTTTTGCGCCTATTTTTGGGGTTTATGGAGTGTCGTTTTTTATTGCCGAAACGGCTGGCGTTATTTTTTATATGTTTTATGAACGGAAAAACAAAAAACTCTTTATCGTTTTAGCATTATTTATCGTGTTAATTTGGAGTGTTGGCGCAAATTTAGCCAAGATTAATTGGGCCAAACAAGCTGGGGAAGAGATAACCGTAAGCTTAATTCAGGGCAATATTTCTCAAGAACGAAAATGGGATCCTAAAGAATTACAGCCGATTTTAAATTCTTATCTTTCTTTAACTGCCGAAAATTTTAAAAGCAAAATCATTATTTGGCCTGAGGCTGCTATTCCTACCTATCCAGAGTATATTTGGTTGCAGTTAAAGGCGCTATCTACTGCTGCTAAAAAACATAAAGTTGCGATCTTAAGTGGGGCGCCACTTTATGATAAGAAGGATGGGGGAGTTTATAATGGCATTATTGCTTTAGGTGCTGGTAGTGGGCAGTATTATAAGCGTCAACTATTACCATTTGGTGAATATTTGCCTCTAAAATTTGCTTTAAAGTGGCTGCGTCATTTTTTAGTTATCCCGATGTCTGGTTTTTCGTGGGGTTCTAAAAATCAACCCGATTTATTGGCGGGTGGTATTTTAATTGCTCCTTTTGTGTGCTACGAAATAGCTTATCCCGGTTTACTTTTAGACTATTTACCAAGAGCGGAATTATTACTGACGGTTTGTGATGATAGTTGGTTTGGGGAATCGATTGCTCTCCATCAACACCTAGAAATTGCTAGAATGAGGTCGCTTGAGGTTGGGCGTTACCAATTATTAAGTACCAACACGGGGATTAGTGCTGTAATTGATGAAAAAGGTAAAGTGACTGCTGTCGCGCCAATGTTTCAACAGGCAGTCTTGAGTGCGAAAGTTAAGAGTTTTACTGGTAGTACTCCCTGGGTACGTTTTGGTCGGTGGTTATACCCTTCGTAAAATGAACTTAGACGCGGGGTATAGTGCGGTAAGCAACCCAAGAAAACTAGGTAACCTGTAGTTTACCATATCTTAAGAAAGCCTGGTTGCATTACCGCCTTTTCGTGTGTTTAGTGTTTCACATAGTTAAGTATAGACGATGTTTGTAGGAATATATTAAGAAAAGCTTAAGGACGCCTCTGGAAATGAGCAGGCTTTTGATAACTATAGGTTTATCAACCTATTTTACGATTAATCCTTGCTGATTTTTATATTTTATGGGACGTCAACACCTAACATATGGATAACTACTGCCACCGATAACAAAGAGATTATGGTACCCAAAACTGCACTGCTGCTAGATTCAGCTTTGAGCACATCATATTTAGCAGCAAACATAGTAGCGGTAATCGCTGATGGCATGGCACACAACAAAATTGCCTCTTTGGCCCAAACACCACTAATATCTAAAACAATAATAATACCCCACATCATTAGTGGATGAATAAAATTTTTAAAAAAAATGTTCGATATCACGTAACTGTTTAACTGGATTTTATTTGCCGACATGAGTAAACCTAAGGTAAACAAGGATACGCCAGAAGTGGTATCGCCAATCATTTTTAACGTATCAATAGCTAAAGTCGGTAGCTGAAAATTTAAAGCTGAAATTATAAAACCAACTATTGGCGCTAATACTAAAGGCTTGGTAAAAACCTTAATAATTATCGATGAAATTTTGGTTTTAACTTGAGATTCTTGTGCGTACTCTAAAATTGAAACCGTAGTCGGGATCATAATTAGGCTGGTAATAACATTGCCAATTACAATTGCAATCAAGGATTGCTCGCCAAACAAAACCATAAAAATAGGGATTCCCATAAAAGCCATATTAGGAAAAGAACACATAAAAGATGATTGGCAACTATGACTTATTGAACGATGATAAATATAACGATTAATGATAAACATCAATATATACATTCCCAGCAAACCAAGTGCAAAACCAATTATAAAACGATAGTTAATTAAATCATCAACATTCGAGGTGGCGGTTTTAAATAATAACAAACAAGGAAAACTAAAGTTCATCACATAAGTGGCAAAGTGAGTGCTATGTTTGGAATCAATAATTTTGCGCCAACCGATAATCCATCCGCAAGTAATAATAACGCTTAATGGAACCAATGATTTTAAAATTAAATCCATAATATGTTTCCTCTGAACGCTCTTAATTTTAAGTTTTCTTACGATATGGAAGATAGCAAGGTTTCCACATATAGTTATCAATCAAAGCAATAATCTTTGCTGTATCCAAATTTTCCATATCAGTAAGTTCGGTGCGCACTATTTCTTTAGCAACGGCAATAGCAATATGATGCGATATTTTACGTATCTCTTTTAATGGAGGTAATAAATTGGCATAGGGATCATTTTTAGCCGGAGAAATATCTGCTAAAGCTTTGGCAGCAACCAAAAACATCTGATCTGTAACTTGTTTTCCATTAACCGCGCGAATACCCAAGCCCATTCCTGGGAAGATGTAGCAATTATTAATCTGGTCAATTCGGCGAGTATTATTCTCTGGATCTGCAGGAAATGGACTACCAGTACCAACGAGTGCTTTGCCCTTAGTCCAAGATAAAATATCATGCGGATGGGCTTCAGCTTTTGTCGTGGGATTGGATAATGGAAAAATAATAGGCCTTACACAATTAACTGCTAATTGTTCGATAATCGCACGGGTAAAAATTCCCGCCTGCGCACACACGCCAATCATGATTGTCGCTCTTGCATTAGTTACTGTTTCAAGCAATGAAATATTAGTATTATTGGCAATTTTCCACCCTGCCAAACTTACTAAAGGCTTCACAAATGGCTCTTGGAAATCAAAACGTTCAACGTTGTCAGTGATTAAGCCCGAACGATCAACCAAGAAAATATTAGCTCTGGCATTTTTGCGTTCAACCCCCAGATCAATCATTGCTTCACTAATTAAATTACTTATACCTACTCCTGCAGATCCAGCGCCAACAATCACTATTTTATGTTGTGGTAAAGCTATATTAGATGCCTTAGTAGCTGACAATAACGCACCAACTACAGTTGCTGCCGTACCTTGAATGTCATCATTAAAACTGCACAACTGTTCTTGGTAACGCTTTAATAATTTCAAAGCATTAGCTTGAGCAAAATCCTCCCATTGCAATAATATATTAGGAAAACGCTTTTTAATTGCCCGAATAAACTTTTCAACAAATTCGTCATACTCTTTATCGTCAATACGTCTATTACGCCACCCTAGATATTGGGGGTCCTGCAACAATGTTTCATTATTAGTACCCGCATCGAGAATAATAGGTAAAGTTTTATGTGGTGGAATACCTGCGCATGCAGTGTAGATCGACAGCTTGCCGATTGGAATGCCCATACCACATGCGCCGAGATCTCCTAAACCAAGAATTCGTCCACCATCTGATACGACAATTACTTCGCTATCATCAAAGTGGCTACACTCGAGAATTTCATCGATATGGTCTCGGTCAGGAAAACTTATGAATATCCCACGCGGACGCTGATAGATCTGTGAAAATTGTTGACATGCTTGGCCGACAGTTGGAGTATAAATCAATGGCATTAACTCTTCAATATGGCGACTTACTAAAGCATAAAATAAGGTTTCATTACAGTCCTGAAGTGTGCGTAAATAGATATGGCGGTCTAAATCATTAACCTTCTGCTTTAAAATATGATAGCTTTTATCAACTTCTGTATCCAGAGTAAGAGTTTCGATAGGAACTAAGCCGCGTAATTTTAGGGATTCTCTCTCCGTCGTAGAAAAGGAACGTCCTTTATTGAGAATAGGGTTGGCAATTAAATCATAACTACCAATATCAACTTCAATATATTTATTGGCAGCTTGGTCTTTTTTGATATTAACTTTCATCTTCCCCCTACCCCTGTGAAATGAATACATGGAAAAAAGTAAATATATCTAATATAGATTATAATCAATTTTCTGACTTCGCCCGGGGTATGGACCCCGTGCTCGCCCAAGGGGGATAAGCTCTGCTTCTCCCCCAAGGTCAATCCCCCATCGCTTTGTCCTCGCAGCAAGCTGCGAGGAAATTTAGATTATATATTATTAGTATTAAGGGAATATTAAGGAAAAAAATTAGAAACACAGCTAGGCAGTCGTTTATACGAAAGCTATTTGCGAGGGGCAGGGTTGGATACATCCGGCCCGATGCTATTAGAATAGGTTTATAACCGGGTAATTGCCTAGACACACTTAAAGGTCAGCGTTGCCTTGTAAGTATAGCCTTCTGGAGTGTAAGGTGAAGAGGTTTTGTCTTTTGGTAAGACACTTTTAGCGAGGGTAACTAGAGCTTTTTGGCTGGCATCAATACCCTGATAGACGGTAGCAAGATCGATTATTTTTATGTTTTGATTTTGCAGGGCACAGGTGCGACGAGCTTTTTTATTGGCGAGGTCAACCGCCTCTTTTTCGGTGCTGGCATTGGTAATGACGGTTCTCATGTCTCCTATTTGTGGAATTACGGTAACAGATGTACACCCGCTAACAGTAAAAAGCAGACCGAACAAAAAAGAGCATTTAATTATTTTCATTTTAGGCACCAAAATTTTGTCTCAAAAACGACATAATAGCACAGAAGATTAGGCAAATAAAATAAAGTCCTGAAGACGCAGGTGCTCCCGCTAAAAACGTCTGACAATTGCTTACCAGGCCACCAATCTAAAGGGGTAAAACCAGTCTCCTGCCAATAAACTGACATTTTTTTTCAACTCCCAATTTTTATACTCGTAAAACCCCAAGGTTACCACTAGCTTTTTAAGTCCTTTTAACAATTTTCCATGTTTTCCTCTAAGAGGTATTTGGTATTAATTTTGTCCTCTGGAATCCGTTGGCAATTGCTTCATAAAAATTTTGCCATGATTCTATGTAATATGTGGTAAACAAATTACACATGTTAGTGATTAAAAATTTTTACATCCGAGGAAAGAAAACTGAAGGATAGTCCGCCGTTGCTGCCGCCGGGCTTTTTTTAGCGACTTCTTTTACCACCTCCTTGGTGACGGTCTTGGCGGTCTTTATAGCTACACTCTTAGGGGTGTCAGATTTTGCCACAATTTTTCCTAAGGTTAGTAACCGTTGATGAAGGCTAATCAAGGCCTGCATGCTTTCAACCTGCTTCTCTACTTGCTTACATTGGCTTTCTAATTCTTTAACACCTTGCCTTGCTTTTTCAGTCTCTTGCTGTACTTTCTCAGTAAGCTTAGTTTTCTCCTCAATCAATAGACGTGCTTTAGCTTGCAAATTGTGTAAAGGTCTTCGTTGTTGCAACCGTTCTTTATCGTGTTGTAACTGGGCTTTATCTTCATTGGGCAGTGATTCTCTTGCTATGAGCAAGTCAGTCTTGGCTATGACCCCAGCTTCGTTTTCTTGCATTTCTTTTATTTTTTCTTCTAGTTTTTTAGAGGTAAGCATAACTTTGTCTTGGCTTTCCCGCAGTGTCTGTAGCCTTTCTTCAGTTTCCTGTAATCTTTTCTGCTCTAGAGTAAATTTTTCCCGAGCACTTATAAGTTCTTTTTTTGTATTTTCATATAACTCTTTTAGTTCCTTCAGGTAGCTATCCTGCAGGCTAAATGACATGGCAACAGGCGAGTGTATGTTATTAATAAGTAGAGCCATTTTTTTTAAAATATCCGCCTCTTCTTGCAACTGTTGAACTAGTATTTCTGCAGCTTGGATCCTCTTTTTTGCAGCGGTAATTTTTTCTTCTACTTCTCTGATCATTTCCTCTCGATTTGTCACTTGTGCTTCACTTGCTAACGATCTTTGCCTCCATTTAGGTGTTTGTTGCGGTTTTTTCAACTCTTGCAGCGTAGCTTCGAGTTTTTGTAGTTCGGTATTGGCTTTTTCGAGATTCTTTTGCGCCTTTGCTAAAGCTTCTTCAGTTTTTTTGGAGTACTTCTCAAGACCTTTTTCAGTAAGTTTTTCTACTATTGATTTAACAGATGATTGTAGCATAAAACCTCCTTGTTATTTGCTATTAATTGCTTTTTTAATCCGCGCAATGCCATCGTGAACTTTAGGCTAAGCGACATCTTAAAGATACCGCTTTCTTGGATATATGTCAAAAATTTTCCAATCGACGCCTATTGTATACCACAAGTTTCACTATCACCGACGGCTGGCACCGTACGTCTTCATTGCGTCTGCAGATAATATGCTACTTTTATTGGCTATTGATCGAGATTTTGTTTCATCGCTAGTTACAGTGCAGTTGGATTATCAATTTTATCGTAGGCATCGATAAATGATTCGGTGACAACATTGCCTTTTGTATATTTTGCTATCTATATTCTTTCTTTTTATTATAAATAAGAATCAGCTTGCGGGTTTTGAATAAAAAGATACAATTTGGTAACCATTTTGCATAATTTTGCGTAGCAAAAAGCGCTACTCAAAAATTATGCTGAATAGTTATACAATTTGTTTATTACTTTATCCCATTTGTGGTTTAATGTTTTTTAATTTTTTGGTGTTGACTTTGAGATCTAATCAGCCTATTGGCATTTTTGATAGTGGCGTTGGTGGTTTAACCGTAGCCAAAGCTTTAGTAGAAGTATTGCCTAATGAATCAATAATTTATTTTGGTGATACGGCTCACTTGCCTTATGGGGATAAGTCTATTCATACGATTCAAGGATACACCAAAAGAATTGTCGATTTTTTGTTGGCAAAAGATGTTAAGTTAATTTTAAATGCGTGTAATTCAGCTTCTGCTGCTGCCCATGAAATGCTACAAGAGTATATTGGTTCGAAGGTTTTATTGGTTGATGTGATTGATCCAGTGACCGAGTTTTTGAGTAAAAACTATGTTGATAAGAGCATTGGTTTGATTGCAACTAAACTTACTATTGAATCCTCTGTTTATCATAATCGCTTGAATAAGCTTAATACTAAAATTGATCTCCGTGCTTTGGCGACACCTCTATTTGTGCCGATAATCGAAGAGGGGTTTTCTGCACACCAGTTAATGGACATTGCTTTAGCTGAGTATTTATCTGACCCTAAATTGAGCGCTATTGAGGCATTGATTTTAGGATGTACTCATTATCCGGTCGTTAAAAATAAAATCACCGATTTTTATCAAAATAAAGTTGAGATAATTGACACGTCTAAAATTGTTGCGGCAAGAGTCAAATCTCTGCTTGCGTCTAAAAAACTTCTAGCGACAGCGCCAGTTACCCGTAATTTTTACGTTTCCGATTACACCCCAAATTTTGCTCATATGACCAAGCTGTTTTTTGGCGAAGAGATCAAAATTGAAGCGGTCGATATTTTTTAATAGAAATTACGACAATTTCTTGAATTGAGCTTGTAATTTATCTAGTAGATTTCTGTTTTCCGTAAGCCTTAAGCGGTCTTTCTCGACCACGAGTGCTGGTGCTTTTTCGGTATAGTTCGGATTATTTAATTTGATTTCAGTGCGTTCTATATCATCTTTGAGCTTGCTAATTTCTTTATTAATACGAGCGATTTCAGCTTTAAAATCAAATAGTTCGCCAATTACCAGGTGCAGTTCTAGGGTGTCAACTAAAGCTGATGCGGCTTTCGGTATTTTTTCTTCCTTAATCCAATTGATAGACTCAAGTTTTGCTAAGGTTGTAAGAAAGTTTTTATGTTGATTGATTCTCTCTAGGTCTTTTTCGCTTCCTTTGTTTAATAGTAAAGGTAAAAGTTTTCCGGGTGAGATATTCATTTCGCCACGAATATTACGAATAGCAAGCACCATTTTTTTGATCCACTCAATTTCCGAAACGGCGCTAGTATCAATTTTTGTCGCATCAAATTCGGGATATCTTTGGAGCATGATTGTTGGTTCTTTAATGTTCATTTTTGGGACAACTTCTTGCCAGATCTCTTCGGTGATAAATGGCATGAAAGGGTGAATAACTCGCAGTATTGTTTCTAAGGTGGTGATGAGAGTTTTTCTCGCGCCTTGTTTTAGGGCTGGACTAAATTGATCAGAATTTAAAATTGGTTTTGCTAATTCTAAATACCAATCGCAAAACTCGCGCCAGGTAAATTCAAAAATCGCTTGTGTAATTAGATCGAAACGATAGGTTTTGAATTCTGTAGCGACAGTTTGTAAGGTGTTTTGTAATTCGCTCTGAATCCAGCGATCGGCAGGGCTATATTCTACGTCATTGTTATTATAGTCGAAATTTTCTAGTTGCATTAAGACATAGCGCGAGGCATTCCAAATTTTAGTGCAAAAGTTTCGGTAACCTTCAAGGCGTGCCATGTCGAAATTTATATCGCGACTGGTAGTGGCAAGCGAGCAGAAAGTAAAGCGTAAAGCATCAACGCCAAAGCCGGTAATCCCTTCAGGGAAATCTTGACGAGTTTGTTTTTCAATTTTTTCGGCAAGATGTTTTTGCATGAGGTTGCTAGTGCGTTTTTCGATGAGTTTTTCCAGGGGAATGCCATCGACCAGATCAATCGGATCTAAAATGTTACCTTTAGATTTTGACATTTTTTGACCATGACTATCGCGGATTAAACCAGTGATATAGATATCTTTAAATGGGATATCACCAGTAAACTTTAGGCCCAGCATCACCATCCTTGCTACCCAGAAAAATATAATGTCAAAGCCGGTGACTAAAACGGAAGTAGGATAAAACGTTTTAAATTCTGGTTTTTCAGGCCAGCCTAAGGTAGAAAATGGCCATAAAGCTGCAGAAAACCAAGTGTCTAAAACATCTTCGTCTTGTTTGAGCGTGCGGGTGCCAAGATTGAATCTGGTGCGGACATCTTCTTCACTATGACCTACGTAAATTTCGCCTTCTTCATCAAACCAGGCGGGAATTCTATGTCCCCACCAGAGTTGTCTACTGATACACCAATCTTCGATATTTTCTAACCACTGCAGATAGGTTTTACTCCAGTTATTGGGGATGAAATTAATTTTCCCATTTAAAACCGCATCAATAGCGGGTTTTGCTAAGTCTTTGGTTTTGACAAACCACTGATCAGTTAAATAGGGTTCGATAATGGCGCCACTACGATCCCCTTTAGGAATCTTTAACTGATGTTTTTCGGTTTTTAATAACAAGCCGGCGGTTTCTAAGTCGGAGAGAATTTGTTTTCTTGCCTGAAATCTTTCTAGACCTTGATAGTTTTTCGGGGTATTTTCGTTAAGGTAAGCATTTGGCGTAAAAATATTAATTAGTGGCAAGTTGTGGCGTTCTCCAGTGGCATAATCGTTGAAATCGTGTGCTGGAGTAATTTTTAAGCAACCGGTGCCAAATTCTTTATCAACTTGTTCATCGGCGATGATTGGAATGATGCGATCAGTAAGTGGTAGTTTGATTTTTTTGCCAATTAAATGTTGATAACGTTCATCTTGCGGATGTACTGCTACTGCTGTATCGCCCAGCATGGTTTCGGGGCGGGTTGTGGCAACGGTAAGACTTTCAGCGCTATCTAAAAGAGGATACTTGATGTGCCAGAGCGAGCCTTCGCTATCTTCGCTAATTACTTCGAGATCGGAGATTGCGGTGTTTAAAACCGGATCCCAATTGACGAGACGTTTGCCCCGATAGATCAGCTTTTCTTCATATAATTTAATAAATGCATGTTGTACGGTTTCAGCAAGTTCTGGATCAAGGGTAAATTTTTCTCTCGTCCAATCACCAGATATTCCAAGGCGACGTTCTTGATTAGCAATAGTATCGCCAGAGTATTTTTTCCACTCCCATATTTTTTTTATAAAATCTTCTCGGCCTATGCTATGGCGGTTTTTGCCTTCGGTGCGGATAATGTTTTCTACTACCATTTGGGTGGCAATACCGGCGTGATCGGTACCAAGCTGCCATAACGTATTGTAACCACTCATTCTTTTATAACGGATTAGGGCGTCCATAATGCTATCTTGAAAGCCATGTCCCATGTGTAGAGTGCCAGTTACATTTGGAGGTGGAATAACAATGCAGTAGGGTGAGCCTTTGCCGCTTGGGGTAAAGTAATTATTCTTTTCCCATTTTTGGTACCAAGATTGTTCAATTGCTTTTGGTTCGTAAGTTTTATTTTTCATGGTTATCTCTCAATTCTTAAAGGTTATCAGAAAAAATAGGATGAATCAAAGCCATCTCTAATTCGCAATGATATGTCGGAGTGTGATAAAATCAGTAGAGTTCTCGAGTTTAGGTTAAATAGGGAAAGTTTTTATGTACAGAAAACTTGTGATTTTTTTTGTTGGCATTGTATCCACCGTGGTGGTTTTACTTCTTACGTGGGATAGTATTGGCAAAAAATTTAGTTTATTAACAAGAATTAACCATATTTTTTATGATACCAATTTAAAGATTTTTCATAAAAAGGGTAAATCTGAAGATGTGGTTTTGGTTGATGTTGATGAGAAAAGCTTGCAAGCTGAGGGTAGATGGCCGTGGCCACGAAGCAAGCTTGCGACAGTAGTTAAAAATCTTCAAAATGGTGGCGCGGCGGTTATTGTTTTTGATGTTTTATTCCCGGAGCCAGAGCTTAATGTGGCTAATGTTGTATTAGATCACGTTGAGCAGAGTAAGGATGCTTCTAATGATGTTACTAATTATCTATCACAACGATTACCCCTTTTTGACAACGATAAAATATTTGCCGATGCCGTATCTAAAGGAGATATTGTTTTGGGTGTCTTTTTCAGCAAAGATCTTTACCATGCTACGGGGAAGCTTGGTAAACCGCTTTCTGGTCTGATTAAGCCACCAGGCTTAGTTATTTCACATCAGGATAAGTATATTGGCAATGTGCCAGTTATAGCTGATGCTGTACGCTATACAGGATTTACTACTACTGCTCCCGATGAAGATGGAATTATTAGGCGTTCTCCGCTTTTGATAGAATGCAATGGTGAGTTATACCCATCATTGGCAATAGAAACAGTTAAGGCTTTTTTATTGACTGATAAGGTTTCTTTAGATTTACATGATCTTGACGGTAATAAAATATTTTTAGGGATTACTATCGGGAACACTTATATTCCAACCGATTCATCAGGTAATGTCTTGGTTACTTATCGCGGGCCAGGTTTTTCTTTTCCCACCGTATCGGCTGCTGATGTTCTGCATAATAAATTTTCTGAGCAGATGTTTGCGGGAAAAATAGTGTTGATTGGTTCTTCAGCAATCGGGGTTGGTGATTTACATGCTACACCGCTACAAACCGTTGGTTATCCTGGTACCGAAGTACATGCTAGTATCATCGCGTCTATTTTGGAGAAAGACATTATGTCTTCTCCTTTGTGGCTGATAGGTGTTGAAAGAGTTTTACTTGTGATAGTTGGCTTAATTGTTACGGTTTTTGCAGCATATTTTCCCGCTTTGGTTTTAGTTTCACTGATTGTATTGATAATTCTGTTATTGTTTGCTCTTAATGCGCTGCTTTTGGTCAAGTTTCGTTTGGTGTTGCCACATTTGATGCTGCCTTATTTGCAAATGTTATTTTTGGGGTTAGTTAATAGTGTGTGTGGGTATTTGTTTGAGACTAGACAGCGTAAGCAGTTGCACGAAGTTTATGGACAATATGTTTCTTCAGCGCATATTGACCAGATGTTGGAATCACATGGTAAGCATACTTTAGAAGGTAATACTAAGCTGATGACGGCATTGTTTGCCGATGTTCGTAGCTTTACTTCTATTGCTGAGAAACTGGATGCGAAAGAGGTTAAGAAGTTTCTTAATACATTGTTTACTCCGATGACGGCAATCATCTTTGAGTATAAGGGAACTATCGATAAGTATGTTGGTGATATGGTGGTGGCTTTTTGGAATGATCCCATCGATGATCAAGATCATGCGGTACATTGTGTTGAGGCGGCATTGAAGATGCAGATCAAAGTAAAAGAGCTAGCTGCGGTTTTTGCAGAACAAAAATTGAGTGACATTGCTGTTCGGATCGGTATTAACACGGGGATGATGCATGTTGGTGATATGGGTTCAGAATATCGTAAAGCGTATACTGTTTTGGGAGACGCAGTAAATTTGGCTTCCCGTTTGGAGGGGGTCAATAAAATATATGGTACTCGTATTATGGTTTCGGAAGAGACCAAAAAAATGTGTAGTAATATAGTCTTTCGTTTTGTGGATTGTATTTATGTTAAAGGTAAAGCAACTCCAACTAAGATTTATGAGCCCTTATGTTTGTTGAGCGAAAAAACCAGTATTTTAGATGAAGAGCTTGTTGAATATGAGAAAGCTTTGGAATTATACAATACTGATAATTGGTGCCAGGCCAAAGAACTATTTGCAAAATTGGTTGATAAGTACCCTCAGGTAGATATTTATAATATTTATTTAAAACGAGTCTCTCAATATGAGGTTTGTCCACCGGCTAAGGATTGGGATCGAGGACAGCATTTGACTGAGAAATAGATATTTTATTTGGTGGCTATGAGTGGGTTCGAACCACTGACCTCAGCATTATGAGTGCCGCGCTCTAACCAACTGAGCTACATAGCCATGTTTTATGGGGATTTATTCTGTCTATTTGAGTAGTGGTTGTCAAGCGGTTGTTTTGAAAGAACTCTAATTAAATAATTTGTTTAACGGTAGTATTTTATTTATTTCTTGGGGCAAATTTTTTATATGTTTCTCCACTTGGTTTTGGATGACGTTATTAACCACCTTTTTAATAGCGTGTTGCAGCATTACCACAGCATCGAATCTGATCGATGGGTCGGTAAGGGCGCCAGTAACTTTTATTGGAACAAAGAAATTTTCATCGTGAGTACTATAGGCACTTAACGATAAATCTAAATTTTTTGCCTTCAAGTTAGCACTGCCTTGTCCCGTTATTTTATAGTCGGGAGCTTGCACTAAGAAGTCATTGGTGCTTAATATTCCGTTATTAACTCTAAAATTCATGGTTAATTTGTCAAAATCAGTATGTGGTGACTGTGGTTTTTCTGGTAGTTGTTTAATGTTTAATACGGCATGTGCTCGTCTAACTTCGTAGGGGACATCAACTCCACGATAGGAGCCGTGGTTAATTAGGATGCTCCCATTTCCAGTTAGATTGCTAATAGTGATATTAGTGTTTAAAGTAAGCGAGCCGCTAAAGTTTTCGTAGTTAGCTAGGTCTTTTAACATGGTTTGGATCGAAGTATTGTCGAGTGTTAATTTTAGATTAATGTTAGGAGTGGTGCTTCGCGTATTAATGTTAGCGCTGCCGAAAGCTTTTCCTTGATAGAAATCAAACCCTATCTTTTGGCAATCAATTATCCCATTATTAGCAGCGATTTTGGTGCTAAAGTTTGTAAACTGTAGTTTGCCGTATTTTATGGCACCTATTTTAAGATGGCCATTTAATTTGGTGGAATGATCATTGGTGGTTATGGATTTAGTTTGTTTAGATGTCAGTCTGGGTATAAGTTCTGGTTCAGTTGTTGGCGCGGTTGCTGGTGGAGTCTTTGTAGGTTTATCAGCAAATACTGCATAATCTAATTTATTTAAAGCAAGGTCGAAGGTAGTGTTATTGCTGGTTATCGCATAATTGGCATTACCTTGCAGGATCGTGTCATTAAGATGCGCTTCAATAGTTTTAAAATTCACAATATTTGCTGAGATCGAAAGGGTGGTTTTAAAGCTACTAGTTGTACCTTTTTTGAAATATTTATTGATCTCTAATAATGTCATTAATTCTGCAGCATCAGTATTGTTGAGGGTTAAATTGCCGGAAAAAGTTGGATTATCGATAATATTAGAACCTTGTAATGATCCGGTGATGCTGGTTTTTGCAATATTTAATTTAAGAGCACTTGCCAAAAGCAACTGTTTTTTTAGATCTAGTTTGATATCAACTTTACCTTCAAGATCAAAAGTGGCGGTTGCTGTTTTATTTTTTAACTTACTTGCTAACTGTAATCGTTTAAATTCATATAATCCATTTTTGATGTCTAATTTAACCTGGGTGTTTGCTGTAACTTCACTGTTTAGAGATGAAATTAGATTGTCAAGATGAAAGGAGGTCGAGAGATCAAATGGCTGGTTTAAATCAATGTTTCGACAATGGAGATTTAATTTACTAATTTTAATTTTTTTATTGGTTTTTTGATCTTGCCAAAGGATACTGCCATTATCGACCGCAATGTCGCTGATGATGAAGTTTTCTATGGTGGGTTTACGGTTTTGAGTGGTAGTTATTGGAGTGGCATCACCTAGCGCTAACAAATCTTGCCAGTTACTTTTATCTAAATTATTTTTAAGCAATTGGAGATTGAAATTTTTAAGATTTAGATGCCCTATTTCAATGTTGCCGAGAATTAGGGGTAATAATTTAATATTTACATCAATCTCAGAGGCTTCTGCAAAATAGCTATCTTTAAAATCGGGAGGATTACTTAGTGATATATTTTGTATTTTTAACCCCAGCCACGGAAAGAAGGTCCAGCTAACTTCTCCATTGATTTTTAATTCACGATTGGTTTTATCCCGGACTAGTTGTATGGCTTTACTTTTAATGGTGTCTTGATCAATGGTGGTAACAAGAAAAGCAATGGCTCCGCCTGCTAGGACAGATATTACTAATACGATAATGGCAAATATTTTCATTAGCTTTTTGCTGAGGTTCCTGGTCATAAAATATCTCAAAGTGTTATTTTTTTGTAACTAAGGATGATAGATCAATCTGTTTTACTAGTCTATTAAAACGTAGCCAGAGCATAATGCCGGTAACAAAGAGACCAACGACGATTCCCCACCATATACCAACGCCACCCAGGCCTAATTTAAATGCTAATAAGTAACAAGTTGGGAAAGCTATACCCCAGAATCCGACCACACTAATAAGCATTTGAAAGCTAGAGTCTTTTAAGCCTCTTAAAGCACTACAGAAAAGATGACGGATACATTCGCTTATAAGTAATATGCCAACTATCGGAAAAAATCTCATAGCTTCAGCTGCTACCGCTTTGAAACTATCGAGAGTGGGATCTATATCTATACTTATCGCAGCGTTAGGAAAGGTGATATAGAAAAAGCTGAGTAGTGATATCAAAGCTAGAGCTAGCCCCATATTGACTAAAGCGGTCAATTTTATGCCACCGCGATTATTGCGGCCGACTTCGTTACCAACTCTGATGGTTGTAGTTTGGGATAATCCGAAGAGAACTACTAAACCGAGCATTAAGTATTGGTAGGAGATTTGATAGGCTGCAAGAGTAGTAGTTCCCAAGATGCCCATCATGAGTGCAACTATAGCAAAAAATATTAATTCGCTACAAAACGTTGCGCCAAGCGGTAAGCCCACCCGAAGCATTTCAACGAAAAACTTATATTCAAAAATCCACCACTTTTTAAATGGATGATAAATTTTGAATTGTTTAGAAAAATACAGGTAACCACCAAAAAGTAGCGATATTAAAACGTATGATACTGTCAGGCCATAGCCGATACCGGCAAGGCCAGCGTTAGGAAAGCCAAATTTTCCGAATAAAAAAGCGTAATAAAAGAAAATCTCAATCGGTACCGCCAAGATACTCATAAGCATTACAAGGCGAGCCTTGTCGATAGCGGTAAAAAATTGTTGTAGTACAACCATTATGTTCAGTGGGAGCATTGACCAAATTAAAGAGTGAAAAAATGGTTTGGCATAGGCGATAACGGTAGGGTCCTGTTTAGTCCATACTAAAACAATGGGCATCCCCCACATGATAAGAGTCATGGGGAGAGAGCAGATAATCGACATAATTAATCCTTGTTTAAAACATAGACTACAGCCGATATTATCTTTGGCGCCAAAGCTTTGTGATCCCATGATACCTATGGCGCAAAAAATACCTATAAAGAAAACAATTACGGTAAGGTATATTCCCCAAACTAAAGCGTTAGCAGCCAGCTGCTCTTTGCCCAAATGAGATATCATAGCTGTTGCGATAAAGCCGTTTAGGCCGTACAACACCTCAGCCGCAACTAGTGGTATGGCTAACCTTATTGAGTATTTAAATTCTGAAATTATATTTGGTAAACGGAAAATGGAATCCACACTACACCTCACAAAAAAATATTAATAAACAAAAAGTTCCGGTGGGGAACGAGCTAAAGATAGTGAGTTATAGCGTTTTCATGGCGCTAACTATAGCATAAATATCTATTTTTGCAAGATGGGGCTTTATTTGTTATCTCGGCAGTTTTTCATTTACTTTATATTTTATTGATTTATAGTTAAATTTCGGCCTGGCTTAGATGTATCTAAATAAAAATGTGGATAATACGTTATTGCAAATGTTGTTTCGTTTAAAACCATATAAAGAGTGTTTGATGTTATGAGCTGTTCGAAAAAAACCACCATTATTGTTTTATTTATAACTATATTATTTTTGGAAGGTTGTGCTTGTTTCCAAAAACCACCATTTTTTAAGCCTATTACCTTGAAAGAGCGTCAAACAAAATTACAGCAGATAAATGGCTGGGAGATGGAAGGTGCTTTAAGCATTACTTATAATCGTAAAAGGGATGTTGCGCGCTTTAAATGGGTTCAAGATGGTGATAAGTACAATATACATATTTCTGGTCCTTTCAACATCGGTGGCGCGCGTATTGTTGGTAATGAAGATGGTGTTGAGTTTTGTCGTACCCGTAAAAAGTGTATAAAAGCAAATACCCCCGAACAATTAACCTTGAGTCAATTTGGTTGGCAGTTACCCATTTCTAATATTCGGTATTGGATTTTAGCTTTGCCAGTTCCTTGCACTAAGGTTGACGCTAGACTTATTGATCAATATGGGCATTTAACTGATCTTCATCAGAGCGGTTGGCAAATAAAGTATTCCGAATTTAAACCTGATATTAAAAATAATATCGATTTACCAAAAATTGTTGAGCTAACTAATAGTGAAATTTTAATTAAAATAAAAAACACCAATTTAGTTTCTAACTAGGTTGCAAATCATTTAAACCTAAATTTTCAGGATAAAATAGTAAGAAGTAAACTTTATGACTACAACAATCAAAGAGGGTATTTATCAACATTATAAGGGTAATTTTTATAGGGTTTTAGGTGTGGCAATACATACTGAAACCAAGGAACAACTTGTGGTTTATTGTTCTATTTATGACGGTTCTGAAATATGGGTGCGCCCTTTGCAAATGTTTCTAGAAGAGGTGGAGATTGCTGGCGCGAAAATAAAACGGTTCCAGTATATAAAAAGATAATTATTAATTATGTTTTGTCTCGTATTTTGTGGAGCCAGGTCTAGAAATTTATGGTCCGACCTGGCTCCTGGTTATTAAACGAATTCTTAAACAAATTCGTGGGTGTAGATACCATATATTTTAAACATGCCTTTGGAGTTGCTGTATCTATTAAAGATGATTTCTGCAATTTTTTCAATTGAAGTATCTGCGTATTCTCCATTAACCTCGTTTGGTTCGTAATAGTAGTATTTTTCCCCATGTTTAAATAATCCATTAGCATGATAGCCAGCTTTTTCATCCTCAGGATCAAATTGAATTACTAAGTCTACTAGCTTATCATCCGTAACTTTTTCTTTTAATAGATTCGTAAATTCTTGTAAAGTTAAGTTCAGTTTATCTTTTACACAGAGATCAGTAAGCTTAAGCTCTTTTCCATTGGAAGCTAACATGCTTAATGGATGAGTCTCTCTGTAATTAAGTTGATATAGCCCAGCTCTGTAAGTATTAGGTTGTTGTAAGAAGTCTACGATCGCAAAGAACCCTTGAAAGCTTTTAATTTGCTCATTATCAAGCTTTGATTTTCCATCCCAGGAAACTATAGTTGTTACTGTTTTGTTAAACCAATCGTCGGTGTAGCCACAGTGTCTTTCTGGTTCAGGGAAAAAGTAATTTGTTATTTTGGATATCCAGCTGTTGGCATCGGACTGAGGGTGGTCGCAGATTATTTTTGGTTGGGTGAATTGTAACCATTTAGAGTATAGCCAAAACAGCGTCAGTCCACCACAGTGTCCATCGTTATCAAGTTGTTTGGCTCTTTTGAGCAGGTCTGCTTTTCCCTCATCATCATCTTCTTCTTCGTCGGCAAGGTTGGTTAAAAATAACTTTAGATTACCTCTAATAATATTTTGTAGTCTTGGAAATAGTTGTTGATTGTTCTTAAGTGCTTCCACTACCATCGGATATTTAATATTATTTAAATCGGCACCGCTTTTTAAAACCAATTTAGCGAGATCAGTTCTTAGTTCACTATCGTAAGCTGTTCGTAAACATAAGGTAAGTAATATGTTTGGATCTACGTCAGTTTTTGCTAAAGTATCCCAGGCTGTATTGTAAGAGATGCTATTAAAATAATCACCCCCGATTTTTGAAAATTCGTAATTATTTGTTAGCATATTTTCTATTGCATGGATTGCTTTTTCGGCAGGCTGTCTAAGTTCTTCAGCTGATGGTAATAAAGGTTTGTTATTTGCGAATAAAGTTGAAGAAAGCAACAAAGAACAGGCAAAAGATATAGACAATCTTCTTGATTTATCATATATTTTTTTCAAATTTTTGCTTTTAAGTATCATTGTTTTTTTCTCGTGGTTGTTATTCATCTGTACCTAAAAGTTTACATGTTGGGTGATTAACCACATTAAGAGAAGCTTAAACCATGATTAAGAAAAACTTAAATTTATCATTTTACAATTTTGGCAGCCAATCAAATAAAAAGTTCTACAGTGCGAGAGATGTTAGCGCTGGTATTGCAACGACCGGATATTTCATGGGGCTGTTGAAACCTCCTATTTTCGTCATTCCCGCGAAAGCGGGAATCTAATAAAAACAATAAGCTACATTTGTTGTTTTTATAAAAATTTTCAGATTTCAACAGACCCTTCATTGAAAGAGCTGTGCTGCGGCTATAATAAAGCTAGAAATAAAAAGATTGGTATAAGCATAATGTTTAGCGCCATTAGCAGTCTGGGATTTAGAAGAAAGAAAAAGAGCTTATATAAAGATTAAATCTGTTTTGAACAGGATTTCACTAAGGACAAAGCCTCAATTTAAAAAAGCAAATCGTGAGGTGTTTGCAGAAATAGCTGGAAAAGATTTGATTTTATGGCTTAAACATTGTAGTTATAGTAATATATCAATCAATTAAAAAAGAGCTAAAAAGAGCTATAATGTTGGATAAAATTTAATCCCACTTCACCGCCATGCCAGCATTGTAACGTAAATCTATTGATTTAGGTGGCTGTGAGCGGCTGGCGGTTATTTTTCGATAAACGCTAGCTAAAAGTTCGAGTTGGCTTAAAGGATTTTCTTTTTTAAAATAAATCCTCGTGTCGTTACTGAGCAGCACTTCCCAATGGTTTTTCGGATTTAATATTAATTTTTTGATAGTTAAATCTAGCGGTTCAAGAGTGGTAAGCATTTTATGGTAAAGAGCAAAAATTTCTGCTTCTTGTTCATTAGGGCCAAAAATAATGGGTAAATCTTTTGGGAAACTATTTTTGGGCGGCGAAAAAACTGTTCCATTAGAGTTGAGTAATGCGTCCGTCCCCCACTGCAATATGGCACGCTGTTCGGCGATATTGATTGTTAAAGTATCTGGCCAGATGCGCTTTATGGAAACGGCATAGATCCAGGGTAGTTTTAGTAATTGCTGTTTCAAACTGATAGCGTTCAAATAGAAAAAACCATTGCCTAAATATTCGTTAATGGTTTTTTGTAAAGTTTTTTGGTCTAGATGTTCGTAGGTCGCAAAAATTTCTACATGTTTTATGGGGAAATTGTTAGGTTTGGTATAGCTCCAGGCAAACCATGAGGAAATCCCCAAAAAGCCAAGAGTAATTATTATAAGGAATATTTTTCTTAGATATTTTTTGTTTGGTGATGATGATTTTACTCTCCATTTCATATTTAGTTTTCTCCTAGTCTCCTAAAATATGAACTTCAGTAATTAATTTTATGCCGTTTGATTTTTCAACAGTAGCTACAATTTCTTGCATTAAAGATTCAACATCGGCGGCTTTGGCATTGCCGCAGTTAACAATAAAATTGGCATGTTTTTCTGATATTTTAGCGCCCCCGATTTGTTTACCTTTAAGACCGTTTACTTCAATTAGTCTTGCTGCGTAATCTCCATCTGGATTACGAAATACGGAGCCACAGCTAGGTAAGTTTAGGGGTTGTGATTTTTCCCGTTTCTGAATATAAGTTTGCATTTGCTGCTTAGCTTTTTCGATTTCACCGCTGTTAAACTTAAGTTCGGCGCTGATAAACCATTCATTTTTGGCTAAACCCTCTATTTGACGATAGCTGGCAATAAATTCGGTTGCCGCCCTTGTTTTAATCTGGCCATGGCGGTTAATGGTCTCTACGCTCTTTACATAATGCCAAATAGCGTCGCCATAAGCTCCGGCATTCATTTTTAAGGCACCACCGAGAGTTCCAGGAATACCCGCCATAAAGGTGGCACCAATCATTCCGAGCTCAGTACATTTTTGTACTAAATAAGTAAGATTAACTCCGGCTTCGCTATGAATAGTGTTTTCATCTAATGCTTGTAATTTATTTAAGCTATTTCTTAAATGGATGACTAGTCCTTTAATCCCTTGATCGCGAATTAAAATATTAGTACCAGCTCCGATGATGGTTACTGGTTCATCTTGCCAAGCATTTAGTAGTTTAATTAAATCCTCGGTGTCTACTGGGCGATAAAAATATTCTGCTGGCCCACCAATTTTCCATGAAGTGTGTTTTGCAAGCGGATGATTGTGGAGCAGGGGACCTTTTAATTGTGGAAAACTTTTGTTCATTAGAGCTCTATTAGGTATACTCTTGTTTTAGATGAGGAGCTATTGCAGCAATACTGCCAGCTCCTTGGAGCAATAGCACGTCGCCATCACGCAGCACGTTCGGCAATATCTTTAGCAATTCTTTGTTGTCAGCTACAAAAACAGGTTCAATTTGACCCCGTTGCCTAATGTTACGTATAAGTGCGCGACTATCGATGCCGAGAATTGGAGTTTCGCCGGCTGCATAAACTTCCATGAGTAATAGTACATCTGCTGTTGATAGTACTGGGGTAAAATCTTCAAATAAATCTCGCATGCGAGTATAGCGATGTGGTTGAAAAGCAAGGACTAACCGCCGGTCAGGCAAAGCTTTCCGTAAAGCTTGTAAAGTTACCGAAATCTCTTGTGGATGATGACCATAATCATCGATAACCAATACTTTTCCTTGGGGCATTGATATTTCACCATAGCGCTGCATCCGTCTACCAACACCACTAAACTCGGCAAGAGCAGAACTTACAGCGTTTTGATCGACCTGGCAGCACTCGATGGCGGTAATGGCGGCTGCGGTTGCATTTAAGACATTATGGTTCCCTGGGAGGTTCAACTTTAGGTCCATTTTTTGATTTTGTTGTTTCAAATTAATTTTAAAATCGCAACTAAATCCTTGCTGTTTGCAATCAGATATTTGGACATCGGCTGCGTCGCTAAAACCATAAGTAATTACCGGGCGTGAGATTTTTGGTAAAATTTCTTTTACGACTGGATCATCAATACAAACTACTGCTAAACCGTAAAATGGTAAACGGTGAAGAAAATCTAAAAAAGCTTGCTTTAGTTGGTTGAAATCATTGCCGTAAGTTTGCATGTGATCGGCATCAATATTGGTGACAATGCTGGCCATGGGATTGAAATATAAAAAGGAGGCATCGCTTTCGTCGGCTTCAATTACAAAGTATTTACCAGTTCCTAAGCGCGCGCTGGCGCTTGAACTATTTAATATGCCCCCAATGACAAAAGTTGGGTCGAGATTAGCTTCAGCAAGAATACTTGCTACTAAACTAGTAGTGGTGGTTTTGCCATGTGTACCCGCAATGGCAATGCCATGATGAAAACGCATTAGTTCCGCAAGCATTTGGGCTCGTGGCAAAATCGGTAAATGTAGTTTGTTTGCTGCTTGTAATTCTGGATTGTCAGCACTGATGGCGCTGGATGTTACGATGGCGTCGGTATTAGCAATGTTCTGGGCATCGTGGTTTGAAAAAATTTTGGCGCCAAGTGATTCTAAGCGCTTAGTTGCAGAGTTAACATTTTTGTCAGAGCCGGTAATGTTATAACCCTGGTTTAATAATACTTCAGCAATACCACTCATCCCGGAACCACCGATGCCAATAAAGTGGATATTTTTTACGCGGCGCATTAGTGAAATTTTTTTCATGTTTTTATCTGCCTTTTGCTAATTTTTTACTCATCATATCATTAATTTGATTTCGCATGGGTACTTTTTACTTTTACCTTGGTATTCAAAAAATAGGTTTTTGGGGTAAAGACCGTTCCTACGGTTATTTCGTGATGAACTCTGAGTAATATAGCGATAATAATACAATTAAATAACATGCTACTACCGCCATAACTCATAAAAGGCAAGGTCAACCCTTTGGTTGGCAATAAGCCGATATTTACTCCAACATTAATTATCATTTGGAGGCCGATCAATAATCCCATTCCGTAAGCTAAGTAACTGGCGAAATGGTTTTTAATTTTTGCTGCTATTTGACCTAAATGTAAAGAGCGGGCAATTAAGAATGAAAATAAGCTAAGAACGATTACTTGGCCGAAAATTCCAAATTCTTCAGCTAAAACTGCAAATAAAAAGTCGGTATGCGCTTCTGGAAGATAAAATAATTTTTGAATGCTATTGCCTAAGCCAACGCCAAAAATTCCACCTCTGCCAAAAGCTATGAGCGATTGTATTAATTGATAACCGCTATCGAATGGTTTAGCCCAAGGATTTAAAAATGAGGTTAGGCGCATCAACCGATAGGGGGAAACGACTGCTAATGTTGCTAAGGCCGCGCCAACTAGTAATAGCAGGATAATAAACTGCCATAAACGTGCTCCTGCTAAATACATCATTCCTAACATGGTTAAAATCATGACGACGATTGCCCCAAAGTCTGGTTCTAATATTAATAAACATGAGATGATACCAAGTAACACTAGAGGTTTTATAAAGCCTTTAATGTTAGCCCTAACTTCCTCTTGACGTCGTGATAGGTAGCTTGCGATATAAATTACCATCGCAGATTTAGCGAATTCTGATACTTGGATAGAAACAATTCCCAGTCTTATCCAGCGGATACTGCCATTTACTTCTCGGCCAATACCAGGTATCAGTACTAGCGTCAATAAAAGCATGCTGGCAAGCAACAAATAGCCGCTAATTCTTTCCAAAAAACTCAAGGGTACTTGTTTGACAAAATAAACCACAATTAAGCTTACTATAAGATAAATTGTTTGGTGTGATAGAAAGTGGAGTGGATTATGATACCACTTATCAGAGATTCCCATGGACGCAGAAGCTAGTAATAGAAAGCCAATAGCAAGCAAAGAACAGGTGGCTAAAATTAGCCAGTAGTCATAATAAAAAGCTGCTTGTTTGTCTCTCGAAAATATATTCATTTTGTGATTAGTTTATTTACCTCAGCAATAAAAACTTCACCTCGATGCTCAAAGTTTTTAAACATATCAAAACTAGCGCACGCTGGGGAGAGTAACACTTTGTCTGCCGGCTTAGCCACTTCTTTAGCTATTACTACTGCATCAGCCATTGAGGTGGCATGCAATATTTTATTGGTACCGCTTAAAGCTTGTTCGATTGGTAGTGCATCTTTGCCAATTAAAATTGTGGTTCTGACATATTTTGCTACGGTATCACGTAGGGGAGAAAAATCAGCATCTTTTCCGATACCGCCAGCAATTAAAATAATTTTACCATTATTGTCAGCACCGAGCCCTTCGATTGCCGATTTAGTAGCACCAACATTAGTTCCTTTAGAGTCGTTATACCAGGCGATGTCGTTAATTTTGGCGATCCATTGGCAACGATGAGGAAGTCCAGGAAATTTTTGGAGAGTTTCACGCATTGTTGTTAGCGGCAAATCCATAGCCTTACCCAAGGCAAGCGCCGCCAAAGCGTTGCTCGCGTTGTGTAGCCCTTTTATTTTTAATTCGCTTAATGGTAGTAACTCTTGATTACCGTACATTAAGTAACCATTACTAATGCCAAAATTACCGTTTTGAGGTTGATGGGTGCTAAAACTAATTACTTTTGATGGTAGCCTGGCGTTAGCATAGCTTAGCGAATCATCATGATTGATGACTGCTATATGACAACCAGAATAAATACGTTGTTTGGCAGTCAAATATTCATCGATACTTTGGTAACGATCTAAGTGATCGGGAGATATGTTTAGTATAACGGCAGCTGCTGCCTGTAACGAGCTGGTGGTTTCAAGTTGAAAACTGGAGAGTTCTAAGACGTAAAAATCAGCATCTTGCTTTAATAAATCGAGTGCTGGTGTACCTAAATTACCGCCAACACCAACTTTTTTACCAGTGGTTTTTATCATTTCACCAGCTAAGCTGGTAACGGTGCTCTTGCCGTTTGAGCCGGTTATTGCAATAATTGGTTTTTTTGTTGCTCTAGCGAATAACTCAATATCACCGATCCCTTTGATGCCATGATTTAAGCAGGCAGCAATTGCGGGTTCCTTCAGAGAGACGCCGGGGCTAATAATTAACTCATCAGCTTCTAATAACAGTTTTTCATCAAAGCAGCCTAAATGGGCTTCAATTTTTGGAAAGCTTTTTTGTAATTCAGGTAACTCTGGAGGGTTTTTTCGACTATCAACTACTTTCAGCTTATAGCCTTTTTGTGCTAAATAGCGCACACAAGATATTCCGGTTTTGCCGAGACCAACTATAATCTTTAAGCCAGAAGTAGTGTTATTTATTACCATAATAATTTGCTAAAATACCCCGATTTCCATAGAATTCAAATATATTTTGTGAGTTTAATGTTGGTTTAATCTGAGGTTGATGATTTTATGGCTATGACAGCAAGACAGAAGAACATAAACGAATTTCTTTATCGACTTTATCAAGATGTTTCTACCGCTGCTATTTCTATCGAATGTCGCAAAAAAATGGGGGTTTATGATCAGAACTCTTTTATTTATGGAGATAGCTATTTACCTTCGCTTTACGAAATCTTAAGTGAAGTGCGGCCACAAGCGGGGGAGGTATTTTATGATCTTGGTTCCGGAGGTGGGAGGGTGGTTTTATTTGCAGCGCTTAGCTTTCCTTTTGCTGAGGTGGTGGGGGTTGAATTACTTGATGATCTAGTTGATTTAGCTCAAAAAAAATTAAAATTGTTATCTGAAAGATTGCCGGCTTTAACTCATTTTGATGAGAGCAAGCTTGGCGAGATTAGATTTATTCATCAAGATGTTGCCAAGATTGAGGTTAAAGATGCTGATGTGATTTATATTGCTTCCACCTGTTTTGAAGACAACCTAATGAAAGATTTAGCTAAGTTAATTGAAAAGCAAGCGAAGTCGGGCGCCAGAGTTATTACTTGTACTAAAAGTTTGCCGTCAGAGCGTTTTAAGATAAAAAAGAGCCAGATTTACCAAATGGAATGGGGGGAAGTGACTGTGTTTTTTCAGGAAAAGGTTTAGGCGCTGCGGTCTTTTAACCTAAAAAGAGCAGTTGGAACCGTAGCGAGAGCGTTTTAGATTCATTATATTAAGCGCTCGCCGTAGGTTCCAACTGCTCTTTTTAGGTTTATAGTTAATACCCAGCTCTGGGCCTAGCAAACAGCGCTTGATTCAGGCTGAATTGACGAGGGAACTGACACGTACTTTTCAAATTGCGACTGTTTTCATTAGTCGGTATTTTGCTTTTTCGAATCCAGATTTATTTTTTCCTTATTGTGTGCCAAATATTCGTAGTAATATTTAGTACTTCTACACAGTCGTTGTAGATGTTTTTGGCTCCGGTTATTGAGTGGTCTACTGCTGTGCCTGCTGTCCTTCCAGCTAGATTTCCTAAAACTGCGCCTATAAACGTTCCGCCAAACGACAAAATAATCACGCCGGGTTTGCCAAGAATCTTGCTCATAAATACGTTATTGCAAGCGAATGATCCGGATCTTGCACCTAACCATCCTGCTACAATAGTACCAATTACACCACCTATAGCTGAAGCCGTAGTGCCGCCATATATAAGATTGATTTCTTTTTGTTTTAATTCGATGACTTTGTTCATAATCCACCTCCTTGTTTCTAAGCTGATAATTTAAAAATCTTCCATATTCTTAAAAAGAGCAGTTAGAATTACTGCGAGCGCTTAATATGACGAATCTCGTTACGGTTCCAACTGCTCTTTTTAGGATAAGAGGAATGGCATTATATCATAATGGTTGTTGGGGGGATAGTAGTAAGTGGTGGGCGAATTGACTCACATTAAATGTTACCGAAAGTAAAGTAAGCTAGGGCGAAATATGTAACTTGACCCTTTCCCTTTGAATCTATAGAGTTATCACTACTGGTGAAACCTATGGCCGATGATAAACGCAAAAGAAGAATAGAAGAACTTATTCAGCGAGAGCTTGGTGGAGTTTTAATTAACTATCCACGCCACCCTCTTTTTACCAAAATTACGATTACGGCGGTGGAGGTATCTCCCGACTTGTCGGTGGCTAAAGTTTTTTTTAGTGTTTTTGATGGGGTTGATGTTGCTTTGGCTAAGAAGGCGTTGGACGATGAATCCAAATTTCTTAGAAAAACTTTGGCGCATGATGTTAATTTACGTATAACTCCGCGGTTTAACTTTTTCTATGACGAATCTATTAAGCGCAGTATGAAACTTTCTAAGTTAATTGATGCCGCTATCGCTAGTGATGAGAGTAGGCACCATGAAACATAATCTTGGTGGAATTTTATTATTGGACAAACCTCTAGGTTTTACCTCTAATGATGCTTTGCAGGTAGTAAAAAAACTTTTTCGGGCGAATAAGGTTGGTCATACCGGCAGCCTCGATCCCAACGCTAGTGGTATGTTGCCTCTTTGTTTTGGTGAGGCAACAAAATTTTCTCAGTTTTTACTTGAAGCAGACAAACGTTATCTTGTTACTGGTAAATTAGGGGAGATTACTGCCAGCGGTGATAGCGAAACTCCGGTTACCGACAAAAGGGAGGTTAAAAAAATCAGCGCTAAGGATTTTGAAGTGGTGCTGGATAAGTTTCGTGGTAAGATTTCACAAATCCCTCCAATGTATTCAGCGATTAAACATAAAGGACAGCCTTTGTACAAGTTGGTGCGGCAAGGGATTGAAGTTGAGCGTAGTCCAAGAGAACTTAGTATTTATAATCTTCAACTTCTTGAATTTAAAGATAATTTAATGGAGTTTGATATACATTGTAGCAAGGGTACATATGTCCGCACGTTAATCGTAGATATTGGTGAAGCTTTAGGGTGTGGTGCCCATGTTGTTGCTCTTAGGCGCTTAGAGGTTGGTTCATATCGTCAGGACGGGATGGTTACATTAGAAAAACTGCGGGAATTAGCGGCTAAAAGCGAATATGAAGAGCTAAATAAGTTTCTTTTGCCAATAGAAACAATGGTGGCTGAAATGCCAGAGGTAAGTTTAACTAACGATATGATTTATTACGCTTTTTCTGGGCAATCGATCTTGGTGCCACATAGTCCTGGTCTTGGCTTGGTTAAACTCAAAAGCAAAGATGGTAAATTTTTGGGGGTCGGCGAGGTCATGTCTGATGGCAAAATTATCCCACGGAAAATGATCAGGGGTGGTCGCTAGTTTTTTAAAATAAAATCGGGTATCATGCGAACAATTTTTCCCAGTTAATGAAGTTAAATTAGGAGCATCTAGTGTATGGCAAATAAAAATTCAAAGGCTGCAAAGAGTGCTAGTGGTAAGTATTATGTTGACACTAATTGTATCAGCTGCGGACAATGTATTGATATTGCAGGGGATTTTTTTAAAGAAGACGTTGGTGGTGGAGTTTACGTAAAGGCGCAGCCTACCTCTGACGAGGGTGTTGCTCTATGTGAGCAGGCACTTTCAAATTGCCCTGTAGAAGCTATCGGTAATGATGGCTAGTTTATACAATCCTGTTGTTTTTGTTATAGGGTATAGAATTGTATGCTCAAACGTGCTAACCCAGGCCCTGCACCTCGCAAACAGCTCTTGGTTTAGGCTGGGCTGGTGAGGTCTTGTGCTCTTCGAGCTTTTTATTGTACAAGGTATAGAATTGTATAATCAAACGTGCTAACGTATTATTACTTTGTTTTCTGTGAATGACAACGGTTGGCAGAGGGTAGGCGCAGCGTATTATCCAGGTCGAATTTTTTTCTAATTCTAGTATACGTTCTCCGGTTTTTGCGCATTTGTTTAATTTTTTAAAATAGAGAGGTTTTATGTCATTGTCACCTGCCCTAAAGGCACAGATTGTAGAGGAATATGGAATAACAGATGGAGATACCGGCTCACCAGAAGTGCAAATTGCACTTTTGACCAACGATATTAGTCAGCTTACCGAGCATTTTAAGTCGCATGTCAAAGATCATCATTCTCGTCGTGGTCTAATTCGTAAAGTTAATTTACGACGTAGATTACTCGATTATTTAAAAGGCAAAGATGCTGAAAGATATCGTAGTATTGTTACCCGCTTGAATTTGCGTGGTTAAAATTTTTTAAAAATAATTTTAGGAAGTATAGTTATAATGAAATATATCAAGAAATCTTTTCAATATGGAGACCAGATCATTACTTTAGAAACCGGTGCTATTGCTCGGCAAGCAACTAGTGCGGTGGTAGTGAGTATGGGAGATACAGTAGTGCTTGTAACCGCTGTCGCTGAGAAAGAGGCTTCCGTCGACCGTGATTTTTTCCCCCTAACTGTTAACTATCAAGAGCGTTATTATTCTAACGGTCGGTTACCAGGTGGTTTTATGAAAAGGGAAGGGCGGCCAAGTACCCAGGAAACACTAACTTCCCGTTTGATTGATCGACCTTTGCGTCCGTCATTTCCAGAAGGTTTTACGAACGAAGTGCAAGTGGTTGCAACTGTGATGTCACTTGATCCAGAGATTTTGCCTGATGTTCCAGCGTTGATTGGCGCAGCAGCAGCGCTAGAGATTTCTGGTATTCCATTTAATGGTCCCTTGGCTTGTGCCAGAGTAGGGTACAAAGATGGTAACTATTTTCTTAATCCAACAGCTAAACAGCTAAAAGAACTAGATTTAGATTTGATAGTAGCTGGTACGAAAACTGCGATTTTGATGGTTGAATCAGAAGCAAAAGAATTGTCTGAAAAAATCATGCTTGAAGCGGTTATGTTTGGGCATAAAAATATGCAAGTGGTCCTTGATGCTATTAGAGAGTTCGCTGCGGATGTTGGTAAGCCAAAATGGGATTTTAAACCGTCGGCTGCACATCAGGATTTAGTTAATAAGGTAAAGAATGCGGTAGAGGCAGATTTGAACGCTGCTTATGCTATTACTGATAAGATAACCCGTCATCCAAAATTGGAAGATGTTCGTAAGCGCGCAGTTGAGCTTTTTGTTTCTGAAAAAGCAGATAGCGTTGTAACCAAAGAACATATAACCAACATTATATTTGAATTAGAGAGCAAAATAGTACGTGGTCGAATTTTAGATGGTCTTCCCCGTATCGATGGTCGTGATAAAAAAACGGTTAGGCCTATTGATATTAGTTTGGGGTTGTTACCACGAGCTCACGGTTCAGCAGTTTTTACTCGGGGCGAAACTCAAGCGATTGTTGTTACAACTTTAGGTACCGATGGGGATGCGCAGATAATTGATGTTCCTGCTGGTGAAAGCAGCGAAACATTTATGCTTCATTATAATTTTCCTCCATATTGTACCGGTGAAGTAGGAATGATCGGCAGTCCTCGTCGACGTGAAATTGGGCATGGAAATTTAGCTAAGAGAGCGCTGCAAGCTGTTATTCCAAGTAAAGATGCATTTCCTTATGTTCTTCGTGTAGTGTCAGAAATTACCGAGTCGAATGGATCTAGTTCTATGGCTTCGGTATGTGGTGGAAGTCTTGCTCTGATGGATGCTGGAGTTCCGATTAAGGCTCCGGTAGCTGGTATTGCTATGGGGTTAATCAAAGAAGGGGATCGTTTCGCAGTTTTAACTGACATTTTAGGTGATGAAGACCATTTGGGTGATATGGATTTTAAAGTAGCAGGAACCGCTGATGGTATTACTGCTTTACAAATGGATATCAAAATCGATGGTATTACGGAAGAGATTATGCAGATAGCTCTTGCTCAAGCAAAAGATGCTAGACTTCATATTTTCAACCTAATGCATGCCAAAATAGCTACTGCGCGGGAACATATTTCTGATTTTGCCCCGCGGATTACAACCATGAAAATTAATCCAGAAAAAATTCGTGATGTTATTGGTAAGGGTGGAGTAGTGATTCGTGGACTTGTTGAAGAAACCGGAGCTACAATTGATATTAAAGATGATGGTACAGTAATGATAGCCTCAGTGGATAGGGCTGCTGCAGCTGAAGCAAAACGTCGAATTGAGATGATAACCGCAGAAGCAGAGGTGGGTAAAATTTATACTGGAAAAGTTACAAAAATTATGGATTTTGGTGCGGTCGTTTCAATTTTGCCTAATAAAGATGGTTTGGTTCATATCTCTCAGATTTCATCTAAGAGGGTTAATGATGTCCGCGAATATTTACAAGAGGGGCAAGAGGTAAAAGTTAAAGTTATTGAGGTAGATAGAGCGGGTAAGGTAAGATTGAGTATTAAAGAAGCTATAGAAGCTATAGAATCTATATGATAGGTTTTTACTCTGCGTAAAAGCCATTTTATGCAGAGTATGTTTCTTTGATATTTTATTTAGAGCCCGATCTTTGTTAGTATGATCGTAGTACTTTTATTACGGTGAAGCGAAATGGATTTTAAGGCAAAACTACCGTTTAAAATGGCAGAACGTCTGCCCAATACAAAGCTTAGCATTCGGCTAAGTATTCTTAGTATCGTCCTTATTTTACTGATCGGTGTTTCTATTTTAATTATTGGGGTTAATTATTTTACCCTCAATGTTATTTTAGTTGAGTCGGCAAAAAATTCTTTAGTGCAAACGACGGGTAGAGTTGCTGAGCAAGTCGGCAGTTATTTAAAACCGTTAAATAGTAACATTGCTACTGCTTCCCGGATGTTTAATTTAGGGGTAACTAATCCTCAGGACCCCGATTTCACCAAATTTTTATATAGTTTGATTGTGGATGATAGGAACTTAGTTGGCGCTTATTGGGGTGATGTTCATGGTAATAATTATTTGGTGAATAGGGATCCTAATGGTTTTTACGAAGAGATTATTTTGCGGAATGACAGTAATAGAGTGCTCTCTGCTACTAAACGGTATTTAGGACCTCAGGGTGATTTATTGTCTGCCGGAGTAGTAGAAAATCCTAAGTTCGATCCTCGGACGCGGCCGTGGTATCAACAAGCAGAAAAGCGGAAAGGGTTGACGTGGGTAGTTTATCGTTTTGTTGCTGTTGGTAATCAACCGGCACAATATGGAGTTACTTCAGCTTTTCCTGTTTATGATACTAATGGAAAACTGCTGGGGGTTTTTGGTATTGATATGTTGCTTGGTACTGTTTCCGATTATGTCGCAAATATAAAACTTACGGATAATAGTTTTATTTTTGTAATGAACCTCAACAAAGGTAATCTTATCGCTGCCTATACTGAACAGCGGCATTTACTAAATTTTGATCTTGCGCCAGATATTACTGATATCAACATTGCTTGGTTAAGGAAAGCGTTTGAGCTTTATAAAAGAAAGCCTGCATCACCATTTGTTTATACTTTAGATAAAAAAAATTATATTGCCGCTTATGAGAAAATACCAAGCGCAAAAAGCGATGATCCATGGGTGGTTGCTATTATCACGCCTGTAGATGATATCGTTGCTCCTTTATTGAGAAATGTTTTAACTAGTGTGGTTCTTACGACTCTTGCTCTTTTGTTTGGTGTTATCATGGCATCTTTTTTTGCATCAAGCCTTAGTCGACCAATCAAAGCCCTGGCGCAAGATGCTAACTTAATTTGTCAATTGCAATTAGCAAGCATTAAGCATCTATTTTCTAGAATTCAAGAGATTGCTGATATGGCTGATGCTTTTATCAAGATGAGAAATGCTTTGTATTCTTTCCAGCGTTATATGCCGATAACTTTAGTAAAGAAGTTAATTCTTAGCAACAAAATAGCAGCGGTTGGTGGCGAGGCAAAAGAGCTGACTTTATTTTTTAGTGATATTAGAGATTTTACTCAGTTGTCGGAGAATTTTGATCCAGAAAAGTTAATGCAGTATCTATCAGAATACTTGCAGCATGTAACTAGAGTCATAATTGAGACGCAGGGTACGATTGATAAATATGTTGGTGATGGGGTGGTGGCATTTTGGGGGGCGCCAATTGATGATCTTGATCATACGCTACACGCTTGCCGCGCGGCATTACACGTCCAGGAAGAATTAAAGCAGTTGAATATTAAATGGCGGGAAGAAGGTAAACCTGAAGTTGATACCCGTTTTGGTATTAGTTGTGGGAGGGTGGTTGTTGGCAATGTCGGATCTGATGATCGTTTGAGTTATACCTCTTTGGGTGATCCCGTGAATCTTGCTAGTCGTTTGGAAGGATTAAACAAGGTGTATGGAACTGCAATCATGGTTAGTGAATTTGTCTACGAAAAAGTAAAAGATAAATTCCAATTCCGTTTATTAGATAGGGTGGCAGTTAAAGGGAAGACTCATGGTGTTTACGTTTATGAGCTTTTAGGGGAATTAGGTTCTACGCACGATATGTTATGGGAACAGTATAACCAAGAATTTTACGTAGCATTTTCTAGCTATGAAAAAGGTTATTGGCAAAATGCTTTGCATTTATTTAGAGAATTGAGTGAAAAATATCCTGACGATCAAGTAGTAAAAATATTTATCTATCGCTGCATTAGTTTTATTGATAATCCACCGCGTGACTGGAACGGAGTTTGGATTATGGATGAAAAGTAGTTATAAAATAATAGCAGAGGTTTTTAGGATAAAAGAAATATGTAATGTTGATATTAGTATGTGTTATGGTGGGAAAGGTGAATGTCATTGTGGGGGGAACTAAAGATCCTGCAGAGATTATATATGGTTCATTTAGGAAAATTACGTCAGACGAAGCTGCGTGTAGGCATTGGTGTGTTGAAACAAAGGGCGGGGCAGGATGGGAGTTTATAAGTAGTAATCCGTTCAAACCTCTTCATTGGGATAGCCAATATTTGCTGTACTAGGGATAACATTACTGGTATTTGATAGGAGATATAGTTCATAAAAGAACGGACGGCTGCTAATCTTGCATTTCTTGTGCGTATTGTGTTTTTAAGGTACCCAAGAGGTTTATTGCTTATATAGCTCAAATTGAGCAGAGTGAAGCTCAGGTTTAGAAGGCAGTTTCTTAGAAATTATATAGGAAGGTAGATATTACGAATTAAATAATCACGATTCCCGCTTTTTTTAAAAAAGCGGGAATCGTTGAAAAATTACTGAAAAGGTTGCTCTTAGGACAGTTTAAAGCTATCATCTTCACCTTCACCTTCACCTTCACCTTCACTTTCTGACGACGAATAGCCAGCATCTTCATCGCTTTTAGCTGGAGTTGGTGACGCGGCTTTCTCTGATTTACTTGCTTTCTCTGGTTTACTTTTTTTGGCAGGTGGTGGGTTAAGCTCGGCAAGGTTTGACGAAAATGCCCGTTTTTGTTCCTCTTTTCTAGTGGATAGAGGAAATTTTCCTTCTTCTGGTGCTAAAGAAACTAAGTATTCCTTTAGCTGCTTTTCAGAAAGCTCGCCTGGCAATTCGGACGGGTAGCCACCTTCCTCCCATCTGGTGAGAAGCCGCTGAAATAAACTGGTAGAAAGATATTCAGATAAATGATATTTCTCTCGCCACCCTTTTAATGGAGCTATCTTTGGTTCAAGCGCCTTTTGGTAATAATCTTGGCAAACACTAATAACTTGTTCTTTTGTAAATTTAGATGGTATTTTCTTAGGCCACCGCAAATTTTCTGCTGAAATATGTTCTAGTTCATCTGCATAGTCTCGAGTGCTCTTTATTTTTTCATTTACTTCATCAGAACCGGCAAATAGGTTTGGCAGGTTATTAGCGAGCTCATGCGATAGATAAGAACATATTTTTTTTATCTGATCTGGATCGTCCTTATGACGTTCTAGTAGAGACATTGCTCCATCAAACGCATCATTTTTTTCTACTAAATCCGCAAAAGCGCTCATTGCCTCACTGTAGTTAGCTATTTCTGCCTTATCTTGCAATATTATAGCATTCGCCAGTCCAGCTACATAAAAGCGTATATCGTTTTCTGATACGATATGACGCCCTGCTAGTGTCCCGCTCATTTCTACGAAATCTCTACGGTCAGCTTTCTCAGCGAGTGCCCTTATTTCCCATCCTTTAATAACCTTACTGTAGGCTCGAGCTTCTTTAATATGGTCACCAACTTTCAAGCTTGATACTTGGACAGATAAACCCTGCTGATCACCTGTTCCTTTCTCCTGACGCCCATCTCGTTGTGCAGTTATTAGCGGGCCAGGAACACCTGATCTTAATTCGAGGATAGTAAAGTCCAATGCGTTCGTCATTGCTCTGTTTTGTCTTATCACACTCATAACTAGTTCTTCATTTTCAGTAAATTTCGGTTGTTCAGTTTTACTACGCTTGGGTGATCGTTCTTTTGTTACTAATGTCTCTGCATTTCGTTTTATACCTTTTTTTGTCCAACTTTGAGCTTTAACAACCTCATGTGCTGGTTCTGCCATAAATTCCTCCATTTATTTATATGTAAAACAGTTGTTAGAGAAAAGATAAACTGATTTGGGGATATATCAACGAAATAACTCGGTGGTTGTTCTTTGCTAGCTAGAGTTTTTATCATATTGCTATCATCCTTAATAGCTTACTTTACAAACTACTTGATTGATAATTTAAGTTTTAAGTATACTACAAACTATCGTTTAAAATAGTAAATGAAATACAACAAAAAGTAAAGAGCTTGTGACGACCGCTCTTTAACAAATGCTAAAAATATCTCTACATCAGCCGACCATTCTCCATATATTGCCGCCTCTATGCCGTCAGTACTGATTGCCCCTATCATTGTATTTGGGGTATGGACAAGCACACTTTATACGCTCCCCGTCTAAAGCCTAATTTATAAATAACGCGAAACATTATACTTGTTCCAATTTTTTTATTAATGCCTTTTTCCAAGAAAAAATCGTGATTAATTATCTTGCACATTACTTATAATTTTCATAGTAAAATAATATCAATTTGTAAGCATTATGGTCCTATCGTTATAAATAGACTAAGGCATCACTGCAGATATTGGTTCATAATGGTAAGAAATCCTACAAGTACTTTTGATGACTGCCAAGATTTAGCTTATGAGTGGAGATAATATGAAAAAACTTTTTAGTATTATTACCATGATAACGTTATTGGTGTTTGCTTATAACGCATCGATACATGCAAATAATTTTACTATTGACAATATTACTAAGGATGGGAGGGAAATCACAAAGATTAGCCTTATAAATTTACATTACTTAGCTACTAGAGCAGTTACTAATGCAGATATAAATGAATATATCGAAGAGATCATTATACGTAGAGGCGAAATAAATTCCCCCGAAATTTGGTTAAAACTTGATAATGTAAATTTAAACGATAATTTGTTTAACGCATTGTTAACTGGATTGCAGGCACTTGATTTATCTATAGTAGGCTTGGAGCTGGAATTTCATATTGACGATCCAGTGGTTTTGGCTATTGCTGACTTTTTAACTAAGTCGAGGTTAAAATATTTAGAATTAAAATATGGTAGTTTTACTGAAGTAGGAGTTGTCGCGTTAGCAGGCGCATTAATGAATAATAATAGCTTAAAAGCTTTATCCATTGACTTGAGAAATTTTGAAGACCTGGGTATTAGTGCGCTTATTTATGCTTTACAAACTAATCGGACTTTAAATACATTAGCACTTACCGGCGACGTTAGTTTGCAAGCTTTACTAGAAATATATGCTACTCGTGCAGCGAGAAATATAACATTGTTAAAGATAAATATTAATAAATATGCACTTCATATACCTCAAGAAATCTTGGATAAAATTGCCAAGATCAACCATGTTTTTTATAAGAGAAATATGTTGATAGCAACCATTAGGCCGTATTTCAGGCGAGCACGAACAAATACTTTTTTGCAATTAACACTGCTAAATAGAAGAATTGCAATGAAACAAGCAAGGAATACTCCTGTTCCACTTATTAACCAACTAAATGAACACTTGATTAGAGAAATAGCACAACAACACCAAAATGACTTAGATGATTTTGACACGTATTATAGAATGGTTATGATTCTTTTACACGGGACAGGAGAACAAAGGGTTTCAATCATTCACAACTTGGATAACACTGCTCAACTTATGGCGAGAACTATTATTCAATACCAAGAAGAAATCAATACTAATTTGCGAGAACTTGGAGCTCTCAATAGGTTTTTTAGGTTAGAGCCGGATAATAATGGTACCCTACAATTAATAGAGGTTAACCCCAATCAACCGGCGGCGGCTATTAATTACTTTGAATTTCTTTCTGGCTACTGCGGTATGACTTAAGAACACCAATTATGGATTGTATACTCCTGCCTTGCGTACCTGAGTGTCTCTCTTTTTATCTACAGCGCGATACAAGAAGCCCCCATTTATCTTTGTTTTTTACGTATGTTTCATCCGTGCACCAACTTATTTGAAAACCGCAGGGCTGGGTGCCGAGCTTGGTTAATTACAAAAAGCAGTACATACTCGTTGGGGTGTTACCGTGCCGCCACAGCTTTGGTAGCATTCATTAAATCTGTAGGTGCAGTGGTCGCTGCGTGAGCTATAACAGCTGCTGTGGTAACAATCTTTTTCCCCTCTGTTTTTGCATAGTTGATAAGCAAATTCAGCTTGTTGCCTGCAGTTTTGGTCTTTTAATTCTTCTAATTGTTCACAGTTACCTTGTGCTGACGTGCAGTTAGAAATACACATCATTCCCTGGGAGGATCGTGGTGGTAAATAGGAATAGCTCGTGCTATAAATCGGACCACAAGCAGTTAAGAGGTTGGGAATTAAAATAATAAATAATAATTTAAAAAAGTTTTTTTGAGTTGGCATGTTTTTACCTGTTTTTTTAATTTTGTATTTATAGGTTATATTTTTTTGTATCTAAACTATTATCAACTTTATCGACAATAATGGTTACTGCGCAGTCGCCGGTTACATTGATTACGGTTCTGAACATATCTAAAAAGCGATCAATACCCATAATAAAGGGGATGCCATCGATAGGTAATCCTATAGAAGCAAGTACCATGCTTAGCATGATCACTGCCCCACTAGGATAGCCGGCGGCTCCTATTGAGCCAAGGGTAGAAGTAATAATAAGAATTATATATTGGTTGTAGGTTAAGCTTATTCCCGCTGTTTGCGCAAAAAAAAGTGCGCAAGCTGCAATATAAATCGCTGATCCGGTCATATTGATTGCAGCTCCCAGCGGTAAGATAAATCCTGCTACTCGGTTTGATACGCCCAATTTTTCCTGAAGATCAGTGATTGCAGTCATAATGGTTGCTTTACTGCTTGAGGTAGCAAATG
Source organism: Pseudomonadota bacterium (assembly GCA_021781615.1). Lineage (GTDB taxonomy): Bacteria > Pseudomonadota > Gammaproteobacteria > UBA9339 > UBA9339 > UBA9339. The sequence continues at coordinate 56,409 of JAJXWM010000009.1, forward strand.
CCACTGACTGAATATTGAAAGTTTTTTTGTAAAATTTCAGCGGGTTTAAACCAAAGAACAACAACATTATTCCGAATAGAATATATTGTAATCCAAATGCTCCAAGAATAACTGCCATTAATTTACCTAGGCTTAGCACTAAAGTAAAACCATGCTCGCCCACAATCCACATCATAATTGCAAAGGCGCCATAAGGGGTGATTTTAATTACTAGCTCTACCATTTTAAAAATTACGCTCGTGATCGAAATAATTGTTTTTTTGGCATCATTAGCTTTTTCACCAACTAATATTAATGCTAGCCCTAAAATGAAGGCAAAAACCACAATCTGTAAAGTGTTGCCGCCAGCCATGGCAGCCACTGGATTTGAAGGGAACATATCGACAATAATTTTTTCCAGGGTGGTTGGAGAGGTAAGGATATTTGTTGCGTCTTGAGCATGATTGCTTATTAAATTAACTCCAACCCCTGGTTCGAAGTACCAAGCGATGGCAATACCAATAGTTACCGCGAGAATAGTAGCAATGGCATACATTAAGGAGGCTTTTATCCCGATTCGTCCTAAAGTATGGATATCGCTAATATTGGTCATGCCGTATAAAATCGCGAAAAATACGGTGGGCACGACAATCATCTTTACTAGATTCATGTAGATGGTGGCGATGGGTTTGGCAATGAAGTAGTGCTCAGGGAATAGGTAGCCACCCAACATCCCGAGGATCATCCCAATTAAAACTTTTTGCCATAAATTTAGTTTCATGTATTTAGACTTCTTTTAAAACCAAGTGTTTTGGTATAATACAAGGCACACGTGAAGCGAGCAAGCGGAGTTTACTTTTTTTAGGTAACTGAGCCGTGAGCGAGCATGCAACGTAGTAGTATGCCAAAATACGCAGATTTTGAAAGAAGTCTATATTGTCTGGTAACATAAATTTTTTATAAAGCAATAAAAGTTATCCATAGCCATAACCTAAATTACGGATTATAATCAGTTTTATGAATTTTGGAATTGACGCAATAAATTTTTATACCCCAGGGTATTTTTTAGACCTTAAAACCTTTGCCAAAGCGCGTGGTCAGGAGGTGTCTAAGTTTTACGATGATCTTGGCCAGAAAAAAATGTCAATTACTCCACCCAATGAAGATGTGGTGACATTGGCTGCTAATGCTGTTTGGCAGCTTTTAGCAGGGAAAACCGAGCAAGATATTTCTAATATTGAAATGGTTTTATTTGCTACCGAATCGGGTAACGATATTTCTAAGGCTGCAGCAACTTATATTCATAGATTATTTAATTTGTCTAAGCGTTGTCGGGTTATCGAATTAAAACAAGCTTGTTATAGTGCGACTTGCGGTTTGCAGCTGGGATTGGCGTGGTTACGACAAAATACCGATAAGAAAGTTTTATTGATCGGTGCTGATATTGCTCATTACGAATTTGGTTCGGTGGCGGAATCTTCGCAGGGGAGTGGAGCGGTAGCAATGCTGCTTAGCGCTAATCCTCATCTTCTTGTAATTGAACCGGAAGCTGGTTTTTGTACTAGAGAAGCAATGGATTTTTGGCGTCCTAATTATTTAGACTGTGCTTTAGTTGATGGTCGTTTATCTTGTGATGTTTATCTACGCCTTGCTGAAGAAACTTGGCATCAATACGCTAATATTACCGGCCGTAAATTTACTGATCATGACCGTTTTTGCTATCATGTTCCTTTAGCAAAGTTGGTAGAAAAGGCGCATAAAAAGCTGGCAAGAATAAATGGACTTGGAAATTTAACCTCGGAACAGTATGAATATCAAATCGGCAACTCTTTGATTTATAACCAAGAAGTTGGTAATTGTTATACGGCTTCCCTGTATTTAAGTGTTATTTCTTTGCTTGAGAACGCATCCGAAGATCTTTCTGATAAGCTTATTGGTTTATATAGTTACGGTTCTGGTAGTGTTGGAGAATTTTTTGCTGCGCGAGTGGTTGCTGGTTATAAAAATTGGTTACAACAAAAAGCTCATCAAGAAATGTTAAATGCACGGCAAGAATTAACTTTTGCTGAATATGAAAGTTTTTATAGTTTTAAAATTCCTACGGATGGTAGTTTATTTGAATTGCCAAGGTGGCGAGTAGGTAAATTTCGGATAAAAGCTTTTGATAAGCATCAACGGATTTATGAAAAAGTGGAGTAGAAAAAGGTGCAAAGTTATGCAGTTACTGCGCGAGCTCCTGGCAAGATAATTCTATCTGGTGAGCATGCTGTTGTTTATGGTAGGCCGGCTATAGCTTTAGCTATTGATCGTTATGCTACGACTACCATCACGCCCCAGTCGGGATATGGTATTTGGTTTGAATTTTTAAACGATGAGCTTAAGCATGTGGCAACGATGGAGGAACTACAAGATTTAAAAACCCAAATTTCTAAGCGTTATCGAAAATTTACGGTTGGTAAATGTCAAATTAGAGATGTTATTCGTAATCCTCTCGAGTTAATTCAATATACTTTTATTTATTTAGTAGAGCATTTGTCGTTGGCAACCAAGGGCGGACTTAAGATTCAGATCGAGCTCACTTTGCCGATAGGTTGTGGGATGGGGGCGTCAGCGTCGGTTATTTTAAGTGTGATGCATGCTTTAATAAACTATTGTGGGCAAACCCTTACCGTGGATAAATATTTATATTTTGGTAGAGAGATTGAGAATTTACAACATGGGCGCTCGAGTGGGTTAGATTTATTTTTATCACTTCATGGGGGTTGTTATTTTTTTAATGCGGGGAATGCCAACAAACGTAGTTTGCCAAACCTTCCTTTTGTTTTGGTTAATACTGGTAAAGCAGAAACTTCTACGGGGGAGTGTGTAGAGAGTGTCGCTAAGCATCTACAAGATGGTGTGCTTGCTGATGAGTTTTCAAATACAGCTTTAGCCTTTGATCTTGCTTTACGACAACATAATCTAGCAATGGTTAAAGAGTGTGTGCGGAGAAATCATGAGCTATTGTTAGCTATTGAAGTAGTACCAAAAAGGGTGGCAGATTTTATTGCAGCAGTTGAAGTACGTGGTAATGTTGCTAAAGTTAGTGGTGCTGGCGCAATTAGTGGTGATAGCGCGGGCGTGGTTTTAGTTGTAGGTGAAGCAGAGATTTCAGATCTGGTGGCCGAATATGGTTATACTACTTTATCGGTAAATGGGGAGTCGAGTGGAGTTTGTCTCATATAAAATAGCGGTCCCGGGTAGCCTCATGCTTTTTGGTGAGCATGCTGTACTACATAACAAGCAGGCGGTAGTGGCGGCGATCAATCACTATATCAAAGTTAACTTAACCCCTCGTTCCGATAATAAAATTAAAATCTTTTCTTCAATGTTTAAAACCCAGGTAGTAACGTTAGATAAGTTTAAAATTGCTAAGCCTTATGATTATGTTTTGACCGCAATTAAACAATTTCTTCCTAAAATCAAAAGTGGTTTTACATTAAATATTGATGCTGATTTTCCAAGTAATCTTGGCTTTGGTTCTTCGGCGGCAGTTACGGTGGCAACCCTGGCAGTTTTAAAGTGGTGGCTTGGTCAAAGAAAATCGAAGCCAATGCAGCTATATAAGCAGGCAGTTTCGGTGGTGCGTTTAGTGCAAGGTTTTGGTTCTGGAGCTGATGTGGCCGCTAGTGTTTTTGGTGGTGTTATTGCTTATAAGGTGCATCCCTTAACAATTAAAAAGGTTGGTAATTTTCTGCCGCTAGTTGTGGTTTATTCAGGGAGCAAAGTTACTACCCCAAAAGTAGTAGCGCAAGTAGAGCGTCGACGTAAAGAATTTCCAAAATTATTTGCTCATTTGGATGAGGCAATAGATGGTTCTGCAAAAGCAGCAGTTGTTGCTATAAAAAATAAAGACTGGCGCCGTTTAGGAAAGATTATGAATATTCACCAAGGGTTGCATGATGCTTTAGGAGTGAATAATGCCGCGTTAGCCAAACTAATTTTTTCTTTACGCGAATGTCCTAAAATTTATGGTGCCAAAATTTCTGGTTCTGGTCTTGGTGATTGTGTGATTGGTTTAGGAAGTGTTGGGCGTTCCCCTTTTATTAACCAAATAGATGTTGCAGTTAGTTCTTCCGGCATATCTTATGCTAGTAGCTGCAATCACGCTAAAGCTCTAGTTGTTGCTAGGCTTCTTAACCAAGGGTTAGGTATTGAACAAACAGCTTCCATTACCGGGTTATCTACACAGGAAATAGAAAAAATAAAAATGAATTAAGGTGTTAGATCCTTAAGCCATCTTTGACGAAAAAAGGAAAGTCTGTATTGGTAATTACTGATATGTTAAAACACTATATCAATTTAAGTAATTTGAATGGTTATGAAACTAAACGCCTACCATAAACGAAGAGATTTTAAAAAAACCACCGAGCCACAAGGAGCAGGAGATAGTAGTAGTGATATCGCCTCAGATATTTTTGTGGTGCAAAAACATCATGCCAGAAATTTACATTACGATTTTCGTTTAGCTATTGATGGTGTTTTAAAAAGCTGGGCGGTACCCAAAGGCCCTGGTTTAAAACCAGCTGAGAAAAGGCTGGCGATCATGACTGAAGATCATCCGTTAGAATATGCTGATTTTGAAGGGGTGATACCCGAGGGGGAGTATGGCGCGGGAACAGTAGAAATTTGGGATCGCGGTCACTTCGAACCAATTAGTGATTTAGCCACTTGGGAGCAAAAAAGAAAATTAGAATTTGTTTTGCATGGTGCAAAACTTAAAGGCACCTGGGTTTTAATTGGCTTTAAAAACGATCCCAAAAACTGGTTATTAATAAAAAAGCAATAATTATTCAGCATAACTGCAAGTAGCAAAAAACGCTACTGGCAGTGATGCTGAGATATCGCCACATTGTGGCAGATAGAATAAATTGCTTCTTACCACTTGATTTCCCAAGTTATAAC
>JAJXWM010000010.1 GCA_021781615.1 Pseudomonadota bacterium
CGCTGTTTGCGAGGCGTAGGACTGGGTTTTAGATGTAGAACGACCCAAGCTCAACGAGCGTAATAAAAGATATGGGGTATGATATGGTCGAGACTTGACACCAAGAACCTCACAGATTTTGCTGAGGAAGCGTAAATTGTTACATAAACGGGGGAGAGCTCGGTACTCTCCAGTTGGGAAATAAAGTGGTAAGAAGTAATTTGTTATATATGCTACAATGCGGCGATGCTGGATGGTTACGAAAGATTTACGACAGGCCCAGATTTTTTAGGTGGGGCTACTGAAACATTTTTCTTATAGGAGATTATCAGATGAGAAACCTTACAACGAACGAGACTAGAATTTGCTGTGGCGGCACTACCAATGATGAGTGGTGTGAGTCTCCATTTCAAATCTATTACATGCATTGCGGTTACCAAGTGGCTCCCGGTGAAATGGGATGTATGAAGGTAACAGATGGTAACATATATTTATCTTCCCACAAGGGGACCGCGACTATAAAACCCGGGCAAGAATATTGCTACGGCAGCCAGGAAGGTGATCTTTTTGAAATCAAGTGTACCTCTTGGGTCTATTGCGCAGGCACATTTTATGTCATACGACCATAAATTAAAATCAACCGATACAAGTTCTGGATACGCTGATAGTTAACAAATAGATGATCGTGCCATTGTTGGGATGCGAGTAGGTTATGTAGGTGGGTTTAATTAATAGATATGGAGGAAAGTGAATATGCAACACCTTATTAGGATTACTAGATCAACTTTATTTTTATTTGTTGTCATGATTTTGTTGTCGACTAACGCTTCGTCAATCAACAAAAATCGAATCCACCAGGATGATTACATATCTCCTCTTCATGTTAGTTTAGCGGCCATTCCCCCGGTACTGAAAAGTGAGATACCGATGCGTGTAACTATACAGAGTAACGATAATGGTTACCAAGGAAAAGTATATTTATCAAGCGCTTTAGGAAAAGTTGAGCCTACATATATTGAATTGGTAGATGGAAAGTGGACAGGAGACATAATTTTTTATGAATCAGGAAAGAATAATTATTTAACGATACTGTGGGGTGGAGATGGTAAAGTCAGGTCTGGCAATAACAAGAGCGATTCTTTTGATGTTACAGATCCATCAGGTTATATAGCTTCGGATGCTATGTTAACAGGGAAAGTAATCTCTGCTAATAGTCACCAAATCCTTGAATCTGCTACAGTGCAGCTTTTTAACGGGGATCCCAAAAATGGTGGGCAAAAAATTTATTCTACTGTAACTGGAGATGATGGTAGCTATACGTTTAAAAATATTATCCCCGGCATTTATTACCAAGTAATTGAAAAAGCAGGGTATCAAAAGCGCTCGGAAGAAATTGCAATTGTTCCGAAAAGAACAATAACTGGTGATCGTAGCTTGTATTGTGTATGTAACAATAAAAATAGTCTCACTCCGATTTTACTTGTTCCAGGTATTATGGGGTCACATACTGCTGGAGATTTAGATGTATATCCTCGCTTGCCTGTCGTTCCCCCTGCTTGGGATAGCGGTGGCTTGGCTCTGCTTAATCCAAGCGATTATGTGGGATGGAATACGTTAAAAGCTAGTCTTAAGAATCTGGGTTACGTAGAAGGGTGTACTCTTATTGATGTGCCTTACGATTGGTCTTTGTTCATCACTGATGCTCGTAATCAATACTTAGTTCCGTGGATAGACCAGGCTAAGCTATTGTCTGGTAGTAATAAAGTTGATATAGTGGCTCATAGTATGGGTGGCTTGCTAACACGCTCCTATGTACAATCAGAAAACTATATTGATGATGTAAGAAAATTTGCTGTTGTTGGTACTCCAAACAAAGGTGCCGATCTTGCTTATTATCTGTGGGAAGGAGGAGACCCAATTACCGCAGATAATACTCAACCCCCTTCTTTGCTTGGGGAATATTTTTATTCAAATACCTTAGATTATTACTATATTGACAGACATTCTGATCAAATTTGTCAGTTTGATACTTATACACCAATTAGCTGCGATAATGATAAAGTATACGATTTCTTACACTACAAGGTACCATCAACTGGCCAGCTGATGCCGATATTTAACTCTTCGCTTATAAAATATGGGAAAAATATCCCGATATTACAGGAAGAAAATACCTTATTAAAAGCGCTAAGCAGTAATCCAGTTTGCTATAACCCCAAAGGATGTGTAGATCCATTTGGTAATAATTATTCTTTTGCGGCTCCAGAAAATATTTTTACCAAGGATTCCACCATTACCCATAAAGTAAATACTATGCTGTTTATTGGAATTACCACGGCACCACCGAAGGATACAATACAATCGATCTATGTTGAACCACAGCCTCCTTATTATAAGGGATCCACTTATAAAGATGGGATACCTCAAGGAACAGCATTTTTGGGTAATTATGGTGATGGTGTAGTTCTAGTTGATAGCGTACGTTTTGATGAAGCATTCCAAAAAAAATTAGATTACGCATTTAGATCTGTGGGGCACAGCAGCCTAATTTCTACTTTTACACCAGATATCGTAGAATTTATTACTAGATCATCTCATAAGGTGCAGGTTGAGCGACAGGCACAACCCAAAGTTCTGGCTATTAGTATTATGGGAAGAATGCAACCCGATCTTATTTCAATAATAGACCCGAAGGGCCATCCAATAAACTACTTGGCGGACAGTTCTGTAAAAAGATTTTTTAAAGCAGACCGCGCGAGTTTAGAAATAGAAAATCCAGCAGATGGTAATTATAAGATTCTGCTAAATTCTCCATACAATGAGGATTATGAATTATCGGTGTTATACCATAATAACGATAGCAACAAATTATTTGCACGGAGATATTATGGGTATTTTGATAATTCATCAAAAGAATTTTCCTTTACTATAAACAGTGATTATTCTGATCAACCAATATCTTTTGATAGGTCTTTTTATACACCAAGTAACTTGAAATTAAGCAATGTGGCCAATAAAATACAATTGACCTGGCAAGATAATACCGGCGATGCAAATCAGGATATTGATCACTATGAAATCTATTATAAACCGGATAGTAAGCCATATATGCGGTTACTTACGCAAATAAAAACAAAAAAGTATTTAACTAAGCATGATTGGCAAGACGCGACTACAAATACATATGCAGTGCGAGCGATATTAAAAAATGGCGCAAGCACTTTTTTATCGCCGCTGGCTTTCTTTATTCCAGCAAGCAGTCATGGACCCCAAAATTTAGACCCATAATTAAGAGTAAAATGAGATATAATACTCCCTAAATTTTTTGAGGAAAAAACGAGGTCGGAAGTCATGACTTGTAAAATTGTTTAATGTGCTGAAACTAGTATGGAATGGAGTAACATATGATGATATTTTTAACGCAACTAAAGTTTTTACCTATAAAAATTGGAACTGCCAAGGTCAAGAAAAATTTAATAGTGCCTATGGTTTTTTCAATTTTCAGTGTAACCCATTGTTATGGGGTAACTGTGGGCGAAGTATATGGAGGTGGTACAGTGTTTTGTGTAAGCCAAACAGCAGATACAACTCAATGTGTGACCACAGGAAGTGGTAATTATGGCTTGATTATGGCAAACCAAGATCAAGTTAATTACGATACTAACGCTAAACACGGTGTCACTTGGTCTAGCATATCTTCCTATACCTGGGCTACTTCAGCTGATAGTGGTGCAGCTAATACTGCTATTATTATAGCTGCGCTTCCTAGTGATACTCCAAGCAGCAATGCAGCTTGGGTCTGCCATAATTATAGAGATCCAATAGAACAACATAATGACTGGTACTTACCAGCCAAAAATGAATTAAATAAAATGTATATTTATGCCAAGACAAACAATTTAATTGGGAAGGGTTGCACTGGTAGTATAGTTAGTGGGGCGCAATGTTTGGTGGGCGGTTATAATGATTATAAGGTATATTGGAGCTCTACCGAGTATTCTGGTCGCCCCAACCAAGACGCGTGGGATCAGGGCTTTGGTACTGGTGGTCAGGGTAGCCGCCATAAGGTTGCCAATTACTTCGGGGTGCGTGCCATTCGGGCTTTTAATAATTTACCAATTGAGTCATTTAGCGGTTCTTCATCATCACAAATGCTAGGAATTTCTAGCGATGAGGAGGTGATATCTAGTTCGTATAAACATGAGACCAGCTCAAGTTACGAATCTGTTTCTTCCGAAGCTGTTTCGTTGGGCGCCGCGGGAGTAACGGTTTTGGGTGCTCTTTTAGCAAATCACTAGCCTTATGAATTAAGCTTTGCAGTTGTAGGACGGACAAAAAATATGTTGTCAGTATCCAGCTTTCACCTTCGTGCCTACTTAGATTCACCATACCTTCCTATCTATCTCCGACCAGCAAGACATTACTCCCGCCTTTAGATACAGCACCCCTCATTCGAATGCCGGAGGGACTTTAACCCTCATGATTAATGCGCTGCCCCGCGCACACTACAGCTGACTCCGCCATCCATAAATCCATCCTCGAAAGTCTTACGGTTTAAGCCGCTTGTACTTCGCCTACTACATTCCTTGTAGAAACTTATGGACTTCCCAAGTTCCTGAACTCATCTCTATTGGCTCGCTGACGCCCGTGACCCCGGTGAGAAAGAATTCGCAGCTCCCATGATAAAAAACAATTATCCTAAAAGTATCAGTGAAATACAGTAATTTTTAAATCCAGCAGCTTTTGATGCCAAATAAATATTTTATATTAATTTAAAATCAACAGGCCCTATTATTTTATTTTAAAATTCATATGCAAATTCAAAATATGTTAGTAACATGCAAATTCAAAATATTGAATCGCGCTGAAGTATGTGATACCGTTTTGGGGTATTTGGGGTAATTACTGACCTGATAGCCACAAGCGGTTGCTTGCGTTTTGGATAGATAAAAATCTATAGTACGTAGGCTAAAGCCTGGACCACCGATCAGTGGTCCATGTGGGGCTGTAGCTCGGTTGGGCAAGGCGGAGTTTTCGAAAAACGAAGTTTTTCGCCGCCGAGCGACCGACAGGAACTATCGGGCCGGGTCGATCCACCATGGATGGGTACCTGGCAATAAAGATTTTGCTGAATAAAAGTTTTGTGTGGGGCTGTAGCTCAGTTGGGAGAGCGCCGCGTTCGCAATGCGGAGGTCGGGAGTTCGATCCTCCTCGGCTCCACCATTTTATTTAATAAGTTATAATCATGAGAATAATCCTCGGCTCCAAATCACCAGGCCGCAAGCGGCTTTTAACCAAAATGGGTTATAAGTTTTCCGTAATGGACCCTAATATCGATGAAAAATCGCTCCGCCATAAAGATCCCAAAAAGCTGGTTCTAGCACTGGCTCGCGCTAAAGCAGCCGCTCTTCTACCTAAAATCAAAAAATCAGCAATCCTAATAACCGCCGACCAGGTGGTTTTATGTAACAAAAAAATCCTCGAAAAACCTAAAACCAAGACTGAAGCTCGCCGTTTTTTAAAGATGTACGCAAAATATCCAGCAAAAACCATAACTGCTATTGCCGTCACTAACACTGCAAGCGAAAAACAAAAGGTTGGAGTTAGTACCGCTTCCATTTGGTTTCATCCACTCCCAAAAACAGTAATTAGCAAACTCCTAAAACAAGAAGTTACTCTATCATGCGCCGGCGGCTTTACTATTGAGGGACCAATTTTGAGAAGATATATTGCAAAAATTAGAGGAACCGAAGACAGTATCACTGGTCTATCGATAAAACTGACCGAAAAACTGCTGGCGAAGGTGGCACAATAACTGGAATAAGCAAAAAACTGATTTTTTACAAGGCAAAAGGCATTGTTGCTCAGAACTACCACTACGTAGATCAACAACATGGTTTTTATAATTTTTAATGATAGAATGAGCCTTGCTGATTAATAAATTAAGCCCCGGTGGCACAGATGGATAGCGCAGTCCCCTCCTAAGGGACAGGTCGGAGGTTCAACTCCTCTCCGGGGCGCCAATCAATTTTTTGACTGCGCCCGGGGCATGAACCCCGCCCCCTTGGCAATCCCCCATCGCTTTGTTCACGCGCAAAGACCGCGGGGAGTAAATTTTAACCATAAAAGATTAGCTAAAAGAACATAGCTTCATTCAATAGGCAGTGATATAATTTTTAACATTGAAAATACCATTTATGAAGTATATGGAAAGACTAACTAAAAAAGAAGGGTTTACAATATTAGAATTAGTAATGGTAATAGTTATATTGGGCATATTAGCCGCAGCTATTTCTTTTAAATGGTCTAAATCAACATTTGGGCTCTCTACTCAAGCAGAATTACTTGTTAATGATCTTAGATATACTCAAAATTTATCGATGAGCAGAAATAAGCAATTTAGCTGGGAAAAAACCTCAGCAAACACCTATACAATTAAAGATGATGACAACAACGCAGTACTAAATTCAATAAACTTGGCAACAACAACCTTAGCTCCTGATATCACTTTTGGTGGAACTGTGACTTACAACAAAATCACTTTTGATACCAAAGGGGTACCTTATAATGGCACTGTTACATCGCCTGTCGCACTCACCAGCAATGCCACTATACCGCTAGTTATGAACGGCAAATCCATAAACGTCATCATTGAACCAGAAACGGGAAGAATATACATACAATGAAAAAGAAACGTGGCTTTACCTTAATGGAGTTAATAATTTTTATTGTAATTTCGGGAATAATTGCAAACACGATTGCCATGTCTTATAGCACAATTTTTGGAAGAAGGATGGCACCATCATCATCAATTGTTGGCCAACAAACAATCATTTCACAAGCTGCCATACGATGCATGGAGGGGTTTTTAGGACAGCGTGCTATAAAAAATTTTGCCAGCATTCAAACCGGAACCACTCTCCATACTCTCTGTGCCGCACCCGCCGGAGCAACATATAGTATCAGCAGCAATGTAACTGACTATACTTTGGATGGCGCAACAAAATATAAAAAAATAGACATCAGTTTAAAAGAAATCAGCACTGGCAAAACTGTCACCACCCTATCAACTATTATTGCAGATTACTAAATATGCAAAAATATCAACGACAATTTGGTTTTACGCTAATAGAGCTGATCATCGTAATAGTGCTGTTAGGAATTTTGGCAGCTGGTTCCTCCAATATGCTCTATGCCGGCTTTAACTCTTTTATCACCGAAAAAAGTATACTTAATGCCAATTGGCAAGCTAGCTCAACCTTAGAGCGGATGACGCGCGACTTACGAGCGGTTCGTTCTAAAGGTGATATCTTATCTGCCACCGCCACCAATTTTAAATTTATAAACTTGGATGGTGAAACAATTGAATATAACTTTAGTAGTACAGAAATAAAACGTACTAGAAGTACTGCTACTGCTGCTGGTACGGCCAGAACTCTTGCTAATAATGTTACAAACCTTGAATTTGAATATTATAATAAAGATGGTGAAAAGCTTCCATCACCGGTAACAGCAGATATTGAAAAAATTTGTTACATTGGGATAACCCTCAGTTTGACCTATAACAATATAACATTTACAACAACAACAGCATCTTATTTATGGACCATAACAGCATGACTAAACATATCAAATATCAACGTGGATTTTTATTAATTATTGCAATTGTAGCGATAGTAATAATCGGGACTATTACCACCACATTGACCTATATGCATATTTCGTCGACCAGAGCAGCAACTGATACTTTGCAATCTACCCAAGCTCTTTACATAGCCAAAGCAGGGCTTGAAATTGCTAAGCGTGACTTAATAACTGGCATAATAGACTGTAACGATATATCTACCAAATATAATCCTACCAATGGTAAATGTTACCCTCCTAATGCTAGCACTTGTTTAGGTTATTTCACTGTAGCGGGTGTCTCTAAAAATACTAGCGCTACCTTACAAGGCAACCACTCTGAAACCATAACTACAATTACCCTAGACGGCGCTAGTAACCTAATGTCGCCATCGGGAATAGTAACCATCGGTCAGGAAGCTATTTGGTACCCAAGCATAAGTGGTGACGCTCTAACAAACGTCAAGCGCGGTCTCTTTGGTACTACAATACTACCAACCACCCTAGGTGGCAGTAAAGTCTACCAAAATACTTGCACGCTTACAGCTACCGGTAGCATTCCTAACATACAAAATCCCGCTCCTAATGGTCAAAGAGTTATCACAGAGACACTAGTAAAAACTCCAGCCCCTCCAAGAGGAAATTACGTTGATAAAAATGGACACAAAACAAATCCAATGATGGTAGCAGGAGGCTATGTTTTACTATATGGGGAGACAAGAATCCCTTTCATAGGGGGATCTGCCTACGTACAAAATTCTTATGTAACTAAAGATTCTGAAATCCCAGGATCAACCATTTCGAGCGGCGGAGACGTATTCTTTATCGGCAAAGATGCTTACACCATGGCCAATGGTAACGTTATCTCGCAAGGCAATAAAAACCCACTAAATCCACCAACTTATGGCGCGGATATTAGCAGCGACAATCGAAATAACAGCAATATCAATAGCGCAGGGTTATGGGCCCGAACTTATACCAACAATCCTGATAAAACAACCTATAAAAACAGTCTTCCTACCTCATCTGTAATTACCGGCTCCAAATGCAGCCAACTGGGCAGCTATGATTTTACCAAGGCTCCTAGCGTATTATGGATAAATTGTGGCGATATCACTGAATTTAATAGGCCATCAATTCAAATTGGCAGTCAAGATCATCCCGTCAATTTAATTATTGAGGGTGACGTCAATTGGTCGAACAATATTGACATTTATGGATCTTTATATGTTGCCGGCAATTTAAATTCTACAAACCTCCGAGTCTATGGACCAATAGCGGTTGAAGGTAACATAATTCTAGGTGGCATTTGGGGCGGCCATAGCGAGATTAATTATGATCCTTTGAACTATTCCTATCTTTGTCAATATAAACCTTCCGATTATATTACAAGGGAAGAGTTTAAAAAACCAAAATAAGGTAACTAAAAAACCCGGCGTGCCAAGGATCATTAAGCCCATACTCCTAAAATGGTCTGTCTATCTTACAAAGATCCCAATAATATAGTAACATTCCTGACCACCATGACAACTCATACAACTAATGATTTAGCTGAACGTGTGCTCGCTTTGGATCCTACCAAATCTTTCATTGTCCAAGCGCCAGCTGGCTCAGGAAAAACAAGCCTGTTGGTTGAGCGTTATCTGCGGCTGCTTTCTCGGGTAAATAATCCTGAAGAGATTACGGCCATCACCTTTACTCGTAAGGCTGCACACGAAATGCGTAGCCGCATCATTGCAAAACTTGATAAAGTAAAACATCAGGATATCATCCAAAATCCAAGCCGTCTCCGCATTCAAACTATTGATGCCTTTTGCTATTACTTAATTAGCCAAGCGCCAATTTTTACTAAAATAAACTCTAACTTTAAGATTATTCAAAACCAAGAGGCGGAAATTTATTATAGTAAAGCAGCGCGTGCAGTATTAGAAAACCTGGAGGATCAGCAATATTCTGCATACTTAGAAGCGCTTTTGCTGCACCTTGATAATGACCTTGAGCGCGTGGAAAATTTATTTATCACAATGTCAAAGTCGCGGGAGCAGTGGCTGCCACATATCGTGGGCTTAAAAAACACCGAAGAATTACGCCAAAAAATGGAGCTGGCGCTTTCCGAAGTATCACAAGAAAATATCGAGCGGTGTATCGCTCTTTTTCCAAAAGATTTACATCAAGAGTTAGCGGACCTTTTAAAATCTGCAAAAGTTCATCACCCCGAAGAACTACCACCTCTTCTCCAAAGCATCACCTACGAAGAGGGATTTTTTAAAAATAGTTTAGCCACTTGGCAAGGTGTCGCTGGAATTTTATTAACCGAAAAATTTTCTTGGCGAAGAAGAATAACCAAAGAACACGGTTTTCCGGCAATAAAACCCTTTAAAATTATGAAAGCGACCATGGAGTCGCTGCTAAATCGGTTTGGTGAGCACGAAAATCTGCGGGAAAGTCTCAAAAATCTACTACTATCGCCGCCACCCAACTACGGCGATAAAGAATGGAAAATAATTGAAGCACTTTTAGAATTATTGCCCCTTTTAGCTGCCCACCTAAAAGTAATATTTAATGAAAATATGGTAACCGATCATGCTGAGATCTCAATGGCAGCAATGCGGGTTTTAGGAGAACAAGATGCCCCAAGTGATATTGCTCTAAATTTAGATTACCGATTACAACATTTATTGATTGATGAATTCCAAGATACCTCCCTATCCCACTATCGCTTGCTTGAAAAGTTGACTGCTACTTGGCAACCAAATGATGGCAGAACCATCTTCATTGTTGGCGATCCGATGCAATCTATTTATCGGTTTCGCGAAGCAGAGGTTGGTCTATTTTTACGTGTCGCACGGGATGGAATTAACGACCTTAAATTACAACCTTTAACTTTAAATACTAATTTTCGTTCTACCCAAAATATTATCGACTGGATTAATCTTAACTTTGCTAAAATCTTGCCGACGCTGCCCGACGTCAGTCTTGGCGCAGTTCCATTTAGACCATCCAATGCGATTGCTAATAATCCCGACTCCGCCACCAGCATCACTTTATTAAAAAACAGTGGCGATACGCACGAAGCCGCATATGTAATTTCAACCATTAAAAATATCCTTAAACAAACACCGAATGATACTATTGCGATTTTAGTTAAAGCACGAAAACATCTCCAAAAAATTATTCCAGCTCTTTGCAGCGCCAACTTAAACTATCAAGCTTTTGAATTAGAAACACTAAGTAACAGCCTAGTTATCCGCGATCTATTTTCTTTAACGCGAGCTATTTTTGATTTAGCCGATCGCATCGCTTGGCTTGCCATTTTACGTGCCCCTTGGTGCGGTTTAAAACTCGAAGATCTGCATAAAGTGGCAAATGGCGAAGCTGAACTTATCTGGGATAATACTTGTAATTATCAAAATTTGAATTTATCAGAAGATGGCCGGCTTCGACTAAAAAAATTAAAATCGATCATTCTGCAAGTTCTAGAGCAAAGAGCGCGCATGCCGTGGCATGAATTAATTGAAAAAGCGTGGCTAATGCTTGGCGGTCCGGCGACCATTGCTAATGAAACAGAATTAGAATACGCCACCACCTATCTTGAACTACTTGATAAAAACCCTTTTGATATTACAACGTTACAAAAAAAACTAGATACGCTCTATACTCCAGCTACCACTGGCAGTGACGCAAAAATTCAGGTAATGACTATCCACAAAGCCAAAGGACTAGAATTTGATCATGTGATCATCCCGGGAGTAAACCGCCCTACCCGCGCTGATGATCGTAAATTGATACTATGGTTTGAGCGCCCCAGACTACATCAGGGGGGTAGTTTGTTGCTTGCTCCAATAACCGCAAGCGGTAGCGAGAATGACCCCGTATATCAATATTTACAAACGGTAGAACAGAAAAAAAGTTTTTATGAAAATGGTAGATTACTTTATGTAGCGATGACGCGCGCTAAAAAATCAACTTATATTATTGGTGGCATCAAAGATGCCGTACAAACCGGAAGTTTATTAGAACAACTCAAACCATGCTTTGACGAAAATTGGATTAAAGAAGAACTACCAAATATCGAAGAATTTATCATCCAAAAAGAAATATCTGCTGGAATTTCGCGCTTAACCAGTAACTGGCAACTGCCAATCGCTATTGAGATGCCTCCATGTTGTAACAAGCCTAACTTTGACGTAGCTTGCGATCAAGAAGCTATTATCGGCACGGTAATCCATCAATGTTTAAAACAATTAAGTGAGGGAAATCTCGACTCTGCCAATTGGCATAAGCTATTACAGCAAGAAGGCTTTTTAAATATCAATCATGGACTAAAATTAATAAATGAAGCAGTAAAAACCACGCTAAATGATAAACGAGGCAAATGGATTTTAGCTAAACATGAAGCGGCGGCAAGTGAACTGGCAATCACCACAAAATTTAATAATGAATTTGTTAATTACATTATCGACCGTACATTTATCGATGAAAATAACATCCGCTGGATTATTGACTATAAAACCTCCAAACCACATGATAACGATATCCAAAAGTTTCTTAATGAAGAAGTAAAAAAATATTCAACCCAACTACTACAATATAAAACCGCAATGCATTCAATTGACGCCAGTAGAATTATAAAAATCGGCTTATATTTCCCGTTATTCGCCGGATGGATTGAGTTATAAAATAAATGATCTATTCAGTATGGTTTTGGTAGGTGTAAACTCGGTAGCCGTTAATAAATTTTTTGAGCCCGTGGTTCATACCACGCTGCCTCTCCCTCTTGGCAATCCCCCATTGCTTTGTTCCCGCGCGAAGACCGCGGGAAATAAATTTAAACCAATAACATATAAAGTAACTGCATTTTACCTGGTAAACAAACAACTTGATCTTTTAAACTATATTTTGTATGGTGAGAATGTGTTTTATCTATAACCTTAAATCTGGAGAAAACCTTATGAATAAATTTATTCAGTTAAATGAAAAAGAACGAAGTGTAGTTAGTGGCGGCTTTAACCTTAAACAAGAAGCTAAAAACTTAGCTGGTGGTTTGGCAGATAAAGTTGGTAATGCTGGGGAGTGGCTTGACAAAATAAGCGGCAATCCAAAGACATCACCAGAAGCAAGCTGTCAAACACCAGGTACCGTTGAGCAAGCCCCAGTTATGCCTCCTGAGGATCCAAAATGTTCACTGGCAAGCAGCTCTATAGTAATTTGTAAATATCTAAATGGAACGGAAGTAGCTTTTCAGCGACTATCATAGTTACAACTAAAATAATAGGCGCATCATGAATTTTTGGTGTGCCTATTTAACTCTAAGCTATCTAAAATAGATTATACTAACTTGCACAAACCTCTACAAATAGCTAACCGCACCTTCCCCGTAAATATTATTCAGGGACCGTTAGCCGGCTATAGTTCTGCTGCATTTCGTTTACTCACTTGGCAATATAGCAAACCTGCTTTTTCTTATTCCGAAATGATTTCCGCTAATGCTTTGGCCAAAAACTCGAGAAAAACTCGGGAACGTTTTCTAACCAAAGATCCTAACGAGGGCCCAGTATGCTTTCAGCTGGTAGGAAATAGCGCAAAAGAACTAGCAGAAGCAGCAAAAATAATTACCGATTTTGGCGCTGACATGATCGACCTTAATTGCGGTTGTTCCGTACCAAAAATTCACGGGAATGGCGCGGGCTCAAGCTTGTTACTAGATCGACCAAAATTATATAAATTACTTTGTGCATTACGTCAAAGCACTCCTTTACCACTATTAGTAAAAATCCGCGTAGCTATTGACAGCGATCAAACCAATATAGAAATAGCAAAAGTAATCGCTGATGCGGGTGTTGATTGTTTAGTAGTACATGGCAGAAATTGGAAAGAACAATATAGTACCCCGTGCCGCCTAGACGCTATTAAATTTTTCGTTGAACAAATGAAAATTCCAGTTATTGGCAATGGTGATGTTTGTTGCCTTGAGTCGTTAAAAAAGCTGTTAGAAACCGGCTCTGCCGGCGTAATGATCGCTCGCGCTGGAGTTGGTCAACCTTGGTTAATTGGTAAATTAATCGCAGAAATGGAACAAAAGCCTTTTACCATCCCCCTTCCCGAAGAGGTTGGTAAAATATACATCGCGCACGTCACCCATTTGGCAAAATTACTGAATAGTGAAAAAATCGCGGTTCTCCAAGCACGAAAACTGGCCAGACCCTACGCAAAATGCATCAAGCACCGAAAAGAATTTTGCAATGCAATTAATAGTTGCGATAACCTCCTAGATTTTCAAAAGCTTTGTAACGATTATTTTTGGTAGAACTTGACCCGTTTATCCTTTGGTTTATACTGAATCTATCTAAAAAGATCATGACCATAAAAGCTCCAAAATTAATAGTTGCTATCTCTTCAAGAGTTTTGTTTAACCTTGATGAGAGCAATGATGTTTACGAAAAAAATGGAGTGAAAGCTTACGCTAAATATCAAATCGAACATGAAAAAGATCTTTTAGAACCAGGAGTAGCTTTTCCTCTCGTAACTAAACTTCTAAACCTTAATCGTTATGGAGATTATGTTGAATTAATACTTCTATCACGCAATAGCCCCGACACCGGCTTAAGAGTTTTTAATAGCATAAAACATTATAAGCTCAACATCACCAGAGCAGTATTTACCAGTGGAATTAGTCCGCATCGATATGCAAAAGCTTTTAATTCTCATCTATTTTTATCTACCAATCCCCTCGACGTAAAAGAAGCTTTAGCATCTGGATGTGCCGCCGCCACTATTTTACCCTCAAAAACCTCCACCACCAGCCATTCAGAACAGTTACGAATAGCCTTTGATGGTGACGCAGTACTTTTTTCTGATGAAGCAGAACAAATTT
The DNA here is from genome assembly GCA_021781615.1 of Pseudomonadota bacterium. Classification (GTDB taxonomy): domain Bacteria; phylum Pseudomonadota; class Gammaproteobacteria; order UBA9339; family UBA9339; genus UBA9339. The sequence continues at coordinate 14,477 of JAJXWM010000010.1, forward strand.
ATCAAAAAGAGGGTTTAGAAGCCTTTGCCAAAAGTGAGCAAAATGCCGCCTTAACCCCCCTTACCCAAGGACCTTTACATAATTTTTTAGCAGTAATCCACAATTTACAAAAAGAATTACCCTACGATAACTGCCCCATACGGACGGCGCTGGTTACCGCTCGCTCAGCCCCCGCTCATGAACGCGTAATCAACACTTTTCGCGCTTGGGGGATTAGAATCGACGAAGCCCTGTTTCTAGGCGGCATGGATAAAGGGGAGTTTCTACAAGCTTTTACTGCCGACATCTTCTTTGATGACCAAAAAAGCCATTGTCTCTCGGCAAGTCAACACGTTGCCACCGGCCACGTACCACATGGCATAAAAAATCAGCCTTAACATCATCTTTTAAAGGTGTTTTTTTTGTTAAATTAATCTATAATACTCCTTTTAAAAACAAGGAGAGGCTATGCAAGGGTTTATTTCGACAGAAACTATAGTGCTGCTTTCTTTGCTAGGCAAAAAAATGCCTAATTTAGTCAAGTACATACTTGAGTATTCCACACCCAAAACCGCAAAAAGTGCAATAGCTATAAACCGATCAAAAATGTTATCGGCAAAGCAAATTCAAGAGGCAGCTCGTCACCCAAGCGATATAATTGAATCAACTCTTAGAGCCATTTCTGCGGTTCAAACCGCTTTAAGTGCCACTAACGCTAAAATAGAAGAACTAACAAAACAGCGGGCTGCCATAGAAAAAACCCTGATTACTTTGTTATCTATTAACGAAAAAGCGCCGGAATAAATATATGGAAAATACTGATAAAAATAAAGAACAACTACAAACACTTCTAATTGGTTTAAATAAGCAAATAAAAGAATTAAAAAGCATTCGAGAACAACTCTGGGGTGTAGTACAAAGCATCGATCAAGCATTAGGTAATGCTGGGGTCGCGTGGGAAAAAAAATCTCAAGAATTCATTGCTCAACTAGTAGCAGAATTAAAAAAGGAAAATTTTGAACTGACTTCAGAAGAAATAAACTCTCTACAATATAATTCGTCTACTGCTTCTTCCCTTGCTGAAACCCTAAAAGGAATAGCAGAAAAACACGGGGTCAAAGTCCCAGAAAAATCTTCTTACCTTACCATTGTAGCTTATGAAGCAATAATCGCTGTATATAGGCGCAATAATCTCACAGACTTCAAAGAATCTCATGATATAATTAAAAAATTAGAAGCCCTTGATCAAGAAAAAGATGCTTCTGACCAGATTAAAGAACAGTACAAAAAGCAGCTTAAACAAACACTAGAAAACGTTTATGATTTAGAAAAAGTAGTAGCAGCGACATCCGGCTTAACTGCAGAACAAGAAGATCTAGCTGAAAAGATACAACTTGCTGTCAACAAGCTGACAGTCCTTACCGTCACACCAGAAGAAAAAGCACAATTAGCATTACAAAGCAGTGGTGGTGGAGCTGGAAATTAATCTCTAAGGAAGCTTTTTGACGTCTGGATTCTTAGCGTATTCTTCAAGAATACTGTTAACCAGGCCCTCAATAACGCCAGTTCTTACGTCATCATCGATCAAACCACCTTTTTCTTTAATCCGAGTTAAATTCGTCTCAAGATATTTAGTGACAGTACCGGATGGGAAAATAGCGGCTAAAACCCGCCGGGTTTCAGCTGGACCAATCTTGCGATACAGTTGATTACGCACATTAGCATCTTCTGATGTCGTATTAAATGCCCATAATTCTATTGGACCGAGAGTAGAAGTTAATAGTTGAGTATTAATTCCATCTTTAGTGGCAAATTGCGCTAAGAAGGTTGCGCCACCTTCGCGTGGTCCATGAACTTGGCTACGTAAAGCATTCTGCGCCGTTTCGGTTAAACCAAAAATATCAGCAGTACGACGAATTGCTTGCTCTGGCCCAGCATCCATAATAAAAATTGAGGTTGCAAATTCGACCATTACTTTATCGAAATCATCAATTGATTGTGAAAGTAATGCCACTTGGACCTTCCATTTCCTACCTTCACGCATATCAACAATAACTTGTTCACGAACCGCTGCAGTTTTTGCGGTACGATGGAATTCATCAAAAACAATACGCTTTGGATCTTCTCTAATTTCGACAATACGCTTTTCATGATATGACTTATAAGAAACTGGCATATCAGCAACATTCTCTTCGGTTAAATAAAAATTACGCGCCAAAACGTAGCGTGCCAACATATACATCACCGCCGTCTGACGATTAGCAGCATCACCACCACTCTTAGCAACTTCATCTAAATCAAGAGAAATAACCCGAGCCTCTCCTAAATCAAAGCGAGTGGGTTGCGACAATATTGGATATTCACGAACTGCCGCAGAAATCATGCGTGAAAAAGCATTAATTAAACTTTCACCTGTAGGTGCGGTGATCTTACCATATAAATCTTCTACTGCTGGCGTCCGACAAATAGCAGCAGCCTCAGCTAAAAGTGGCGAAGCATGACGCTGAGCAAGTGCCGCCTCGTGGGTAAAGCCAGCCAAAAATAAGGCATCAGTTACTTCCCACCAAGTGGTACGAGCATCTTTGACAAAACCGATTTCGATCAATAAACCATCGATCATATCTTCAACACCAGTCGTATAAATATCTGGATTACCATCATCAGCTGCGCGTTTATAAAGCTCATCAACAATTAAACCCACCATATCGGTTATACCATCATAGGGTTTATCAGATCCAATTGGCGTTACCAGTAGTGTAACAAAATTAACCAAAAAGCTACGTTCTTGTGGCGTAGGATAACGACAGCCAAGCTGCGTATCAAAAGGATTAATCGAAAAATCGGGGGTCATCCGCATCCGATGATAAGCGGCCAGGTACCTCTTTTCATATGGCAAAGCTTCTTTAATCAAAGAGATTAATCCGCTACTAGACGGTCCAATATCAATAATAGATATTCGTGGTAAACGTTGAATACCGCCGGCTAAACATAAAGCCAGATTCATGGCATTAGATAAAACCGATTTACCAGATCCCGGACGAGCATAAACTAAATCGATCCAGGTAGTCTGCTCGGTTGACCCTGGTTGATATGGCCACGGCTTACCATCGGGTGAACGGAATAATATAGCGCCATTACGCCATGGAGATGAGGGCCTAAAAAATGGCAGCATATATAAAATATCTGATAGTGGCGCTACGGAAGCGGTGGCGATACTAGAACACGATATACCCATAGCGGTTGATATAAAACCTTCAAATGCATCACCCGAAAGCTCTGAAACATCACACGACCCCCAACCTTCTATCGCTTTGGCAAGCTGCGAAGCTCTGGTACGTAATAAACGGATATCGCCTTCTGGCGCCCAAGTACAAGCTGCAACTCGTAATTTTACTACCGCATCATCACTATGCAGTTCTATATACTTCAATAAATTAACTGAGTCGTTGATTAGTCTATTTTGTGCTGAAGTCCAACTAAGTACTGACGTCAACATTGACTTTAATTTTAAAGATCCTAAACCATTACCCTCTACTAAAAATGAGATACGCCAAGGGATATGCATCGGCAAAATACGGGCTAGTAATGCCGAAAAACGTTGCAGATCTCGAGGAAATAAATCGATAAAAACACAAGAATAAATACGATCGCCAACTCGCGAGGTACGAAGATCCAAATTCACAGCATCCCTAGGCATCAATTGACGCGCTAGTGATGGCCACAAAATATCTGAAATATTACTAGTATCTGCCTTAGGTTCTTTAATAATAATCTTGTCGCCAGGTAAAGACGGCTTCCAAGATCGATCGGTAAAATCAGGATCGATACTACGTCTTACTTCATGAAGAGCTTGATGAACCTCAAGTACCTCAGCAACAATTCCCAAACCACCCAAGTCATTTTTAAACGAGCGCACAAGAGAATCATGAACATCGCGCAAATCTGGAATACCAGCCATTAAATTCTGAGTAACGGTAAAAGGAGGGATTTTTTTATCCAGCACTAGCTTTTGCCTTTCTTTGAGCGCGCGTTTATATTGTTCTGATGTCAAAACTCCAGGACGCGTCCAAAGAACAATATACATTTCTTCATGAGCACAGTACCTGGCCAAATAAGTCATGCGTTCATGAAAAAGATCATCTAAGGATAAAGATAATAGTTTTGCAGTTTCTCTAGCGGGCTCGAAAATATGGGATATCTCATCTCCAACCTCATCACGATTGTAGGAAAAATATACTTGCATAGAATGTCCGGCACGAGACATCGAAGTTTGTAAACTATGCATTAAACCTTCGCGAATATTTTCAAATTCTTCTGCGCCAATTAAGGCCTTAACCCCATCAACCTTTAATATTGAAATTAAAGAACCGTCATTACCAACCAAAACTGCAGGACTATCTGCCGTTTGCAATTCACAATAAGCTTCTGTGGTTTGTCTGATGCCGCTACTTGCCCACGCGACAAACGCGTCGACAGTATCTATTATCATATTTGCTATATTTGCCATATCGAGGTCTCTACATATTTATCCCAAAACCCAGTCCTGCGCAAACAGCGCTTAGGCTAGGCTGGTGAAGCCTTTCGCCCTTCGGGCTAGTCGATTTATTCTGTATCAGTTTGCATCGATTCAGACCAATCTTTAACCTGCTTATTAAATTTGCTATAAGATGGCAATAACCTTAGTGATGCTAAAATTTCTTTATCGACCTTGTCTTTTTCTTTACCTTTAATATCTATCAACATGCGACCAAACAAAGCAGCCTCACTCATTCCTTCACCAAGATTTTGCTCAACAATTTTAGAACGTAATTTTAAATCTCGATAAATATTTTGTGCGATGGGACTATAGCTAGTATCGTTAGCCATGGCACAAAACAAAACGTGACAAAAACCATTCAGATCAGCTTGACTAATTTCTGGAAGATAAATCAATATTCCACCACCATAGTCATCCTTACCCACTGCCTCAAGGAAAAAACACTGAGAACAAAAACAACACGCGGTTACTAAATTTGATAACTTATTATTACGATAATTGCCATCAAGGTTAATAACTTCTTGGTATTTTTTAGCTTGGAAACCACAATATCGACAAACATATTCATCACGTTCAAAAATTTTCTGCTTAAATTTCTGAAATGCCTGATCAGCTTTTCTAACTGAAAAAAGCCGCCACACCTCCGGCATGGCGGACAATTTTATTTGATATAGCTCTGTCATAGGTCCATTACCAATTCAATCCTAAACTAGCAGCCTTTTCACTAGACGATTATTACTTGCTTGTGCTAGTTGACAATCCTTCTCCGGCAAAACCACCTTGTTTAGCGCTACTACCAAAAATACTTGCGCCAGCTGGTGCAATGATGTTTGGTAAGAAAATTAAAGCAACACCAACTAATAGCATAGTAATTGGCGTCCCCATTGGGATCTGCTGTGGATTATCTTTGTGTTGTTTAAACTTAAAAATAGCAGCAATAGTTAAACCAAAGCCTGCCAAATAAGCAGTGGCTGCCATTAATTTACCAATACTTGTAAATGTTCCAGTTACAGTATTAGCAATTCCAGCAATATCCGTTGCACTGCCTGATGCAGCTTCTCCAAAAACGCTAGCGGTATAAAGACCAGCCATTCCTAAAACTATTGATACTGCGAATTTAATTACTCTTTTGCCTGCCATGCTCTATCTCCTTAAAAATTAATAAAATTACAACCATCCAAAAAATTACAGTGAAACAATTTTACTCTATAAGAAAAAAAAATGATACTTTTTTAAATGGTACTAAATCCTAAACTATTACCAATAATTCTGATGGTTGCTATGATATTGATGGCTAAAATTCCGCCTATAATGTGCATCAAACCTTTTCCAAATGATCCGGCCTGCGATCCTTGATCGCTACTATGGCTGAGCATGATAAGCCCGCGCACAAAAGAAATATACCCCACCACTTGAATTATAGCGAGAGCCCCTTGTTTAGCCGGAGCAAACATATCACCACCAGCAGGGCTATACGACAGAGCACTTTGAACCCCACTAGCTCCCCACAAAGTACCAGCACTGATATCTATAGTGCTTGGCAGATACACTAAAAGCACGCCTACTATAAACTTTAATAAAGGACCACCAAGAGTTCCATGTGCGCCACCCGCTGATTCACCAATTTTTTTCAGCTCCATTATTGCTGAAATCATAAACCATATACCAATCACATAAGCAACAGCAACGGTAAAAGTAATTATGGGACCGGCATTATTTTTTAATGCACCGAGCATCGTAGCAAAATTAACAGTTGCTGAAAAAGCTGTAGCAGGCAAAACAAAGATAAACACTAAAAGCCAAAACTGTTTGTTTAGTCGTTTAATTGATCTGATGTTGATACCAAGTTCCATATGGATTATACCCTTCGTAAAATAAATTCATACTTCGTTGCCATTATTTTCCACGACCCTCCTTGCGGAAAATATTAGAAATCGTTGACTCCATATTGAATAACTGAACCATTGCTCATAACAACCATGCCCTGACGTGGTGCAATGACTCTTACTTCTCCATATCCGTCAAGCTTATCACCTACACGCAAAGTAATTCTTTGACCATCTGCTGATTCAAGCCATACCCGTCCTGGAACAATAGCACGTACGTGATAAGCAACTGGCAGCTTATAGGCTTTTTTAACCACCTTGGGCTTCTTCATCTTTTCAATATCTGCCGATATCTGCTGCATGGTCACTGCCAACTGATCAATTCTCTGACTGATAGAAGCTATATCTTGCTCAGTTTTAGCAACAGACTCACTAATACTAGAAATACGTTCTTGGCCACTTGCAAACTGTTCGACAACTACTTCAAGCTTTTTTTGCATAGCACCTTGTGCTTGAGCTACCTGATCATTACCAATACTGCTAGCAGCAGTATCGGAACCTAGATTAAGCCGAATCTCTGGCTGCTTAGTAGGGGCGGATTCAATTGCTACCTGTTGCTGCTGCACTAATGCGGCACTTTCTTGCATTGAGATTTTTTTCTGTTCCAAATCCTTGCTCTTTTTGCTGGAATAAAAATTAAATCCTACATATACCAATACAATTCCAAGCATGATTAAACCTGGACGCAGAAAACGCTTTAGATTAAGGTTTTGTAAGTTAAAGCCGAAATGCTTATTTTCTGTGGTTTGCACACCTCCAGAGGAATCGGCAGCTTGCCCCTCAGCGGCGGCATCACTAGCAACAGAACCAGCTTCAGCCTCATTGTAATTATACTCAGCCGTCTCGGTCGATGGTGTCACTTTATCGTCCATATCAATACCCTCTACTATTTATCATCTATTTTCTGTTTTTTGGGAATCACTAAATCCGCCATTAACATCAAACCTATACCAACTCCAGCACTTAATTTAACTGTCGGTGGCATATTAATCTTATCACCCATTGATGCACTAATAGCTGTAGCTACATTACCAACGGCAGCTATGGTTTTACCTAAAACACTCATGGACCCTTGTTGAGTTACCGATCCAGTAGTTGTTGTAGTTACGGTACTACCTGAGCTTTGTACCGCACTTCCTAAACCACTTAAAAATGATGTACCAACTAAAGTACCATAACGCAGCAAGTAATGGTTATCAACACTGGAAGCCATCGCTGGCTTAGAAGTACTAGGATCAACAGCTACTGCATTAAGAGCCACGCTAGTATCTAACCGAGGAATACTAATAGTTTTAAATTGCAACAGAAGTTTTTTAGAAACCAGCTGGAAGTTACCAATTACTTTTGCCCCTTTCAAAGGACCTTGAATAACCGTAGCCATAACTGGACCCGCTTCATCGGAATTTATTTCGGTATCTAGTACCGCAAAAATCATACTACCGGCTTTATAAATATCAGAATTCTTTACATCAATACCGCCTGCATCACCCTGCTCTTTGTCCTCAGATGTCGCTTTTTGAACCTGTGGGACTTCCCCTTGAACAAATTGTTGCGTTGGAATTGGTGTCCACGCAGCAAAAAGTTGGGAGACTTGTGAACTAATTATAGCCTGCTGTTGCCTGGCAAAATTAGCAGCTTCCTCCTCACTCATGTTCGCTAATTTCTCATCACTCAATCTTCCTAACGAACCACTATCAGCCGGATTTTCTTCAGGAGCACCATCGACCTGCAGTTTGGCCATGCTTATTGCTTTACTAGAATAACCAGCTTTTTTAAGCTCATCTGGAGAAAAACCTGATGCATACAAGTCAGCAGCACTAAAACCTGCATTTTTTAATTCTTTAGCGCTAAATCCAGCATCTTTTAGCTCTTCAGCGCTAAATCCAGCTGCCCGCAATTCACCAGCCGAAAACCCTGCTTTTTTTAAGGCGTCAGCACTGCAACCCTGCTTCTTAAGGTCGGCAGCACTCTTGCCGGCATCTCGTGCTTTTTTTACATTGCTAACACTGCAAGCATCACCATCTTTTCCGCCTTTTTCTTCTCGAGCTTCTCCTGTAGCAACACCTGCTTTTTGTAAATCAGCAGTAGTAAATCCAGCTGCTTTCAACTCACTCAAACTAAAGCCAGCGCCATTAAGTTCCGCTGCACTAAATCCAGCTTTTTTTAATTCTGCTGCAGTATATCCAGCTTCTCTTAATGCCGAAGCACTACAACCCCTTTTTTTAAGTATTTGTGCACTTATTCCAGCTTCATGTGCCTTTTTCAGGCTGGCGACGCTACATGAATCCTCAACCCCACCTATACCAGAAACAATTCCAGCCCTAACTAGATCACCGCCCGTATATCCTGCTGCCTGTAAATCAGCAGCGCTGAAACCAGCTCCAACCAAATCGGCAGCACTAAAACCAGCTTTTCTGAGTTCTGCTGCGCTAAATCCAGCATCTTTAAGATCATTAGCACTAAACCCAGCACTATTTAACTCACCAGCACTAAACCCAGCATCTTTTAAATCTTTCGCGCTAAAGCCAGCTTCTTTTAATTCTTTAGCACTAAAACCAGCTGCTCGTAAATCAGCGGCACTAAAACCAGCTGCTCGTAAATCCGCCAAACTAAATCCAGCATTTTTTAGTTCACTAGCACTATAGCCTGCAGCCTTAAGCTCTGCAGCCGTATACCCAGCCGCCCTCAATATTGCAGCGTCACAGCCAAAGCTTTTCAGCTCTGCGGCAGAAACTCCTTTACTTCTTGCGACTTGTACTTTCTTTATATCACACTCACCAGAAGAAGATTTGCTAACTGAATTAAAACCAGCAGCTAAAATTGCGCTATCACTAAAGCCAGCTTTTTGCAAATCTTGCGCACTAAAACCAGCATTTTTTAGATCACTAGCACTAAAACCTGCCTTCATCAACTCTTGAGCATCAAACCCGGCATTTTTTAGCTCGCCAGCACTAAATCCTGCGCTTTTAAGCTCGGCAACACTAAACCCTGCGCTTTTAAGCTCGGCAGCACTAAATCCTGCCTCCTTAAGCTCGGCGGCACTAAAGCCAGCATCTTTTAGTTCTTGAGCACCAAAACCAGCTGCACGCAGCTCACCAGCACTATAACCTGCTGCCCTAAGAGCAGCTAAACTACACCCTCGACAACGCAACTCAGCTGCACTTACTCCAGAAGCACGAGCTCTTTTTAATTCCTCAACACCGCAGCCGGCTGCGGATGCAGCTCCGGATTGATTCGTTAGATCGTCAGAGACCCCGGTATCGAGATAGGTAGTACGAACCATGGTGGGCATGGCTGAGGTTCCAGTTCTAACAGCCTCCTTAGCCAACTCTTCATTTTGTTGTTCTTGCAACTTAGCATATTCTCTAGTTGGATTTCCCATTCCAGGAATTGAACTAATTTCAGGAACACCGGCCATTGCCGACCCCATCCCCGCTGGCGGTAATTGTGAACGCTTAAATTTAAAATATGATATTGCTAACACTGCAACGACAAGAATAACTAGTATAATAATAACTACTCTTGACCTGGTATCTCCAAGTACTTCCTTTGCAGTATTGACTTTTTTTTCTAATGCCATATTACTCTAACCCCTCAAGTAATAGTGTCAAAATTTTATCCCGTCCATTTTGCAGAGCCAAAATCACCGGGGCTGGTTGCAACTGATACGCATGCGTACCATCTATGCTACTCATAATAGACTGCCATCCAGGAGAAATTACATTTAAACTAGTACGTAGATAAAGTTTGTTTTTTACTAACCAAGCTTTACAATCTCCCCCGCGAACTTTTAATTCTTTGCTTCCTTTTGGTGCAATAGCATTCAATACATCAAGTAATATTGGATTCGCTGCGTCTGGAATACCGTTCTGAGCAAAAACTGCATTTGGTCCAAGTCCAGGAACGCGCAGATCTACACGATAATCAACCGCCTCTTGACCAGAAATTAGAGTTAACATCACTGGGGTGTTTAGATCACGCATCATTATCGCCATATTGGTACGCTTGTAAAAGGTAGCAGACTGAATCAATAAAGTATTCCCTTTGCGATCCCATTGAATATTAAAGGAGGTTGGATCACCAATACTATAAGCAGCAATTGGCCATGGTTGGCCGGTGGCATCTACAAATACTAAAGAGGTGATATAACCAGCACCCAACCTAATTACTGGAGCCGTAGCTTGTGGTGATAAGTTTATCAGTAACGACGATGATGTTGGCTTAGGTGGAATTCCCGGCGGTGTTGATGCTGCCAACTGAGTTTCGGTAAACACTTCACGTAATTTTTCTATTTGTTTAGTCGACATTGGCAACATCTGGTTTACAACATTAGAAAAAGCTTCATCGTATAAGCTAGGCTTAGGCGGCGAAGGTTTAACGCTTTCATCGGTAGCGGCATTGTCGGTAGTAGCAGCATTGATAGCAGTGGCATTGGTAGCGGCACTATTTGAAGCGCTGGCTGGCACCTGAGCATCAGATTGAAAAGTAGAAGAAGCACTAACTAAACCAGCAGAAGGAGCTTGTATAGGAAGCGGTTGTAAGTCAGTAGTAGCACTTTTATTTAACCCCAAACCAGAAGTAGCGGCAGAAGACGAAGAAGAATCTTTTTGCATTGCACGATTTAGTACCTGCTGCAACTGCGCCATTTTTTGCTCAGGAGTTTGCTTCACGGGCTTAGTTTTGCTAGGCAGAGCAAAAACAGAGTGGCAGCAAATAAATACCGCAATTAAGATAATGAAGGATATTTTCATAATATGGACTTTAATATTTTCCTAAATTACTGTGAACCAATATTTCCCTCTGAAACTACAAAGCTCACTATTGCAATACCCTTCGGCATATCGACGGTTGGCACTCGACTAACAATCATCATAACTATGACTGGTTTTTGAGTCTGTTCATTTGGACTTTGATAACTAACCAAAAGAGGTATCTGAATCTTCCAAGAATATCTACCTTCGACTACTGCCTGATCCAAAATAACTGGGGTACCTGTAGCAACAGCTGACACTACTAACTTCTTGGCTATAACCGTCTCCAAGTTTCTAGAAACTCTCAAAGCATCTTCATAAAATTTCCAACCAGCAGGCGTAAATTGATTTTGTAACTGCTGCATAGCATCTCGATAATTAACGAAATTATAAGTGTAAGCTGCTATGGCCGCACGATGTGTCCACTGTAACAGCTCTCCAGGAGATAACATGGCCTCAGATAAAGGAAAAAGTTGCATAATTCTGCCATCAACTGTCGTGGCAAAATATCTCGGCTCTGGACGATTCATTATTTGATAAAATACGGTGCCAATAAGCATGATGATTATTACTAATAGAATAAGTAATGCGCCTACCAACCGGCGATAATTGTCTCGGTAAAAATTATTGCGTAACCGCACTACCTCAACTGCGTCATCTACCATAAAGTCATTCCCATGCTTTGAGTAAATTTTAAGAGTTTACCCTAAAAATCTGTTTTCTTTCAGTATATAACAAAAGCTTAAGATTATGTTAACTGATTTAACTCAAAAAATCCACATAATTTAACATGTTAAGGAGGTCACTACTTAAATTAAGCATGCCTTAAAAATCTCCTAGCTAACAAAAGCTTTATCTACCTCTTACAAGTAAAAGAAGGAGCTGGAGGAGGCACTGACACCTTCAGAGGAGCAACCGATGCTCCAACACGGCTAACTTGACCCTCCGTTGCTGCTCTGTCTAATGGTGGTTTGGAAGAAGCGGTAGACTGCGCCGCCATAGCCTTCTCCAAAGCCACCACCCCCTCCGTTACTGCTCTTCTTAATGGTGGCGGTGCAGACTGCACTGGCTTTTGAGCTTCAATTGCTTGCGCTGCTGTTATGTCGCTAGTATGTCTCCAGACACCAGGCACCACTCCATAGATTGACGTGCTATCTAGTTTTTTGGTCACAGCTTCACGGCGGAGATCTTCTACCTCGGAATAGTCTTTTACTTCGCCCTTATCTTGATCTTCCGCCAATTCGATAGTTTTATGAGCACAGTCCGTTACTACATCAGTAGTTATTGTTAGTTGAGGGCTTGTACCGTCCTGAAAGTGAGCTTCTTGCCATGCGTCGGACATATGAGTATGATGTATAGCATTGTCCCTAATATACTCCTGTATTTCAGCCATTACTTGCGCCCTCCTCTCACGGCTTATTTTAGTAACCCCCACATCAGGATCATATATATAGCATATGTGATTCTTATCACTTATATCCAAAATAGGACTAATTGCAATTGCATGTGACCCATAATCTTTTTCTCCCTCTATTCTGCAATACATACCTATTACGTTCGGCCTAGAATAGTCTGTCGTTAATAATAGCGGGGTTATAGCTCTTATTCTATCGGGACCCAACGAATCTAGTGATTTTGTTTGCGCTATATGATTCGGAGCATATTTATCGGCGGCTATCGCTGCACATTCTAGTATTCTTTCTTCCTTTATAGAACCTTCCGCCTGCTCCGTCCATTCTTTCATCCACGCCGTGGATAGTATATAGCAGTGACCATCGCCTTCCTCTACTCCTTTTTCTCTAAATTTGTAACTTATGCTCTCGTCACTTTGTTTTATTGGAGTGACTAGTGTTCGTGGTTGTGGTTGTGGTTGTGGTTGTGGTTGTGGTTGTGGTTGTGGTTGTGGTTGTGGTTGTGGTTGTGGTTGTGGTTGTGGTTGTGGTTGTGGCGCCTCTGCTTGTTTTTTTGATTCCACCTCTGTTTCTACTACTGACATCATAAGCTCTTCCTCCGCTTTAAGATTTGGCTTGGTTAGTCGACGTGACTCTCGGCATCTCACTAATTGTATTAAACCAGCAGCAACGGCATGTATAGCTTATACAGCTAATTAACTTATTTTTATCTGGCATACCTTATTTCTGCGTATAATTCTGGTTTATTAAAATTAACAAAAGCAATTTTAGACTAAAAAACCTATCTTTAACAGCTTTTTTAGTATTTTATGGGTCTGTCGAAATCTGAAAATTTTTATAAAAAAAACAAATGTAGCTTATTGTTTTTATTAGATTCCCGCTTTCGCGGGAATGACGAAAATAGGCGGGTTTCAACAGCCCCTTTATGTCTAGCGCTATAAGGGTTATACTCAGACATATCCAGCGGTCGTAGACCGCGTACACTAATCCTGTCTATCTAGCGAGCTATATAAGACTCAAATAGATCCCAATCACCGATATCACTCTTACGCGCTACGACAGAGGTAAGATAGTTACTTGGCCTTGAAATGGGATCATAAGCTTCATAGATCCAAAGGGGCATCCTGTGAGGCTTTGGGGGACGTTTTGGATCAAAAGGGATAGTTTGCACGCAGTTAAGCAAAGTTTCATTCTCTTCACCATTATAGTAATCTCTAGCATCATGAACAAATTTTACATAATCTTCAACATGGTACATTAAATGTCGACAACCTGACATACCATGAGTAATAACTAGCGTATCTGGCGGTACGTTGACCGGTACTAGTACAGTCCCATACCCCTGACGGGCCCAAGGAAAATAATAATCGCTACCATTAGGATCTGGTCTAGCTACAACTTCAAACACCTCATTATTTAGATATTGAGCATCTAGGCGACAACGACCTCCAGTACGCTCACCAACTGGACACTTAGTTATAATACCATAAATATCCATAGCACGCTTAGGATCAGAGCGAAGTAACTGTACAATATCAATACTAGACATACTCACACCTACAAACCAGTAAAATGGTCAAAGCTTAAATAACCTTTCGCTTACCGTGTATCAAACAAACAATCCATAGTCGATTATCCTAAAAAGAGCAGTTGGAACCTGCAGCGGACGCTTAATATAATGAATCTAACTTGCTAAGGTTCCAACTCTTTTTAGGATAATGCTGCCCGCTATTTTCATTCAGCAGGCCACCATATTCTTCCCCAGAATAACATATATTCGATATCTACTCAGCATAATTCTTGCATAGCAAAAATTATGCTGAATACGTTGAAACTAAAATTTCTCATTCATAATCCAAACACCATTCCAATTTTCAGGAGAAGTTACATTAAAAACCGAACAACGACTTATAAATAATTTGATTACTATATCTTCGGGATAATCTTTATTCAAGCTTTCAAAAAGTTCCCTTGCTTTTTGCCAAGCACCTTTTTCATAGTAAGAAAAAGCCGTTAGAAATTTTTGATTATACTGCTCTAATTTCAGATCTGATCCTGCCGTTAGATCGCCTAAGAGCTCATAAATATAAACACCCACGTTTTTCCCTTTAACTGCGACTTTATCTAATAAACGAAATCTGAATTTATCCTTTACTTGATTATATGTGAATTCACTAACAATAGTAGAAGTTCCATATATTTTACTTAGACCCTCTAAACGACTAGCAAGATTAACCGAATCACCTAATAGCGTATAATTCAATCTGTCTCCAGAACCAACATTACCGACAACCACATTGCCGGTATTAATCCCAATACGCGTAGTAATTATGGGCTTATTTTCAAGTTGCCATTCATTATTTAACTGCTTCAAGGTTGTTTGTATTTTTAGTGCCGCTTGACATGCGTATTGTGCATGTTTTAAATCGTTGGTTAGTTCTCCCCAAAAAGCCATGACTCCGTCACCTAAATATTTATCAACAGTGCCATATGATTCAGCAATAACCCTGGTTATTGCGTGAAAATAGTTTGATAAAAACTGCATTAGTTCTTCAGGGTTAATGTTTTCAGACAACCGGGTAAAGTCTTGAATGTCAGTAAAAATCAAAGTTAATTCTTTAATTTCCCCGCCAACCACTGCCACTTTATTGCTAGCAACTATTTTCTTGACTAAATCCGCTGGTATATATAGTTGAAAAGAACTTAAAGCATTTTTCATTTTGATAAAGGACTTATCTACTTCTAAAATTTCTGAAATCAGCGAAGATATTTTTTTTACTTCGTTAAAACGCAATTGACAAACTAAATGAGCGTTCTGCGCCAAAATTCTAATAGGACGACTAATAATTGAAGAGAAAATAGAAACTAAAATAACGCCGACAATACAGGCTAAACTTACAATCATTATCGCAATTATAATCGTACGGCGCAATAGCGTAGTCATATCATCTAACGGTGCTACGATAGCCACAAACCATGGGCTACCACTCCTCGTGTTAATTATTTCATCATAAGCAGAAACATATTGTTTATTATCTAGAGAAAACATAAAAGAAAGCTGATGAGACTTATGAAAAATAGCAAGAGACTTTTTTATCCAAGGTTTTTTTAACTCGCTGATTTTCATAAGCTCATAATCTTCGAGGAATTGTCTATCGGCTCTATGTACTGATATTAGGTCATCAATATCATCAGCCACGAACACGACGCTATTAGGGGTCACTGTTATCTCATTAATATACGTATAAATCTGTTCTAATAACATATCCATACCAAAAACCCCAAGTAAATTGCCCCGTGAGTCATAAAGTGGAAAGGCGGCAGTAACTCCAAGCGGCTCTCCTTCGCCTGCTTCTTCGAGAAATTTATAAATTATCCAGGTTAGTTGTTTTTTTGTTTGTGCTCGCTTAAACCAAGGTCTAGAACGTGGATCTATACCATCAAAGTGTAGTTTTTTCGTACGAAGTAATTTTAAATTACTATCAAAGATATTTTCTATATGTTTATTATCACCCCTACCATTCCGTAGCACGATTTGCTCATATAAATTCCCGTCTTTAGCCTTTCTAAGCCAATAGAAATTTCCATTGATATCGCCCCAAAATGCTCCATGGATATTTTCATCATTAATAATGATGGTATGTAAAAATTTAGTAAAATCGTAAGAATGATTAACCTTGACAACGTTGCTTTTCAAGATATGAAAAGCCAAAGTGATATTGTTATTAAGAGGTGTCAAATAGTTGCTAACTTGCTCACTAACTTTATCACAGGAACGACTTAATGAATCATGAGCTGCAAGAATTAAAACTGAATTCAACGCCCTATAATTAATCAATATAATTAAAGCTGAAAGCCCAATTAATAAAGGAAGAATGATAACAAGTATCGCCCAGCGAATATTAATTTTTTTCGGCAAGCAAGCAAGAAAATTATTTTTTCCTTTGGTAATAGTCATAGCCTCTTCTTACCCACATATTGCTATCAGTGCAAAAACCCATTGGGCTACCACATAAAGTCAGCACCTCTTGCATATTCTAGTGTTGTGATATTGTAACATAAGGAATTGGGTGGTCGACTTAAGTTTTGCTTACCTCAGATCAAGCGTTGCCAAACCCTGGAGTCGTCAACGCAAACAGCTCTCTGATCTTTACTTAATATCGACTCAACTGATTTTCTAGGATTATTATTATCTAACTATGGTTAAACGTTATCAATACGTTAATTCGATTAGTACACAGTCCGATAAATGTTCCTTTTTGCCATCCAGAGCCTTAATTTTCTTACCACTGGCGTGGACAAAGTTACTATCTATTTTAGATCGCCATAAATGCCACATAATCTTACGAGCACGCTCTACAGCTAAGGATTTACTAACACAATCATCCTCAATATTACCAGCATAATAACCAGTCACAGCAATTGATGATTCTTGATAATAATTAGCTAAACCATATATTAAATCCAAAGCTTCATACGCCGCACCGGTAAAATTCGCTGAGTTTCTAATAAAAAAATCTTTATTTGGTAAGACCATTCTTAGCGAATTTGCCCGCTGAAAAACAGCCACATGGTAATTAGCCAACCTTTGGCTAAGCAAATAAACATTGTATCTAGTTTGAGATAGATTCTTATTATGGTCATCACGACGATGAAGCAACGAACACCCCAGCGTCATAAATGCCAAAAAAACTATTATAAATAACTTAAAGACCTTATCCATAAAAAACCCCATAAATAACGAAAATAATCAATCTCCCTTTGTAGCAATACTTCCGACAATACCTTTCACTAACTCAACTACTCCTTTAGCCGCAGGAATACCATGAACTTGGGGTGGATAATGAGTTGCTGTTTGCATATCTTTAATCAATTCTACAGCAACGTCCCGAGCAGCTCGCTGATCTTTGCTCAATATCGACTCAACATATGTAGCCTTTTCTAATATCAGTGACTTCGCTAAAATAGGTTCACTAAACGGTCCGACGTCGCTTACCAAAAGCATGGTCTTTAGATAGTCTGATATCTTTAACTTGCTAAAGACATTGGTTTCGCCTGCCGCGAGTTCGACCTCTTCACTCGCCCCCTCTAAAGCAGTACCAGCATCAGCGTAACCCATCAAAACACAAATTCCTTTTTCGATAGGAACAATCCCTTCGGCTTGTTGAGAAAACAACTTGGTGATCACTTTCACATCATTGTCTGGAAGCTCTACTTTATCAAAAATCGTACCTTTGCTATCTAACATTTTTCTGAAATTTTCATAAACCGATACAAAATTACGCAATACAGTATCGGATGGAACTGCCACTTTAACAAATTGATTTAAGCGCAATTCTTTAACGGGCTTAGGGTTAGCAAAAAACATCTTAGCTCTAACAATGCGCGACTTGAAGAAAACATGGGCCTCTCCCTCTCGCTGCTCTTTCAAGTCAAGCAAATCAATCCGAGAGCGCTTTTCCATCTGCGCACTACGGGAATCCATGTATTGCCCCATCATACTATTAGCATCAGCTTGAAAACCACCAACCACAGAAACATGTGACTCACCAGCCGATTTCATGAAAAAATCCCAGGTTTCCATCGGGTCTTCTAACTTCATACAAATTTTAATATTAGTGTTAGCACCGATAGAGGCTGCTTCCTCTTTTGATGCTTTTTGAAATGCTGGTAAATCTTGACCAGCAAATATGACCGAAAAACCCAAAGAACGTGCTTGCGCTGGCACCACCGCAAAACCTTGAACGGCATAGTATCCATATTCGTCCAAAACGCAAAGATATGGGTTACGAGCATTAGTAGGTTTACGTTCAATAACTTGGCTATACATACCCTCAACTTCATCACCCAAACCACTTGCCATCATAGCTTTCAAAGAGGCAATGATAATTTTACCCAAGTTCGCTAACTCATCTGGTGACTTTTCTAGAGCCGGTAATAACACCACCAAAATACGACGATTTAACACTACGTCACGTAGATCAACCTCAGGCAAATTAGTGCGTATAATGTGCCCGTAAGTATCAGCTAAAGAGGAAAATACCCGGGTTAATTGCATAGTAATATAACCATGTTGCTCTAATACCTGAGAAACCTGCTTACCTTTTTTATCACGGTTATATCCTGGTAAATTGACCACGTAATTAGTCATCGGCTCAAGAATGACGCTTGGCAAACCCTCTAAACTAATCGGCTCTTGACCTTCACGCAGAAAAATTTTATCCATAACCATCGGTTCAAGTTTCGTTAATTCAAAGTAGTTACGGATAATGTTAGCATCTAGCAAAATATGGCCCGCATCACGCATAGCAACTAAAACTCTCATTAACGCTTCCACAAAAGCGATCGCACGGCCCTTCCACATATCTCCACCGCTACCACCTTTATCATCACCCATAAGGCTAACAACGAGCTGGGTTAACATACTGGAAGAACCGGTACAAAATGGGTTCATGGTATTTGAAAGACGCTTCTCTTGCGGGCCAATAATGTCACGCGCACCAGTCATAAAGTTGATCAGCAATAAATCATCTTCACGACCCATTGAACGGACTAAAGAAAAAATATTAGCAAAAAGAGTATTATCACCTTTGCCATCAACATAGATAAAACCACTTCCCTGAACTAAAGCATTAAACACGATCGAAGTTAAAGCCACCGTTTTACCGCTACCAGTTGAACCGAAAATTAAAACGTGGGTACGCATGTCACTGTCGTTAAACCACATTTCGTCATTAGTTTTGCGATCGTTGCCAAAGAAATATATACCACTAGACATACTCGGAGCATTACTGCCAGCTTTGGGACTGTTGTAATCTTTACAATGAGCTTTCTGCGGCATACGGAAAGGCAAAGAATAGTGTTTCGTTTTTGAAACCAGGAACAAAATAAAGGAAATAACAAAGAAGAAATCTGTTAACGCTGAAACAACAAAACCAAAACTTGCTAAAATCAGCATGATCATTGCAACATTAGTTGGATTTTTTAAGAAATCAGAGACGCGTTGACCCAAAGTGCGCGTATCACGTACTAACGCAGCTGTCGCCTGTTCTTGTTCTTGATCTAGTCCTCGTTGTTGAAATGCCATATACCCTGCGTAAAGTAAATTTATGCTTTGTTACCTGGTTTATAATTATTCAGCATCACTGCCAGTAGCAAAAAACGCTACTGGCAGTGATGCTGATATATCGCTACATTAAAAAAACTTGAGGCACACAACATGCATATCTTATTTTATTTTTGTTTTATAACTCCTCATCCGGTTTATAAATCATTTCACTTAATGCCATTTCCATTCCCTTAACCGCCTCTTCCACCATCGGAACGGTTAGGGGTAGGCCTAATTTCTTTTCTGCTAACCAATGGGCAAAAGCGCCGCATATTTCTGGAACGGCTGTTGCTCGCCCAACGCTATTCAACATATACCACATACGCCTATCAATAGGCTTTAACCAGATAAACTCTGCGCTAGCAAGCACCCCTAGCTCCCGCGAACCAACCAACATTGAGGCAAATGCAGTGGTAATATATCCATGGATACTAAGTATCTTAGCAACTTTTTTAGTGCCAGCGTGTTTACGCAATAATTCTTCAGTACCAGTAAAATCTGGCTTTCCATCTCCAGCTGAAGACGAAATACGATCAAGTAAGGATTCTGCACCCTTTCTGTCAGCATTAACGCGAGCCGCAAAAATTGCAAACAATGCTTTAAGATACATTGGCAAAGTCTCTACTCCATTCCATTTAGGTCCAACTTGTAAAGAAAACAATCGGTGCGCTGCTCCTTTTCTTAAAGTTGCAGTGTATTTTCCACGTTTCTCCACAATATCCAATAAATCATATTTTTTACAAAACCGCATCGGGGATAAGGCAAATGCCCATGGACCATCATCAAGCTTGGTGTTGACTAAATCGAGCTTAACCACAGGGGTAATCTGAGGCCAAATTTCTTGTTCAGAAATTTTTAATGTTTTGCCATTATGAACATGTCTAAATTTATGAGCGACACCACCAAGGTGCAACCAAAAAGCACCCCCCGCAACTAACAGCGACAAGGGATATTTTAGGTAATCACCAACCATAGTGCTAACCTTCACTAGATCATCAAAACCTACTGGAGAACCAATAGCTCTGCGGATATATACAAACCAATCGGTAAAATTAAACTGTGGGGCAGGAAGCCCTAGAAGACCTGTGACAAAAACGATTATTTTCGCTATTGGAGCCATCACAAAATCGATAGCCAAAAGTTCATATAAACGCACGGTAAGAATTGCGCTAGCAATATAAACCTTACCAAAATACCAAGCCAAAATAATACCGCCAATTAATATCGCGATCATCCACAAAAAATCTAGCGAATTATCTTGCCCTGATTGTTGTTCTGGCCCGCCACCCCTTGCCATATAAAGTCCCAAAAATCAAAATTATTATTTTTATATAAAACCTTCAACTACTTCGCATTATAACAAAGAATGAAATGGTTTTCGACTAAATTTCATTCAAATAAACAAGCTCATTATCACGCATTGCATAACGCTTTACATTGCAATGAATAAATTCAACAATATTCTCTAACTTTACTGCCCCCTGCTTCAAAATAAACAGCGGGTGACCAAACTGATCAGTTTGATTTTCCGATTCACTAAAATCACTATCCTTAACGTTAACTACAGCATAACCATTACGATCGACCCCCATGGTCTTTGAGCGAATAACTTCTTTAGCGTGATTCTCATCCTTGTAGACAGGGCGCGTAACACTATAGTCAGCAAGAGTTTTTATATTACGGTGCCACCCTTGCAAATTAGCACTATCAACCTGATACAATAAAACAAACACTTGCGAATATCCAGGGGGAACTGGTTTCCTAGCGATGTCCTTACTGGCATTAGTATTAACTACCGTAGCAACATTACCACTATTAAACAGATTATCGCTTTTATCTCTTATTGCTCTTAGCTTATTAGCAGCCGTCTTTAAAAAAATGGAGGATTGCCAATCACCGGTTGTCAATACCTCATCTAAAATGTCCCTAAGTTCTTTGCTTAACTCAAATACGTTTTTTTGTGCGTTCTGTTCTTTTTGTTCTTGTTCTACCATAAACCCTTACATATATCTCTCAAGACTAAGCAGTCCCTTCTTTTTCATGTTTTTCATGCCCCGCAAAACCACCTCGAGCAAGAACAGGAGAACTATGCTTTAGAGTAACCGTGCTCCCAAGTAACAATTCTGCCTGTTGACAAAGCCCCTTCACTGCCTCAACAGCGCCAGGCAATTTAGAACCAATATTCTTCAAATTTTCTAAAGTTTTCAAAGCATCTTCCGCCTGACGTAACATCATACTTCCTGCCCCACCATCAGCGTCGCTTGCTTTTTTCTTAGCTTCAATAACTTTAGCTACTTGGTCATTTAGCCTAACCAAGTCTTCTCTGGCAACGCCACAACAATCACTAAGCTGGTGAATGGACTCTTCGATCATATTTTAATCATACATTAGTTCATCGAGCGATACACTATCTTTTGTTGATGATGCATCGGCAATTTCCAAAATAGCATCATATAGGCATGCCAAACGCAAAACATTTGGAGTAACCTCATCAAATTGAACTTTGGTTCCCAAAAGAGATTTATCAGCATCTACAAAACTCAGCCCAATACCATAACCAAAACATAATAAACACAGCTGATCAGCACGACGTGCCAAGGCAGGTAATAATCCGGTATCAGCAAAAACCTCTTCACTGCTAATTGGTTTACCTTCAAAAACAAATTTAACATTAGCATCCTTTACAAGCTCACAGAGTGATTGTGTAAAATTCATAAAATAAAATCCATTCTTTGTAATTTAGTTAGTCCACCAAGGTATAGCCATCTTCCTCGGCCCAGCAAGCATAGATCTAAATATTCTAAAAAAAACATCTATAGTATATCCAAAACGGTTTAGCACGGTAAAAAATACCATGACTACCATAGCTATAATAAATGTCCAAAGTTTAATATGCACTAAAAACAAAAGGATAGGGAAAGCTGCCTTAGCGTCAATAAAAAAGAATTTAGCGTTTCTAGCTGAATCGCGCCAATGAGAATTTGCTGTTGGGTCCTGAGCCATAGTGCCGATCCACTCCTATTTTGTACCTATACTTATGTATCCTGGCAGTGTAATATATCATAAAATTGGCTCGTGATAAAATAACATTTTTAAAAAAATCATTAATTAACTTGACTTTAACTGTCCATTATTTCAATATTATAGCTAAATTTTAAGCCGGATACTTATATGAAAATTGGAAGTTCTTTTCTAGTGGCTTTTTCCTTACTAGCCTCTCTCACTGGGTGTGGTGGTACTGGAACCAACACCCAATATGTAGACAGCAGTTATGACAGGCGTAGTCAACATGCAGCAGAGACAAAACTGTCTGAGGCTGCCACCTCAGTAAGCAGATCATTGGCAGAATTAGCTGCAATTGAGCGCGCCTCTCACCCTCATGCAACATTACTAAGCCCTATCGATCCAGACATGATTGGTATGGGACAACTAGCATCCATAGACTGGAATGGTCCAATTGGACCACTTGCGAAAAAAATCGCAGAAGCATCTAAGTATAAATTAAATGTGCTTGGTAAATCGCCGGGGATTCCAATTTTAGTATCGATTTTTGCAAAAGACACTCCTCTGTCTGATGTTTTACGCGATGCTAATTTTCAATGTGGAAGTAAAGCGAATATCGTAGTCTATCCAGCAAGCAAAATTATAGAGTTACGCTACGCAAAATAATAAAAAAATGAAAAGTAACTTCATGAAAGAGCGATTACTAAATTTCTTAACTCTCCTTTTGGCTTTACTTGCCATCGGTTGTTCAAGCTCGCAAACTCCCGTAGAACTAGCTGAAATTGAAGCACTAAAGTCACCGTCATCAACCACCAAAATTAATTCTATTCGTTTAGAAAATTTAAAACAAACCGCTCGCGGTATAGCAGCTCAAGCTAGTCTCTCTTGGCGCTCTCGTCAATTAAACTTAATGCTAAACTCTCAAAAAAGAAATTTAGATCGTATTTTTAATTTCAATTACCTAATTCTAAATCAGAATGTTCTACCACCCATTCTAGCCGAAGGGAAAAACATCTTAAATTTAGCAGACGACTTCACAATTCGTGTTGCTGATCAAAAATACCAGATAGTCCAACCACCACGCTTTATTACCACACCGCCAAACTGGCGTAATTATATTTGGATGGGGTATATAAAACCAGAAATACCAAACAGCACTCTGCTACCACAAAATGCAACGGAAAGAAAAGTATGGAACGATTATATAAGGATCGGATGGAATGATGGCATTATCCAAGCTGATCAGATATTCTCAACCAATTTGGCCAGGTTGCAACGGGACTATGAAGGGATGATTTTGTATCGCAAACTTTTAGCCCAACACATGGTATCTCCACCATACGTTTCAGAAGCTGAATTGGGAGTAACTGGCGATGGCAATGATATTCATATCAACGATAGAGTTCTTAGAATCACTTCTATTTCACAACTACAAACTGATCCTGCAAGTTGGCGACCAATAATACCGACAAAAGAAAGCAAAAATCAAAGTCCGTTACTAACTAAAATAAATAAGAAGGAAAAAATTTAGCTATGGGCTTACCAGATTATTTATTTCCTAATGAACCCCTTCGTTTCAGTGCGGATAATTTTGAACCGGTACTTGCTCATTGCAGTAAAATAGGCACCTCAGATATAACTTTTCAAACTAGTGAACCAGTAATTGCCGAGATTAGAGGACACATTTATAAAATAACCAAACATAAACTATCAACTGCAGAAGTTGGCGATATTCTAAATTTACTCTATGGCCCAAACGGTACCACTCAAATTTTATCTGGGCATGATATCGACACCCACTATGAATTTCGCCCTACTCGAACTGAACGCTACCGTTTCCGTGTCAATGGCACCGGTTGCCAGGTAGAAGGACACCATGGCATTCAACTAACGCTAAGAACGATACCATCAGAACCACCTAAATTAGAATCGCTTAACTTGCAAAAAGAAGTTATCGATTCTATGGCTCCACGAGAAGGAGTGGTTTATGTAACTGGAGCAACCGGCTCAGGAAAATCGACTTTACTTGCAGCCATTATTAGAAAGATTATAGAAGAACCTGATTGTAATCGTAAAGTATTAACCTATGAAGCCCCAATCGAATTCGTGTATGACACCATCGAAAAGCCAACTGCCGTAGTTAGTCAATCAGAAATTCCACGTCATTTACCATCGTTTGCTGATGGAGTACGTAACGCCTTACGTCGTAAGCCACGTTTAATTTTAGTTGGTGAATCACGTGACGCTGAAACTATCTCGGCGGTAATAGAAGCGGCACTAACTGGCCATCCGGTCTACACCACTTTGCATACAACTGGAGTTCCTGAAACTATCAGACGCTTGGTTGGAAGTTTCCCTGCTGATGAACGTATTGGTCGTACTATAGACATTATCGAAACTTTAAGATTGATCGTTTGTCAGAAATTAGTTCCCACTCTCGACGGTAAACAAGTAGCTTTACGTGAATTTTTGCCGTTTACCGAGGATGTTCGTAACGTTTTATTAGAAGCTGACCCAGACCAAGTAACCTCAGTTACCAGGCGCCTGATGAATGAACAAGGGCAAAGCATGATGATTGATGCCCAAAGAAAATTTGAAGATAAAATAATCTCCGAAAGAGAATACAAAATAATTGCAATAGCAGCAAAACACGCTGATAAACAAAAATAGAGTTCTTGGGACTGCTGAAATCCGCCTGTTTCGTCATTCCCGCAAAAGCGGGAATCTAATAAAAACAGCAAGCTACATTTATAGTAACAGGTAGTCGCAGGCAGTTGCCTGCGGTTACCAAATATCTTTTTAATTATTGAGCATTAGTGCGCGGAAGCGTTTTTCTTCGCTGCTTTATCAGCCTCTTTCTTGTCACGCTTATCCTTCCTCTTGCCTGCCAACTCATTGCTATCTTTCGCCCCCATACTCTTTATACCAGCGCCTTTCAAAGAAGTGGCACCTTCTTTCATCCCAGCGCCACCAGCTTCACCAAATTGGCTGACAGCACCCTTGACCCCTTCCAAACCCTTCTCCTCCATACCAACCGCTGGAGCTTGAATGCCGACAACTCGCATCGCTTCACTATAAAGCAAATGGATGGTTGAAAAACACATATTTACTATAGACACCATGGTAAAGGTATATATTACCACTATACCAACTTGCTGAATCATCGATAAAGCGGTGGTAGTAGAAAGTGTTTTTCCTCCTTGAATGATGGCTATAAGCTGAGTAAAGCCTGCATTCAAAAGATCGACTCCGATATATGAGAGAACCATACCAGTAATTAAACCGATAACCATCAATATCGGCCTAAAAAATACGCCTACGACTTGCATAATAAATTGTTCAGCTTCACGCGCTAACAATGGGTTTTCTTGTGATGAATTACCCCAAAGCATTAGGAAACATATAATTGGAGCAGCTGCCATAAGCACTAATACCGAAATAAACCAACTAATGGCGCCAAATAAAAAAAGTAAATATGGTATTAACGGGACATACAAGCTGAATATGATACCAGTAATGAATATTGGACCAAGCATTGCTAATGCTATTGGTAACTGCATAAAAATCACAGCTAGCGTAATCTCTGTCATCTCTTTATAAAAACTCAGCGTTGTATCCGTAGCTTCC
Organism: Pseudomonadota bacterium; assembly: GCA_021781615.1. Lineage (GTDB taxonomy): Bacteria > Pseudomonadota > Gammaproteobacteria > UBA9339 > UBA9339 > UBA9339. Next base: position 40,780 of record JAJXWM010000010.1, read on the forward strand.
GAAGCACCCACAGTAGCACCCAAAATAGATCCCACTGCAACCCCCCAGCTAATGGCAGTCAGTATTAATCCTTGGACACTGGTTGCAACTGCAATAGCCGCCAAAAAACCCTTAAGCTGGCTAACATAGGCAATTGTATGATTGACCATCGAAGTACCAAGCAGCTGCAATTTAAGGATAGGATCTCTCGCTCCGGTACCGGCACTAGCAGCTCCCATGTATGTATTCCAATCAGCAAATATTTGACTTACATTAAGCTTCAAAAAATCCATTGGTGGATCCATAAGTAATGTTAGCGCCAGCGGAGGAGCTAGAGCTAAAAGTACAGACCCTCCAACAACTCTCCCCCAAATCGTAGACTCTTCAGTAGGAAACCAAGGCGTGGGAATGAGAGTAGAAGTAAGATCAGTAGAAGCCCCTGTTTCTGCAAACACCGTAGTTAACATTTCCCCATGTAATTGAGAATAGGGATAGACAAGATATATCCAATTCATAGTATAGTTGATAAGGCTTTTATCCCCTTTACTACCCCAAAGAGCATCTAAAGCTGGCTTAGCAGTCACATTGCTCAAAAATAAAGTATCGGAACCAGGATAGTTATCTCTAGAAGTGCTATCATTGACCGGTATGGGCGTAGACAGATTTTTATAGCCAGTTAATCGATAATAACCATATTCAGCCTGTTTAGCAGCTTGTGCCGTAGCAAGTAAACGATAATAATTTCCGGCAGTTATCCAACCTTGCTTTTTTGCGGTAGTAAATGCGGTATCAGTATCAGTACTAACTGTATTTGCTCCTGCGGTTTGCGCTGTAGCTAAAGTCGACTGATAATTAGCAGCAGCATTTAACAGTTCATCGGCACCAAGAGGCCACGCAACACTAGATGTAATCTGTATTGCTTGCCTTTGGCTAGAAGAGGTTAAATTGGTGCTACTATATGGAACGGGATCTGCTGGATTAATAAGAAATTTATATTTTGCACCACTTTTAGCATCGGTGAATACAACATAATCGTAGGGGTCTAGCACCCTCTTTTTAGCTGGGTCTACTTCACCTTTATCACCGATCACGGTCATTTTCTTTACCAGTTCTCTAGCTACTGGTTCAAGAATCGCTATCATACCCAACAGTCCTTGATGCTTTGATTCTATATAATTATTAGCTCTCTTAGCATAGGTTGTAGTTCCCTCATCAGCACTACCTATTCCATAACTGATTACTCCACATATTCCGGTTAAATTAGTTGGAATAGCAGGTTGATCTAGTAAACCATATCCCGCATAAGGGTTTTTACCTGCCTCTATTGTACCTTCATTGGCAACATAGGGAAACTGAATAAGACCATCTTGATATTTCGTACATTGCTCACCACTACCAAAACCGGGAGCACACGTTGCCGGATAATCCTTGTAAACAGAAAACCCATTGGTACTAGTTTCTGGAAGAAGCGTCGAAGCTTGGTAATATGAGGTCTTAGTTTGGCTATCAAGCTCATCAACTTTTGCCCCTTTGCTAGCTGCTGTTTTTTCGATCGCTGATCGATTAAGAGTTTGTCTATTTCTCAAACCAGCAAGAACCACGTGCGAGCATGTCAAAGACCGTAAAACATCGGCTGCCCCCACTTTTTCTTTTGTATTACTATCTGCAAGTCCAGGCGGAGCAGTAACAACAACATTAGAACCAGGAACGGTATAAGAAGTAGGAACGTTATGGTCGATTAAAGAATAATCCACAAAAGGATTAGTGATGGAATAAGAACCACCTCCACTATTCAAATAATCCATGGCCCTATTCCACGTTAAATCTGCCAAGCCAATACTCTGAACTACTACCCACATAATTATACTATTGACCATAGAATAGCCGCTCGCTTGTGGAACAAGTAAGCTAGTACTTAAAGCACAACGAACCGCCGTCCAAATAGTGGTACTTTTACCCATCGCCGCACCATCCATGGTGGTTTCAGTCAGTATTTTGGTAATAGTATAGGTTAAAAATACACCAGAGAGAGCAAGGATACCGGCGTTAAATACACCAAAAACTGTACCAAGAATAGTAGACTGAGCTCCCGCAAACTGAGGAACACCAGGAACAAAACCAAACATCTTAACCAAAAGAGAAACTGACAAATCACCTACTGGGGGAGTAAAAGATAAGTTCTGAAACATATCCCAAAGTGGTGAAGAAGATCCCATTCGTGAATAACCAGTATCTTCACCAAAAACGAGGGTTGGCACCATAACAAAAATAAAACTTACCAACCATTTTATGTATTTAGCATATCCCTTCATTTTACATTCCTCCTCAAAACAAAATCTAACCACTCCTTAAAACTACACCCCAATTTTTTCTTACTCATTTGCATATACCAAAAATGTTCACGATATGCAGCCACCAACATTAGAGCAACGAGTACTATCGTTAAACTGGCAGCCAGAAATCTAGCATTAAGCAGTAAGTAAACAAGGTAGGAAAAAAATCCCAAAGCAAAAAAGGCATAGATCATTGTTGAATATAAGAAATTATTCTTCCGTGCAACAACCTCCTCTGGATTCAAACTCAACCTAGCTATGGCTTCTTCATAGGTTTCTTGGCGCTTTTCTCCGCCGCCACGAGAAAATAAACGTTTAAATAATCCCCAGGTATTTTTTGTATTAGCAGATACTTCGTCGAAAGATGACCACTTCTTAACATCAACAAACGTTTTGAAAAACTTCTTGATGGGCTTCCTTTTGGGACTTACTTCCTCTTTAACCTGCGCCTTACCTTCTGATTTATCTTCTGACATAAAATTTTTCCCTTTTTATTTAGTTGACAAGCTCTAACTTACAAAATCCACTACAAATTTTTCGCTATTGTACCACCGTACCACATAAAATTCTACTTGAAACTGATTTCTAACAAATTTTATGCTAAAATATCACCCTTATGAACTGCAAAAATACCCTGATACTACTTATTGCGCTCCTCTATAGCGGGGTATCTTATGGTACAAAAGACAATGATGATCGCATATTAACGATTTCTCCACAACTTGCCTTGCCAATCGGCATAAAAATATGGTTTAACGAAAGTGGTGGCGAAGTTATGGGCCTAACTACTTGGAATGAAGGGGAAAATTTTGCTTCTCTAGGCATTGGACACTTCCTTTGGCATCCCTACCCTAGCAAGCAAGCATCATTTGTTAGCGGATTTCCAAGTTTATTACGTTATATGGAGTATCGTGGTGTAAACATACCTCAATGGCTAAAAGGTAAAAATGGACTATATTGCCCATGGAGCAGTCGCAATGAATTCTTAGATGCCAAATATTCTTATAAAATGAAGATGCTACGTGATTTTTTACAAAGCACCATTCCAATACAAGCGGAATATATGACCCGCCATCTACAAGAAATTTTACCTGACTTACTAGCAAGCACCCCAATGCAAGATCGTTGGTTAATTCACGATAAATTTTATAGCCTAGCACGCACTCCGGCTGGAATTTATGCCCTGGTTGATTATCTTAACTTTAAAGGGGCAGGAACAGGGGTTAATTCACTACATAATTACAAACATGGCAGTGGCTTATTGCAAGTTCTCAGAGGGATGAAATTTGCACCACCACACTACTCACCATTACAAGCTTATGTCTGGTCAGCAAAAAATGCCTTAATCAGGCGCGTAGAACGCTCCGCAAGTACTCGATATACCGAGCGCTGGTTAGCAGGATGGTTCAATCGCCTAGACACCTATCTGGATGGCGATCCGAAAGCATTTAAGAACCGACTCAAAAATTCTACTACTTTGGCCAAAAACACTTGATTTTCGATAGAGTTATTTCAAAATATTTCAAAAAGAACTCTAATACACGTCGCTTGTAAATATATCAATTAACCCACGCGTTGAACTATCTAACCCTGACAAATCCTTTTCACCCTGCAACATTGGCACTAACTTACTTGCCATATGCTTTCCTAACTCAACCCCCCATTGATCGAAAGAGTTAATTTGCCAGACTACTCCCTGAACAAAAACTTTATGCTCATAAAGAGCGACCAATGCTCCAAGGGTCTTTGGCTCTATTTTATTCACCAGAATAATATTGCTTGGCACATTACCAGGAACAATTTTATGCCTCACTAACTTATCTGCTTCTTCCTGAGACATTTTCTGTCCTTTTAGCTCGCGAATAATTTCTTCTTCACCGCAACCACACATTAAAGCCTGGCTTTGTGCCAAACAATTAGCATAAAGCAATAAATGGTGATCACCGATAGGATTATGACTATGTAACGGAATGATAAAATCTACAGGAACCATTTGGGTTCCTTGCATCAATAACTGATGAAAAGAGTGCTGACTATTAGTACCAACTGCACCCCACACCACTGGCGCTGTCTTATAAGTAACATTATCGCCATCTATCGCCACCCGTTTACCATTACTCTCCATTTCAAGCTGCTGCAAATATGCTGGTAGCAAATATAAATATTGATCGTAAGGAATAACCGCCAAAGTACTTGCCCCTAAAAAATTGATATTCCAAATACCAAGTAAAGCCAAAATTACTGGCATATTTTCTTTGAAGGGGGCAGTTCTAAAGTGTCGATCCATTTCATGAGCCCCACCTAAAAGCTCATAAAAATTATCCATACCAACAGCAAGAGCAATAGATATACCGATTGCTGACCACAAAGAAAAACGACCACCAACCCAATCCCAAAAGGGAAAAATATTATCTTGGCCAATACCAAATTCAATTGCACGCTCTGGTTTGGCAGTAACACCAATAAAATGATGTAGAATAGTGTTTTTTCCGTTTGGAACTTTGCTTAGCAACCATTCTTTGGCAGCAACAGCATTGGCTAGTGTTTCTTGAGTAGTAAAAGTCTTTGATGCAATTACAAATAAGGTTGTTTCTGGATTGAGGTATTTTATGGTTTCACTTATATGAGTAGCATCAAGATTGGAAACAAAATGCACCTTGACATTGGTAGCATAAGGTTTTAAAGCTGCTACCACCATTGCTGGACCAAGATCGGAACCACCAATCCCAATATGCACCACATCAGTAATTGCTTTACCACTATAACCATGCCATTTGCCGCCATGAACCTTATGCACAAACTCAGCCATGTGCTCCAATTCTTTTTTTACAAGTTTTCCTTCAGGAGTTGAATCATCTTCAATATTTCTTAAAGCGGTATGTAATACTTCTCTTTTTTCGGTAACATTGATTTTAGCACCTTTAAACATCGCTTCACGATAATCAATAAGACCGGATGCTTCAGCTAGGCCATTCAATAGCTGCATCGTCTCATGAGTAATCCGATTTTTTGAATAATCTAAGAAAAGTCCAGCTGCTTTTAGAGAAAAATCAGAAAAACGGTTGGCAGAACTCGTAAACTGGTCTTTGACCATCAAATTAGCAACCTTATCATAATGGTTAGCTAAAGATTGCCAGGCATGAGAAATATTTAATTTATCCATAAAATTATCACTCCTAATCTAAATTTGAACTTAATTAGGCGATAATTTTATGCTGGCGGCATCGCTTTATCAAGCATAAAAATTAATTTTATCAATTTTCTGACTTCGCCCGGGGGATAAGCTCTGCTTCTCCCCCAAGGTCAATCCTCCATCGCTTTGTCCTCGCAGCAAGCTGCGAGGAAATTTAGATTATATTTCATTAGTCGGCGATCTAGCGGACAAGTCGGAAGACATAGCAGCAACCAATTTTTTAGGAAATTTATCAAAAAGATGCTCTTGACGATCATTAATTGCATTAAAAAATATTTTCTTTTGATCCCTACTACCATGCTCAACTATAATACTCCCAAGTTGGATGATTTGCTGTAAATGCTGTTCTGAAAGTTTATCTTGAGAAATAGTAATCAATTGAATCACATCTACCAAAGCACTTGACGCTTTTTGACCGACATGAACCAGCCGGTTATTTTCAACGCTAATTTTAGAAAGCTGCTTTTTAAAATCTTGAAAAAACTCTCTGGTACCATGATACGAATTACTGGTTTTTTTCTCTTTACCAGCCTCTTTAAGTTGCTTTTCTAGTTCATCAACGATTTTCAAACCAATCTGATACAACTTTGCTTCATCTGCTGCTTTAATATTTTGTCTTTTTATACCGAGCTCTTCTATTTTGGCAGAGCAACGAGCTGCCGGCAAAGCTTTGCGTAAAATTAGCTTATAATTACTAATTGCCTTTAAAATCTCACCATATGAGTTAATCATAAAAATTTACTTCCAAAAAACTTAAACCGGTTATAGAGGAATAATTAATTCATCTTTTGGTTAAAGTATAGCAAGAAAACATTAAGGAACTATTAAATGCCCAAAAAACCTTATAGAAGGCAGTAAGTATTTACTTTTCTTCCCTATCTACTTGGAATTCTGAGGATTTTTGCCCCAAGTTGCGACATTTTTTCTTCGATACACTCATAACCACGATCAATGTGATAAATACGGTCAACTGTTGTTTTACCATCGGCCATAAGCCCTGCTAAAACTAAGCTAGCCGAAGCTCGCAAATCGGTGGCCATAACCTTAGCACCAATAAGGCTGGGCTTGCCGATAACAGCTGCAGTATTACCATGAACTATAATATTCGCTCCTAACCTCTGTAACTCCTGAACATGCATAAAACGGTTTTCAAAAATCGTCTCAACCACATTACAACTACCATCAGCCACACAATTTAAAGCAAGGAATTGTGCTTGCATGTCAGTAGGAAACCCAGGATACGGGGAAGTATAAATATTAACTGCCTTTGGTTGGCGACCCATCATATCTAGCTCTATCCAATCAGTTCCTAAGGTAATTTTAGCACCAACTTCACTGAATTTCTCTAAAACCGCAGTCATGATATCCGGCGCCACATTTTTTAACTTAACTCGACCACGAGTAAGAGCCCCAGCTGCCAAATAAGTTCCAGCCTCAATCCGGTCTGGTATTACTGTATACTCTCCCCCATGTAAGCGATCGACACCCTCAACAACTAAAGTATCAGTACCTACACCAGAAATCTTTGCCCCCATTTTATTTAAAAAGTTAGCTAAATCACATACCTCGGGCTCTCTAGCGGCATTTTTAATTATTGATTTCCCCTCAGCCAATACCGCTGCCATTAAAATATTCTCCGTACCTGTAACCGTAACCATATCGGTAACAATTTCTGCTCCTTTTAAACGACCATCAACGTGAGCCTCAATATAACCATCATGCATACTGATTTTTGCGCCTAAAGCTTCCAGACCCTTTAAATGTTGATCTATTGGACGCACCCCAATAGCACATCCACCAGGCAAAGATACCGTAGCCTTACCATAACGCCCCAAAAGTGGACCAAGCACTAAAACCGATGCCCGCATCGTTTTCACCAAATCATAGGGAGCAAAAAAATTCTTGATCGGACGCGAATCAATCTCTATCGACATACACTCATGCACTAAAAGATCTACCCCCATACCACCAAGTAATTCCATAGTAGTAGTAACATCATGCAAATGCGGAACATTACGTATAGTCACGGGATCATCAACTAATAATGTTGAAATTAAAATTGGCAACGCCGCATTTTTTGCGCCAGAAATCCGAATTTCACCGTCGAGAGAAACACCACCTGTAATAACTAATTTATCCATAGATTTTGTCTTATATTTTATAAACGTTATATTTCATTAAAAAAAATCAAGTAATTATCGCAAAATAGGTAAAAGCTCTTTCACTCCCACTGCCTCAATAAGAGCGAAAAGTTGTGCCGGCACATTAATAAATGAAATGTCCTTCTGAACACTTTTAGAAAAACTAACCAAAGCTATAAGAAAAGCCACGCCTGTATTGTCACTAAAAGTAACCCGGGACAAATCAAAAGTAATTCCTTTATTTTCTAAAATCAACTTGCGATTGCTTTTGCTTAACTTAGGCACAGTAGCAAACCCAAGCTCACCACTTATAGATACAACAATTTTATTATCTTGAGAAATCGTCATGATCAACCACTATTTACCACGATTATATTTTTGTAATTGCTGCAACAAACCATCTAAACCACTTTGGCGCAAAATACCGGCAAATTGAGCATTATAATTTTTGACAATACTTACTCCATCAACACTAAAATCATAAATCAACCATTGACCACCTTGTTTTAATAAACCATATTGCAACTGGATAGGCGGGCCATTTTTTAATAATAAATCACTACTGATTCTAACCTTATCACCGGTTACCCCTCCGCGAAGAGGATAAAATTTCATCTGCTCCCCGTCGTAAGACTCAAGTGCTGAAGAATAAGTACGAACTATATAGCGAGTAAACTCTTTCACAAACTGTTGCTGCGTAGAGCTCCCAGCCTTTTGCCAATAATCACGCCCAACCACCGCCCGCGCCATACTATTTAAATCAAAATGCGGAACTACATAGGTGTTAACTAACGAATTAATTAACCGGTCATTATTTTTTAAGTGTCCAATATTTTTATTTAACTCACGCAATACCTGATTGGTTATATTTTTTACCATTACCATCGGTTCAGGATCATCAGCAGCAAAAGAAGCAAGGCTAATTAATAAGCAAAAAAGCATAACCAAATATTTTTTAAATTTCATAATCATCCCCCAAAATAGATACCACTATTTTTTCTTACTATCATCACCGCCCAACTTATAAATTAATTGCCCAATTAAGTTTTCTAAAATTATGGCCGGCTGAGTATCAGTAATTAAGTCACCCTCTTTAAGATTGGTCTCATTATAGCCAGGTATTAATTCAATATAGTTAGCACCAATAATCCCTGCCGTCAAAATTTTAGCAGTGGTATCGGTTGGCAACTGGTTTTGCCTTTTATCAATGCGCATACCTACTCTTGCTTTAAATGTATGGCTATCAACAGATATACCATCAACCTCACCAACACGCACACCAGCAACAGTAACTGGCGCCCGTACTTTTAGATCACCGATATTGTCAAATATCGCACTAACCTGAAAAGAACCACGGCTAGAATACATGTTTAAACCGCTTACTTTAAACGCTAGTACAAACATCGCTACTATCCCAGCTAACATAAATAAGCCCACGAATAGCTCTATTATTCTCTTATTTAACATTACCAACCCCCCAACATAAACGATGTCAAAATAAAATCGAGTCCCAAAACCGCAAGTGACCCATAAACCACGGTTTTAGTAGTAGCACGCCCAATACCAGCAGCAGTTGGCTCAGTATAATAGCCCTGATACACTGCGATCCAAGTCGTTACCATACCAAAAACTAACCCCTTAATAATACCATTAACAACGTCAGCACGAAATTTTACTGCGGCTTGCATATTAGACCAAAATTGACCAGCATCGACCCCTAACCATTCCACCCCCACTAAATAACTACCAAAAACCGCCACCATACAAAAAATAGCAATCAAAATTGGCATAGATATAACCCCAGCCCAAAAACGAGGGGCGATTACCCGCCAAAGCGGATCAACCGCCATCATTTCCATACTGGCTAACTGCTCAGTAGTTTGCATTATACCAATCTCAGCGGTAAGCGCTGAACCCGCACGTCCAGCAAACAATAAACCACCAATCACCGGACCAAGCTCTCGCACTACACTAAGAGCCACTAACTGACCTAGTTGCTCCACCGCCCCAAAACGCTCTAAAATGTTGTAACCTTGCAAGGCTAGTACCATCCCAATAAACAGACTGGATAATACTATAATAACCAAAGATAATACCCCAACAGAATAAACTTGCTCTACAACCAAAGGAAACAACCTTATAACTCGGGGACGACGTACAACTGCCCGTAATAAAAATATCCCAGACTTTCCCGCCCGCTCACAAAATAGAAGCCCGCTTCGCCCTAAACTTTCAATCCAATCAATCACAGTCTTAAATCCTCCCGATAACTTTTTGCCGGATAATGAAAGGGTACTGGCCCATCAGCATAACCATGAATAAATTGATCAACAAAAGGCAATTTCTCAGCTGCTACTTGCTTTGCTGTACCTTCACCAATAATACGACCATCAGCAATCACATAAGCATAATCGGCTATACTCAATGTCTCCGCAACATCATGCGAAACAATAACTGAGGTCAAACCTAGAATATTATTCAGATATTTAATTAATTTTACCAAGACACCCATCGTAATCGGGTCTTGACCCGTAAATGGCTCATCATACATCATTAATTGGGGATTAAAAACTAAAGCTCGCGCCAAAGCTACACGACGTGCCATACCTCCAGAAAGTTCATTTGGCATTAAATCTCTAGCACCACGTAAACCAACTGCTTCAAGCTGCATCAATACTACGTTACGAATTATATCTTCTGGTAATTTAGTGTGCTCACGTAGTGGAAATGCCACGTTTTCAAAAACACTAAGACTAGTAAATAATGCTCCACTCTGAAAAAGCATGCCCATCGAATTCCTCATTTTATACAGCTCAGCGCGCTTAAGACTATGAATATCCACCCCATTAACCAAAACCTTACCACCATTCGGATAAAGCTGAGCACTAATCAAACGCAAAAGCGTAGTCTTACCAGAGCCACTTGGGCCCATAATAGCAATTATTTTACCTCGGGGAATACACAAACTTACGTCCTTAAAAATCCAACGATCACCACGCGCAAAACACAAATTACGTATCTCAACAAAATTATCCGACATTAAACTCTACTCCAATAAAAACTTAAATATGCTATAAAGAATATTTTGGTTATAATACAGAAAATTTTTGATAATTTCACAAAAAATTGCAGGTTAAATTATGATTGATACCAAAAGAATTCAACTACTAGCACAATCGGTTCTAGAAACCGAGGCAGAAGCAATTTTAAAGCTCCGCCCAAAGATCAATGAATCTTTTGTTGAAGCTTGCCAGCTCCTCCTTGCCTGTAAAGGAAGAATTATTGTAACCGGCATTGGTAAATCTGGGCATATTGCCAACAAAATTGCCGCAACATTAGCCAGTACTGGCAGTCCAGCGTTTTTTTTGCACCCTAGTGAAGCAAGCCACGGAGATATTGGGGTAATAACCAAAAAAGATGTGGTAATTGCCCTCTCAAACTCCGGAAACACCGAAGAGATCGTTGCCATTTTACCAATAATTAAATTACTTGGCGTACCGCTAATTAGCATTACCGGCAACCCCAATTCTACTCTTGCTAAAATGGCCAACATTAACCTCGACGCCAGCGTCACCAAGGAAGCTTGCCCTTTAGGTTTAGCGCCAACTTCCAGCACTACCGCAGCTTTAGCTCTAGGAGATGCCTTAGCCGTAGTACTAATTGAGATGCGTGGTTTTACCCCCGAGGATTTTGCCCTTTCGCACCCCGGAGGAACTCTAGGTAAGAGACTTTTATTAAGGGTCGACAGTCTCATACGTACTGGCGACGCCATCCCCATAGTAAAAAAAGATACCCCACTCTCCGAAGCTTTAATTGAAATAACCAACAAACGGATGGGAATGACATGTGTTATCAACGATGAAGGAGCGCTTACAGGAATTTTTACCGATGGCGATTTGCGACGAGTAATAGATAAAGGTTTAGATATCCATAACACTAAAATCTCAGAGATTATGACCACCAGCTGCAAAACCATCTCTCTTGGGATATTAGCAGTTGAAGCAGTACAAATCATGGAACAATATCAAATCACTACCTTAGTAGTAACTGACAAAAATAACTCGCCCATCGGGGTAGTCCATATGCATGACTTATTAAAATCCGGCTTAATATAACAACATGAAAGCACATAAAAAATTAAAAAGCATTAAAATAAAATTATTTATCCTTGATGTTGATGGCGTATTAACCGATGGCAAACTATATTTTGCTGATAATGGAATGGAAATTAAAAGCTTCAATATAAAAGATGGTTTGGGCTTAAAGCTCTTATTAAAACAAGGAATAGAAATCGCAGTTATCTCTGGACGTAAATCGCCGGCCGTCCAAAAGCGTATGGATGAACTGGGAATAAAACATGTCTATCTAGGTAAAAATGACAAAATAAAAATATTTAACTACCTCAAAAAAAAGCTCCGTCTAAAAAATGAAAACATTGCCGCCATCGGTGATGATCTTCCTGATCTACCAATAATGCAACAGGTAGGTTTTAGTATTGCCGTAAAAGATGCCGTGGCAAAAGTTCGCACGCTCGCTGATTATGTAACTAAAGCCAAAGGTGGGCAAGGAGCGGTTAGAGAAGCGTGTGAATTACTTATTACTATATGAAAATAAAGAATACATTATTCACTGTGGTTTTACTGATCGTCTTCAGCGGCTCAAGCATCCTTGCTCTAATCGCCGCAAAAAAAGTCACCAAAGTCCAATATTCGCAATCTACTAACATACCAGATTTTTTTATAATTAACTCTACACATACAAAATTCAACAGTAGTGGTAAAATTCAAAACCAAATTAAAGCTGGAAAAATCACTCATCTTCCTACAAATAATATTTATCTTTTCGAAAAACCAGATATGCTTATGAATACTCCCGGAGAACAACCGTGGCGCGTTACTGCCGACAAAGGCAAAAGTGAAAAAGGAAAATCTATAGTCTATCTTTGGGATAATGTAAAAATCGTTCGTGCTGCCAGCCCCAAAAATTCTGACTTTGACATCACCACCACTGCCCTCACTATCTATCCAGAAAAAAGATTTGCCGAAACTGACCAACCGGTAACTATTATCCAAAGTGGTAATATAACTAAAGCAGTGGGCGCTAAAGCCGATCTAAAAACCGGGATTATTAAACTGATATCGAATATTAATAGTTGGTTACGAATAAAATAGATTTTTATTGCTTTGTAATTCAGCATAATTTTGCGTAGTAAAAAACGCTACTCAAAAATTATGTCAAATCTAAAGGCTAAGCTAAGTAGAGCGTAAGCCGGAATCACTGCCATTAAGTTAAGGAATAACTGCTTGAATTTTCATAGATTTTATTAAGCAGTAGGTTTAAACTCAAAGTCCCTAAATTGACATTAAGGGGCTGTTGAAACCCGCCTATTTCGTCATTCCCGCGAAAGCGGGAATCTAATAAAAACAATAAGCTACATTTGTTGTTTTTATAAAAATTTTCAGATTTCAACAGGCCCATTAAGGAGCATCAATGCTAAAAAAAACGCTATGACTTTCTTGCGCAGCATTCTAATACAGATGAGTTTGTAAAAAAACATAAATTATTCCCAAAAGATTTTACAAGATTACGTAAACTGCCATTCGTAACAATATTTGCACTGATATTAAGAAGTAGCGTTAAATCTTTGCAATTAGTGCTTAATGAATTTATCTTACAGTTAAAAATTGAAGGGGTCATTACTGCAAGCGCGTTTAGTCAGGCAAGGAAAAAATTAAAACATACTTGAGGATAAGCTGAAAAAATTATTTTTAACTAATTTGACATCTATAAGAAAGGATAGGGTCGTGCCCCGCTATAAAATATCAGACACACGTTCCCTAAACTTTCAGAAAAGATTTAGAAAGCATGTATTTTGATATTTTTGAGAAAGACTTGAAGATTTTGATTAAACAAGAAGCTTAATGTCTTTGTGCGTGAACTATTTTGTTTTAACTGTAAAATATGCTTCTAGTAGGAGAAATAATTACGAAGCATTGCGGTTTTGAATATAAAAATTAATAAGCTAATAAACAAATTGCAAACTCCTACTAAAGTCGCCACTTATGATAACAGCAGTAAGAAATCTTACTACTATTATAAACCAGATTATAGTATGAATTTGAACAGAACAAGTGTAACTATTAGGCCTTTTTGATAATTTGGTGTATAGTTTAACTATGATTAAAAAATTGTTTTAGATCTTTTGCTTATTTTGTTTATACAATATTTAAAACAAGGAAAATATAGTGCACTGTATTCCAAAAATACAACTTCCCGTGGAGCGAAACAATTTTACTGTATTGTCTTTGTCATGTTTTTTACTTATTTTATTGATCATATTAGCTATTATAATCAGCCAATCTACCGTAACTTATTTAAACAATAATTTTTTACAACAAAACTCTTATAAATCTTACAAACTAAACCTAAACATGGATTATAAGTATAAAGGTACGGATGTGAATATTGTACTCCAATTACGAGCCAAAGAAGTTAAGCTCGATTTAGATATAAATATTTTAATGCCCGCGTTAGTGGATGCAACAAAGCAGCTAGAGTATCGATTAAGAAAAGAGCAGCAGCATTATTCCAGCTCGGTAAAAAATAAGATAATTCCTCATAATAGAAATACCTTAATCCCTATAAACTTAACTCGTATTCACCACTGGGTAGGAATTGTAATTGAATTTAACAAGTTTAACCAAGCGCAACGAGTTATTTACCTTGATTCTTTATACTCTGGTATTCCAATACATATTGAAAGGGTTCTGCAGAAAGTTTATGGAAAAGACGTCAGAATAGAGAATACTCATGGATTATTTCAGGTTGATAGCACTAGTTGTGGCCCATTAGTAGTGGAAAATTTAATTCGAGCAGCCCAACGAACCAATACAGTACATATTGCTACTAAAGAAGAAATCCAAATAATAAGGAAAAACCATATCGCGTTGGTAGACAAATATGGCCCCCATTTACGGTTAAGTTATGATAAAGATTTTTTACCTTTATTTGGGCATATGGTGAAAGGTGAGACAAAAAAGATGGCAGAAAAACATAATCTAACTTCTATTATGTATGGTGGTGGAAGAAAGCAAAAAGATAAGAAGGGTAAACAATCCAAATCGCCGACCGCAAGTTCTAGTGTATCTACTGTGCCAATACGACCATATCTAACAGCTAAACAATTAAGATTTTTACTAAAGGATAGAGATTTACTAAATTTTACCCGAAGGCTATATGCACTGCTTGCGGGTCATAGATTGATTTTAGTATCAATAGCCCCAATAGAACAACTAAATATACAAAGCATATCGGATATTTCCGAACAACATCAAAAATTACCAGTTTTAATAAAGCAAGGAGAAACCTTTAATATTTATGGTTTTAAAGATGGAAAATGGCAAATAACTGTTATAAACGAGCCTAATGCAGTTAAATATCTAATGACATTACCATTTATTGATGGAAAACCCTCCTTAATAAATAGTAGAAGTTCCCCTGAATTAATTGAGAATATCACTGAAATATTAAAAGACGGCCATACATTTTCTGGACGAGAAAACCAACCGAGAAGATTACTTGACATTTTCGCAGAATTATTAGTTGGAGATGAAATATGTGCCGCTGCAACGTTTGATGGAGAACATTTATTTATTGCAACCAATAGAGGCAACCACGAAGCTCCTACAATTAGTTGGAATGCTGGTATGCGCCCTGTACCAGGAACGTATCATCAATGTTTACTTTGTAAACCATTTTTAAGTATTAAACTCGGCGATAGTACCCGAGTTATTGAGTCCCAAGAGATACTTTATAGACCATATTTAGGGATACGTGTTAATCAAGAAACCTTAATACCAGAAGCAACCAAAACTGTGTTGCGACCGGATGTTAATCAGATAGTATTCAACCTCCCACAAAATATTCGCGAACAACTCGGCTTTCCTAAAAACTCTCCTGATGTATCATACAGAGTTCACTTGACCCCAGAACTACCATTAGAATTGGGACAAACAGTTGTAATTCCCTATGACCACCCATCTCATCCGCAATTTGAAGATATGAGAACTTATGTAGATCCTCTAAAAAGAAGAGTGGCTGTTATTATTAATCATTTAAATATGGTTATTAGAGTTTACAACCATGAAAATAAAGAGGGAGCTTTACGAGTAATTAAAAATAATCGACTAAGAGTGTTTATGCAATCATTGTTATGGGAGGCTGCTCATTGGCATAACTATGATCTGAGAAATTATATTGACCCCATGAGTAAGATCTTTCGCGAACAATTTGAAAGTTTTATTAATTTATTACTTGCAGATTTTGAGAAATTTGTGAGTGAGAATCATGTACATAATATAACTTCTTTAGTTGTGAGAGCGTGGTGGGAAACAGTTACTCCAAAAATTGAAAACAGAAAAATCTTGGCACCAGATTTTATTAGATCGGATATAAAAAGATTTATGAGATTCTCCAGGCGCTATTGCCGCTACTTCAATAATCTTGAAAAATTAGAAACTGCTATTATAGCTGATGCTGAATCTAAAGGAGTACTATCTCGCTTAATGTCTCAAAAAAATTCTTCTGAAACGCTGCCCGTAATTGTTGGTAATGAGGAGGATGATTTACATGCCGAGATACGATTATTTTTGCACTTTTTTCTAAATGGAAAGCAAGTTCCTTATATAGGGGTGTCGCAATTATGTTGCTGTCCTTGTTACTTACTGATGGAACGAATGGGGGTGGAGGTTTGTGGTACCCACGGAAAAATGTTTGGGGAATGGTTATTAGCTAAGCAAATTATAGAAAATGAAGGAATTCTCAAAAGATTGTTTGGCGATAGATTGTATGAAGAATATTGTAATTTGAAAACAGGGCGTGTGAATTTGCCAGAAGATAAAAAAAGCAGCCCTGGTATAACTAAAGCTGAGGCTGCCTTACGAATTTTTCAATCATTGGGAAGCTTAAATAAAGAGGACTTAGAACGTTTTAAAATCGGACATGAACGGTTACAGGACTTGAGTGAAGGTTTTGCTGATGATTCTGATGAGGAAAATGACTTTTCTTCTAAAGTTTCTGATAGAGAAAAAACTAAGAAGGTTGATGGTGGAGAAGCGAAAGATTTTCTTTCTGGAGAATTGCTAACCGAGTTTACAGAGCTACGACCATCTATACCTTCAGATGGAAATTGCTGGGTTAATGCAGTTCTAATAGCTGCTCAGCGTATACCTGGCCTAGCAATACCCGATACTTTAAATGATATTACAAAATTAAGGAATGAAATAGTAAATAGGCTTAAATCTAACAGGGGACAATATGAAGAACGTGTTAAAAATACTATTATATCTCTTATAAACCAAGCAATAGATGAAAATGATGGAAATATTGAAGGAATTTCTGAAGAGTTTCGTAAATTACTATTACCAATTATTGAAAATGCGAGAATGCATAGAATACTTGATAGAATGTTTTATGAGCAGATCCGTCTTATGGAAGCACAACTCCGTGATGCTGCTCCTTCACAAGTATCGGAGGAAGTGAGTAGAAATTTATCTATGCTAAGAGAAAGACAGGCTCAACTTGATGCGTGGTGGGGTTCTTTTTTAAACGAGTTTATAAGAGAGAGGGGTTATTTAGCTTATTGTGAAAATTTACTTATGAATGGAACTTGGGGAGGAGATCTAGAACTAGGGATATTAAGTGAGATTTTAGGAGTTAGAATTGAAGTATATAATAATACTTTATCTTTTAATAAGAGATTTCGTGTGAGAAACACGATGCATCAACAACTTTATAATTATATTAATCGTGTTAATGTCTTTAACGAAACAGCAGGGCATGTGATACATATATTACATATCGGAGGAAATCATTATAATGTGCTTCTTCATTTAATAGAAGAGGTTCACATAGGGAATGGTGTTACACATATACCAGTAGAAGTAGAACAGAACTTAACTAGTATAATTACAATTCCAAACATAACAAATGAGAAAAGATTGCTAATCCTTCAGCAATTACAGATAGAAGAATTACTATCACAACAACTATCAGAAGAAATACCGCACAATACTTATTATTGGGGTGGGCCGGAATAGCTAATTTGCATAATAGACAACGCGTACCATCAACATCCGATAACAGTAGTAATATTTCTTACTACTGTTATCATAAGTGGCAACTTTAGTAGGAGTTTGCCACTTGTTTATTAGCTTATTAATTATTAGAAAACCATTTAATAACTCTGGCTATGCGACCGAAAGAAGTTTAAAATTGGCATAACAAATATCATCAACTGGTGAAACTGAAGTGTTGATAACATCATCAATGGATGAGGAAAAATTTCCAACAGAGATGTTTGCTGGGTTGTATCATTATCGCTGGGGAGTAGAAACATTTTTCCTAAACTAAAGGGAAGACTTGGTTTGGAAAATTTTACCGGAAAAAGCGTTGAAGCAATTAGACAAGACTTTTGGTCTACCATAATGATTGGTAATTTAGAAACAATAATGACAGGAGATATTGAGGAAGAAATAAATCATGAAATTGATGAGACAAAGCCAAATAAAGCTATAAACAAAGCTGTTTCATTTAATGCTATAAAAAATTTAGCATTTGAAATATTATCTGCTAAAGTTGATCAAAACATACTTGAGGATAAGCTAAAAAAATTATTTTTAACTAATTTGACATCTATAAGAAAGGATAGGATCGTGCCCCGCTATAAAATAACAGACACACGTTCCCTAAACTTTCAGAAAAGATTTAGAAAGCATGTATTTTGATATTTTTGAGAAAGACTTGAAGATTTTGATTAAACAAGAAGCTTAATGTCTTTGTGCGTGA
>JAJXWM010000001.1 GCA_021781615.1 Pseudomonadota bacterium
GCTCTCTTTTTACGGTAAAACGTTCACAAGGAAACTTACCAAGAAAAATTGCAATTTATTTGGCTGCAGGATTATCCGGCAAAAAACTTGGTTTGATTGCAAATTTTTTCAAAAAAACCAGTGCCACAGGAATTTCACAAATAATATTACGAACTAACAAGCTCAAGACCGGCAATCATACCATTGATAGTGATATCACAAATTTAAATAAATCAATCCTGCAATAAAAGGCATGACCAAGACATTTCTTAAAAAAATCTGTCGATCGTAATTTTAAATTATAAATTACATCCTTTGTCGTTTGTCAGGACCTGGCACCGGACCCTTTTGTCGTTTGTCAGGACCTGGCACCGGACCCTGCTTATTCGCGTGATTCATACCAGCCAAACGTGACCACATACCTCGAAGAAAAAACTATGCAGAGTTCTTAATCAAGCGCTATACTTCAAATGAAAAAGATAGATTTTGGATCACCTCTGGGAGCTATCGGATAAAAAAACATTTTTAAACTGTTTGATTTATATAATATTAAAAACCATAACTATGAAAATAAAAATAGCAGCATTGATGTGCTTTCTATTTCTAAGCTTAAGCTTTATTTTAGTCTTGCAACCTGCTTATGCAAGTGAGAGCGACCAAAAAGAAGATTTAACCCTGATTTTTTCTGACTACCTGGATAAACTGCGAGTAAATTGCGCTTTCCAACTCGAGGATTTTACTGAGATTAAGCGGGCGCTTGAAGATAACCCTCCCCACCTTACAAACCCAATATCGAGAGAAGCAGCTCTAGCATTAACCACTTGCTACCCATATTGGGATAATTTTAATCAAATAATCGAGATCGCAACTCCCGAACGTATTGATTATCAAAAAACCTACGCTGAAGTAAAACAAATGATCAGCCAAATCAGAAAAAATACAGAATATCAAGAAGAAGCACACGTAAAAACTGCAAGCATTAACCTTGAAATGGATTTTGTAGATATTCCAAAAGGAAAATACGACAATAAACTTATTGGCACTTTTGAAATATCTGGCGATATCGCTATCCAAACCACACCAGTAACGCAGTATCAATGGGCAAAGATTATGGGTAATAATCCCTCCTTTTTCAAGACCGGTGAAGATTCCCGTAACGTAGAAATTAATGGCCAACAAATAGAGATGTGTCCAAATAAGCCAGTTGAAAGTATCTCACGGGAAGATATCACCAAATTCATCGAAACATTAAATAAGCAAGATAATATTTATGAATATCAACTAGCATCAACCATAGAATATTTGGCTGTTATTGGAGATAGTACACAAATGGCAGGTTCTTATTGTTTAAATAAAAAAGAAACCTGCCCTGTTACGTCAAATAGTTACTTTTATCTTAATGATGAGCGAATATATTCACTCCTAGATAACGTGTTAGAGCTTACAAGAGATAAAGCGAAAGACGATGACTCACTGCTAGTATTATTTGGCCGTTCATATCAGTCTATTTATTACATCCCAACCAAATTAACTGATGTAGCTAAGCCGTTCTATATTTATAAAAACCCAGGGGATAATTTTATAGGCTTTAGATTAATCCGTTATAAAAAAGGTAAAGCTAATCAAACGAACAACTCTTATAACACATTGTGGGATGACGCACTCCCTGAGGTAAATCTGGTAGACCATGATCACAAAACCTCGTTAATGCGTGCAATAGAACATAGTGATATAGCGGCGGTTAAGCTGCTTCTTGACTATAACGCTGATACAAGCCTAAAAGATAAATGGGGAACAACTGCCTTGATGCAGATTTCTGGAATTCTACCCAAGACAACTTCTGAACAACTAGTAAAGATGCTCGTCAGTAAAGGCGCTGATGTAAATCTGCAAGACCATAATGGCCAAACCGCTCTAGTGAGAGCAACACAAGGTAGCGATATAACAATGGTTGAGCTGCTTCTTGATCATAACCCTGATACAAGCCTAAAAGATAAATGGGGAAAAACTGCCTTGATGTATGCTTCTGGGCATTCTAGGCATCCTTCTGGAATTCGAGACCACCATACAACTCCTGAAGACCTAGTAAAGATGCTCGTCAGTAAAGGCGCTGATGTAAATCTGCTAGACAATAGTGACTGGACCGCTCTAATTCATGCAATAACAAACGGTAACATAATGGCGGTTAAACTGCTTCTTGACCATAACGCTGATACAAACCTAAAAGATCCAAGTGGAAAAACTGCCTTGATGTATGCTTCTGGACTTCGAGACCATACAGCTGCTGAAGACCTAGTAAAGATGCTCGTCAGTAAAGGCGCTGATGTAAATCAGGCAGACTATGTTGCCCGCAAAACCGCTCTAGTGTATGCAACAGAATGTGGCAATACAAAAGTAGTTAAGTGGCTTCTTGATAATGGCGCCATCGACAATTCTGCTATGGGCGCCATATCTAGGTTTTTTAAAAAGATATTTGGATAACTTACAAAAGCGTAAATTACTACATATCCAAGGATTAAAAAATAGTGATTTTATTTTTTTTGAAATTGGCTATCCTCTCGTAAACCTCGTCAATCTTCTCTCTGGTAATCGCTCCACTTTAGATCATACTGGCAAGAGCGGTAATAACTTCACCTGTTTTATCAATCTTATTATTGGCAATTATAAATATATCAACCCCAGCGTTTACTGCTTTTTCTAAAACAACCTTTAAAGGATACTGCTTTTCAATAGCACCCATGGTCATATCATCAGAAACAACCAATCCTTTAAATCCCATTTCGTTCCTTAGCAAGTCGGTCAAGGTTTTTTTCGACATCGTTCCAGGACACCAAGTAGCATGGTCATCGATCGCGCCAGCCTTACACTGCGACCGATCAATATTTCCATTAATAACATGCGTAGTCATAACAATATCGCGGTAACCATCCTTAATTAGAGTATAATATGGCTCTAACTCAATATCGCGACGATAGGTTTTAGTAACATCAACCAAACCATCGTGACTATCACCAGCGGAACTACCGTGGCCAGGAAAATGTTTTAAAGTTGCTATAATCCCATTTCCGTTAAAAGCCCGGATGAATTGCCGCGCCTGATCAACAACTATCCTTGAATCAGAAGAAAAACTTCTTCCCAAGCCGCCAATAATTGGGTTAGACGGATTAACATTTACATCCACCACTGGTGCAAAATTCAGGTTGAAATGCATGGCAAAAATCTCTTCTGCCAATGTTTTAGCATAAGAGTAAGTTTCTTGAACAGCATCGCTCGCTATCTCATTACAACTATCAGGCATTACCATACCAAACAAACTCTTAACCACACCTCTTACAGAACCACCCCCCTTCTCCTCTTTAGCTCCTAATGCTTGTGGCACTAAAGTTCGCACTGGGAATCCCTGAGCGGCAGGCATCCGATCAACACGTCCGCCTTCTTGATCAACACTAATAAATAGTGGCAATAACGGCAGTCCCTGCTCTTTTCTCACTTCACTATTGTAATCTTGTAGATCTTGGTTTAATTTCGCTAATTGCACTGGCCCTGAAATGTTACGATCGCGAAGAAGCTCTTCAGTTTTTGCATCACGGAGAGGCTGGTTAAATAAAATAACTCCCCCAACATAATCCTCGGCAATATGCTTTGCTATCGGAGAGCTTCTATCAAATTTCGTACCGTGGCTATCGCTCCACAAAACCTTTCCCTTCTCATCTTGAGAAAATCCGCCAAAACCAATAATAAGCATTTGCCCTATTTTTTTGCACAGTTCTTTGCTTTCTTTGCTTTCCCCCAATATTTTTTGACATGATGAAACATTACCAAGAACCTGGCCGCTTAAAAAAACACAAACTATTATTAATAACAAGCCGACATTTTTATACATTATTTTCTCCCCTGGATTTTCCCGCGCAAATAAGACAAACGCATTTTTTGTGGAAATCGTTCAATCGCATACCGCAACATGGTACGCGGCATGCGGCAATAATATCTGGCTAAAAAATCATTTAAAACATTAAAATCATGCTTGCCAACCTCTCGCAGTGCCCAGCCAGCAGCTTTATGAATCAAATCCTCTTCATCACGTAATAACTTTCTTGCCAGCCGCAGAGTCTCTTTTAAAAAGCCATTACGAATAAAATATAAAGTTGATACAATGGCTATACGCCGCTGCCATAAATTTTCCGAAACAACCAATTTATGCAAAAAATCTTTCTTTTTATCTAACAGATGGGCGCCGACAATATAAGGAGCGCTTAAATCAACCAAGTCCCAATTGTTAATTCCTGAACTATTAGCAAAATAAAAAGCGAAAATCTTTTCTTGCTGCAAAAAATCAGCTTTTTTATATTGCAAAACTAAAACTAGCAGCGCGAGCAACCGCTCTTCATGCAACTTAGAAGCGAGCAGGGGACCTAATTCGTTAAAAGTTACCTCCTGATAATACCTTTTGGCTAAACTTCTTTGTGCGGGCACAACTATTCCCAAAAATTTATCGCCGTACCCATATTCACCCTTGCCCGTCTTAAAAAATCGCCGTAAAGACACAGCTTTAGCAGGGTCAGCAAATTCATGTAAATCACTTCGAATCTTTTTCAGTAAACTCATAACAAACCTCAAAAATTTTGTTATACTTACACCGCATTCTAAACTAATAAACCATAATTAAAAAGTAGGAGCCAATATGTCTCAAAACGCCGAACTTATGGCAAAAAAAGCTTGTGAAGCAATGCAAAATGCCTATGCCCCATATTCTAAATATAAAGTTGGCGCCTGCGTCGAAGCAGAAGATGGCACACTTTTTACCGGTTGTAATGTAGAAAATGCTTCTTATGGACTAACTAACTGCGCCGAACGATCGGCTATTTTTGCTTTGATCTCTTCCGGCAAAAGAAAAATTAAGGCGCTTGCCGTCGTCGGCTCTGGCGATGAACTATGCACGCCTTGTGGCGCCTGTCGCCAAGTAATCAGAGAATTTGCCATACCCGATGCGCCAATATATCTTTGTGATCCGCGCACAGAAAAGGTTATAGAAACAACCAATATCAAAACACTGCTGCCAAAATCTTTTGGTCCAGAATTTCTCGAAAACAAGTAATAAAATATAACCAAAGGAAAAATCATGCCTGAAGCAACCATTAACATCAAAAAATGTGCAGCGATTATTGGAAAAATCATGCCTGGTTTTAAACCAAAAATAGCAATTATTCTTGGCTCTGGATTAGGCGCCGTATCTAAACAAATCGAGAACGCCAAACAAATAGATTATAAAGATCTTCCTGATTTTCATGTAACCGACATCGTCGGGCACTCTAAAAAAATGCATTTAGGTATATTAAAAGGGGTTCCGGTAGTTTGTCTCGAGGGACGCACCCATCTTTACGAAGGAATAACTAAAAGCATTGAATCAATAAAAACCATAATTAGAACCCTAAAAGTAATTGGCTGCGAAATACTGCTGACAACCAACGCCGTCGGATCATTACGAGTTGAACATGGACCAGGGAGCTTAATGGTAATTGAAGATCATATTAATTACACCTGCCAAAACCCGCTGATGGGTCCAAACAATGATGAATTCGGCGAACGGTTTGTTTCAATGGACAACGCTTACGATAAAGATCTCCGCCAAAAAATATCAACCATTGCTCAAAAACTAAATATACCGATCAGCTCTGGAGTTTATATTGCCACCTCTGGCCCAACCTTTGAAACTCACGCCGAAATAAGAATGTTTCAAATACTGGGCGGGCATGCAGTTGGGATGTCAACCGCACCAGAGACAATTGTCGCCAGACACTGCGGATTAAAAGTGGCTTCAGTTTGCGCCATCACTAATCTGGGCGCTGGCTTAAGCAACGAGATCGTTACCCATGAAGCAACTTTAGACGGCGCAAAAATTGCAACCGGACATTTAACTAAACTTTTTTTAGCAGTTATCCCCGAAATAGCAAAACAAAATGGGGCAGGGGGTACAATCTAATGCCCGACCTCGCAAGCCTTATTGATCACACCATGTTAAAACCAGAAACCACTGAGGCTGAGCTGATCAAAGCTTGCGAAGAAGCTAAAAAATATAATTTCGCCACAGTGTGTGTCCGACCCAACCATATTTCCTTGGTGGCAAAACTATTAGAAAATAGTCAAGTAAAGCCCATTACTGTTATTAGCTTTCCGCTGGGCTCCGATACATCGCAAGCCAAAGCGCTTGCAACAAAAGAAGCAATCTTTGCCGGCGCAAAAGAGATCGACATGGTAATTAATATTGATGCTCTAAAATCTAAAAACTACAAACTAGTTTATAATGACATAGCCGAAGTCGTTGTAGCCGCATCGCCTTATACAGTTAAAGTTATTATTGAAGCCACCAATCTTACTAATGACGAAAAAATAGCTGCTTGTGTCTTAGCAAAAGCGGCAGGCGCGCACTTTGTAAAAACTTCAACCGGCTTTGGGAGTGGCGGCGCCACCGTAGAAGACGTTGCATTAATGAGAAGAGTGGTCGGAAAAGACATGAAAGTTAAAGCTTCGGGCGGTATTCGCACCAAAGAAGATGCAGAAAAAATGATCGCTGCGGGCGCCGATCGAATTGGCGCTTCAGCAAGCGTGGCGGTGGTAACTGGAAAAAAAGAAAACCCCTCCAATTACTAACCAGCAGCTAGGAGAACTTTTTTATAAGATGGCCAATGTCCAGCTTAATATCTGGCAGCGCTTTTTGCTATTCAATATCATGCTAAATTGATATAATGTGTTTTGATATGAAAACTCAAAATTTTCTTTTGGTATTTTTTTTTCTTAATGGCCCAGCTTACAGTACCATTATGCAATGCTGGATCTAAAATGTATGTAAACAATAGGGGTAAAAACATGAGAACACCGATCATCGCTGGCAACTGGAAATTAAATAAAACTATTGGCGAAGCATTAGAGCTTGCCAAAACATTGCAACAAGGGCTACCAACAACAAAATTTGAAATAGTTGTTGCTCCATCATATATCGCTATTAATAAAGTAGCAGACTTTTTAAAAAATTCCCCGATTAAAGTGAGCGCGCAAGATATGTTTTGGGAAGACACCGGTGCTTTTACGGGCACAGTTTCTGCGCCAATGATCAAAGACGCGGGAGCCAAATATGTAATTATTGGCCACTCAGAAAGACGCCAATTTTTCAGCGAAACTGACGAGACTGTAAATAAAAAGATCAAGGCGGCATTAAAGCACGATCTTACCCCCATTTTTTGTGTTGGTGAAACTTTGGCCGAGAGAGAGGCGGGGAAAATAAACGCCGTTATTACCACGCAGCTTGATGGCGGTTTACGCGATTTAACCGCAAACGATCTAGCTAAAATAGTTGTCGCCTATGAACCAGTATGGGCAATTGGCACCGGTAAAACCGCCACCCCAGAACAAGCCGAAGAGGTACATGTATTAATCCGTGAAACCCTTGCTAAAAAATTCGGTGATACCGCAAATAAGGTGAGCATTTTATACGGTGGCAGCGTAAAGCCAAGTAACAGCAAAGAGCTTTTATCAAAACCAAACATCGATGGCGCGCTGGTGGGCGGTGCAAGCTTAAAAGCAGAAGACTTTCTTGGCATTATTAAAAACGCTTAACCTGCAAATAAAAAGATCATGGGGCCAGAATCCGACCCCATGATTTAATAATCATTTAGTTCGAATAAATATATGAATATACTTTGCGTCATCCCCAGCAGAATTGGTTCTACTAGACTCGCGCGTAAACCATTATTACCAATCCAAGGCAAACCAATGATTCAAATGGTTTATGAAAATGCCAGTCGATGCAAAATCCTATCCAAAGTTGTGGTAGCAACAGACAGCGAAGAGATTGCCGCCGTAATCAAAAATTGTGGCGGTAACGTAGAGCTAACCGACATCAATCTACAAACCGGCTCCGATAGAGTAGCCGCGGTTGCCCAAAAATATCCGGAAGCTAATATCGTAATAAACCTGCAAGGCGATGGTCCATTTATAACCCCAAAAATGCTAGAGCAGCTAGTTGCCCCGTATTTAGCAGGGGAGCGCCCGGAAATGACAACTTTGGCACACGAACTAGACCTGCAGGAAGAATTTAATAATCCGGGCGTGGTTAAGGTAATTACTGATTTACAAGGCAATGCGCTTTATTTTTCTCGCGCACCGATTCCATATCTTCGAAATCACCCCCCCAAAATTTTACCCGTTTATCACCATATAGGTCTTTATGCTTTCCAACGGGACTTTCTTCTTCATTACACGACGCTTGCACAAACACCGCTGGAATTAACCGAAGCCTTAGAACAACTACGAGCATTAGAACATGGTTATCGTATCCGCGTTTGCCTAACTGAAGGAAAAACACTTGAAATAGACACGGCGGAAGATCTTGTCAAAGCACAAGATTTCAAAATATTAACGTAAATCCCCCAGTCCGTCGCATAAATTAAATGTCCTCCCCATGTATTTATATTTAGACTTTTAATATATTGGCTGTAATTTCCTCGGCTAATTAAAACAGAATACTACCTCCAAATAGCTGAGAATTTTTATTTATGTTATTTAATATATTAGCTGTAGGATCTACCAGCTTTGGAGGAACATATTCAAATACATTATAAGATTCCCTGTTTACTGCTAGTGTTTCAGTTGCTGATAGTTCTAGTGGTATTTTTACCCATGCTTTAAGTTGTTCTTTTTCTTCTGCACTTAAATTGGGATCGGCAATTATTTTAGCTAAGAAGCTTTTAAGTTCTTCCGGAGTATTGGATAAATTAAATATCTGCTCTCTGTATTTATTAAAATTCTTAATACTATCTAATGTTAATCTGTCCCTTTCTTGTTGTTTGGTATCGGTGTTAGTAGCCAAGACTACAGCGGTAACACCCTTATGACCGGTTATTTGATTTCTCTCGTTCTTGTTGCCAGCAGACAAACCAGCGGAAGGTGGAGGTGTTTTTGTTGAGGATTGGGAAGGGCTGTCGCTACTGCTGCCATCCTTCGGCTTATCTGAAGAGCTTTTCCCTGAATTTCTAGCCGACTCTGAAGTAGCAGAAACATCGCCTGGAGATTGGGAAACGTCCACGCGCCTCTTTTTAGATGACGGTTCTCTTTTTTTAAACGAAGAACCACTTTTCCTTTTTCTGGTCGCATCTTTAGATTGCAATCCATCTGAAGCGCTTTTCTCTGAGTGTTCAACCGGGTTTGAAGCAACAGGGATTTTGGCAGCTAGAAGAGCGCGTTTACTCTCATCAACCGTCGAATTTCTAATAAGCTCCTGAACCGCCTCTAATCCACCATCGCCTAATGGTAAAGACAGTTCAAGCATTTTGCTAGCTAGAATAGCACGACAAGTCGCGTTAGCTGCAGAGTTTCTAATAAGCTCCTGAACCACCTCTAATCCACCTTCGCCTAAGGGTAAACGCCGTTCAAACATTCTACCAGCTAGAATAGCACGACCAGTCGCGTAAACTGTCGAGTTTCTAATAAGCTCCTGAACCACTTCTAATCCACCGTCGCCTAAATCTAAATTCCGTTCAAGCATTTTGCTAGCTAGAAAAGCACGAATAGACACGTTAACTGTCGAGTTTCTAATAAGCTCCTGAACCACTTCTAATCCACCGTCGCCTAAATCTAAATTCCGTTCAAGCATTTTGCTAGCTAGAAAAGCACGACCAGTCGCGTAAACTGTCGAGTTTCTAATAAGCTCCTGAACCACTTCTAATCCACCGTCGCCTAAATCTAAATTCCGTTCAAGCATTTTGCCAGCTAAAATAGCACGAATAGACGCGTTAACTGCCGAGTTTCTAATAAACTCCCGAACCGCTTCTAATCCACCGTCGCCTAAATCTAAATTCCGTTCAAGCATTTTGCCAGCTAGAGTAGCACGACCAGTCGCGTAAACTGTCGAGTTTCTAATAAGCTCCTGAACCACTTCTAATCCACCGTCGCCTAAATCTAAATTCCGTTCAAGCATTGTGCTAGCTAGAAAAGCACGATTATACGCGCTAGCTGTAGAGTTTCTAATAAGCTCCTGAACCATCTCTAATCCACCTTCGCCTAAATCTAAATTCCGTTCAAGCATTTTGATAGCTAGAAGAGCGCGTTTACTCTCACCAACCGTCGAATTTCTAATAAGCTCCTGAACCGCCTCTAATCCACCATCGCCTAATGGTAAAGACAGTTCAAGCATTTTGCTAACTAGAAAAGCACGATTATGCGCGCTAGCTGTAGAGTTTCTAATAAGCTCCCGAACCGCTTCTAATCCACCGTCGCCTAAATCTAAATTCCGTTCAAGCATTTTGCTAGCTAGAAAAGCACGACCAGTCGCGTAAACTGTCGGGTTTCTAATAAGCTCCCGGACTAACTCTAGTCCGCCATCGCCTAAATCTAAATTCCGTTCAAGCATTTTGCTAGCTAGAAAAGCACGATTATGCGCGCTAGCTGTAGAGTTTCTAATAAGCTCCTGAACCACTTCTAATCCACCGTCGCCTAAATCTAAATTCCGTTCAAGCATTTTGCTAGCTAGAAAAGCACGATTAGTCGCTACAACGGTCGAGTTTCTAATAAACTCCTGAACCGCCTCTAATCCACCCTCGCCTAAGGATAAGTGCAGTTCAAACATTTTGATAGCTAGAAAAGCACGATCATCCGTGTTAGCTGTAGAGTTTCTAATAAGCTCCCGGACTACCTCTAATCCGCCATCGCCTAAATCTAAATTCCGTTCAAGCATTTTGCCAGCTAGAATAGCACGACCAGTCGCGTAAACTGTCGGGTTTCTAATAAACTCCTGAACCGCCTCTAATCCACCCTCGCCTAAGGATAAGTGCAGTTCAAACATTTTGATAGCTAGAAAAGCACGATTATGCGCGCTAGCTGTAGAGTTTCTAATAAGCTCCCGGACTACCTCTAATCCGCCATCGCCTAAATCTAAATTCCGTTCAAGCATTTTGCCAGCTAGAATAGCACGATCGTCGCCTAAGGGTAAGTGCAGCTCAAGCATTTGGCTAGCTAGAATAGCACGATTAGTCGCTTCAACGGTCGAGTTTCTAATAAGTTCCCGGACTACCTCTAGTCCGTCATCGCCTAAATCTAAATTCCGATCAAGCATTTTGGCAGCCAAAATAGCACGATTATTCGCAGTAACGGTCAAGCTTCTAATAAGCTCTTGAACCAATCTTAATTCGTCATTGCTTAAAGCCAAAAATCTGTCAAGCAATCTGCTAGTTAGAAGAGCCAGGGTATTCGCCTGAATAGCTGGATTTGTAAGCAGTGTTCTTTTTGTTAAAAACCCTCTTTTAAGCATTATGTCAGCTAAAAGTGCCAGGGTTCCTGCATCACCCTCGGGACTTTCAATGATCTGTTTAGCAACCATTATCCCCACTTTACCCGACTCTAGTCCTTTATTAAACAATATGGCCGCTAGCATTGCGCGCAACGTTATTTTAACATCGGCGTTTTCCACTAGCTCTTGTGCCCACTTCAACTCCTGCTTTTCTAAACTTAAACCTCTTTTAAGCATTCCGGTTACCAACTTTGCACGATTATTAGCACCAACCTTTTTAAAACCAATTAAAATTCGAACCGCTGATAGTCCTTCTTCCTTTAAGTTTAAGTTCCTTTCAAGCATCATAGCAGCTATTTTTGTTCGCCAGTTGTTCTCTATCAATTTATTGGCAATAAAATTTTGCGTCGCAGCTAACCCACGCTCACCTAAATCTAAACCGTTATTGAGAATTATGCGTACCAAACAATATCGAAGATAAGCATCAACTTCTTCGTTACCAATCAACTCTTGGACTGATGATAAGCATTGCTTGCATAACTCTAAATTTTTCTCAAATATTTCTACACATAGCACCGCTTTACAATTTGCTCCGAAATTTTCATCGGTAATAATTTTTTGTAGCTCTAATGTATCTAGCTTACCCTCATGAAACTTCGCTAACACAGCTAAATCACAGGTGTCAGTAGCAGCTGTTCGTCTTTCTTGTGCTTCTAGGGCAGCTTGTCTAGTTTCTTCTTGCTCTTGAGCAGCAGGGGCAGGTTGTATTTCTGAATCCTCCTGTTCCGGCGCTTGTTGATGTGTATCTTTAAATGAAGCAGTCTCACCAAGCCCTTGTTTAACAGCACATGAAGGAGGTGAATAAAATATGCTACATGAAAGTAAAAACAGCCAAATGAATACATAAGGTGGTTTATCGCAGGTCATTTTTACATCTCTCTATCTATTGAATTACTTGATTTACCAAAAATTAAATTATTGCTCGAGACTCCTTTTAAAGTAAAGCATATTTTTTGAGAACTTACATTAACGGAAGCTTAATGGTTCTGTCAAAATTGATCCATTTTTTTAGCATTGCAGCTTTAGTGCAGCAAATTTTATGCTGTTGCTATAATTAATTAAAGTCCTCAATTTTGGGGGCAATCATCCTGCGCGGTTCAGCGCGAGTTTTATTTTTCATGCGAAAAAATCGTCGTATCTCTTCAAATGCTGTACAAAAAATCAGTGCACAAAAAATATTTTTAAACCCTTTCAGGGGCTGTTTTTAGATTTGCAAGGGCATGATATTTTTCTTCCAAAACATATGGTTACGACGGGTTAGCTGCAACATAAAAAACGGGAGAGCCGCTTTATTTCATTGATGAATATTAGTAGCTTATAGGAATTAGGCATAACACCTGACATTATTCGTCATCGCCCGGCTTGACCGGGCGATCTCGATGAGATTGCCCGATCCCGTTTTAAAACATAACGGGACAAGCTTAATAGGGCAATGACGTGGGGTGTAGGGGGTAAATTTGACGATTGTAAGTCAGAAATAAAATATGTCAGGGGTTAAGGGAATTAGGTCAAAAACTTGACAGTTGAGTTTAACTGAAAATTCGAGCTTAATCGGGTGGATTCCAGATCGCGATCTCGGTATAATTATCCTTGATAAACGTAAAACCACCCCCATTTAAATGGAATACTAGTAGTACAAAAAAGGAGACAAAATATGCGCCTAGAAAAACTAACTGATAATTTCCGTGAAGCTTTAGCTGAAGCCCAATCAAAAGCGCTCAGCAAAGATAACCAATTTATAGAGCCGACGCACCTAATGTTTGCACTTCTTGAGCAAAAAGGCACGGTTACCAACGTCTTACAAAAATCTCGAGTTGATATTATAAAACTGCAAAGCGCATTACAAAAAGCCATCGATAATCTACCTAAAGTAGAAGGCGTACCTGGTGAGGTTCACGTTTCTAACGATCTATTAAAGTTACTAAATATAACCGATAAACTAGCCACAGAACGTAAAGACCAATTTATCGCCAGTGAATTATTTCTCCTTGCCGCCCTCGATGATAAAGGCAATTTGGGAAAAATACTAAAAGAGGCGGGGGCGGTTAAAAATATAATTGAGCAAGCAATTGCAGAGATTCGCGGTAAGGAACGAGTACAAGATGCTGGTGCTGAAGGACAGCGCCAAGCTCTAGAAAAATATACTACTGACATCACTAAACGCGCCGCACAAGGAAAAATAGATCCGGTTATCGGCCGTGACGATGAGATTAGACGCGCCATCCAAGTATTACAAAGGCGCACAAAAAATAATCCGGTTTTAATTGGAGAGCCGGGCGTTGGCAAAACTGCGATTGTCGAAGGACTAGCACAGCGTATCATTAACGGCGAAGTTCCAGATGGTCTAAAAAACAAGCAGTTACTTGCACTCGACATGGGAATGTTAATTGCCGGAACCAAATTTCGTGGTGAATTTGAAGAACGCCTAAAAGGGGTAATTACTGAAATAAGCAAAGCTGAAGGACAAATAATTTTATTTATCGATGAATTACACACCGTGGTCGGGGCAGGGAAAGCTGAGGGCTCGATGGACGCAGGTAACATGTTAAAGCCGGCTCTTGCGCGCGGCGAATTACGCTGTATCGGCGCCACCACTTTAAATGAATATCGCAACTATATTGAAAAAGATGCGGCGCTTGAACGCCGCTTTCAAAAAGTTTTAGTTGAGGAACCAAATGTTCCTGACACCATCGCCATTCTCCGTGGCCTCAAAGAAAAATATGAAATCCATCACGGGGTTGACATTACCGACTCCGCAATTGTGGCAGCCGCAACGATGTCGCACCGCTATATTACCGACCGTAACTTACCCGACAAAGCCATCGATTTAATCGATGAGGCGGCGAGTAAAATCCGCATGGAAATGGATTCAAAACCTGAAGATTTAGATCGCCTTAACCGGAAAATTATTCAACTAAAAATAGAGCGGGAAGCTTTAAAAAAAGAAACTGACGAAGCCTCCAAAAAACGCTTGACCGATCTTGAAAAACAACTGCATAAATTTGAAAAAGAATATTCTAACCTGGAAGAAGTTTGGAAAAAAGAAAAGTCAGCCATCCAAAACGCACAAAAAATAAAAGAAGATCTGGACCAAGCAAAATTAGAAATGGAAACGGCTCAACGTAAAGTAGATTTAGCAAAAATGTCAGAATTACAATATGGCAAAATTCCCTCTTTAGAAAAACAGCTACTGGTAGCTCTGCAGACCGAAAAAAAAGAATCTCACTTAATCCGTAATAAAGTTACCGAAGAAGAAATTGCAGAGGTCGTATCAAAATGGACCCATATTCCAGTAAGCAAAATGCTTGCGGGAGAAAAAGAAAAATTACTCAAAATGGAAGATGCCCTGCATAAAAGAGTTATCGGCCAAGACGAAGCGGTAAAAGTGGTAGCGAACGCCATCCGTCGCTCGCGCGCTGGCCTTGCTGATAGTAACAAACCAATCGGATCATTCATGTTCTTAGGCCCAACTGGTGTTGGCAAAACTGAACTTTGCAAAACCTTAGCTGATTTCTTATTCGATACCGAAGAAGCGATGATCCGCATCGATATGTCCGAATTTATGGAAAAACATTCGGTAGCAAGATTAATTGGCGCACCCCCAGGATATGTCGGCTATGAAGAGGGTGGGTACCTCACCGAAGTAGTAAGACGCAAACCCTATTCCGTAATCCTCTTAGACGAAATTGAAAAAGCACACCACGATGTTTTTAATATTTTATTACAAGTGCTAGATGACGGCCGCTTAACCGATGGCCACGGTCGAACTGTAGATTTTAGAAATTGTGTTGTCGTTATGACCTCGAACCTAGGATCACAAGACACCCAAACAAAAGAAGCGGTCATGGAAGCGGTCAGAAAACATTTCCGCCCAGAGTTTATTAATCGGATCGATGAAATTGTGGTCTTTCACAGCCTTGACCAAAAACAGATCCGTGCCATTACTAACACCCAAATCGAGCGTCTGAAAAAACGTTTGTCAGCACAAGATTTGCATTTAGAAATAAGCACCAAGGCACTCGACTATCTCGCAGAGATTGGCTATGACCCACTTTATGGCGCTCGCCCACTAAAGCGCGCAATTCAACAACACCTTGAAAATCCATTAGCTCAAGATATCCTACAAGGGAAATTCTCCCCAAAAGATAAAATTGTAGTTGATCGCAATGAGCATGGTTTAAAATTTGGACACTGAAACCTGCCTGGGAAATTTAAAGCGCCATTTTGAATTTTCAGTGTTTTTTTGGGGCGACCCTCGGAGAACTAAAAAGGCTTTGTTCTATAGTGTTCCTCTGATTTACTTTGCCTTTTTAATAATAATATGATGGAATTATAGCTCTTAGTTAAATAGCTGAAACATTGCTTATGCCAAAACCTACTCCAGACTCTAATGTCTCTATATTTTTGAGAGAAGTTGCTGCCATATCAGGCTTTACAACCAATTTTAATCAAGGCGTAATACTACAAAATCTACGCGCCTACTTACAGAAAAACAACCGAGACAAAGCCTTTATTAAAAAACTAGAACAAGGGTATTGTTCTGGAATATCTTCGCTTTGGTTATATGCTAAATGGTTACAAACTCAACAAAAAGATTCTGCTAAAGAAAGAGATGACTATAACTGGTTCCAAGCCACAACAAAATTAATTGCCGACTGGGATGGAAAAAGAAAACTTACCGAAAAAGAAGCCGCCGAATTTGAAAGATTTATCTCCTATATTGAGTATTTTCAAAATATTGAGGATTATCAACCGACACGTCAGGGAGACCTAGATCGGTCTCTAGAAGACACAAAAAAACAAGAACGCACCTTAAAAAAAGAATATGTGCTTACTTCTTTATTTACCTTAGATCAATTAAAAAAACTGCTCAGAAAAGAAGAGTTGATGCAAAATAATAAACTAATCCTGATTACTTCCCACAACCACGACACTGCCCTCTTTAGAAACGGCAATGACTACTATTATTTTGACCCGAATAGTCCTCTTGGAGAAATACACAAAACCTCTACCGATGAAATAGCTGAACTTATTTTTGCAGCAAATAACTTTTCGACAAAAACACCCTCCCCGCTTGCCTTTAGATTTTTCACCATGAATGAAGTTTCCCACGACTACCCCCCCGTAAAAGAGGTACTAGACGATATCAAGCCCGCCCTAACTACCAAGAAAAAATATGCAGGGGGTACTACCGGACTGATCATGGCAGCAGCTCGATTTGGCAGCCTAGAATCCGCAAAATACTTCCTGGACTCAACAGCGTATCAAGCCCTGCCCCAGAAAACAAAAAAAGAACAAAATATGCGCGCCTTAAATCTAGCGGCTTATTATGGACATACTGAAATAATAAAAGAATTTCTAGCGCATGGGGCCGACCCTAATCCAACAGTGGACACTCCCAAACCGTCTATTTTGGTCAGAGTAAAACAATTTTTAAACCGTAACCTCGGTCTTAAGCTTGAGATAGCAGATAACACTCCCGATCCTCCTCTCTTAATAGCAATTAAAGAAAAGCATACTGACGCCGCCGTAGCAATTTTAGAAAATGGCAAAGTAGACCCTAACATCCAAGATAAACAGGGCTTTACTGCACTGCTGTTGGCTGCCGACGCTGGCAACATGGAAATTGTGGTGGCCTGCTTAAAAAAAAGAGCGCCCCCAGCAATACAAATCAACCTTGATTTGCTAAACAATAGTAAAAAAACTGCCCTGCTTGTAGCAACGCAAAAAGGACACACCGAAATTGTGGGAGTACTTTTAGCAAACGGAGCAAATCCCAACATAAAAGACGGAAATGGTATGACCGCTTTAATGTGGGCGGCTTATAAGGGCAATACGAAACTTGTTGAAGAAATATTAAAAAATAACTGTGATATTAATTTAGAAAACGACCGTAAACAAAACGCTCTTATATTAGCTGCCGAAGAAGGGCACGTTGAAATTGTAAAAAAACTGTTAGCAAAAGGCGCTAAAATTGACATCCAAGACAAGGCGGGAAAAACCGCTCTTACATCAGCAGCTAAAATGGGGCGCATTGAAATTGTAAAAGAACTATTAGATAAGGGAGCGAACCCTGATATAACCGTGGGCGATAGCATTGATGCACTGACATTAGCTGCTTATGGTGAATACCTCGACGTTATTCACGCCCTCTTAACCCATCAAAATTTCAAAAAAAGAGCCGAAAAGTCTATTTTACAAGCATTCCCAATAATAGCTGGCACTGGCCAAATTAAATCGTTAAAAACCTTAGCTGCAGAGGCAAAAATACTAGGCATTGACCTCGCCAAAGAAGCAGAAACAGCCTGTATAATAGCAGCTCAAAATAACCACCTTGATGTCGTAAAATTTATTTTTGAAGAATTTAGCCCTAAAATTCAAGCCAATATGTCCCTAAATGAAAAAAACCAAAATGCTCTAATGATGGCGGCTAAAACAGGAACCATTGAAGACCTCGAAACTTTTCTTGACCCTAAATTTAATATCGATAAGAACGCAGAAGACCGTGATGGTAATACCGCCTTATTGCTGGCCCTAAAAGGAAAAAAATATTATGTGGCAAAAAAACTACTAGAAAATCCAGCCGTCATTATTCCAAAACCAGAAATAGTTCGAAAAAAATTAGGAGATCCAGCCATATCTATATTCAATCTGCGCGCCCGCTATCGCGCATATAGAGATACTCAAAAGGCACTATCACTACTTGAAACAGAAACCAAAAAAAGACAGCCAGGCGCTCCCCAAAAAACAACTGCCGGGAAAAAAGCAGGGGGCCCGCCGCCTGGGAAAGACAGTGCGTATGTACTAAAACGTCTTTCAGCCACAGATCCTTCCTCTACGCCGATAGATAAAGCAACCGCCTCACGACCCTCTACCTATTCCCAACCAAAAACCAAGCCCCAAAAAGAAGCGGTAGAATCAGCGCTGATAACGCCAGCAGAAGAGGACAGAGAAACACTCTCGGCAAAGTAATATCTAAATCAAATATTTCAAATAAAGAGCTATCCATGCAACCACCCGCTGGTACCATGGCAGTTTTCGTCGACCTTCTAAGTGCACTTCCTTCGCATGCTCTAAGTCATGTAAAAACTGATTTTCCAAAACCTGCTTCGACTCGGGCAAACGCACAT
This sequence comes from Pseudomonadota bacterium, assembly GCA_021781615.1. Classification (GTDB taxonomy): domain Bacteria; phylum Pseudomonadota; class Gammaproteobacteria; order UBA9339; family UBA9339; genus UBA9339. Next base: position 18,448 of record JAJXWM010000001.1, read on the forward strand.
TAACGTCGGCCTCAAGATCGTGCAACAGACTTCGATGATTAAGATTACTTGAACCAATAGTCATCCAGTCATCTAAAATTAAAGTTTTAGCATGAAGAATGCTCGAAGTATATTCAAAAACGCGAACTCCAGATTTTAACAACCGCTCATAAAATGCTTGCGAAGCCCAAGGCATAAAGCTAACATCAGATTCTTTGGGTAACAAAATTCTCACATCAACACCTAAGCGCGCAACTTCGATCAAACGCCGTAGCAAAAAATTGTCAGGAACAAAATAAGCGTTAGTAATCCAAACTCTCTTTTGGCAGCTTTTAATTCTCTGTAATAAATTCTTATATAAAATACGGCGCCGATGCCAAGTATTGTTTAAACGAACAATTGGATTGGTACGCATATGCCGGAAAAAATGACGCACTCTTTCTTGAATCGGGATGTGCGACCATGAAGAATCAAAAGCTTGTAAAATATCTTGCAAATCAACATGCCTTAAACGTACCCCCGTATCACGCCACGTCTTTTGTGAAATATTGAAGCTACCGACATAAGCAATTTTTTTATCGATAATACAAACCTTGCGATGATTGCGAGAGTTGATTTTTAACAAGAGATAAATTGCTTTTAATAAAGAAGATGCGTGTACTCGAGACCTGCTCCACTGCCATAGCCGCCAGGGAAAGGGATGGAAAACTCTCGTTTCTGCACCAAATCCCTCCAGACGTTTGATAGCCTCATTACCCCACTCGGGCGTTCCCGCGCCATCAACTAATATGCGCACCAAAACTCCACGCCGAGCGGCCTCAGTTAGAGCAACGATCACATTTTTACCAACGTCGTCGAAATCAAAAATATAGGTTTCTAGTTCGATCGATTTTTTTGCGGCTCTAATATCGGAAAGTAACGAAGCAAAATAATCTTTTCCAGCAAAAAAAATCTTCTCTTCACCAAGCTCTTGATGCTCGTCTTCTTTTAAATAATCGTCCTTTTTTTGGTATTGCATATAGCTAATCTATAGAAACCCTAAAAAATATTTATAATAAAGTCAACAAGCTACGTTATTATAACCTATAAAAATATACAACAACACTAAAAACTTAGATAATACCTGCTAGATAAACACAAACGAATTAGAAATACTCTGGCCTGATGCCATTCTAATTGTTTTATAATTTTTTATCATATATTTTTTTAATAAAAGAGATTATTGCTATGAACGCTAAAACTGCAAGACCACGGGGAATTTATCTATTACCAAATTTATTTACCATTGCCGCTCTTTTTGCCGGCTTCTTTGCAATTATTTCAGCCTTCAAAGGTAGGTGCGACAGCGCCGCCATTGCAATTTTTATTGCCATGATCATGGACTCTCTCGACGGCAGAGTAGCTAGATTAACCAACACCATGACGAGCTTTGGCGCTGAATTTGATAGTTTATCCGATATGGTTGCTTTTGCCATAGCCCCGTCACTTTTAGCTTACTCGTGGAATTTATCTAGTCTAGGGAAATTTGGCTGGATCGCTGCCTTTATTTATACTGTTTCTGTTGCTCTCCGCTTGGCGCGCTTCAATACGCAAGCAGACACTACCGGAAAAAAATACTTCCAAGGCCTGCCTTGCCCAGCCGCAGCTGCTATAGTTACTAGCCTAATTTGGATTTGCTTTGACCATGCATTCACCAATCAAACCACCATTTGGCTTATTGCTTCAACCATGATTATCGTCGCCGTTCTGATGGTAAGCAATGTCCGTTATTACAGCTTCAAAGAAATTGAATTTAAAAAGAATGTACGTTTTGTAGTAATCTTGGCAACCGTACTAATTATCGCCTTAGTTTCAATCGCCCCAGAAAAAGTGCTATTTACTATTTTTGCAATTTATACCATTTCAGGACCGATTGGGACTATCTGGGGCTTAAAACAAAAGAAACGCTTAAGAAAACACTACCGCTAAAATATGAATAAAAAAGATTTCGACAACATAATAAATCTTGCACTAAAAGAAGATGTTGGCAAAAAAGATCTCACCGCAAGCTTAATTCCCTCAGCCACCATTGCCGAAGCCGAAATTGTCGCGCGCCAAAAAGCGGTAATCTGTGGTTCGGCTTTTGTTGATGCTGTCTTTGCTAAAGTTGATCCAAAAATAAAAATAGCCTGGAAAATTAAAGATGGCGATGAAGTTTATGCCAAAACAGTTTTATGTAAACTGACCGGGCCCGCTCGCTCTTTGTTAACTGGAGAGCGTACAGCATTAAATTTTTTACAAACCTTATCTAGTACAGCCACGCTAACTAAAAAATTGGTGACCAAATTAAAAAGCACAAAAACCAAGCTGTTAGATACCAGAAAAACCCTCCCTGGTTTAAGATTAGCGCAAAAATATGCAGTAAAATGTGGCGGGGGAAATAATCATCGTTTTGGGCTTTATGATGCTCTTTTAATTAAAGAAAATCATATCGCTGCCTGTGGCTCGATAACTAATGCTGTTACAAACGCCAAAAAACTCTACCCCCATAAATCCATAGAAATCGAAGTAAGAAATTTACATGAATTACGCGAAGCTTTAACCACCCCCGTTAATATCATCATGCTTGACAATTTTCCTTTAAAAAATATTTGCAAAGCCGTAAAAATAAATGACGGCAAAATAAAATTAGAAATATCTGGCGGGGTAAACGCAAAAAACATTCGGCCTCTTGCCAAAACTGGAGTTGACTATATTTCTGTAGGAGCTATTACCAAAACGGTAATACCTGTTGAACTATCGATGCTATTTTACGCCCCGCGCCTTTGAGGGCTTAACTGCGAGCGCTTAATATAAAGAATCTAAAACGCTCTCGTACGGTTCCAACTTTTTAGGATAAGAGAACTTATGCGAAAGTAGGATTCCCTAAACACGCTCGCAACTTGAAGCAACCAAGATATGTTTTTTGGGACAGGCGTCCTGCCTTCCATCTACTTACCCTCCCTGGTCGATAGGCCCCGCAAAACATATCTTGGTTGCTTCAAGGCTCGCTGCTTTTGTACCTAACATTATGTTAATGGGGCTGTTGAAACCCGCCTATTTCGTCATTCCCGCGAAAGCGGGAATCTAATAAAAACAATAAGCTACATTTGTTGTTTTTATAAAAATTTTCAGATTTCAACAGGCCCTTAATATAAAATAAATCAATAAATAAAGGATATAGCATGGCATTAACTTATAAAACGTTAGCTGGCAAGCCGCAAATATTTCTAAGATTGACTGGAGTTAGCATTAATAACTTCCAGGAAATAATAAAAAATATTACTGACGAATGGGAACACAAGATTACATTAAAATTACATAATTTTGGATCCATAAGCTGGCTTGGGTGTACGTTACTTAAGGAATGTAAAATATTGGCGGTAATTTTGGGGTTGCCTTTCCCAAGCGCTTAAAATAATAGAACCGGCTTTTTACCACTTTGCAGGAGTTAAGATTAATCCTTCCTCATGAGATCTTACTGCTTGTTGTGGCTGCAAAAGTATCTCTCAATCCTAAATCTAGCCCTGCCACTTGATCACCTATAACAATATATTTGACACTGGCAACAATTTTTTGCTTTTCCGGCGCCTCGTTAGAAATATCTTTATTCAAAGCAACAGCAACTTGTCTCTTAAATTCTTCAATACCAGAAATATCCTTTTCATCTTTTGGGATCATAAAAGCATTAACCGCACTTAGAATCCTACTAACCACTGGATCATTGGTGTAACTATCAGAAAATAATCCGTCAAGTTTAAATATTTCACCAATCATTTCTGCCTTCTTTTTAGCCTCTGTTTCTGGGGTATTAGCCATACTAAAACCTTGCGTTAACATAGCTAAAAATGCCTCGTGATCACTACGAGCAAAAGCACGTAATTTTTCCCAGCTACCTTTATCAGAACCAATTGCTTTTAATATTGCAAACGGCTCTATTTCTTTAAACCCTCTTTCTCGTAACTTAGCATCTACACTTTTGTTGTTATACATTGCTTGATAAAGTTTTAAAAAACCATCAAGATCCGGCTCTTTAAGCGTCCCTTTATTTTTTCTTATAAGCTCAATAATACTATTACGATCACAAATAAATTTAGCCAGATCTTTTAATGATTTATCCGCTTGTTCGCCAACAAAATCACTAATTTTTATATCGTGATTATTTTCTAATTCTTTCTGTACTTGATTTATGCTGTCTAATGGACCAATTTTCTGAGTTAAAACAGGATACCTGCTCTTTAAGTCCTCGCCAATCGCCGCTGATAAAATATCATCTATCTTTCTAGCATGCTCAGCGTCAGTACCATGAAGTTGATCTCGCAAACCTTTTATCTGAGAAATACATTCTTTAAAAGTCCATCCTTTTCCACCCTGCCCAGACTTAACAAATATTCCTTCAATATATTTTGCATCTATTTTGGGCTCTACTGCTAACAACTTAGAAAGTAAAGTGGCCGTGCCCCGAGCGTCTTTTTTAAAACAAACCGTAAGTAATTCCGTTCTTTGTGCCTCTTCCATAGAGTCACGCAATAATTGAATATTATTAGCATAAATATCTTGCCTCACCAATTCTAACAATTTTTCACCAGCGCCACTAATCTTCATAAAAGCGCTAAGGCAACTCTTACGCTCGTCAACTGATTGAATACTGGTATACACCTCTAAGAATGCTTGTAACTGTCCCGTTGGCTTATCATAATCAAATGTAGTGTCATATAATTTATTACGATTAATAATGTCGGTCATAAAACTTTTAACTTTACCACTAATACCCACAGGGAAATTAAAACTCCTTAAATCATAGTTTTTATCTAAATCTCTTTGTAAGTTAGCTAAATCTGCCACCCCAAAAGGCGCTTTTAAACAAGCGTATGCTTTTTCGAGATCTTCCTGTAAACCCATTTGCAATAACCTATTCAACTCTTCTGTTTCCTCAACTTCTCCCGCTACTTTTGATTCTTTTCTTTGCTTATCTAATCTATTTTTTAAAGCAATCTTATCCTCACTTCCCCCAGCAAAAACCGTTTTTAATAGCTCTCTACGCGATGCAATATCCAGCTCGTGGAGCTCAAGAATGCCTTCAAAAACAGCACTCTGAACTTGCTTTTTTTGTGCAGGACCGATTTTTTTGATCAAATCAGCCATAAAACTGGCGCATCTCTTTCTATCAAGCTCGAATGCTTGGCCGTAAACCCCTATATCTGGTTGCCGCGAAAATGTTAAAAACAATTCATTTTGCCTTAACATTCCTTCTACATCCTTTTGCAAAACATCAGCAACAGTTCCGAGCGGAAACTCTACCAAATAAAAATTAGCTCTTACTTTCTCCAAGGCCTGCTCTTTAAGCCCATTATCATCACCAAATAATCTTCTTACCTTCTCACTTTCTTCTGCGGTAAAAACTTGACCTCGTAAATAGCCATTTATTAATAATTGCTTTTCGATATTGTCATTAGCATCTCGCACTTCTTTCTCTGGTGGCAAAGGACCGGTATATTTAAATTTTAATTCGGTTATAGAAAAATTATTAGATAAAGCCAGCGAAATCAGTTGGATTTCATCCCTACCAGTAGAGATATCCTCTAAGTCAATCTTTTGATGATATGGGACACTATTATTGTATAAATGGTCACAAACAACCAAAAATCCTATATGCCCTGTTTTTTCTAATTTTAGCCACGCACCTTTTGCATCTTGCCTAATATTATCAAGAGCCTTTAGCACAGCCACCTTTTCCACTTGTTTATTAACATCCTTACTAAGATGTTCCTCAAGATACTCTACTTCCGCTAATTCTTCGTTAGCCTTTTCTAAGGCTTTTTTTGCTTCTTTTTTCTTTTTAGTTCCAAAGACGAACTCACCAATTTTCTTCCCAAAACCAATTGTACTAGTAACAACCCCGGCAGAAACGACTGCAGATACGCCCGTTGCTACATTATCTTCTATAATTGCATTTACAGCACTATTTGCGGCAGATGCTGCCACCGCCGCATGTTCAAACCCCATTACCTTACTAAAAAAACCCATCATCGATCTGAATGCAGAGACAGTGACACTACCAATACTGGCTAAAAAAGCACTTGAAGCAACGCCTGCAACAATTGCTGATCCAAAAACCAATGCTACTGCGGCTACTGCAATGACCGCAACAAAACCAACTGCAACTGCAATTTTGATATTTCGTGATCGACGCTCTACCGCTTTTATTATCTTTTCTTGCTTCTCTTTCTCTGCCAATAATTCTAAATGTTTTTTCCCAACATTGAGCAATACATTTCTATTTCTTTGTTCCAGGGTTTCAAAATATGTATCTAAGACACTAGAGTCCCCTTCTTTTATCTTCTGTATAGCTACACTAAATAAACCTTGAGTAAATTTATCACTCTCCAGAAAATGCCAGTCTTGCTCCTTCGTAAAATTAATAGTCCCAGCACCATTTTCAACAGCGCTAACCAATTGATCCGGAGATTTAGTCTGAAATAAGGTGGTTCTTGGTAAAAAAGTTTTTAATGTTTGTAAAACTTGATCGTATTCCTCTTTATTTTGGGTCGGCGACAGTGGCTCTAATTCACCAACACGAGTAATGGTAATGGTAAAATCTTGCCAATCAGAAAAATACAATTCTGCCAAGGTAAGATTTTCTGCTTTCCTATTAGTTTCGATTTTAATATTGTAATATTGGGGTGTCGTACCAGCTACATCAGATGCTTCAGTAGCCACGGGTTTACTTTCTTCCGCTACTCTTCGTTTTTTTGCAGACTCTACTTCTAACTCAAGGCCCGCCAATTGTTTTTTTGTTACAAAATCTACAACCGATACTTTGCTACACTCAAAAACAAGATGCTTATCCTCTCCAACTTCTGTCTTTTTAACTTCTGCTTCTTCCAGGGCGCTTTTATCACTAGCATCAGTACTAGATCTAAAAAAATCTCCCACCCTCCCTAGCAACTTTCTATAATCCCCCCAGGCGACATAATTACTAAAACCTATAGCCCCTAGAGTAGTTAATGTTTCAAAAATCATACAAATCCTCCCTGTTCCTTGTTCCCTGTTTACAATTCACACTAGCCGCTAATTAACAAATCTACTTCTAATCAAGTGACAGCCGCAAAGCCGCAACGCAATAAACGCTTGCTATTTTACCATAAGAAATTTCTAAATACCACTTTCGAAATTTTTTTAATCTATCAGTTTACTTTAGCTAGAGAATTATGAAAAAACGTTTGAAGCAAATGCTAGCAAAGATCTTGAAAAAGCACAACATTTTAAACGCTGCGCTTAAAAATCTTCGCCAGCAATCGGAGAGAAAAGCGCTTTTATCCACGTTAAAAAGTTTAGTGACAAATTTCCATTATTTTGCTGCAAATTAAATACCTTTAAATTTTTTAATTTTTACCCTGAACTTGGTCGCGGTAGAATAGGCGCTGAAGAAATCTCGTCATTGCCCGGCTACGTCATCGCCCGACTTAATCGGGTGACCGGACAATCTTAAAAAACTATGAATATGCAGGCATCCCTAGTTGATTCATTGTGTTGATAGCTAAACTTCTACGGTGATAATCGTGCTTTTTCTTCCAATATTTCAAACTATTATAAATAACGAGCTTGTTGAAGTCTGAAAATTTTTATAAAAATAACAAAGGTAGCTTATTATTTTTATTAGATTCCCGCTTTCGCGGGAATGACGAAATAGGTGGGTTTCAACAGCCCCATAACTTGTGAACTAGCTTGGTTCCGTAAAATCCATATTGCCCGGCTACGTCATCGCCCGACTTGATCGGGCGACCGGACAATCTTAAAAAACTATGAATATGCAAAAAAATATTTGCAAAGCCGTAAAAATAAATAACGGCAAAATAAAATTAGAAATATCTGGCGGAGTAAATTCAAAAAACATCCATTCTCTTGCCAAAACCGAGGTTGATTATATTTCCGTAGGAGCTATTACCAAAACGGTAATGTCTGTTGAACTATCGATGCTATTTTACGCCCCGCACCTTTTAGGATAATGATTCCTCAAGGTTTTTAAAATTACATAATTTTGGATCCATAAGCTGGCTTGGGTGTACGTTACTTAAGGAATGTAAAATATTGGCGGGGATTTTGGGGTTGCCTTTTCCCAGCGTTTGAATTAGTTCTTGCACTTGTTTCCTCGTCTTATTTTCTTTAGCACCACAGATACCTTTTGCGGTTAAAGGAAACTTCTGTTCCAAAGCATATCGAGAAATGTCAGCTTCTTGGCAATAGGCTAATGGCCTGATGACAATTAATTTTTTATCATTAGTAATTAATTTTGGCGGCATGGAACCAATCAGTCCATTATAAAAGATTGACATCAATAAACTTGCGATTAAATCATCACGATGGTGGCCCAAGGCAATTTTATTGTAACCATGTTTTTTAGCAAAAGTGTAAATATGCCCACGACGCAGCCTGGAACATAAAACACAATAAGAATGTTTGGTATTTTCTTTCGCTTTCACAATCTCAAATATATTAGTTTTTAATATAGTAAAAGCAAAATTGTTTTCTTTAAGCCAGCTTTCTATTTCTGCTTGGTTCCACCCGACAATCCCCTGATCGATCGCTAACACATGGACTTCAAATTTACCTTTAGCGCGCAACTGTAAAAGACGTAAAATTGTTGCAAGGGCGAATGAATCTTTGCCGCCAGATAAACATACCAATACCCGGTCATTTTTTTGGATCATGTTATAAATGGATATAGCTTTACCGGTATAGTGCAATAATTTTTTTTCGCTTTTAGTGCTCATGTGCTTTTTTGTTTTATTGTAACTATTCAGCACAGGCAGCAAAAACCGCTACTTGTACTGATTTTTATTAAAAATCGTAAATAATACAACAAATTACTAATCAGCTAAGTTGCCACCTGCTTTAATCAACTGGAGCTAATTTAGAATTTAGAAAACACTTGCATACACCACGTTTAGCCTTAATTTTCAGCATAATTTGCGCAGAGCGCTTTTTGCTCTGCGCAAATTATACTGAATAGTTACGCTTTATTTTATACTTTACCAGATCGGCAAACATTTTTGTACTAAAGGATTAGTCATAAATAATAATAGCGCAGTTGCTACAAGATAAGTTAGTAAAATGTATAGAGAAAAATACTGATGGTGGACGTTTACGTAAAGTATACTCCATAACAAAACAAGGGTTGTTCGTACTTAAACAATGGTTGGTTACTCCACCTCAAGAAACTACCGCTCGATTAGAATTCATGTTAAAACTATTCTACGGAAAAAATCTTTCGCAAGAAAGATACATTGCTCATATTCAACAACAGCAAGTTTCATCAGAAGAAAAATTAAAATTTTATCTAACGAAACAAAAGCATATTCAAGAAGAACATAGTAATATTGATGCTTTTTATTGGCTGCAAACTTTAAGAAGAGCTATCTATCATACAAAAGCAGATATCGCCTGGTGCAAAGATACATTAAGTTCAATTACTCCAAAGAGATAAACATGCCTGAATTATTTGTGCAATCTGGTTTATACCAATTATGGACTGAATCTTTATTTTTCCATTTAAGCGTTGTGACTATTTGGCTCAATTGATCGTTAAGCATACTCTTGAAACCATTAGAAAATGACGTAACCCTGGGTCGTAAGGCTTAATTTTTTGTTAATATTCTTTTTTATGGGTTATGGTACCATAACCCATGCTGATACTGAATTATATATCGCCTTGCTTTACCAACTACCTTTTTAAGAGGGATTAATGAAAAAAATAAAGCCTTATAAGGCTATTTACAAAAAATGGTTTATATATCTTTGTCTATTGGCAATCTTGGTTATGTTTAGCCAAGTTAGCCTTGCTAGTTTAGAGGATATTGTTCTTTTTGATAAGGACAAAAGTAGCTTAACTCTTTATATACCTGAAAAGGGGCTGGACAAATCCGGCGCAGATGAAGTGCTGGGGTTTTTTAAGGCAAACCAATGGAAGATACGAAAAATTATATGTAGCCCCCAGCATTACAAAAATAATCGTCTTATTGATAATATATTACTGCAGTTAATTGCGACAATTTTACGCGAACATCCTGAAATAATTGGCTTGGAATTCTATGGAGTAGAGGGCAGTGAGGACCTTCACCCGGGAATGGAAATGCTGGCGCGTGCTTTATTAGAGCGGGGGGTTGGATTAAATAAGTTAAGTTTGTGTGCTACTAGACATTTTGGGGATTCATATTTACCAATATTGGATGCCTTAAGAATGCTGGAAATATCTCATCGTGGTATGTTGCAATCATTACGGATAGATGATGATAGCTATACTGTAAAGGCGCTAGAGGCAATCAATAGTTCGATGGCATCCTTTTCGCAGTTAAAAGAATTACATTTAGGGACACCCCTCTTTGAGGATTGGACCAGTATTTACACCAAAGAAGAATTAAAGTTAGCTGGAGAGGGCTTACTTCCAGCCCTTAAAGCAGCTGGAGCGAAACTAACCCATTTATGTATAGAAGGTACATATCCCATGGAAGCTTTTTATAAAGCCTCATTAGTCAGCTGGTTAGGAACTGAGGCCGGCGAAGATTTAATGTCTTTACTCCTCCCCCACGCAGAAGATGTGCTGCTAAGAAAATTAAGTGATTTAATAATATTAAATAGAAGACGCCTGAGGATGGTGGAGATGGATCCCACGGATATAGATTCTACTCTACCTGCCCTCGTATGTCATAATTTTCATATTACAGACACACATCTCCCTGTCTTCTGTGAATTTGATGATGACGATTCTGAACAGGCTTATGCTACAGGCTTGGTAATAACGCTGCTCGCTACGAAAAGAAACAAGATCTTGGAAAAACTAAGTCTGCTATTAACAAAATTACAAGCAGGTGTACTTAGTTTAGCTCAACATCCAAGGATCGGAGTGAACTCTCCTCTCTATGTGTCATCATATATACATCAGCTGCTCGCGGAACCATTAGCGAGCGCAAATGAGGTAAATAGCTTAGCAGAGCTTAAAGCTTTGGTATCAGCGTACATAATGTATCCAAACCCTGAAGTTCAAAAGTTAGTTAGAAAATTGGTAACGTGTCATGATACATTAGCCGCGGTTATAGGTAGCGATAACCTGATCCTTTTGCCTATCTCAGATCGACCTGCCGATATGATTGCTGCCAGCAGCATGTATCCAAACCCTGAAGTTCAAAAGTTAGTTAGAAAATTGGTAAAGGGTAATGATATATTAGCCAACACTATGAGTGGCTATAACCCGATCCTTTTGCCTGTCTCAGATCGACCTGCCGATATGATTGCTGCCAGCAGCGGACCATCGGATACTGACAATTCATCAGATAGCAGTCCATCTGATGATGATAGAGCACCAGCTGCTAACCTTCCTGTCTTATGTGATGTTGATGAGATCGATGTTGATAAGGGCTATGCTATAGGCTCGGAAATAGCGCGGCTCGCTACGAAGAGAAACGAGATCTTGGAAAAACTAAGTCTGCTATTAACAAAATTACAAGCAGGTGTACTTAGTTTAGCTCAACATCCAAGGCTCGGAGTGTACTCTCATCTCTATGTGTTATCATATATACATCAGCTGCTCGCGGAACCATTAGCGAGCGCAATTGAGGTAAATAGCTTAGAAGAGCTTAAAGCTTGGGTAGCAGCGTATATAATGCATCCAAACCATGAAGTTCAAAAGTTAGTTAGAAAATTGGTAACGTGTCATGATAAATTAGCCGTGGTTATAGGTGACGATAACCTGATCCTTTTGCCTGTCTCAGATCGACCTGCCGATATGATTGCTGCCAGCAGCGGATCATCGGATACTGACAATTCATCAGATAGCAGTCCATCTGATGATGATAGCGCACCAGCTGCTAACCTTCTACCAGCTACTGCCGGCGCATGCGGTAGTTCAATCTCGAGTTCCGGCAACACCTTAGCAATAAAAAATGAGACCCCCAAAGTTATCGCAAGCCAGAATAAACTTGCTATTACTAAAGACTCTAATTTTACTGCTTTGATAGTCTCGAATGCCGGAGTGGAAAAACCACGCTTTGTAGAAAACTTAAAAGCTTTTACCACTTTCAAACAGCAATTGAATGGGTTTTTTCAGCTAATTTTGAGTGGTGATATTAAAGGAAAAGAATTTTTATCTGAACTGATAGCCAAGATAACTAATAGCAGTGAGTTAACCGATGACCAGAAAAAAGAGCTTTTAGAGGAGGCAAAGAGGATCGATAACATGTTATCTCCCCTGGCTATAGTTAGCTCGATGCAGGAATTTATCACTAGAACTGAAGATGGCTTTAGTGCAAACAATGTGGATGAACTATTTGATTCTACTTTGTCAAACCCACATCCTATGGCGCTGATCATGCATGCAAAGTATGCAATAGGCTCACGAAATTTTGGTTTTAACCACTTAACAGGAATGGCAAAATAGTCAGATCTCAGCCGGCATATAAATTTTATAGGGCAGTCCTGTGCCCACAAGTTCCGGCTTTTTAAATTTCTTAGTAATTAGCTACTAAAGTCAAAATTATACGCCTTTAAAAACCTTGAGAAATCGTTATAATGGAGCCAACATAATATAAATGTAACATGGAATAAAAAGCACGCATGGCAAACTTAACCACCCTCTTGCGATTAGCATCGATATTTGTCATTGGAGCAATCGCGCTATATACCGAGACACCGTGGCAATTTTTAGCTTCGCCATTAATAGCTATTAATATTTTACTCGACGGCTTAGATGGCATAATTGCGAGAAAGCACCAAGAAACTTCCGTGTTTGGCGCTTTGTTCGACATCGCCGCCGACCGGATCATTGAAATTACCCTATGGATTATTTTAGCAAAGCTCAACGTAGCATCGATTTGGATTGCAATAATTTATTTAACTCGAGGAATTTTAGTTGATAACTTAAGGACACCGCACGCCAATCAAGGCAACATGCCATTTAGCATCATGAGAACCTCTTTAGGAAAATTTTTGGTTAGCAGCAGAACCATGCGCTTTGCTTCTGGCTTTATAAAACTAACCACGTTTTCTTGGTTGTTTTTCATCATCCCGGCATCTGCTACCTGGCCAACAACGTTTATCACTTATGGTGATTTGTTTAGCTGGATCAGCAACATTTTGATTTATACTTCGGTCGCAATTTGCTTGGCACGAGGGATTCCAGTAATCATGGAAACCATTATGTGCAAAAAATGGTAACCATTTTACTCCAAACATCCTCGGCGCTAAGATTTTCCATATTAGTCAAATGCGCTTGATTTTTTCCATAGGTACCAGCCAAATTTGGATCGGTTGGCCCATATAAAGAAACCGCCGGCACACTAAGAGCAGCAGATAAATGACTAAGGCCGGTATCAAGAGCAACCACACCATTCGCCCCCAGCAAAATCGCTCCAAGCTCCGTAAGAGTCGACTTTGACAATACTTCAACATTGTCAGATCCTCTTGCTATATTATTCGCCCGAACAAGCTCCTCATTATTTCCCCACGGCAATTTTACTTTAAATCCTTCCTTTTTTGCTAAGCCCGCAAGCTCTATCCATTTTTTTTCTTGCCAACATTTTTTACTGCGGCTAGCTCCATGGATAAAAACCAAGTATTTTCCTGTCGATATTTTCCCTTCTTTGCCAACAAACCTTTCCTTGATCAGTCCATAATCCAGAACATCGGTAGTTATTTTATAGCCGAGAGCTTTCGCAAACAACTGTCGCGATCTTTCCACCGCATGCAAACTTCTTGGTATATTAAACTTATTTTGATAAAAATAAGCAGCGAGCGGCTCACGAGCACAAGTCACATCAAAACCATAACTTGTACCGCATGCAATCTTTGCGACCACAGCGCTTTTAAGCAACCCTTGGACATCGAGAATATAGTCATATTTTTCAGCTTTAAGTTTTTGCCAAAAAATACGCACCTCTTTGCTGGTAGATAAGCAAAATAGTTTTTTCCGCCATCGACGTAATGCGATTGGAACAATCGAATCTACCGCCTGGTGCCAGCGGGGAATTTCACTGAAATTTTCTTCAATAACCCAATCAAATTTAATACCGGAAATAGCTTTCGTTGCATCGGTAACAGCAGGCAATGTGCTTATAACATCTCCCATTGAGGAAAGCTTAACAATTAATACTCTCATTATTCCTCTTAACTAACTATATTTAGAGTTCTTGCAAAATCAGTGCGTCGAAAAAACCAGGGACAATACCAGCAAAGAAAAAAGAAAAATAAAAATTTTGTTTGCTCCTGAATTGCCATACCCACCGGCGGCTGTTTTTGGCGCTTCTTTTTCCTCCGCCTGGACAATCGCATCTTTACCACCACGCACAAACCAAGCATTGTTTCGATAATCGATCAAAATCTCTGATCCCGCGCCAATCGGTTTAATAGCCACAAACTTGATTATTCTATCACTACGTGTCTGGTAAAATTCAGCATTAGGGGTGTCAGAATGGTTGTAAATAGAACCAAACCCTAGGGACATAGCCACCTCAATATCATTCCAATAAAACATCCGATTACCCATCTCACCTAGCTTATCAAGTGTTTCTCTTTTGGTAGTAAGCACCAAACACTCTTCAATTAATTCGCCAGAAAAAATATCACGCGTAGCAAATACCCCATAGCGATGAATCGATGACAGTCGAACTTCTATAGGGGATCTAACAAAACTGTCTTTTATGGCTGCTTCTTGCATGTTTTATCTCTTCTTAAAAAATGGGCGATACTGGAGTCGAACCAGCTACCCCTGCCGTGTGAAAGCAGTGCTCTGCCAAATGAGCTAATCGCCCGTTGCAACCTTGTTCAATTATAATATACCGCCTACTAATCTATATATCTTCTGGATCCCCGCCAAAGTTTCTCCCAATTATGTTTTAAAAGGGGCGGGGACTTCGGCTAATCGCCCTTTTACTTTTCCATCAAAACAGGTAAAGTATAATCATAAATCCCATAGTTGCAACATTAGAAAAGCATTACTGAGAACGTTTATGACCATACGCACTAGATTTGCACCAAGCCCTACGGGCAATTTACATTTAGGCAGTATCCGTACCGCACTTTATAGCTGGCTATATACCCGCAATCGTGGCGGTGAATTTGTTTTACGTATTGAAGATACCGACCAAGAGCGCTCAACCAAAGAAGCGACACAAAACATCATGGAAAGTATGGAGTGGTTAGGCCTTGATTATGACGCTGGACCGTTCTACCAAGCCGAACGCCTAGATAAATACCGACAAGCAGCAGAACAGCTAATCGAAGAAGGATCAGCATATCGTTGTTATTGTTCTAAAGAAAGGCTGACCGAACTCCGCGACAAGCAATTAGCCAACAAAGAAAAACCAAAATATGACGGCTGCTGCCGTGACAAAAACCTCCCGGCAAGAGCTGACCAACCATTTGTCATCCGCTTTAGAAATGATCTAGAAGGATCAGTAAGCTTTGAAGATCAAGTGCTGGGACCGCTCAGCTTTCAAAATAGCGAATTAGACGACTTAGTAATTATCCGCAGCGATCTCTTTCCTACCTACAATTTTTGCGTAGTGGTTGATGATCTTTCCATGAAAATAACCCATGTTATTCGTGGCGCGGACCATATCAATAACACCCCGCGACAAATAAATATTTTCCGCGCTTTTAAAGCTGAACCGCCAATATATGCCCATGTTCCACTAATTTTGGGTAAAGATGGGAAACTATTATCAAAACGCCACGGCGCAGTAAGTGTGCTGCAATATCGAGACGACGGTTATCTACCAGAAGCATTATTAAACTGCTTAGTAAGGCTTGGCTGGTCACATGGTAACCAGGAAATTTTCTCGCGCGATGAAATTATTAAACTTTTCGATATTAAAGATATAAATAAAGCTGCGGCTTCCTTCGACCCAGAAAAATTACTTTGGCTTAATCGTCATTACATCAAAACCCTAGACTCCAAAGTGATTGCCGATCGCCTCAAACCATTTATGCAAGAATTAAAAATTGATTATCAAACCAGCGGCCCAACACTTGAAGAGCTCGTAGTAGGGCTGCGGGAACGCGCAGAAACTTTGCGTGAAATGGCAATTAAAAGCAGATACTTCTATGAAAATTTTGAACAATATGAAGATGATGCGAAAAAACATCTAACTCCAGAAATAATTCCTTTTGTCGAAGCTTTTAAACAATCCCTTGAAAAGTTAGACGCCTGGACCGACGAAGCCTTACATCAAGCGATAGAAGAGGTCGCCAAACAATTTGGACTAAAACTCGGCAAAATCGCTCAACCAATTAGAGTAGCAGTTACTGGGTCTACGGTTTCACCACCACTCAACACAACCCTACGCTTAATTGGTAAACAAAATACGCTAAAAAGAATCAGCGCGGTATTGTTGTATTTAGCTAAAACGTAACTATTCAGCACAGGTAGTAAAAACCGCTACTTGTGCTTATTTTTTATTAAAAATCGTAAATAATACAACAAATTACTTATCAGCTAAGTTGCTATCTGTTTTAATCAACTGGAACTAACTCATAATTTAGAAGACACTTGACGTTTAGCCTTAATTTTCAGCATAATTCGCGTATAGCGCTTTTTGCTATGCGCGAATTATGCTGAATAGTTACGATAAAACCTAAAAACTTACTGATTAGCAATACCAATAAATTCTGCTGCACAAGGATTTTTGGCCAGATTAATGGCTATCGGAAAAATGGAGGGGTTCGGCGTAGACACCCTAGCTGCTGACAAAAAAGCTAAAAAATTTTGATAATGTTGGTACAAATGTTAAAATTATCTCGCAGTTGAGGAGCGTCTTTCTCGAGCTGGTTAGAAAATGACGCAATCCTGAAAAGGGCTACGGGTTTATCCGTTGGTATTCACAAAAATAATTGAGGTAAAAAATGATAGTGAATTTAGAAAAAAAAGAATTATGGCTTGTTAATGGATCTCAGGGTGTATGTCAGTGTCAATCGTATTCGTGGACTGAAATTGGGTCTACTACTGTGGGCAGCGAGGGTGATTGCGTTAGTATGTGTTGTGGATATGTATCCGGTCGTCAATATCGTTTCACTCCTAATACTCATAGAGCTGAAGACGGTGAAATTCCTTGGAGCGATTGTCCAATAACTAAAAAAGTTGTAACGGGTGTTGCTGGAGGTGGGTTGTTAGTGGTGCTCGGTGCGGCTACGGGTTGTTCGATATCATAAACGACATAAGTTTAAAACCGTTTGTAAAGCAAAGAGTAGGGCTAGTTTATTAAAGTAATACATCAATTTCCCCGGTAAGATTTAGGCATGGTGTGTACGTAGAGGTAGTTTTCGGACAACATTAGTTCCTTTTTCAGCGATGTAGCTGTCATTAATTTGATGCTGAAGAGGAAAAATTGAAGTCAATTATAATTTTTGAAAATTGGTTTGCTAAAAACTGCTCAAAAAGTTCCGAGGACAGGCAGAGGCGGAAATTCCTGTACCATTTTTAGGATAAAAAAGAATAAAAATTAAGTTTATGGCAACAAAAATTGGCTATTGTGACAACTATAAATTTTGAGTAGGAACTAATGTTGTCCGAAAACTACCTCTACGTACACACCATGCCTATGGCGGGAAATCTGAAATTCAGTCTAATGATCCAATAGCTCAAGAGCTTACGATACTGGGGTTACATCTTCTACAAAATGCATTGGTTCTTGTAAATACCATCATGGTAGAGCGAGTTCAGTGTAAGCCGGAAAACGCATCAAAAACGCCTATAAGGGGTATTGTGGAAGAACCCCCAAATCTGCTCAATCTGAAATTCCGAAGATATAATTCTTTGTTTTTATTGATATTTTTATTTACCCAGAAGTCGCAAAATAGCTATTTTTTTCAGCATTTTTGCTCATCTCGTTTTATTCATCGTCATCATAATCATCAAGCTCATCGTTATCCTCTTCGTCATCATCGAGAGAATCTTGATAATCGATGTAAACACTACCATCTTCTGTTGACATTAATCTTTGTAACGGAGCTAATTGCTTTTGAACTTTATCAATCTTATCAGAACATTCGCCTAGCTCATCGCAAATATCTATAGCAAAGGTACCAATATCACCACATTCTTCCAGTGAAAATGTTTCCATACAATATCCTGAGTCGCCATCAATCAATTCTCGAGCCCCGGCTTTTAAACGTTCCATATTAACCGACAACCTTTCCAGGGTACCAATAACATCTCTTATGCTATCAATACTATCATTAATCTGATAAGCATCATAACTACCCTCAAGTTGTTCAAGTCCTTTAAAATTAATTTCACCAAATTTAGCGATTATTTGTTTTTTCTCTTTTGTATCAATATCCATGATCATAACCTCTATTTTTATAGTCTAACTGCACTACTAATTTGTTACGTTTTTGGATACCTATACTATCTTCGCAAAAAATTCCTTTCTCATTTGCTCATTCCATTTTTAATAGATCGCCTCTTTAGCCATTGATACAGGGTAGATGGAGAACACTCAATTAATTTAGCAATAGCTCGTTTGTTAATACCCTTTTTTAGATACTCAGCAATATCATCACGAAAAGCATCTAGTTTTAAAAGTTCGGATTGTCCTTTTGGTCTTCCAAGTTTTATTCCATCATTTTTACATTTGCATAAGGCTTCTTTGGTACGTATAGAAATAAATTCACGTTCAATTTGCGCAGCCAAACCAAGAATAGTGGCGGTAATTGTAGCTTGCATCGATCCATCCATTATCATCCCATCTTTTGCAATATGTACGGATATACCTTTTTGAGCGGCTGTTTCCAGTATTTCTAATACTTGCAAAGTTGATCGACCAAGTCGTGGAACCTCAGAAACAATAAGGTTGTCTCCCTGAACCGATTTTTCAAAAATACTACCAATAATACGCTCACGCCATGGTGTCTTACCACTGGCGGTATCCTCTAAAAATTTTAATGGAGTAATATTACGACTATTGCAGTAATCCAATACGCCAAGTTTTTGGTTCTTAGCATCTTGATGATCTGTCGAAACCCTTAAATAAGCAAAATTGGTGGCGTTTTTATGAAAAACATAAACCTCGGATTAGACCTGCTATTGTAACTTGCATCACTAAATTACTTAGCTGCAAAAACATTATACGCGGCTACCGCGAGTACCGATGCTCTAATCCCAATTGTTCCCATATAAAACGAATCCCTTTTACCTGCAAGTGTAAAGCTTGCTCTTCCTGCGGTAAAAAATCCTCCGAAATCTGAGTAGAAAAACAAAAACATTTACTGCCCAATACCCCTTAACCTTCACTATCCCATGCGAACTCTGGGACTTCTTCTGGTACAACCGTTATCTCCTCAATTTAATAGCCAGACTCGCAGCTAACTGTGTACTAAAAATAGCTAAAAAAAAGAAAATTATAGTAGGTATATTCATCGCCATACATACTTTCGGTCGTGACCTTAAGCGTAATGTTCATATCCATTTGTCCGTTACACTAGGCGGACTATCTGAAGATCTACTTCAATGGAAAAGCATTTTTTTTCACCAAGAAACCTTGATGCGCATGTGGCGATACAAGGTAATATCTCTATTCCGTAAATTTCAGACTCAGCTCGTTTTTCCTCCGGTCATCAAAACGCAATTAACTAATAAACTCTCTTTTAATAATCTTCTTGATCTGCTCTACAAGAAAATATGGATTGTTCATTGCGCTAAACCTTCCCCTAATTTCAAAAAAAACGTTAGCTATTTCAGCCGCTATATCAAACGCCCTGCCATAGCTGAGTCCAAATTAAGAGAATATTATGGTGATACTATTATATTCTCCTACTTAGATCACATTACTAAAACCTTCCGTAATTTCACAGCAACCATTGAACAGTTTATTGCCAGATTTATCCAACATATCCCAGACGAAGGATTTAGGATGGTTCGTTACTATGGCTTTCTATCCAATCGTAACAGAGGTAAGCTTTTGCCGGTAGTTTATAAACTACTCAACCAAGAAAAGCTTAACCAACAATCTTTGCCTAATTTCGCCGAGTTGATACAGAAAAACTTCGGCTTTAATCCGTTAAAGTGCATTTTATGTGGACATCAGCTTATTTTATCCTCTGCTCACTTTGGCAAAAAAACATCAGAACTACTAAACTTTCATCGTGAATTGGCTCTTCTTAAAAATTGCTAATTTTGGTCATCACGGGACAACTGCGTCCAAAATACGAAAATCCCTTATTTTTAGCCATTTTTAGGTAATTTATTCAAAATTATCATAGATATTATTCAAAAAAACCCATCTGTTTTTTTATGCACCTTTTTTTTAAACCAAAAATAGCACAAAAATCCGGTTTGAAATTCCTAAATATCAAGCGACAGGGACACTAATAATGTACGCAACACCAGCCCCCATATTGCCGGCAGCTAATACTACCGCGACATAAAGTATAACTTTCTCGGAAGTATCATAACCTTTACTATAAGGTCCACCCCCAAGAAAAGCAAAAAGCCCGCCCACCACTGTACCAACAATACGACCACCATCCATAAAAACATTATTTATTTCCCGACTAGAAATACCACCGCTCACAAAACAAATCTCTCTTTGATTTAACTCAACAAATCCATGCATAGTTATTGCCCTCCTTTGCTTTATTAACTTAATTAAAAGAGGATAATTATAACATTATGTAATACCTAAATATAGACTGGAAAAACCACTGGAAATACAACCTGTTAAGCCGAAGAGCCTTTTGATGCGCTTACCTGACTCTCTCTTTTTAGATTTAAAATCATAAAAAAATGAATTACTACCAAACAAAATAGCAAATTTTTATACCTCATTTACGCCACGCATATTTTAATGTTACACTTGTCAGACAAAATCAATAGTTATAAAACAAACTATAACCTAATGATTATTAAAAATAATTTTTTATACAAGAATATATATGAGCAAAGACAAAAATAACCAACACTGTTCCTTTTGTGGCAAACCTAAAAAATCGGTTAATAAATTAGTCGCTGGAGAATCTGCTTGCATTTGTGATGAGTGTATTAATACTTGCAAAGAAGCGCTCGATGAAGATCAAAAAGCACTGGGTGAAATTAAACTCTCAACCCCGATGGAAATTAATAACACTCTAAACGATTACGTGATTGGTCAAGCATATGCCAAAAAAGCTTTGAGTGTGGCGGTTTATAATCACTACAAACGCTTGCTCTACTGCCGAGACAATAAATTTAAAGAAGAAGTGGAATTAACTAAAAGCAATATTTTATTAATTGGACCAACTGGCTGCGGCAAAACCTTGCTTGCAGAAACTTTGGCCAGAATGCTTAACGTTCCGTTTGCTATTGCTGATGCAACAACTTTAACTGAGGCTGGTTATGTCGGAGATGACGTTGAAACTATCATTCAAAAACTATTACAAAACAGCAACTATGACGCTAAAAAAGCCGAAACCGGCATAATCTACATTGATGAAATTGACAAGATTGGCCGTAAAAGCGACAGTCCATCGATAACCCGCGACGTTTCAGGGGAAGGGGTACAACAAGCCCTACTAAAAATAATTGAAGGAACAATCTCTAGCGTTCCTCCGCATGGCGGCAGAAAACATCCACAGCAAGAATATATTCAAGTGAACACCAAAAACATTCTTTTTATCTGCGGCGGTGCGTTTGCTGATCTTGATAAAATGATTCAAGCCAGAACCGAAAAAGCAAGCATCGGTTTTTCAGCAAACATTCATGGCGAAAAAAATAAAAAAGCTGTCGGTGAACTTTTACGACAAGTTGAATCGGAAGATCTCATTAAATTTGGCTTGATTCCAGAGTTTGTCGGACGACTGCCAATTATTGCTATTCTTGATGAACTCGAAAGAGACGATTTGGTAACGATCTTAAAAGAACCAAAAAATTCTCTTATCAAACAATATCAACAACTTTTTCATATGGAAAATGCAGAAATTGAATTCCAAGAAGAGGCTTTAAAAATAATTGCTGAAAAAGCTTTGGCAAAAAAATCTGGCGCGCGGGGTTTACGCTCAATTTTAGAAACCTTATTGCTTGATACTATGTTTCAACTACCATCCAAGAAAAATGTTAGCAAAATCATAATAGATGCAGAGGTTGTAAATGGAATTAAAGGCCCCATATTAATCTATAATGAGTAAATAAAAATCCACCATTAATTGAACTCTATGACCCAACAAACCAATGAAAATAAAAACTTGATGCCGCTTTTGCCTTTGCGCGATGCGGTAATTTACCCTTTTATGGTTATTCCTCTCTTTATTAACCGCGCTAAATCAATCAAATCATTAGAAGCATGCGTTACTTCTGGCAAACAAATATTTTTTGTCGCTCAAAAAGATCAAAAAAACGAAGACCCGACACCGCAAGACCTCTATACCGTCGGAACAGTTGCTAATATTTTACAAATATTAAAATTACCAGATGGCACTATTAAAGTATTGGCCGAAGGGATAAATCGAGGAAGGATTGTCAAGCTTACCGAAACCGATTCTTTAATGATGAGTGAAATTGAAATTCTCGAGGATTTCTCATCAAAAGATAACGAAACTGAAGCGTTTATTCGAACACTACTCGATAAATTTGAAGAATATCTCAAGCTAAATCCAAAAATCCCAACAGAAATTTTGTCAGCCCTAGGAAACATGCCCGAACCTGGGCGCCTAGCAGACGCGGTTGCTGCACACTTACCTTTACTAAAACTTGAAGATAAGCAAAAAATTTTAGAAACTCAAGACCCCAAAGAAAGATTGCAGATTGTCATTAATTTATTGATCCATGAACTTGAGGTGTTACAAGTTGAAGAAAAATTAAAAAGCCGCGTAAAAACACAAGTGGACAAAAGTCAACGCGAGTTTTATTTAAACGAAAAATTAAAAGCAGTACAAAAAGAGTTAGACGAACTTAGCGAGGGCCGTCAACCTTTATCAGAAATGGAAAAACTAAAAGCAAAAATCAAGGAGGCAGGACTAAGCCCAGAAGCTAAAGAAAAAGCGATGACGGAATTTAATAAATTAAAATTAATGCCGCCGCTATCTGCAGAAGCTACTGTTTCCCGCAATTATCTTGACTGGCTTTTGGATTTGCCATGGAAAAAAATGACGCCAGTTAACAAGAATCTTACCAAAGCAGAAAAAACTCTTGAGGATGATCATTACGGTTTAGAAAAAGTTAAAGAGCGGATCATTGAATATCTTGCGGTACAAAATCGCATTGATAAAACCAAAGGCCCAATTTTATGTTTGGTTGGTCCTCCCGGCGTAGGCAAAACCTCCCTTGGCCAATCTATTGCTCGCGCCACCGGCCGTAAATTTGTTCGCATCTCTTTAGGTGGTGTCCGTGACGAAGCAGAAATCCGTGGCCATCGCCGAACCTATATCGGATCACTGCCCGGCAAGATCTTACAAAAGCTAGCTAAGGTCAAAGTCCGTAATCCGCTTTTTATGTTAGATGAAGTTGATAAAATGGCTATGGATTTTCGCGGCGACCCTGCTTCAGCTTTGCTCGAAGTATTAGACCCGGAACAAAACCACACTTTCAACGACCATTATCTCGAAGTTGACTATGACCTGTCAGACGTAATGTTTATTGCCACAGCAAATTCTTTAGACATTCCCTCGCCATTACTTGATCGGATGGAGGTATTGCGCCTAGCTGGCTATACCGAAGATGAAAAATTAAATATTGCAATTAAATATTTAATCCCGAAACAAATTAAGGAACATGGTCTAAAATCGGGAGAGATCTCTTTCACTAAAGATGCTATTTTAGAAATCATCCGTTATTATACTCGGGAAGCTGGTGTCCGCAGCCTGGAGCGGGAAATCGCCAAAATTTGCCGTAAAGTAGTCAAGCATATCTTAACCAACCCTAAAACCGAAAAAGAGACTGTTGATAAACATCTCATTGAAAAATATTTAGGCGTAAAAATTTACCACTTCGGTCTAACGGAAAACAAAGACCAAATTGGCCAAGTGCACGGATTGGCTTGGACCGAAACCGGAGGCGAATTACTAACCATTGAGGTGGCGGTTATGTCCGGCAAAGGAAAAGCAATTTACACCGGGCATCTGGGAGAAATCATGCAAGAATCGATCCACGCTGCTTTAACCGTGGTTCGTAGTCGCATTAAATCACTGGGTATTGCCAAAAACTTTTATGAAAAAACTGATATTCACGTTCACGTACCTGAAGGAGCCACACCTAAAGATGGCCCAAGCGCCGGCATTAGTATGTGTACCGCTTTAGTCTCAGCCCTCACCAATATTCCAGTACGTGCCGATGTCGCGATGACCGGAGAAATTACTCTGCGCGGCGAAGTATTACAAATTGGGGGCTTAAAAGAAAAACTACTCGCGGCATTGAGGGGGGGAATTAAAACCGTAATTATTCCCGAAGAAAATGTTAAAGACCTGAAAGAAATACCTAAAAACATTACCGAAAATCTAACGATAAAACCAGTAAAATGGATTGATCAAGTATTAGAAATAGCCCTTAAAAATAAACTCCCCATAACCAAAAACAAAAAAAATAAAAAAAGGCACGGGAAATAAACTTATGGGCGCAGCAACACCATCAGACATTAAACTCTTGGCAAGTAATATTATTAACCAAGCAAAAAAGATGGGAGCAACTGCCGCCGAGGTTACCATAAGCCAAGACTCCGGATTTTCAGTTAATGTTCGCAAGAATAATGTTGAAACTATCGAGCATAATAAAGGAAAAAAACTATCAGCAACCGTCTACTTTGGCTATCGCTCTGGATCAGCATCTACCTCAGACTTTAAACCAAACTCTATTAATCTCACGCTTGAAAAAGCCTGTCACATTGCCCGCTTCACCGAGGAGGACCCTTATGTTGGGCTGGCAGAAAAAGAATTGATGGCCACCAACTTTCCTGACCTCGATCTTTATCACCCATGGCCAATTAAAATAGAGGAAGCGATTACTCTTGCAAAAAATTGTGAAAAAGCTGGTCCTAGTTACGATAAGCGTATTACTAACTCTGAAGGTGCTGCGGTAAACACCTACGCTTCACTTAATGCCTATGCTAATAGTCACGATTTTTGTGGCGCGGTAGCATCTACCAGACACGGTATTAGCTGTTCGCTAATTGCTGAACATAACCAAGAAATGCAGCGCGATTATTATTACACTACTGCTCGCGATGCTAACGACCTTGAACATTATGAAGTGGTAGCAACCAAAGCAGCCAAACGCACTGTTGAGCGCTTAGGAGCTAAAAAAATCACCACCCAAAAATGCCCGGTAATTTTTATTGCCGAGGTTGCCTCAAGCTTAATTAATAATTTTATTCGGGCAATTAGCGGCCCTAATTTATACCAAAAAGCCACGTTTTTACCCGATCATTTGCATCACCAAGTTTTTGCCAAGCATATTACCATTGAAGAGGATCCTTCTATTCCTAAAGCCCTTGGCAGCTCACCCTTTGATGCTGAAGGGGTGAAATTATATAAAACCGAGGTTATTGCTAATGGTATTTTAGAGCGTTATGTACTAGATAGTTACTCTGCTCGTAAATTAAAAATGAAAACTACCGGTAACGCTGGCGGTATTCATAACTTAATTATCAAGCCCGGATCATTTGATCTTACTGGTCTATTAAAAAAAATGGGGACTGGATTATTAGTAACTGAATTTATGGGCGGCGGCGCCAATACCGTTACCGGTGATTATTCTCGTGGTGTTTTTGGTTATTGGATAGAAAACGGAAATATTCATCATCCAGTCACTGGCGTAACAGTTGCCGGCAATTTAAAAGATATATTTTTAAACATTCAGGAAGTTGGTAACGATGTAGATTATCGTAGCACCATTCTTACCGGCTCTATTTTACTCGGCGAGATGATGGTTGCTGGAACTTGAGGATCGACCACCTAGCGCCCTTTACAGCAACTGTCGAATTTTCATTGAATTATCTTATAGTTACATAATAGCGCTCATAACTAAAACTGTATTCATATTTTATCGCGCATACCGTTGACTCACATTAAAATGTTACCGAAAGGGATAATCCGACAAATTGACTTTAGCTCATTAAGAAGCTACGATGTGGGGCTTATTGATGTTATTAGAATTTAGTTTTGGTCGTTAGCTCAGTTGGGCGCGACGAGGTTTTCGCGAAATATATTTCGCGCCGCCGAGCGCCAAACAGGAAGTTTGGCCGAAACATGAAGCATCAAGAATGTTTGATGGATTTTTGCTTTTGCTGAAAGATGTTTGGTATGGGCCGTTAGCTCAGTTGGTAGAGCAGCGGACTTTTAATCCGTTGGTCCCGCGTTCAAGTCGCGGACGGCCCACCAATTTTGCTGTGGTTTTCCTTCGAATCCCTTGACCCACCAAAATCAGTTTGGTAAAAAAGCTAAGATAAAATCTCTTAAGCTTTATCCTCGCGTCTTTAGTTGTAAATTGCCAATTCACAACAGTCTTATTTTTATTTCTTTCCCGCATCTACGCTATAGACTCTTTTTAACCAAGGTTTAAGTTCATTTTTTTAATACACGAGGTATTGTGCTGCTAGATGCGTTATCTACTGTATTCAACTTTATAACTTTTTGGGATAGCAGGTACAACCTCCAGGATGCTCTTCCTTCTGGTGCTTGGCTACAACATATTGGTACTAGCCCGGCTTCCTTATTTCCGTCAAATATTCTTGGTTTATGTGCGTGGAGGCTTCGCCGCATTTTCTGCTTTTGGTGTAGTGTTATATAAATATAATGTACTTAGAGACAAAACGGGTATACCAGGCTTGGCAATATTTAGCGCCTATTGGACGCTAGCAAGTACTATGATGTACTGTGTTTCGTCTATGATTCCATCTGGTGGTGAGTGTTAGTAGCGTTGAGTTTGGCGACAATGGAACCATGTATGATCCCTGGGGAAAAACTTACCGGGGATTTTGCGGTGTAATTGATTTATATTAATATAATTTTTTAATTAATTACGAAGAAAGCATATGATATCATCATTAAAAAGTAATGAAATTACGCTGGTAACGGGAATGGGTAGTTGTTGTTGTATGTTTAGCGATATGGGAGAGATATGCGGGAGACGTACACACTGCGGAACAAGACAGGAATGCCATGATTTTTGCTGTGACGGGACTATATCACGCTATCGTTGGGAGTATGGACTTAGTCGTGATCACAGACGGACATACAGAGGCGAAAAAGACGATTATTGCTAAATTTTAGGGGTTCAGTGGAAGCAATGGCATTCGGTTTAGAAAAATGTGATCCATTTCTGGCCGCGTGTAGAGCATAAGCCGGAATCACTGCCATTAAGTTAAGGAATAACTAGGCATGGTATGTACGTAGGAAGCTATTTTCGGACAACATTGAGTAGCGGCCGTTATCCTGGTCAAAAAGGTCGTCTAAAAAAATATCGTTATTTTTCAATATGTTATTTATATGAAGCCGGGGCGCTTAGTGTTTTTAACCAAGTGTAATTAAAATCAGGCTTATTTTTTTGACTTTCTTTGCCTATTTTTAAGAGAATCGTTAAGTTTTTTTTGCTCCTCTTCAAGTCTCATTATAATGGTTCTATATTTAATGTTCTCTGTTTCTAATATTTTTGTCTATTGTTTTAGCTGACCAACCTGTTCTACAATGTAGGCCGGAATAATGGCCTAAAACTCCTATAAGGTTTTCCAGCCCCAAAACCCCGAAAATTTTGAAAATTAATCTAACCTGTTATAATTAATAAAAAAATTCTGAATACTAGTTTTTTTTACGTTGAGGGTGGAAGAAGATTTGCGCGTTGGTATACTCAGCTTTTAATTTTGTTTGACAAAAGTCACACATTGTTCTATATTGCCAACATGAATAAATTGTTTTACGAATATTCTGACAGTAAAAATCAGCTTCTTATCAATAGCCGCCATATTAGCTTTGAAGAGGTGATTGCTGCTTTAGACAATGGACAGCTGTTAGATATTGTTGAACACCCAAAACATGGGAAGCATCCAAATCAAAAAATGTATGTTGTACGAGTAAACAACTATGTATATTTGGTTCCATTCGTAGAAAAGGATGAGCGAACAGTGTTTCTTAAAACAATATTTCCAAGTCGTAAGGCTAAAAAGAGCTATATAAAAGATGAGGTACCCAATGAAGACTAGCAAAAACCCAAAAAAATTTAATCCCTATGATGTAAAATTGGATGCAGAAGAACAAAGCTTACTAGAGTCTTATGACCGAGGGGAATGGAAAAGCGTGAGTAATTTGACGCAAGAAATGAAAGTGGCCAAGGAGATTGCAGCCAATACTCTTCGCAAAGACGCGCGTATTACGCTTCGTCTTTCAAGTGATGATTTAGCTCGGCTTAAAGAAAAAGCTGCTTATAAAGGATTACCATACCAAACTTTTATCTCCAGTGTTTTACATGAATATGCAGCAGGACATTTCGAAGCTTAGATTAAGTGACGGCAAAGCTTAAAACAAGATTAAAAGCGTTTATTTCTTGCTTTTGTTGTTTTACTTGGTAGAATTAAACTCTGCTTTTGTTGTTTATTTCAAGTTCTTGATTAGTTATAGGCAGTGTATGCTTTCGCGCCAGCGGATCAATCAGAGTTACTGCTGGGAATGAGGCTAAATTAAGAGGCTAGGAGAAGTTAAACATGAAAAATCTTACAGAAAGCGAACGAATGTTGTGCGGAGGTGGTATTTTTAACAGTGAGTGGTGTGGCCCCCCTGATTTTCAAATTTATAATAACCTGTGTACATATACAGCACCACCAGAAAAAATGGGTTGTATTATGGCAACAATAGGTAATATCGGATTAACTACTAAACATGAAACTGTAATTTTATTCAGCGGAAAAAGTTATTGTCACGGAGGCAGCCGGAGTGGTGATATGTTTATAATCAACTGTACTAATACTTGGGAATATTGTACAGGTTCGTATGTTCAGTATTTCTAATAACAAATCTAAATTACCCAATCACACGACAGGAAGAGCGGGGATGCAACATATTACTAATAAGATTGTGATTTTTTTACTATTCTTTTTTATATCCAACAATATATTAGCAACTAATAAATTATCCAGCACTCAAAAAGAACCCTTAAAAAGCACTAATATAGAAGCAAAGATTCTACCATCTTTGGTAAAAAATGGCATGCTCACAAATGCGATGCTACAAAGCAGCGATAGCCATTATCAGGGTAGAGTATATTTACATAGTGCTTTAGGCAAAGTTGAACCTACATTTGTAAATTTAACAAATGGAAAATGGCTAGGAAGCGTAACCTTTTATGATATAGGGAAGAGCAATTATTTGACGCTATTATGGGATGAAGATAATAAATTTAAAGCAGGCAGTAATAAAAGTTATTCTTTTGATGTTACTGATCTATCAGGATCCATAGAATCTAATGCTGAATTATCTGGAAACGTAATCTCTACAAATAATCCTCACTTGCTTGAGTATGCTACCGTGCAACTATTTAATGACCATCCAAAAAATGGTGGTCAAAAAATTTATTCTACTCTAACCGATAACAATGGTAATTATAAATTTAAAAATATTGTTCCCGGGGTTTATTGTTTGATAATTGAAAAAGAAGGTTATCAAAGATTCTCAAAAGAAGTTGTTCTTGCTGCAAAAAGAGTAACAACTGAAGATTGTAGCTTACCTTGTATTTGTAATAATGTTAAAGGACTTACGCCGATCTTGCTTGTCCCAGGCATTATGGGTTCGCATACCGCGGGGCCTTATCTTTCAGTATATCCTCATTTGCCTGTCATCCCTCCCTCCTGGGACAGCAATGGGTTAGCATTGTTTAATCCCGACGATAGATTGGGATGGAACACGCTAAAAAATAGTTTAAAAAGCTTTGGCTATGTGGAAGGTTGTACTCTACTTGATGTACCTTATTATTGGTCTTACTCTGTTCCTGATGCTCGTGATGCATATTTGTTACCTTGGATAAAACAAGCTAAATTGCTTTCTGGAAGCGATAAAGTTGATATAATAGCCCATAGTATGGGTGGGTTGCTTGCACGCTCTTATATCCAGTCAAAAGATTATGCTGGTGATGTTAGAAGAATAGCCATAGTTGGCACTCCTAACAAAGGAGCTGATCTTATTTATTATATGTGGGAAGGTGGTGATCCTATTACCGCAGACATCATCCAACATGATACGGAGATATATGCTAAATATTTTTATACAAATACATTAGATTATTTTTACATTGATCGATATTCAGACCAAGTATGTGAGTATTATAAAGATCCCTATGAACCGATTGCCTGTGATAACGACAAAATATATAATCTATTACACTCTCGAGTATTATCAGCAGGACAATTAATCCCAATATTTGATCACGCTTTAGTCCATAAACAAAAAAACGTAACACTTGTGCACGAAGAAAACACTTTGCTAAAAGCATTGAGCAGTAATCCAGTTTGTTATAACCCTAAAGGGTGTATAGGTCCTGGCGGTGACATTTATTCATTTATCGCTCCGCAAAATATTTTTTCTAGTGATCCTGGGCATAATATAGACAAGGTGTATGCTATGTTATTTATTGGGGTCAATGTAAATCCATCAATAGATACCACCGTTAATTCGATTTTGGTTGAACCACAGCCAGATAATTATACGGGCTATATCTATAAAGATGGTGTAGTACAAGGCTTGAAGGTTTTACGTAATTATGGCGATGGAACAGTTCTAATGGACAGTGTACATTTTGATGAGGCTTTTAAAAAAGGACTGGATTATTCGCTTAAATCTGCAGAACATATGGAGCTAATCGCTGCTTTTACAACAGATATTATAGAATTTATTACTGGATTCAAGGTAGGACGGGTTGAACAAAAAGTACCATCCAATAAATTAGTTATCAATATTAGAGGAAGAGTTCAGCCTAAAATTATTTCGATAATAAATCAAGATGGCAAGGTGACAAGTTTAGATAGTTCCTCTATAAAGCAAACTTTGAAATCTGATTATTCAAGTTTAGAAATAAAGGATCCTGTGGAAGGTAAATATAGTATTTCTTTAAACTCTCCTCATAATGATGAGGATTATGAATTAACACTATCATACCACAAAGATAACAAAATGTTTGCTCGCAGATATTATGGTTATTTTGATAAATCTTCTGATACATTTTCTTTTGCTATAAATAATAATTCTTCTGAAGCGCCAATGTTGTATTATGATAAGATTTTTGATGTTCCAAGTAAATTAACATTAGAAAATGTAAATAATAAAATACGGGTATCTTGGCAAGATGATGCTAACAACATATATAAAGATGTCGATTATTACGAGATATATTGGAAGGATAGTAATAAACCCCATATGCATCTACTCGCTCAAACTAAACAAAAAGAGTATTTAACTGCGCATGATTGGAAAGATGCGAGAACAATTACGTATGCCGTACGGGCTATTTTGAAAGATGGTACCAGCACTTTTTTTTCTCCGCTAGCTTTCTTTGTTCCGACAATTAAAAAGAAGCATTAGATAAATGGATCTGACTTAACAGAGCGTTCATGTCTTTACGAACGTATTGCTTTAGTTATTCGCGAAGCAAGAACCAATATCTTGTGCTCAATTGATACCACGAGGGTAAAAGCGTATTGGCATATTGGTCAATATCTTGTTCAAGAGGAATAAGGTGGTGCTAAAAGAGCCGGATATAGTCAAGAATTGCTAAAAACTTTATCAACAAGGTTGATTCAATAATTCGGTCGCTGGTTTGGTATAAATACTTTGGAAGTTATCCGAAAATTTTATTTAGCTTATTCTGTGCAGGTCGATAGAAAATCCCACGCAGTGCGTGGGAAATTGGTTGCCCACCAATTTTGTTGTGGTTTTCCTTCGAATCCCTTGACTTACCAAAATCAGTTTGATAAAAAATATAAGATAAGTTATAAATTTCATTGAGAGCTGACTTTAAATTTATTAATATAGGAAAAAACCATGGATTACAAACTATTAATCAAAAACCGTCGCTCAATTCGCAACTTTACCAATCAAACAATCGACCCCAAAATTCTGGACGAGATCTTACACGAAACCTGTATGGCGCCAAGCTCATCAAATACCCAGCCGTGGCGTTTTATTGTAATAACCGATCCAAAAATAATGGAAAAAATATCGGATGAGAGCAAAAAAAACTTGGTACAACAAATTGAGAACAACCCAAACACTTCGCTAAAAAAATACGAAGATATTCTCCGCAACTCAAGCTATAATGTTTTTTATAATGCCCCATGTTTAATTCTTATTGTCGGCCAAAATAATTATCCCTCTTTTGATCAGGACTGCACCCTCGCAGCGGCATATTTGATGCTGGCTGCAACTGAAAAAAACCTAGGATCATGTTGGATCGGTCTTGGTGAAGCAATTATTGATCAAGCCTTAAGAAAAGAGATCGGCCTACCTGATGACTATCAAGTGATCGCTCCAATAATTGTAGGTTACCCTACCAAGATCCCTTCTATGGGCTCGCGCAATGAACCGATAATATTAAAATATATCTGATCTGGCCAAGGAATAAGGCTTTAAGACCTAATCCTATGTATAGACCCCCACGATCCCACTCTCTTTCACGAAGACCAGCTATAAAACCTCGCCCCAATTTTCTATAGAACAATTAACGGTATTTTATCCAATCCCTAGATTGCGCTAACTGTCGAATATTAAATATTTATCTCAGGGCGACTATGTCAACTCAAAAAAAATCTATCCTTCCAACTATATATATTGCCAATCGAATTTTATTGATTCGTAACCAAAAGGTGGTAATTAATGGTCCTAAAAAGAGCAGTTGAAACCTACTGCTCTTTTTAGGATTATAGTAGATAAAAGTTATCATCGGATATAAAATGTAGATAAATGCTTCGCACGTGGTTCAACTAAAAGCATCTAATTTCGCTGCTTTATAACTTGGATAATTTATTTATGATGACTAGACTAGAGTGTTTCACAGAGCCGCAAGAAGACATCGATCTTAGGGTATATCCCCAAAAGATTAATAGCCGAGCCGATCATACTGCTGTTTTCGGAGATACCCATGCTAATACCATGAAACTAATATGGCTTCTTATAAAAGAAGGAGTAATTGAATTAGATGAGCCAAGTTTTCGCTCCATGTGGGAAATTTACGACAGACTGTGGATAACGCATGAGGGATATGATTATACTAATCAGTCAATCCAACCTATCACGCATGATTTAGAATTATTTAAAATACTTTTAAATAACGTTCAAGTAAAGCAACCGCATTGCAATGTAAGATTATTGGGAGACATTTTTGCAGATCGCGGCGCTAATGACTATTTGACACTCTCGCTTCTTCGACTGTTGGGTACCAAGGGATTTAAACCAGAAATCATGTTTTCTAATCATGATTTATGGTTGCTTCGGTGCTATAAAAAACCGGTGCCAGTTGATAGAATGTTTGGCGTCGTAAACACTTTGAAGAACCCTAATCCCTGGGTTGATGCTAATTTTAGAAATCAAGAAAATGCCTTAGTTGGTCTATATACGTGTATTAGATTAGGATTAATAGATCAAAGAGAGGTAGTGTCTATCGTCGAAACGTATGTTGAACCCTTTATAGCTCCTCTTGCATACTTTTTATCTGCTGATAGAAAGAAAATTGATTTGTTTATGCATGCTCCCAATAGTTTTGTTTTGATTAAAAACATGGCGCAAGCGTTAAGGCTGAAAGAGCCGACATCTGCAGTTGAGCTTGCTCAAGTTATAGACACTATAAACGCGAAGTTTAGCAGGTTGCAAACACAACCGTTATCTTATGAAAATGTTTTAGCGATTGCCTCAAAGTATAGTGCCGCAGCAAACGGTGGCTTACTTGTAGATGCAAATTACCTAAATAGTTTAAATATAGATGGTCGTACATTTACCGATGAAGAGGCGCTGCTGGGGTGTTTTTTAAGTATGCTGACATGGAATCGTAACGCTAATTTGAGCGATTATCCAACCTACGTATCCCATATAGTGCACGGACATGATGGGCAAGGACAAGCACCATACGCACCGTTTGAGATAAACCTTGATAATATACTCGGGAAAGCGCAAAGCTTTTGCCAAGGAATATATAGCGCTTTTTTTACCATGACGCAACCCCGACCACCGCTACCTGAAGCACCGCAGATGCAATTACCTGAAGAAGTACCACAGTTACAATTACCGCAAGCACCGCAACCAGTTTTGGCACCGCTAGACACTGTATCACAAGTAAAGCCGGCGCCAACAATAAGCATTGTGCCATCGGGAAAAAACGCAGAGTATTTTCAAGCATTACACCCAGATATCAGAGAAGAAATACGTGAGGTAGCGCCTGTTATCCATGCTACAGGCCATGGGTGGGGCACTACTTTATCAGCTATATTCAGCAGTATTGGTAACTCTGTTTCATTGCGACCAGGAGCCAGAATGTCTAGCACTATAGTTGTAATTCAAGCTATCAACAGCGCATATATTTCTAGTAACTGGCAAGAATTAGAAAGCAATCTAAAGATTTTAGGGATTGATTCAGAAAGAGCGTCGCAGATACTAGAAAAAATGCAACTAAAAAAATACGGAGATATAGAAGAAGCGGATGTGGAGGAAGGTTTTGTGCTATTGAAAGAAAGCTCACCTTCCCCATAATAAGTCAAAAGAAAAAAAGGGGAAATGCTACCGCGCAATTGGGCTTTAACCTAATTGAGCTGTAACCGTAAATTGGAGATCACACTACTGCAATCTGGCAAACACCACTGAAACGTGTTTAAAGTCTCTCTCTAAATCCTCCTTTAACTTAATAAACTCTGGGGTTTTTAATTCTTCATTGGCAATTAAATTTTTATAAAGGACCACGGCTTCGTCTATTTGCAAATCTCGATTATTTATCATAGTACATTTGCGCATCACGTATATCCATGGCGTTTTGATCTCTTTATTTAAAGAATCCACGTTATTAACCTTAACGTTTTTGATAATAGTTTGGCTTTTTACCGTCCACGGATAATCAGCAACTGAAATATCCGCCACATAATCCTGAGATATACCAAAAAGACTTGCTAGGGCACTATACCGTAATTCGAGAGCTAAACCTTCATTGGTTTTCGATAATCGGTGATCCTGCTCAAAACCATAGCTATATACCAAATCTTTCACAATCCGTGATTTTAAATCTGGCAGTTCCATACTTTTTTTATCTTTTTCTTCCAAAATGGTGCCGCTTAAACTATAAAATAAGCGATCTTTTATGCTCTTTTCTGACTGGTTCAATGCTGCCCCAATCAAACCCAGCGCTTCTTCATTTTTAAGCAGAACGCTTCCTTGCTCAGCAATTTTAGTGTCACTTAATATTTCTATTTGACTCTTTGCGGCGCTCTCAGCGTGCTCATAACTTAAACCGGGAGTTTTTTCATAACCAGGTTGGACCTGATCAAGAACCAAAACTTTTTTATCAGCGATATCAGGAAACATTCCGTCAGCCATGCTTTGAAAGTTCGTGGGGTCACACCAATACACCTTCCCTTGTTTATTAGTTACCTTCAAAATAGCATGGTTAAATGCCGAAAGATCAGGAAGTGAATCTGGATAAAAATTATGAACCCCGCGCCTTACTAACACAAACTGTACTTTATAACCAAGACTGGTCAAAATTGCTGCGGTAGCTGCCGCAAAATCTTTACAATCTCCCGTCTGCGTACTACTTATTTCTTCCAGATCACGAGGGATAAAATGACCTTTAATTGAGCGCCAATCTCCCAAATACGCAACCTTATCATTCAATAAAGAAGTGACCGTATTTATCTGCTCCACCTCATCTTTTTTTTGTGCCGCTGCATTAGCTATTTCCGCCAAACCTTTGGGTAATTTCTGTTTAAAAATTTTTGCATAGGACTTACCAAGCTCAGTCGCCAAATCCTCCCACTTGGTTTTGCTTGATATCGATATCCAAGTTAAATATTTGACGTTTATTACATTAGACGCCGGCTCATTGGTCGTTGCCTTGTATAATGGCTTAGTCAAGACAACTTCCAGATTATGAAAATTATCGTCTTGGTCTTTGGTAACTTTGAGTACGTTTTCTGGATCATTAACTATAAGATGTAACGGTAATTGCGAATGCACCTTGACGCGAGCACTAACAGTAAATACACCTCTCCCAAAAGGAAGTACTGTTGCAAAAAAATTTTCTAGCTGAACTTTGGTAGTGATAAGCTGGTACTTTAAATAGGTCTTTGCACCTATTTCTGCCTTAGGAAAAGCAAGCATGATTTGTCGTAATTGATCAAAACCATAAGGGGAGCTAGCTAGCGGCTTATCTTCGATCAGTTTTTTCGCTACTTTATATTCCTTTCCTTTATAAATTGTTTTTGCCTCTAAAATTCTTATTTTTTCACTATCGCCATTATAGTTCAACATGGTTTGGGCCACGTCGCGCCCTGATTCTTTTAAGATTTCTTGCTGAACCTCAAGCACCATACGCGCCGTACCGTCCTTATTAATATTCATTTCAACAGAGCAAGAAGATTTTGTTGGCGCATCATCAATACTTGCCCAGCGCGCTTCAGCTGGATTGGCTGCCATAATAATGGCAAATAATGCCCACCTACCTAGTTTTTCCATAGTGCCCCTTTGGTATATCGATTTAGTATATCGAACTATATCAGTCTAAAACATGTTTATAAAGCGTTCAAATAAACTCATAAGTTAATTTTTTTATGGTTATTCCCCAAAACCAAATTTAATTGTACAATTGCACAAAAAATATTTGCACAATAAAACCACCTTGAATACGGACGCCAAAAAAGATTTATGAAAAAACAAACGGCTTGGATCATAACTCTACTCACGATTACTTTAATCCTTGCAATATTTTTTACCTTAAAGGCAGTAACCCCAGAACAGCTAGCAAACTTTCATACCTCAACCCCCTTATTCATCTTCACCATAATTGTAGCATTTGTTGATAGCTTTAACCCCTGTAATTTATTCGCCTTTATTTTGCTCTTGGGCATTTTAATCTCGGCCTCACAGGCAAAATTTAGGGTTTACTTAATCGGCGCTATATTTATCAGCGTCGTCTATGCTTTTTATTTCCTGATTATGGCTGCTTGGTTAAATATTTTTGAATTTATTGGGCTAGTTGAACCCCTAAGAATAGGCGTGGGAATCCTGGCAATACTCGCGGGAATTATTAACTGTAAGGAATTATTTTCTTTCAATACCGGAATTTCGTTGATGATTTCAGAAAAGCATAAAAATATGCTCTATGAAAAAATGCGCGCCATTCGCGAAATTATCGCCAACGGAAAACTAACCCTATTAATTGTTACAACCATAACGCTCGCGGTCTTTACCTCCTTTATTGAATTATTATGTACCTCGGGTTTTCCGATCATATACACTAGTGTCTTAGCAACTAAATACGCTGCCCATAGCATTTTCCATTATTATTACCTGGCTCTCTATAATTTAATCTATATTGTTCCACTCTTGCTCATTATTGGCTTTATTGGACTTTCGATTAGATCTAAACAACTGTCAGAAACACAAGCCGGAATTATAAAATTTGTCAGTGGAATTATTATGATTATCCTTGGCATTATATTATTAGTACGACCTGAACTATTAATCTAACTAAAACATGAGCCGCATTTATGAAAAACATCTCTCCTAACCAAACAAAGCTCCTTTCCCATAGACTCCTGATCAGTCTTTGCCTCCTTAGCCTGGTTTTTGCGTGTACAAAGCTAGAGGCAAAATCAAATGACGGCTCATCTCAAAACCTACCAATTGAGCTTATCCAAGCTGACAAAGAAATCAGCAATTGTAAAGAAAGAAACCTTGATAACAAAATACTTTTAATTACCTCAAGATATTGTCCACACTGTAAAGAAGTTATCAAAACCTTAACTCCGCTTATAACCAAACGCCACCTAGAAAACAGCTTTCAAGTGCTGGACGTTATAAATAAAGATGACTTAGAAATATTAAATAAATCGGTGATCAGCCTCACCCAAGTTCCGATCTTAATAATCAACTGCGCCGCTTATGTGGGCGAAAAGAAAATCAGCAAATACGAAGAATTATTAGACAAGTTCAGTCGCAAAACCAAAAAAGAATATGTCTAATAGCTTGCTCGAAAGAGATTGATTTTTTACTGGTAAAAAATCGGGAGCCCTGGCTGCCAATAGAAGTAAAACTACATGATGACAAGCTATCTGACAACTGGCCAACCTTCATGAAGTATCTTCCTTACCCCCCATTCAAGACAAATAGTCAAAATGCCAAATATCTACAATTGGTTTCAAAAAAATACTTGTAATTAGCGCCGCCCAATTTCTAAACTGGATCACCACACAAAGCAAAAAACGCTTTGCTCGTGATGACATATATCTGTGTTTTAGGGAACTGCTATAACCGTCCAAGATAAGCTAAAAAAAACCGGGACAGACAAAAGGTAGGGCTGCCAAAAAAACACCGGCCAGCATTATTGCACTTAACAATAAATTTCCACCGAACACTTGATATGACTGGACCACCGAAACCGACTTTGACCGCACCACATAAGCCATTAAAGCTGGCATGATGATCATAAAAATTGCCGTAAAAACGGGGGCATATTTTAAAACCAAAATGAACCCTCGCGGATAAAATAATCCAAAGATAATAGCTGGAATAAAAACCAATAAAATCGTTTGTAGCCGCCCGAATTTATTATCTTGTCGTTTAAAACCGTCGGCCAAAAAATCAAACAATCCCAATACCGTCATAACAAAAGAAGCAGTCAAAGCGACGTTATAAAACCCATTGGCACCATAGAAAAACCATTTGTTGTCGACAATTGACGCCGAGATCTCGCCACCTTTTCCAGCCGCCATAATTACCAACGTTAAAAACAGTAGCACCGCTGAGGCTATTGTTGAACCAACAATAACGCTGCGTCTAAGCTCTGCTGGTTTATCATAACCAATATAGTTACACATTCTTGGTATTATAATATGCAACCTAAAGCCGCTGAGTAACAAAGGAATTACCACCCCCAAATGCAGATACTCATAAGGTCCCACATTCAAATTCATCCTCGGCATCAGGAAAACACACACCAAAAATAAACATGAGCCTTTAATCACTGTCAAACCACGATTAAATAAATCTACTAAACTTGTACCACAAATAATTATCCCGCCAACAATCAAACCCAAAATTATAACATTAGACCAACCGGGTAGTTGTATACCAGAAATTTCAAAGCCCGGAAGGGAAGCAACACTAACCACCCCCGATGCTATAAAAGCATAAAGTAATAATGGACAACTTAGCCACACAGCTATTTTTCCAACCACCCCTAAAGTTTTCCCTGCCATAGAACTAAAACCACCGGCCTGTTCTTTAAGGTTAAGAGCAACCTCGAGAAATAATAATCCGGTAACGGTTGTTAAAGCCCAAAAAGTTATAATAAAAAAAATCGTGGGGATAAAACCAAGGTTAGCGCCAATCATCGGAAAAACAAAAATATTTACTCCGGCTATAGCATTAATTATTAACAAAACACTGCTGAGAACTTTATTTTGTTTCATATAATAAATTAAAATAGGTTAAATTTTATAGCTCTTTTTTCTCCGCCCTAGCTTCTACTTGAGCGCACGCTTCTCCAGCAAACCACTTATGCCTACAAGCATTAGGCGTTACTTTACGCGCAGAAATACAATCAGCTTCCGTTTTATAATCAACATAGAGAAAATGGTATGGCGTTCTGTCTGTTATCTGAACCGGATGCCAGCAGGAAAAAAGCTCACAGCACCCAGCGGCTGATACAAGCTTGATCTCGTTAGACCTTAGCGCCCTAACCCCACCAATGAGCGGGGTTTTATTTTTGTAAGTTTTAGCAATCATATTAGTAACTGTAATACAAACTCAGCTTAAAATCAAAAAAGCCACGGTAAACGCATCTAATTTTACGCCAATCTAACCGGTTCGAGCATTACAAATTAATTTCGCTCTACGAGCTCGAAATTATATGCCTATCATTTACCACCAGCCCAGCCTCAGGTGAGCGCTTTTTGCGAACCGCAGGGCTGGGTGATGATGGGAGCATAATTTCGAGCTCGTAGAGCGAAATTAAGATGCGTTTACCGTGCAAAAAAGCGAAGCTATTTTATATTCGCCGCAAAATTATAATCCTTACTAAGACCCGCAATCGTTTCTCCAAGAATCGCGATCGTTGCGCTTCCTGGCGTAGCATAGCCAAGCGCACCCAAACACCCAACTTTAACTGTAGCAACAACCGTGTTAATTATGGCATTTTGGTTGCGCATAAAAAAACTATCCCAGTTTTCTGGAAGATATTTCCCCTCATGAAAAAAGTGTAACTCAATCCATAGCCCAACAATATTAGCTGGGGCATCGCAGCCTAAAGTAGCAAGAAAAGTTGGAACTTTTGAATTAGGAATCAATCGTCCGGTTTTAATACCGCGTAAAGCTTCTTCAACTGGAAAAAAATTTCTTAACCCCCAAGAAACTCCAGCCTTACCAGCAGCAGCAAAAACAGTATTTATATAGCCTTTCTCCGGCTTATTAACTATCTCCTCATTGACAAAACCCGCTTGCATTAACCCAACAAACCATGGATTTAACATATTCTTCAGATCATGGCTTATATAGCCAAAACCAACAACCTTTTTGACCATGACCTTAAGCTCTTCCTTCGACATGCCATTTAAAATAGACCTAGCTATATCAGCAGCATAACCCAATGAGCCTTTTTTATTTTCATCGCCATTTGAACCACGGTTTTTTAAAACTTTATTGGCAATAATTTCTGCGACTTCAACAAAACTATTATCGTCAGCAGCCACAACATCCTTGTCATCGGCAAGCTCTTGGTTTTTGCTAACTGCAATCACCGCGGTAGCTATTACATCATGCGCCACCACTTCCCTACAAACACCATCACTACTATCACAAATATCATACTTAACATAAACTGGCACTAAATTATCTTTCGCATCTTGATCAACAGTTACGACTGCCCTGCACCCATTGGCACCCCCCTTTTTTAAGAATGAACAATCATGCTGCTGGATATGCACCCCGGAAGTTTCTTGCGTCAAACTTATATCATCAAAATTAGTCCCCTGATCGAGAGATAAAAATCCAATCTGCTTGATTTTAATGTCTTGGGCATTATTCTTATTTCTTAAATATAACTCTTTCGATCCAACTCCATCGAACAACAAGTTTCTTTCATAAAAACCCACATCTTCGTTATAACTAACTTTTACTTTAAACTCAGAATAGCGTACCTCATCTTTTCCACCAACCTTTACCTTGTAAGCCACAAAAAAGTGATTCCCCTCTGGCTCAATAGAAGAACTAGCATTTTCTTCAGCTTGTATTTGTAATTCGTGTGTCCCACCGCCGGGCACAATACGCCCTGCTTCAAATCCCTGGACAACAAGACTACGAGCAGTCTGAACTGCCGAAGTCTTCTTTATGTCAAAAAAGACTCCAAGTAGCGTTATCTCTTCATGCCACTTGTTCACTAATGTTATTCTTTTAATACCAGGTTGTTCAAAATCTATGGTCTCGACAGTAGGGCGTATATATTCTGGCTTATAATTACCACCTGCTCCTACGGGAAGCACATATACACCTTCTCCTATTGGAACAAATTGTTCTTCATTGTAGACTTTCGATACTGAATACTCTGTAGAAACCGCTGACCTTGTTCCTCTTTGATAAGGATTAGGAAAATAATAAGGAACAGTATATTCCAATGGTGCTAAATTAACAACTAAGGCCTCCTTTTCTACGTCTTGTTCACGGCTAAAAGGAAAAGTTAAGTTCGCAGTTACAACCCGATTTTTGCCACCAACATTATCATCGTAAATAACCTGTACTTCAGCGCTAGCATTATTAGCCGCCCGCTGCTTTATCCCATTTATAACAACCGTATAATTACCCTGGCTTTCCAAAGTTACAGGTAAAATAATAGTTTCAGACTCTATAAAAGGACTCGCGCCACCCGCTGCTTGTGTATTATTAACAAGATGAATCTCTCTTATGGTTATGGGAGCTAGAGAATCATTCTGTATTTTTATCTCTTCTCTAACCTTTGTTAATTTAATATCACCACAAATATGGTTTTTACAAATTAATACTTCGCCGTCACGCATTGGAGTCTGAGCAGAATCAGCACAGACAAATTGTGCACATAGCAACATTGCTATAGAAAAAACTATTTTTAGGCCTTGACTATGACTTTCTCTGCTCTTCATAAACACCTCGTAAAGTAATTTATTAGCTCTCACCTGCATTTAATAATAGCAGCCAAATATTATGGGAAGCTTAACCCTTTACAAAATCAGCATTTAAATTTGACACAATCATTGTATGTTTTATTGACACGCTACCCGAGCATAGGGGAGGATGGCGAAAAATAAAGATATTTATTCAAAAAATTATTCTAAAAAAAGCAGTTGGAACCGCCGCGAGAGCGCTTAAGAGATTATTTGCTATAAGACCACGTACTTTAAGAGGAGCTTTACAATATGAACAAAATGGATTTGCCTTAAGAACCAAGCTCAATTATTGATGCCAAAAATTCTAAAAAAGAAAAGTCAGAAATAGACGCTTTAATTCCACACCTCAAGAAGCATATTTTTATATAAATTTAAATCGCTTGGCCCGCGTCACTGGCTTAAATCCCGCGCCTTAAGGAACTCCTTCGGCGCGGAATTTATCTTTGTTTTATTGCTACTTTTTAATGTCGATCAATTCTACCTTGAAAATTAGCGTTTCATCTGAACCAATAGATGGCGGCGCTCCTCTTGAGCCATAAGCAAGCGTGGATGGAATATAAAGTTCCCAAGTAGAACCAACGTTCATTAATTGTAACGCTTCGGTCCATCCCCTAATTACAGCTGTAAGAGGAAAGGTTGCTGGTTGTTTACGATCATAAGAGCTATCAAATTTGGTACCATCAATTAAAGTTCCCATATAATGTACAGTAACAGCATCGTTCAAACCTGGTTTCTTCCCCGCCCCGGCAACAATAATTTTATATTGTAACCCGCTTGGTAAAGCAACGACTCCTGGCTTGGTTTTGTTTGCTGCCAAAAAAGCTTCTCCTTTGGCTTTATTTGTTTCTTGTGGTTTTTGCATTGTTATTTGGTTTCCCGCTGGTTGTTGTTTAATATTATTTTGAGCGTCATCTAGAGCATATACACTTGAAAATGTTAGCCCTAAAAAACCCGCCACCGCTATTACTAATGATGAGGTGTTCATGCTATTTTCTCCTTTTTTTAAAGACTGCCGAATTGTATTACAAAAGAGGGGTAAATTCCACTGCTCTCAAAAAAACAACCAAAAAGCCGCGCCTCCCAAAAAATAATTTGTCAATTGCTGAAAATTGCCCTAGTATCTTATAGAAAGTTTTAAACCGGAGGATCCAAAATGAATACTATCCCAAAGGGCCTAACTTTCGACGATGTGCTATTAATACCCGCATACTCTCAAGTGTTGCCCAAAGACGTCCAGCTAAAAACCAAACTTACCCGAGCTATTTCATTAAATATTCCGCTAGTATCAGCAGCAATGGATACGGTAACGGAAGCAAGGTTAGCAATAGCCATGGCGGAAGAGGGTGGCCTTGGCATTTTGCATAAAAATATGAGCGCTGAAGAGCAAGCTCTCGAAGTTAGAAAAGTAAAGAAATTTGAAAGCGGCATTGTCCGTGACCCAATTACTGTTACTCCAGAAACCACTCTTGGCGACCTTATAGAGCTAACAAAAGCTCATCATATTTCTGGCATGCCCGTAGTAAAAGCAAATAAGTTAGTTGGCATTATCACTAATCGTGACGTACGTTTTGCTACTAATTTAAAACAGCCGATAAAAAACCTGATGACCACACGCGACAAACTGATCACAACCAAAGAAAACACTTCGCGCGAAGAAATAATAAAATTAATGCATACTCACCGCATAGAAAAAATCTTAATTACTGACAACAATTTCCGTTTACACGGCATGGTCACAGTAAAAGATATTTTACGCGCCAAAGAAAAACCGAACGCGTGCCGCGACCAAAGTGGCCGCCTCCGCGTTGGTGCCGCAGTCAACACTGCCCCTGATTTTGAAAGAAGGATTAGAATGTTAGTAGATGCTGGGGTAGACGTCATAGTGGTGGATACTGCCCACGGCCATTCCCAAAAAGTTCTAGATTGCGTTTATAAAATTAAAAAAGATTTTCCGAAGCTACAACTTATCGCCGGTAATGTCGCAACCGCTGAAGCTGCGATCGCCTTAGTAAAAAAAGGAGCTGATGCAGTAAAAGTTGGCATTGGCGCAGGATCGATATGCACCACGCGGGTTATCGCGGGTATTGGTGTGCCACAAATAACTGCCATTCAAGAAGTATCGAGCGCCCTAAAAAAATATAATATCCCTGTTATAGCCGACGGTGGTATCCGCTATTCTGGCGACATAAGTAAAGCAATTGCTGCGGGCGCTAATAGCGTGGTAATTGGCGGTCTTTTTGCTGGAACCGAAGAAGCTCCGGGAGAACTTGAGTTTTATCAAGGGCAGCCTTTCAAAACCTATCGCGGCATGGGTTCGGTTGGTGCGATGTCTCGGGCCCACGGCTCCGCTGATCGCTATTTCCAAGACGGATTTACCCCCGCTGAAAAACTTGTTCCAGAAGGAATTGAAGGAAGGGTCCCGTATCGAGGGAATTTATCCGGCGTTATCTTTCAATTAACTGGTGGCTTGCGCGCCAGCATGGGATATGCCGGCTGCGCTAACATCGATGAAATGAGAACCAAAGCCAAATTCATTAGCATTACTGCCGCAGGACTACGCGAAAGCCACGTTCACGACGTAGTTA
Source organism: Pseudomonadota bacterium (assembly GCA_021781615.1). Lineage (GTDB taxonomy): Bacteria > Pseudomonadota > Gammaproteobacteria > UBA9339 > UBA9339 > UBA9339. The sequence continues at coordinate 63,350 of JAJXWM010000001.1, forward strand.
TCACCAAAGAAGCGCCAAACTATTGGGTAGATTAAATGGGTGACATCCAACAAGATAAGATATTAATTTTAGACTTTGGTTCTCAATATACGCAGCTCATCGCTAGACGCATCCGTGAATTAGGTGTTTATTGCGAAATTTATCCCGGCAATGTCGCAGACATGGAAATTAAAAAGTTTGCGCCCAAAGGAATTATTCTTTCCGGCGGCCCACAAACGGTAACTGCAAAATATTCACTTCGTGCATCAAAAATTGTTTTTGCGCTGGGTTGTCCGGTTTTGGGAATTTGTTATGGCATGCAAACTATGGCCCAAGAGCTTGGCGGTAAAGTTATAAGCTCGCCCAAAAAAGAGTTTGGCCATGCAGAGCTTAAACCGCTGGGGAAATCCCCACTATTCTCTTCCTTGCCAAAACGTAACAACCTTGATGTTTGGATGAGCCATGGTGATAAAGTAACAAAACTGCCGGCTGGATTTAAAGCTATCGGCTGCACTAATAATACCCAATATGCGGCAATGGAGCACCAGAAGAAAAAGTTTTTTGGCCTCCAATTTCATCCGGAAGTAACACACACCAAGCATGGGAAAATTATTCTGAAAACCTTTGTTAATAAAATTTGCGGCTGCAAAAAACTCTGGACCACAAGCAATATCATTCATGAGGCCATTAAAAAAATCAGAGCAACCGTTGGTAACGACAAAGTATTGCTTGGCTTATCTGGCGGCGTAGATTCCGCAGTCACAGCGCTATTATTACAAAAAGCTATTGGCAAAAATTTAACCTGCGTTTTTGTCGATACGGGAATGCTTCGTCTCGACGAAGCAAAACAAGTAAAAAATATATTTTCTAGACATTTTCATTTAAATATAATTTATGTTAATGCTGAAAAGCGGTTTTTGCGCATCCTTACCACTATCAGCGACCCTGAAGCCAAACGCAAAATCATCGGCAAAGAATTTATAAATGTTTTCCAAGCCACTATTAAAAAATCACACCATATCGCGTGGCTAGCCCAAGGCACGATTTACCCTGACGTTATCGAATCCGCCCAAACAAAATTTGGCAAAACCGAGACCATCAAATCACATCACAATGTGGGCGGTCTCCCCAAAAAAATGCATTTAAAACTGATTGAACCACTCCGTGAATTATTTAAAGATGAGGTTCGTAAAATTGGTTTAAAGTTGGGCCTTGCCCGCGAGTTAATTAATCGCCACCCTTTTCCCGGGCCGGGATTGGGCGTTCGTATTATCGGTGAAGTAAAAAAACAATACCTAGATAAACTACGTCTTGCGGATCACATATTTTTAGAAGAACTGCATAAGGAAAACTTATACCACAAAGTCAGCCAAGCCTTCGCCGTGTTTTTGCCAATAAAGTCGGTTGGGGTTATGGGTGATCAAAGAAAGCACGAACCAGTAATTGCGCTGCGCGCGGTAAAAAGCATCGACTTTATGACGGCAGAGTGGGCGCACTTACCACACGATTTTTTAGGAAAAGTTTCTACCCGAATTGTCAACGAAGTTCCAGAAATCTCAAGAGTAGTATACGACATTACCGGCAAACCACCAGCAACCATTGAGTGGGAGTAGGAACCCCGGCGGTCCCTGTAAATCAAACAAGTTCACTTGGCTTTAGTCCTATTGCTTTATCGCGCTCTTGCCACAAACTAGCTTTGGCTATTATAGCGGTTCCCTAAAATACAGACACCGTCATCGCGAGTGAGGCGTTTTTTGCCTCACGTAGGGCTAAATATATCGGGCTAAGACTCGTGCTGTTTGCGAGTCTTAGCCCAGCTATCTTTGAGAGTTACGGTACGGTTAAAGACCAGCTTTTCCGCAGTTGAGGCAAAATCAACACAAAAATACCCTAATCGTTCAAATTGAAATTTTTCTTCTGGTTTTACCTTTGCTAAAGCAGGCTCGATAAAACAATTTGTCAGCGACACTAACGCCTTAGGATTTAGGTAGGTTTTAAAATCAACATCTTTATCCCCAGAGGGATTTGCCACATTGAACAACCGATCATAAAGTCTAACTTCTGCCTTAATTGCTTTAGCAGCGCTCACCCAATGAATGGTCCCCTTGATCTTACGCCCGTCAAGAGCGCTACCCCCGCGAGTAGCTGGATCGTAAGTACAATGTAATTCTGTAATCGCGCCCGTCGCCGCATCTTTGACTACCTGCTCACACTTTATAATATAGGCATAACGCAACCTCACCTCTTGTCCTAGCCGCAGCCTAAAAAACTCTTTTGGCGGGTTTTCCATAAAATCGTCTTGCTCAATATAGATTTCACGGGTAAATGGCACTTGCCGCGTACCCATCTCTGGATCATTTGGGTGATATGCCGCATCTAAATAATCGACCTTGTCCTCAGGAAAATTAGTAATGATTATGCGCAGGGGATTTAGCACCGCCATTGCTCGCGGAGTAACCACGTTTAAATCTTCCCGCACACATTCTTCAAGATATCCCATTTCAACCGTGCTTTCTTGTTTAGTAACTCCAATCTTTTCACAAAAACTGCGGATTGCTTGTGGGGTAAAGCCGCGCCGCCGCAAACCGATCAAAGAAGGCATTCGTGGATCATCCCATCCATCTACTAGTTTTTCTGAAACCAGCTCGAGTAACTTACGCTTGCTCATCACCGTATAAGTTAAATTTAACCGAGCAAACTCTATTTGCTGGGGGTGGGGAAGGGTTCCAATTTGCTCTAAAAACCAGTCGTAAAGAGGGCGGTGATCTTCAAATTCTAAGGTACAAACCGAATGAGTAATATTTTCGAGCGCGTCAGAAACACAGTGGGCATAATCATACATTGGATAAATACACCACTTATCTCCCGTTCGCGGGTGCGTTTCATGGCGAATACGGTACATAACCGGATCGCGCATATTGATATTAGGCGAACTCATATCAATTTTAGCGCGTAAAACTTTAGCACCATCAGGAAATTCGCCCGCACGCATTCGAGCAAACAAATCTAAGTTTTCTGCCTCCGAGCGATGACGATAGGGGCTGTCTTTGCCAGGAGCAGTCAACGTTCCACGATATTCTCGCATCTCGTCGGCGTTTAAATCACAAACATATGCCCGCCCTTTTTTAATCAAAAAAACTGCGCCCTCATAAAACCTTTCAAAATAGTCGGAAGCGTAATACATCCGCTCTTGCCAATCAAATCCTAGCCATTTGACCGCATCTATTATGGCGTTAATATATTCCTGTTCTTCAGTTACAGGGTTAGTATCATCAAAACGCAAGTTGCATGTACCGCTATAATCTTTAGCAATTCCAAAATTTAAACAAATCGACTTGGCATGCCCAATATGTAAATAACCATTTGGCTCCGGCGGAAACCGGGTGGCAACCCTGCCGTTATTTTTGCCGCTTTTTAAATCTTCATCAACGATTGAATAAATAAAATTTTTTGGGCCATTTGGAGCTACAGTGCTAGTCATAGTCCCGTAGCATAAAAAAGTAAGGGCCTGGTGTCAAACTTTATAAAAAACTTTATAAAAAAGCTTCGAACGACTCACTTTTTGTTGTATAATTCGCTTTGTTAGTTAAACTTTTATAAAGGGAGTTTTATGCCTACATCAATTGATTCAATAATGAGACTAAGGTTAGCTTTTGCCAATGTTCCAATGAAAGGACTGTTTTTCTGGGAAGGCCTGCTTAATCTTGATGATCAAGAATACAAAGAAGTGGTAGAAAAGAGCTTCATCGACGAGATAAATTCTTTCGCGAAAGAAGAGAAAAAATCAGCTGAGTATTATAACCAAGTTTTAGCAGACTTAAGAGTCATAAGAAACGACATTCATAAAAATCCAGACGTAAAAAAAGAGGTCGAAAAAATTAGAGGGGCGTTAATATCACAGACCGCACATAGCATGGTTATTGATTCTATGAAAAAAGGTGTAACTAGCCCCCCAGAAGCAAAAAATGAGCAAACTTAGGCCTGTCGGAAGATAAAGGCGTTGAGCAAGCAATAAAAAAGGAGCAGTAATTTTATGGAAACACAACAAAAAATATCGCCCAAAGGACCACAGCTACAACCAGAAGACATTGTAAGGGGTGCCACACAACTCGCCATAGATGGCGCTGGTCTCTACTTTGCCTTTCATAAAATGATATTTAAATTAGGCAAAGTAGAAAATACAACTGATGGCGTTATATCTTATCCGTATCTACAAACAACGCGGCAACCGGGAGTCGCTTTTTCTGCAGGAAATACAGACAAAAACACTGGCAAGCTTCTAAGATCTAAATACGACACCAATGCTTTCATCCTAAAAACCTTCTTGCAATCTATAGCTATAGGTTTTGATGATCGGATAGCACAGGGAATGAAAGAAGCAGGAACTGATCCTGCTACGCTTGCTTCTGCACCTAAAGGCGAACCAACTCCAATGGATCGGATTCATGACCGAGTAACAAAAAACATTCTACAAAGAGGTCTAGCTAAATTAAAAACCCCTAAAGCAACCGGATTAAACGCCGCAAATTTCATTCTAATCGCTTTTAAAGAAGCACTGAAAGTGCAAATAGACAAGGTACAAGCTGCAGAGAAATTTCGTGCCAGCTTACTTACTGGCGATGACTTCATCTTTGGACCCACGGAAAACCTAGACTCTCTTGGAAGAAGATTTAAAGCGCTGCGTCCGAAGCAGCCGCAAGATGGATCGTACTTCTCATATAATGCTGTTATAAATTCCTTATACACTGCTTTCGAATACGCACCGGCGGTTTATTCGGCAACTTGTAGCACAGCTTTCATTGTTTTAGATAGCATAGGTCAAGCTATTGGAACAAGCCTTGCTGAATTAAATATAGGTGTTTTCCAACACTTAGCAGAAATCGAAAAGTTACAAAAAATACCCGGATACAAAAGAGCCCTTGCCAAAGCTGGCCCACAACTTTCTGCGTTGCTGGTAAAAACCTCGCTATTTGCATTTTTTATCTTTGCCGACTATTTATCAATAACAAAAGACCTCGTCGATTTTAGCAAAAACTTCCTTTGGGAAACCACTCTGTATCCTTTGTTTTCAGGCCTGATGATGGGCGCATATATCGAACTAGCAAATTCTTATCCCAAAGTATTTACCGGACTTAGAGAAGAGCTCGATAAAACAGCAGCTAAAATACCAGAAGAAAAAATAATAATTACAGGTCCTTCGCCATCAACTCTCCCCGCAGAAAAAGAATCATCTGAGTTATGGCTGCCACTAAAGACCGTCTTCATAAACTGCTACAAACAAGCAAAGCTTGATTTTGAAAAATATGATGAAAAATATAATCAAACAAAAGAGCCTGAATCCAGAATGTATCGCGCTTTTATTCAAAATGCTCCTGCCAGTAAAAAATTCATGGAAGCACGTAGCGTAGTTTTGGCGGTTATGACCAAAGGAGACGAAGGGATCGACCATTTGTTAACATCAATTGGACTAAAAAAGCTGGTTAATAAAGCCGCATCCGCGTTAGATCTTGAAATTCAAAATCCAAAAATCGAGGTGTTAAAAACAACAGCTTTATTTCTTAGGTCTGCCCTGCTATTTACGCAACTTATTCTTTCAAAAGGATTTTTTATGTTATCAAAATCTTTGGCCAGAGCCATTATACACCCTGCGCTTACCCTAATGAAATCATCGGGCAAGATGGTTCCAACGAGAACAGACATACCACCAAGCGGCGACGGGGCAAAACCGCCAAGCCATCAAATACCGCGAGAAGAGAACGCCACAGACATCTTGGCAAACAGAGACGAAGAATCATCATCTGTTGTCTCCTACAGCCCGGATTATGCTGCATCCTCTAGTGATAGCGGCGAAGAAAGATCAAGCCCACCCGCACCTTCTCCTTCTAGTGAACCTCTAAAAAGAAGCGGCTCTGCGCCTAGCCTAACAGTATATTTTCCTGACTCGAGCCCCGTTCACCATCATCAATACGGCCAAGGGAAACAGGATGAAGATACTTTAGTCCCCCCGAAGAGAAAAACTACTTAAAATATACAAAATGCTAATAAATAATGGGCAGGGCAACTATCTCCGGATGCCGTTATTTTGGAAATACAGATTAAAATCAATAAGATATAAAATAAATGCATTTATCCTAAATTTGGCAGTTGAAACTACGGCGAGAACGTTTAATATACTAAAAATATGGGTCTTTAGGTAAGCCTTAATTACCAAATCCAGAATAAAAATATGACCAAAAAAAATGCAATCAGCTTATGCGATTTAGAAAAAGATCAAAACGCCTTGATTGTTGCAATCATTGCTGGACATAAATCAGCAAAAAGATTGGCAGATCTTGGTTTAACTCCAAACACCCCAATAAAAATTTTGAGAAAAACAATCTTTTGTGGGCCAATGGAGGTTCAGGTTAGAGGAATGAATCTCGTTTTAGGGAAAGGAGTGGCCGCAAAAGTTTTAGTGAAAAAATCATGATAACACCAAAAATAAATATAGCTCTGGCGGGCTCTGCTAACGTTGGGAAATCGGTAGTTTTTAACCATCTAACTGGCTTACATCAACACATTGGTAATTGGCCAGGAAAAACGGTAGAAAAAGCCGAAGGGACACTGCATTACAAAGGCTATACGATTGATGTTTTAGACTTACCTGGAATCCGTTCCTTATCTACCTATTCTTTAGAAGAGTTAATAACTCGCGAATACCTTATTTCTAACCAATCAGATTTTATAATCAATGTCATCGACTCCACCAAACTAGAAACCAACTTAATTTTTACTCTGCAGCTGCTAGAACTAGAAAAACCTTTCGTTCTAGCTTTAAACATGGCTGACTTACTTAAAAAAAATGGGATTACCCTTGACTCTAAAAAACTTGCAGCCATCTTAGGGGTTCCCGTGACATTAGTATCAGCAATTTACGGCAAAGGTCTCGCAGAATCTTTAGACCAAGGAATTTCATCTCTTCATAAAAAAACCAAGCCCCGAATATTAAAATATGGGAAAGAGGTTGAAGAAAGGATTGAACAACTAGAGCAAGTATTGCAAAACATACCTCTTATTTATCCAACAAGATTTGCTGCTATCAAGCTGTTAGAAAAAGATGAGGAGATTGAAAAACATTTAAAAACAGCTCATCCAGAAATATTAGAAAAAGCCAAAATTTTAAACTTAGAGTTAGAAAAAATTCATGGCCATAGTTCATCGGTAGTAATCGCCGACGAAAGGTGTCTTTTAGCCGCACATGTAGCAAAGCAGGTTATGACCATAACCAAACCACAAAAAATCAGTTTTAACGAAAGACTCGATCATCTGACCGGCCATAAAATACTTGGATATCCAGTAATGCTTGCTGTCTTAAGTGTCATGTTCATCACTGTTTTTAAGGGTGGAGCCTATGCCTCCTCTTTGCTAGAGCAACTTTTGCCGATTATGCAAACAACCTTTTATGGCATCTTTGGCAATACTTTGACCACCACCCTAATATTCAGCAGCATATCGAGTATTTTTGCGCTCATCTCTCTTGCTATCCCATACATTGCTCCATTTTATTTTTTATTATTTATTCTAGAAGATCTAGGATACTTAGCTCGCGTAGCGTATTTGATGGACAATTTGATGCATAAAGTTGGCATCCACGGAAAAGCTTGTCTTCCTCTAATTCTCGGCTTTGGCTGTAATGTGCCGGCTTGTTTATCGTGCCGTATTATGGAAACACAAAGAGAGCGCTTCCTTACTGGCTTGCTAACAGTATTCGTTCCTTGCAGCGCCGTTACTGTAGTAGTTGCTGGTCTTACCGGAAGATTTTTGGGCCTTAAATTTGCCTTTGGCTTATATCTACTGGTCTTCCTAATCATATTTATTATAGGAAAAATAGCTGCGCGAATAGTACCAGGGGAACCTACTGAACTGATCATGGAAATGCCAAGCTATAAACTACCAAACATTAAAACCATTGCCCTGCATACTTGGTTTAAGCTTAAAGAATTTATTTATATTGCCGGGCCAGTAGTTATAATCTCTGGGATAATTATTGAAGGAGCAAATAGCGTCGGCCTTCTTACACCCATTAGCAATTTCCTATCTCCTATCACCTCCGCCTGGTTAGGCCTACCACCGGCCACCGGGATTTTGCTGATTTTGGGTATTTTAAGAAAAGAACTAATTTTGGTGATGTTAGCTTCAATTCTTGGTACTGAAAATTTTGCAGCTGTTTTAACCAACGCCCAAATCCTGGTTTTATCGTTAGTAAGCATGCTCTATATCCCTTGCTCCGCAACGATTGCCGCGTTATATAAAGAGTTTGGCTGGAAAAAAGCACTATTAATCACTGTATTAAAAATCTCTTTGGCAATAATTGTTGGCGGACTGGTTTTTAGAGCGTTTAATTTTTTGCAATAGCTTTTAAAAATACTGGTGCCACAAAAGCAAATACTTCGGTAAATAATAAGCAGCAAAAACCCCAGAAAGTAATCCAAAAAGATGTCCCTCCCAAGAAACATTCTTTTTTGCTCCGGGAAAAATTGAAAAAGCCAAACCACCAAAATAATAAAGACAAACCGCGGCCAAAATAATTGTAGTCGCGGTAATTTGAAAATAGGCTTTAGCAAGCAAATATCCAAAATATCCCATAATTACACCACTTGCCCCAACATGAATCCCGCGCTTACCGAATATCCACGTTAATAAGCCACATAAAATAATAATCGCTAAAGAAACCCCATAAAAAACAGTTTTTCCATCTAATAATACCAAGTCTGATAATACAAACAGGGGGATAGTATTAAAAAAAAGATGACTAAAATCTGCGTGCAAAAAGGGAGCAAACACAATACCCGGCAACCCTTTTAAAGATCGAGTATGTAACCCTAAATGGTTTAAATTATAATGAGTAATCCGGTTAATAATATGAATTATCCATAAAATACCAATTATTTTAAACGAAAAGAGCATATTACCCTGCATCGCTGAAATAACCTGCTGCATCTCAGATGAAATTTTTTCTAGCATACCTTCTCTTCTCCAGACAAAACTTGACCGATCAGCATTTTAGCCTAGAATCGACAAAACCTAAAGCACAGAAATTATTACATAGGTTCATTTAATATATGATTAAACTGATCGTCCTAGACCGAGACGGTGTAATCAATGAAGATTCACCAGCATATATAAAATCACCCGAAGAGTGGCGAGCTATCCCAGGCAGCATGAAAGCTATTGCTAAACTAAAGCAATATGGCTATAACGTTGTTGTTGCCACCAACCAATCAGGAATAGCGCGCGGTTTGTTTACTTTAGAAACCCTAGGAATCATCCATCAAAAAATGCTGGCTGAAGTTAGCGAAGCCGGAGGACAACTTGGTGGAATTTTTGTCTGCCCTCATGCCCCTGAAGACATGTGCGACTGTCGCAAACCAAAACCCGGCCTTTTATTACAAGCTGTAAATAAATTTAACATCAAATCCGATGAAATATTAATGATTGGTGATGCCGCCCGCGACATTCTTGCTGCAAAAAATTGCGGCGCCAAAGCTATATTTATTAAGACTGCGCATAAACTCAATGATCTTTTGGTGGCAGAAAAAGAGGGGATACCAATATACAACAATCTTGCCGAAGCGGTTGACGCAATTTGCGCATAAAAGTCGCAAAAATTCCGAATTTATGTAGCAGAAAAAGCTCCCTTTGCTCTATTTTCGATACGTAGCCATTTGGCATAATTTTGAGCAGCAAAACACGCTGTCTTATTGCCGCACATCAATAGGCCTGCTGAAAGCTGCACTTTTTTGGTCTTTTTGAAAAACCAAGTTATTAGGCTAAAGTATGTGGCTACCCCTAATTTATAATTATGATAAATCAACAAGATAAAAGGCAAGCGCAACCGCTTGCTCCTACCAAAATAAACAATTATCCAAACAAAACTTATGGACAAGGACATGATCACCTCTTCGCAACAAAAATTTGCCTTCCCCTGTGGATAACTTTTAAATATCCAGTTAGAATAGCTTCCCATTTTCTTTCTTAGGTATTAGATTCATTTAGCAGAGGTTTTGTGGAATTATCACTGTGGCAGCGTTGTCTTGAACAATTACAAGAAGAATTATCACCCAAGCAATTCAATACTTGGATTCGACCGATACAAGCAAGAGTAGAAGAGGGCGTATTAACTTTACTCATGCCGAACTCTTTTGTTCTCGAATATATCGAAGAAAATTTTCGTCAAAAAATTTCCGAGATCATGAAAAATCTTGGCTACAACAACACCGATATGCAAATGGTGGTGGGCAGTATCCAGCACGCTGCAGAAACTATTAGTAAGCCAACCAAACAAAAAAGCACTGTCGCCAAACCTACCAAAAGCCTTAGCTATTTAAACTCCGCTTTTACTTTTGAAAACTTCATTGAAGGTAAATCCAACCAGCTGGCTCGAGCAGCAGCATTACAAGTTGCACAAAATAGTGGCAAAGCTTATAACCCTCTATTTATTTACGGTGGCGTCGGCCTCGGCAAAACCCACTTAATGCATGCTATTGGCAATATGCTCTTAAAACAAAAACCTAAAGCGTCGGTTTTATACTTGCATTCAGAACGATTCGTTGCTGATATGGTAAAAGCTTTACAACGAAACTCCATTAACGAATTCAAAAAGTTTTATCGTTCCTTAGATGCGCTATTAATAGATGATATCCAATTTTTTGCAGGAAAAGAGCGCTCGCAAGAAGAATTTTTTCACACTTTTAACGCTTTGCTCGATGGCGAACAACAAATAATTTTAACCTGTGATCGTTACCCAAAAGAGCTCTCTGGTCTAGAAGAACGTTTAAAGTCTCGCTTTGGCTGGGGCTTGACTATTGCCATTGAGCCGCCCGAACTTGAAACCAGAGTTGCGATTTTAATGAGCAAAGCAGAGCGTTCTAATATTTCTCTCCCCGATGATGTGGCTTTTTTTATCGCCAAGCATATTCAGTCTAATGTTCGTGAGTTAGAGGGAGCTCTAAAGCGGGTTATTGCCAACTCCCATTTTACCGGCCATCCAATAACACTAGCTTTTGCTCGCGAAGCATTAAAAGACCTGCTCGCCCTACAAGCAAAGCTAGTAACCATGGCGAATATTCAAAAAACCGTAGCTGAATATTATAAAATAAAAATATCTGATCTCTTATCAAAACGACGTACTCGCGCGGTTGCCCGTCCACGCCAAGTTGCTATGACTCTCGCCAAAGAACTAACTAGCCATAGCTTGCCAGAAATTGGCGATACCTTTGGCGGTCGCGACCACACCACGGTAATTCATGCTTGCCGCACAATTAAAGAGCTGGTAACAAGTAATCCGACTTTGGCTGAAGACTATCGTAATTTGATTAGAATTTTATCAACCTAACATCTTTTTCTTAGGCAATATTCGGGTTATAGTAGAGCTCTCTGTGTGTTTATTTTTACCCGTCAAAGGAGTTGAATAAACCTTCGTAACTTGTAGTAGAGGAGTGGGAATATGTTAAAAATTTCAATGCAAAGAGAATCTTTGCTTAAACCGCTACAGTTAGTAGCCGGCGTAGTTGAACGCAGACAAACAAAACCAATTCTGTCACATCTTTTATTAACCATTGAAGATAAGCTGCTGACTTTCATCGGCACAGATATGGAGATTGAACTGCATGGTTTCCTTCACCTCGAACAAACCATAAAACACCCAACTCAAATCACCTTACCAGGGAAAAAATTTTTAGACATTTGCCGCTCTCTTCCTGAAGAAGGGATTGTCGAACTAACCGAGGATAATGGGCGAATAACCGTCTCTTGCGATCGCAGCCGTTTTGTCATGAGCTCATTGCCAGCAAAAGAGTTCCCACGTGCACCAGAACAAAAACCAGTAATGCATTTTGAAGTCAAACAAAATGCTCTGCGTAAATTAATTGGAAAAACCTCTTTCTCGATTCCGCAACAAGATGTAAGACAATATCTAAATGGTTTACTATTTGTAATTAAAGATGGGGCTATTCAAACTCTCGCAACCGATGGTCATAGGCTGGCGGTACATAGTGTTCCTGCGCCAATCGTCGACAGCTCGTTTGCGCAAGTAATAATTCCACGAAAGGGGGTGGTTGAGCTCCTCCGCTTGCTAGAGGACTCCGAAGAAGAGGTTGCTGTCAGCTTTAATAGCAATCTCATTCAGATAAAAGGAAAAGATTTTGCTTTTATTTCTAAATTAATCAGCGGTAAGTTTCCAAACTACAATAAGATCATCCCTAAAAAAGGAGAAAAAAAAGTAACGATAAACTGTGCCGAACTTAAGTCCGCGCTAATCCGAGTTGGTATTTTATCTAATGAATTATTTCGCAGCGTCCATTTTAGATTGCGCTCCAACCTCCTAGTGTTAGCTGCCAATAATCCAGACCAAGAAGAAGCTGTCGAAGAGCTGTCTATTGATTATAAAGAAGAAAATATAGATACCATATTCAACATTGGATATCTTTTAGACATTTTAAATTCTATCGAAACAGAAACAATTAATATCTTTTTCAACAAGGGGGATGCCGGAGTTGTAATAGAAGATGCTAATAGTGAGCCGAACTGCTTGTATGTCCTTATGCCCATCAGGCAATAGCCATCTTTAAACAAAGGATATTTTAGCAAAAAATATGTTCAACCAATTGATTTTAAAGTATTTTCTGTGTCATTAACGTTATTTAACATAAATAATTTCCGCAATTTATCTCAGCTAGAGCTAAATTTTGACAACCAATGCAATATTTTTTACGGCAAAAATGGTTCCGGAAAAACCAGTCTTTTAGAAGCAATATATTATCTAATTCTTGGTCGATCTTTTCGCAGTCATTTATTACGCAGAATAATCAAGCATGGGGAGAACAGCTTTTCTCTTTTTGGGAAAATTCAACAAGAAAACAACCAAGTCACCGCTGGCATAACGAAATCTATAACCTCTGGAAAACAAATCAAAATTGCTGGCAAAAATGTTGCGTCTAACCTGGAAATAACAAGATTATCACCATTACAGCTATTAAGCCATAATAGCTACCAATTGTTATCTGAGGGCCCCAAAGGAAGAAGACAATTTATAGATTGGGGATTGTTTCACGTGGAACATTCTTTTTTAGACCTATGGCGCAGGGTTGAAAGAACGCTAGAACAAAGAAACATTGCGCTTCGTACAAAGTTACCAATAGATTGCATAACAGCATGGGATAAAGAGCTTTCTCTCTTTGGGCTCGAGCTGCATAATTATAGGAAACAGTATGTAGAAAATTTCCTGCCCATTGCCCAGGATGTCTTGCAAAAACTTTCTTGCGCTTTTTCGGTTAGCATCGCTTATGTCGCCGGCTGGGATACTGATTTAGATTTACACTCGGCCTTAACAAATAGCATAAAAAACGATATCTCGGCAGGTTACACAACGGTGGGACCACAACGCTCTGATCTACAAATATCAATCGGAAAAGTCCCCGCTAAAGATGCTCTTTCTCGAGGGCAACAAAAACTACTGCTCTATGGCTTACAAATAGCGCAGGGGATACTACTGAATAAATTGACCGATAAAAAATGTATTTATTTAGTAGATGACCTTTTAGCAGAGCTAGATATTCATAAGTGTAAGCTGCTCGCCACTACTTTATCAAGCCTTCCAAAAACACAAATATTCGTTACTGGCCTAACAAATAAAGATTTAGAAGATATTTTTAATGATAACTTCATAAGCAAAAAAATATTTAGCCTGGAAAACTTTTAATTTCTTAATGTACAAAACCTCAATGTGGCTCTCCGGGAGTCAATTTCCTAAGCTTATCCATAGGGCTGGGACGATGAAAAGGGGTGTCAAACAAAGCCGTGTCCGCACTTATAGCTTGATTAAAAACAGCTCCTTGAAAAACTCCCTGCTGCTGTTGAGCAAATACTTGACTAAGAGAGGTCAATTGATATTTTTTCAACAATTCATCTAAACTTGTTGGTTCAGCGCTTTTAGGCGCTGGGGCAAGACCTCTATAACTTGTTAATGCTGTTATAAGAGCAGCTATTTTTTCGCCAGTATGGCTATCTTCCTTAGTCTGTTTCTGCTCAGCTGCATTTTCTTCCTTTACCATGCGTAGTTCGTCGTGTATCGTCTTATCTCTCTGCAGACCCATGTTTTTTACTGCTTCCTCATCCTTGAATTCCTCTTGTAAAAGTTGCGCAACTTTTTCTCGCAACTGAACCATCTCTTCTCGAAGACTCTCCTGTTCATCTGGTCTAATGACCATTAATGATGCCAAAACATTACTTCGATCCCATACAATTTGCATCGTATCTTCCAAAGAATCGGCTTTCTCTAATTTGTCTAAATCACCTTGATCAGTTAATACCTCTTTCAGTTTTTTTTTCAGCTCTTCAATCTTACGTCTCGACATAACTATCCCTCCTTTTTGGTCATAACCGGTTGATTAATATACATTTTCCTGTAACGCTCTAGCTGTTCTTCTGTTTTTTTTGATCTGTCATCTTCCTCTTTACGCATCTGTTCCCAATGAATATCTACCAATTTACGCTGTTTCTTTTTGAACAAACCTAGCAAAATTCTCTTTAATTTTGCTAAATCGTGCAAAACAGCATTAACTACATCATCAGCGCCAACAACTTTTAGCGTAGCAAGCAATTTTTCACAATTCATAATCAAGCGCAAAACCTCATCGGGGCTACCAGTTTCCTCTAGCTGTCCCGCGTCCGCTTTTTGCCCTAGTTTTGCCTTCTCCTCTTGTATAATATCAAAAGGAAAAGGGTCTAGAAAAATTTTGCTTTTTCTTTTTTTTAACGCCATTGTTGTACCACATCCTTTTTCGTATCCATTCAGAACCGAGAGAAATTATAGCAAATTACCGATAAATTAGCCAAAAGCAATATTACATAGCGAAGGGAGAGACCCTCCATGAACAGATTTACGGCAGATTGAAAACAAAAAGCCGCGAACGATACATCCAAAATATGCAGCTTTATGGCAAGATATGCTCCATAACGGCGGGCGGTACGACACTTGTTTAGCAGACATTTTGCTCCCCCACGGGAGAAGAAAAATAAAGATAAGTTCCCTAAAAAAAACCACACAAAATGCTCCAAAATATCAATAAATATGTTATAATGGACAAATTTTTAACTGCGGCTATTCTATTGATTTTAAATATTTTTTAATGAGGCAAGATGACACCATCAGATTCAATTTATAATTCTTCTAACATTAAGGTATTAAAGGGGCTGGATGCTGTAAGAAAACGTCCAGGAATGTACATCGGTGACACCGATGACGGCTCTGGTTTACATCAAATGGTTTTCGAAGTTGTCGATAACTCAATAGATGAAGCGCTAGCTGGCGTCTGTAATAAAATCGATGTAACAATTCATATTAATGGCTTTGTTACTATCAAAGATAATGGGCGAGGAATTCCTACCGATATTCATGCCGAAGAGGGACGATCTGCTGCTGAAGTAATTATGACCATCCTACACGCCGGCGGAAAATTTGATAATGACGCATATAAAGTTTCAGGTGGTTTACACGGTGTTGGCGTATCGGTTGTAAATGCACTCTCAGAAGAGCTACGTTTATTAATTCATCAAAATGGAAAACTGCATGAGCAAATTTATCGCTTAGGAGAACCAGCTGAACCATTAAAAGTTATTGGGACAACCAGTGTTACTGGCACCGAAGTTAGTTTTAAACCAAGCAAAGTCATTTTTTCACAAACTGATTTTCACTATGACATTTTAGCAAAACGACTACGAGAGCTTGCCTTTTTAAATTCTGGCGTACGTATTTCACTTCTCGATGAACGAACAGCAAAAGAAGAGGTTTTTGAATGCGCGAGCGGCATTAGTGGTTTTGTTGAATTTCTAAACAAAAATAAAAATGCAGTTAACGTTCCTTTGTTTCATTTCATTGCTGAAGAAAATAATATTTCAGTTGAGCTAGCTTTACAGTGGAACGATAGTTTTCAAGAAACTGTATTGTGCTATACCAATAATATCCCGCAACGAGATGGCGGTACTCATTTAATGGGTTTACGCTCCGCTTTAACTCGGACCTTAAATAACTACATTGAATCTGAAGGCCTCACAAAAAAAGACAAGATCGACACCACCGGCGATGACGCGCGCGAAGGATTAACTGCCGTTTTATCGGTAAAACTATCCGACCCCAAGTTCTCCTCACAAACAAAAGATAAGTTAGTTTCATCAGAAGTAAAAAGCGTTGTTGAGTCTTTAGTCGCAGCTAAGATCCAAGAATATTTACTTGAACATCCCCAAAAAGCAAAAGCCATCGTAAATAAAATTATTGATGCCGCAAGAGCGCGGGAAGCTGCACGTAAGGCGCGCGAAATGACCCGCAGAAAATCTGCCTTAGACATTGCCGGGCTTCCTGGAAAATTAGCTGACTGCCAAGAAAAAGATCCTGCTCTTTGCGAAATTTTTATTGTTGAGGGAGACTCTGCCGGCGGCTCTGCAAAACAAGCGCGCGATCGAAAATATCAGGCGATCTTGCCCCTCCGCGGAAAAATTTTAAACGTTGAAAAAGCTCGCTTCGATAAAATGATAGCGTCAGAAGAAATTGGCACGTTAATTACCGCGCTGGGATGCGGCATCGGCCGGGAAGAATATGATCCAGCTAAAATCCGCTATCATCGCATAGTAATTATGACTGACGCAGATATTGATGGATCACATATTCGCACATTGCTTTTAACTTTTTTCTACCGCCAAATGCCCGAATTAATCGAGCGCGGATATATTTATATTGCTCAACCGCCTCTTTACAAAGCCAAAAAAAATAGTGATGAACGTTACCTTAAAGACGATGCCGCCTTAAGCAACTATTTAGTAAAGCTTTCTTTGACAAACATTCAACTATTTCCCAATAATTCTCCCGCGCCGCTTAGTGCCGAGGTTTTTGAGACCTTAATTTCCGATTACAGTCGAGCGCTGCAAATTATAGAGCGTTTGGCACGCAGATATCCGAAAAACTTTTTAGATGCCCTCCTAAAAACACCACGACTATCTCCTGAAAAGTTACCTGACAAAGAAGCGGTAGGTCGGTGGACAACTCTTTTGCAACAACAGTTGGATGTAACAAAAAAAGAAGGGGAGAGATTCAGTTTAAATATCAGGGAGCTGGCTGAAAAAAATATTTTCGTACCAACCCTCACCGTCACCATTCATGGCAACTCCACCGAGCATCTGCTTCCAGCCTCTTTCTTCAGCTCTGGGGAATATCAACATTTAGCAAGCTTATCAGAAAGAATAAAAGATTTAGTTGGTCAAGGAGCCCATGTCCTTCGCGACAACCACAAAGAATCGGTAACAACCTTTGGCGAGATGTTTGATTGGTTAATGAATGAAACCAAAAAAGGGCTTGGTATTCAGCGCTATAAAGGTCTAGGAGAAATGAACCCAGAACAGCTATGGGACACTACCATGGATCCCGCAACACGCAGCATGTTAAGAGTGGCGGTGGAAGACGGGATAGCGGCCGATCAAATATTCACTACCCTAATGGGAGATCAGGTTGAACCACGGCGTGAGTTTATCGAAAGAGGGGCGCTTGAGGTTGTCAATTTAGATGTTTAATCTTGGAGTTTGGAAATGACGAAAAATCTAGTTTTAGTTTTAAATTGTGGCAGCTCTTCAATAAAGTTTGCGGTTTTATCCCCAGCAACCACAATTTCCGTGCTCTCTGGTTTAATACAAAAAATAGCCTCGCCTGAAGCCAGTATCAAGTATTTACTGAACGAACAAACCTTCTTTCATGATTTACCAAACATTGATTACCACCAAGCATTAAAAATAGTGACTGATATAATTCATGATAATCAAAATATCGCTGATAATATTGTGGCTGCTGGCCACAGAGTTTTACATGGCGGAGCAAAATTTACAAAATCCGTAATAATCACCGATCAAGTTTTACAAGCAATTCGCGCCTGTATTCCGCTGGGGCCACTGCATAACCCCGTAAATATTCTTGGCATTGAAGCAGTTGCTGAGTCATTCCCTAACCTCCCGCAAGTGGCCGTTTTTGATACCGCCTTCCACCAAACAATGCCTGATTACGCTTATATTTATCCGGTTCCTTATGAGCTGTATATAAAACACGGGGTTCGTCGTTATGGCTTTCACGGAACCAGCCATCGTTTTGTAACACGACAAGCAGAAATTCTTTTAGGAAAAAATCCTAATAGCTCTGCTTTTATTACCGCCCACCTAGGAAATGGTTGCAGCGTAGCCGCAATTTTAGATGGGAAATGTATTGACACTTCAATGGGCTTAACTCCTCTCGAAGGCCTAGTAATGGGAACCCGCTCTGGAGATGTTGACCCCAGCCTACCTAAATATTTGGTAGACACCTTGGGATATGACATTAATAAAATAACAGATCTTCTAAATAAAAAAAGCGGTCTTCTTGGTATTTCAGGCTTAGATTCTGACATGAGAACCATTGAAAACAAAGCAGCGGAAGGACATAAGCAAGCGCTCCTTGCTCTTGAAATTTTTTGCTATCGCCTAGCAAAATATATCGCCTCTTTTGCTGTCCCTCTAGGAAGAATCGATGCTTTGATTTTTACTGGTGGCATCGGCGAAAACTCACAAACCGTTAGAGAAAAAACTTTGTCTTGGCTAAAAATCTTCCGCTTTGAAATTGACCAAGAACGTAATATCATTAATGGAAAAAAGAGTGGGGGGATTATTACCAAAGAAGGCGGTCCAATCGCCATCGTGGTACCCACCAATGAAGAGCTGCTTATCGCTGAAGATGCCTTAACTCTATCGGCAGCATAAATTTTAAAAATTTAGTCTTTATAGAGAGAGATTATGCCTATTCATACAATTATGTTCATCCCAACATCTTTGGATGTCGATGCCCTGGCTGTTGCTAAAAACTTAGAAAGCGCCTTGGCCAAACAAAAGGTGCAAGCCACTCTTTTTCCAATGCTTGATTTAAATAGTATTGAAAAACTTCTTGCGACCAATCATCAAGATGATTTGCTCGAAACGATTATAAAACAGCGGGAAGAAATAACCACCCCGGGGAGTGTTCTTTTGGTTCCGGGAATCTTGCTAACAAGACCATATGCTGCCGAGTTAAACTATGCCATTGCTACTGCACTAGGGGCCGCAATAATTTTTGTTACCGCCCTCGAAAAAAACCCTGAAGAAGCACTCTGTCAACTAAACATTATTGCCAATCCCTATCAATATCGCCACAAAAAAACCATTCTTGGTTTTATAAGTAAAAATAGCACCAAAGAAATAATTAGCTTAATAGAAAAACACCAAAACTCAGCTGAGTTAACCCTCCGGTTTCTTGGTGAATCAAATAATGTTATTAATCTCGATTTAATCCAAGCTTTTTTGCGCACTCCCGCTATTCAACCAATGACCCCTGCTACATTTAAATATCGTCTAATTGAAAAAGCGCGCGCTGCCAATAAAACAATTGTCCTCCCCGAGGGGGACGAACAACGAACTATCGCCGCCGCAAACATCTGCGTTGATCGCGGTCTCGCTAAATGTATTTTACTAGCAGATAAAAGTAAAATCGCGGCTACTTGCGAAAAATTTAATCTTAAATTACACGAAAAATTAGCCATTATTGAGCCTCAAAGTGTGGTTGAAAAATATGTCTCGCCACTGTATGAGTTAAGAAAAGCCAAAGGACTCTCTCTCGATGAAGCGCGCAAACAACTAGAAGACCACGTGGTTCTCGGGACCATGATGTTACACTTAAACGAAATTGATGGTCTGGTTTCTGGAGCTATCCATACAACAGCAAACACCATTCGTCCCGCGCTCCAAATTATAAAAACTCCTCCTGAGACAAAAATAGTTTCTTCCATCTTTTTTATGTGCTTACCAGATCAAGTTTTAGTTTTTGGAGACTGCGCTATTAACCCCAACCCGAGCGCTGAAGAACTAGCCGATATCGCCATTCAAAGCGCCACTTCAGCCGCTGCTTTTGGCATTCCTCCAAAAATCGCCATGCTAAGTTATAGCACCGGCACCTCTGGAGCTGGACCAAGTGTTGATCGGGTTAAAGCCGCAACCGAAATTGTAAAAAATTTGCGCCCCGACTTAGAGATCGAGGGACCAATACAATACGACGCTGCCATTTCTGAAGAAACCGCAAAGATTAAGGCACCAAACAGTAAAGTAGCAGGGCATTCAACCGTATTTATTATGCCAAATCTTGATGTCGGCAACATTGTTTATAAAGCCGTTCAGCGGGGCACCGGTATAGTTTGTATTGGCCCGATGCTCCAAGGCCTAAAAAAACCAGTAAATGATCTCTCTCGCGGTTGTTCTGTAGATGATATTGTATTTACTATTGCGGTTACTGCCGGGCAAGCCGCTGCTGGAAAATAATGTTTTTTTGTAAGGCCCTAGCCCTGCACAACGCAAACAGCAGATACTTTTGGGTATGATATGGCCAGAACTTAACCCCTTTGATCCTGTTGAAAAATTTAAGTTAGTTTATATGAACCAATTGGTATATGATTGCACAGTAAAAGCACCTTTACCGACTTGAGGCCAGAGACATAAATAGGTTTGCCAACCGCAAGTACTTTTGTCCTTTCCAAAAAACTAACATCAAGTTTTTTACGTCATTTTTAGCCCTTGTTTTTCTATTTTCATCCTTGCCGGTATTTTCTGATACTTACCTTGATGAACGAGATTTAATAACACAAGATAACAAAGGTACGCTTGTTTTAAGTCAATATGAAATAAAATCTAAACTTACGCTATTTTTGGAAGAATCATTTTCTAAGGAGAGCCTTACTATAGAAAACTTTAAAAGTCATGCTGGGCTCTGTAATGGGTTAACTATTTTATGGTTATACACAAAATGGCTGGATAATCAACCAGGGAGAAATAACGGTTACAATAGCAGTTGGTTTGAGAGTATTATGGAAACGATTGCTGTTTGGAATGGTAAAGAGAGGTTATATGGTGAAGTAGCTAATAACCTGTGGGTATTTGCGTCTTTAATTGATTTTTTCCAATCTCCAGGGTTTTATTACCCGGATGTATCACAAAATGATTTAGAAAATATTATGGCCTTAAGTCAGTTGAACACTAACGGGAAGCGGCTTAAAAAAGTACATATCGTGCCACTAATATCCACCAAACCCCAGCTTTATGAGTTCTTCAAAAACAATATTTATGATGATGAGCTAATTTATATAACTTATCAAAAAAATAATGGCGCTCATGCTGCTGGTTTATTTAAGCACGGAGAGAATTATTATTACTATGATTCCGATATAGGTATTTGGGAAATACAAAAAACTTCTGTTGACGGAATTGCAGATATTATTTTTACAGCAAATAGTCATTACGGAAATGATAACTTTCCAATAACGTTTGAAATATTCAGCTTTAATGATGGTGCTCATGTATATCATGAACAATCAATCTCTTCGACAAAATCCATTGAACATAGCAATGATAATACATTAATTCGTACTGGAGATGAAGAACATCAAAAAATAACCAATATCATTAAATTACTTCATAATAGAAAAGAAGCAACTATGCATCTTACAAATGAGTTGGCGCAGGAGGCTCTAAATTATGCCGCTGCTGCAGGAGACATGGAAATCGTAAAAATGCTTTTTGAAAAAAAATCTATAGCTGATGTAAATAAACCTGACAACGTTGGCGACACCGCTCTTATATTGGCGGTCATTAATTGTCACCCCGAAATAGTCAAGATATTGCTCGCAAATGGAGCTGATGTAAATTTTCAAGACCGCCTTGGAAAAACGGCGCTCATGTGGGGAGTGATGACCCCTCGCTGTTTTGAGTCAATAAAAATACTTATTGAAAATGGCGCAGAAATAGAACTTACAGATAATAAAGGCAATGCCGCATTGATGCACGCTGTTTTAGCCAATAACCTTGGGGCAGTAAAAAAACTTATTAATCAAGGAGCCAAAGTAGATCGATTTGGACAAGTTACTATTTTAGGCGACACCATGACCGTCACTCCACTTATGGCAGCATCTCATTTTGGAGAAGCTAAGATGGTCAAGATTCTTCTTGAAAGCGGAGCGTCAGTGAACCTTGAATGCGATGGGAGGGCTGATGCTCTCCAGCTTGCTATCAATACTTGTTGTTTTAATAAATATATTCCTGAAGTAATAAGTAAATTGATTGAGTATGGAGCTAATCCAAACAGGAAAATCGAAGGGCTTTTCTCTGCTATTGAGCTTGCATCAGACGAAGCTTTTGAGCCAGACCCTAGGTGCTTACATGTTTTACAAGGCGGAAATTTTGTAACCGATCTTATTAAGCAAGACCTCAAAAACCTTCCAGATTTCTTTTATACTAATAGTGATATAATCGCAAGGCTTTTTGAAGAAATTCTTAGCAGTGATGTGGTCGAAAAGATAAAAGGACAAGCGGGCGGTTTATTAGATATAATAAATTCTGACACTCAGTGTGTTAATCCTGAGCTTGCTAAGGGTGTTATTATTGGATCAATATGTGGAGGGGGCTCGTCATATTTGGGTTGTGAAGTAGCATATACTGGGGCAGGCTTTTTGTTGGCTGGGCCCGTAGGAGCAATAGCAACGTTTGTGAGTAGTCAACCCCAATGTTTAGCCGCAGCAACGGCTGGTGTGGCTGCAGGTGGAACTTTGGCGGGGAATATGCACTTTAGCCAAGGAAATGAGGGAGAATCGAAGAAAGTCTTAAGTGAAAATAGAAAACAGGTAGAAAATGTTGATAAGATATCAGAACAAATAGGCGGCGGACATGCTTATAGCAAGCACATAGGAGATTTTCCCGGCTTTAAAACGAAAGAGGATCTTATTAACCATGTTAAAAAAATTATGCAAGATAAAAGCAGCATTTTAAAAGAACTAAAAAACGGACGTTCTGCTTACTGGCATGAGGAATCAAAATCGATTGTAATACGTGATCCAAAACATGCTGATGGAGGAACGGTGTTTAAGCCTGATGGTGGTATAAAATATTTTGAGGAACTAAAATGAATGTAACCAATCTAGATAGCAATACTAAATGTCTCAAATTATCCAAAGAAGAGCTTTCTGTAATTTCATCAAGTTTAATCGAATTTAATCAAGAAATGCATTGGGCATTAAAAAAATCCTTAAACGAAGATGTTTTTAAAGAAGGTTTTAGCAAAAAATATAACTTTTTTTGGAGAGACTTAGAATATATTGAAGATGCTTTATCAGAATTAGATTTTAATTTAAGAAATATTAATATTACAGAAATTACTATTTATTTTTCTAAAAAAATGCTAAAAAAACCGAAAATAATCTATGTTGCCCTCAATGAATGTAGTAAAAATTACGAAGATTATGAGATTTCTATAAGAACTGGAATTGCTAGACAAGAGCTTGATATTGTTTTAAAAGAATTCAAAGAAAAAATTATAGATAAAATGGAGAAATTATAAGTTGATAAACGTTAGTGCAAAATTCATAATCGGTCGTCAACACTCTCTCTTAAACCCGGATTTCAACAGGCTCATTACTACACCCTTACTCGCGAAAAAATTTTCCCGTTCTAAAGTCACAAATTTTGGTAGGACGGCCAAGCTTGCCGAGAGAGCCAGAAACCACAAAATCAACCCCAATTAAAATCTTCTCATCAAGCTCGCTAATCTTTTTTATCGGCTTAGCTTTAGTCAAATTCGCGCTAGTAGAAACTATCGGCCCACCAAACTTTCGGCAAAGCTTTTTGGCCAGAGGATGTGAAGTAACGCGAATAGCCACCGTACTAAATTTTCCAGTAATCCAGCAAGGAACTTTTTTGGTCGCAGGAAAAACCCAAGTAATTGGCTCTTTGTTTTTTTTGCTTGGGGCCCTTTTTCCTAAATCAGATTTTATTAACCCTTTTACTTGCTGCCAATTTGCAGCGATTAAAATTAGCCCCTTCGTTATAGAACGGTTCTTGGTTTTTAAAAGCCTGATTACTGCAGTTTCATTAAATGGATCGCAACCTAAACCATACACCCCTTCGGTCGGATACAAGATGACGCCGCCTTGTTGCAAAATTTTATCCGCTTGGTTTATTTTATTCTTTCGCAATTATGTGCCCGCCCTTATTTACCTATGCAAAATTCAGAAAAAATTCTCTCTAATAAATCTTCGGTCGTAAAGTCACCAACAATATCTCCCAATGCTTCTTGCGCTTTTTTAATATTTTCACATGCCAACTCAATCCTTCCTTGTCTTAGCGCATCTTCTTCAGCACTTCCTAAATATTCCTCAACAAGATCTAGCGCCATTAAATGGCGTTTCCTCGCACTAAAAACCCCGCCCGCTACATTACAAAGGCCCGCCTTTTCTTTGATGTGCTCTCGTAATAAGTCGATGCCTTTTCGCTCTTTTACTGAAAGGTAAATACAATCGACTCCCTCTTGCTTAACGATCTTTTCTTCCTCCCCCGTCAAATCAATTTTATTATACAAAATCGTCAGCCGTTTCCCCTCCGGTATCGTTTCTAAAAACTTACGGTATTCTTCTCGGTGGGGGCTCTCCCTATTAGCAACTGCGTCTATCATAAACAAAATATGATCCGCCTTTTTGATTTCCTCTCTCGCACGACGAATCCCCTCTGCCTCAATTATACCTGGATCCTTGCGTAACCCCGCGGTATCTAACAGGTTAATTGGCACGCCATCAAGCTGTATCCACGCCTTAAGTACATCCCTGGTTGTTCCGGGAATATCGGTGACTATCGCTTCCTCTTGCCCGCAGAGACAGTTAAGCAGGCTAGATTTACCAGCATTGGTATCTCCAGCTATCACTACCATTATTCCGTCGCGGAGAAGCGCGCCCTGTTTGGCGCTTTTTTTAAGCTGCCCAATCTTTTGCAAAAGCTCTTCTATATCTTGACCAAGAGCCCCTTCAGCTATATTTGCCACTCCATCTTCTTCAATAAAATCTATTGCCGCTTCACTTTTTACCCTAAGCTCAATCAAGAGCTTCTTTATTTTATTTATCTCACAAGAAAATTCTCCACTTAAAGAGCGTGCGGCACTTTGTGCCGCCTGGTGTGTGGCCGCATTAACTAGATCTACCACCGCCTCTGCTTGCACCAAATCAATCTTATTATTAAAAAAAGCACGTTCAGTAAATTCTCCGGGTTTGGCAAGACGGGCCCCTAGTTCTAAAACTCGCTGTAACAAAATCCTTATTACCGCTTGGCCTCCGTGACCATGAAGCTCTACAACATCTTCACCAGTAAGCGATTGGGGCGCGTGGAAATAAAGGGCAATTCCTCGATCAATAATCTGTTTATCTTTATCAAAAAAATTACCAAAGGTTGCGACGCGCGGAGTAATGGTTTTGCCTAAAACTTCCTGGCTTATTTTTAAGGCCATGGGCCCAGATATGCGAACAATCCCAACCCCGCCTCTTCCGGCAGGGGTAGCCTGAGCTGCGATAGTATCGACTTGATCTTTCATTTTATATTTTTTTACTTATACACAATCCTGTAGCTATCTTCTTATTAATATACCACTGCTGCAGTATCGACAGTACGTTATTTACAAGCCAATATAACACCAAGCCCGAAGGAAAGTTTATAAAAAATACCGTAAATATTACCGGCATCAACATCATCATTTTGGCTTGCGCTGGATCAGCAGAGGTAGGACTTAGGCGCTGCTGTAAAAACATGCTTATCCCCATCAATATTGGTAATATGTAGTAAGGGTCTGCCGCAGAGAGATCCCGAATCCAAAATACAAAAGGGGAATGCCTTAACTCTACCGCCCCAATTAAAACATAATATAGCGCAATAAAAAAAGGTATCTGGATAAGCATTGGTAGGCACCCCCCGAGGTTAAAGGGGTTAATTTTTTCCCGCTTATACAGTTCCATTGTCGCCTGATGTAGTTTTTGCTTATCATCACCATAGCGCTCTTTAAGAGCCTGCATTTTTGGCATTAACTCTTTCATTCTCGCCATCGAGCGACAACTGCTTTCTGAAAGTTTATAAAAAGCTAATTTAATTAATATGGTTATTAAAATAATAGCAGCGCCCCAATTTCCCACCAGCTTATAGATGTTTTTTAGGACCCAAAAGAACCCTACCGAAATCACCCATAACCACCCATAATCCACAGTACGATCTAATCCTGGAGAAAGGCTGGCAATATTATCTGCTATTTCTGGGCCAACATAAAAAACATTTTTAATTATTTCTTTTCTTCCTGCGGGGACAGTGATTGCTTTATCGCTTAGCCCTATAGTATAAATCCCATTTTCCACCTTATTGTAATACTGGTATATCTTCTCTTGAGACGGAATCCAGGTGCTTAAAAAATACCTTTGTTGCATCGCAACCCAGCCGCCCTTATTTTCTCTAATAATCTCTTTATTATTTTTTACAGCATCATCAATATTAGAAAAACTTATTTGTTCGTAAGGCTTTTCTGCGCTAGAAACCGCCGCCCCAGTATAGGTGTTTATTTTAAATAATCCCTTATCTTGACCAAAATCCTTACGCTTAATTTCAGCATAAAATTTTCCTGCCCAAGGTTTGTTGCCCCGATTATCTATCTCATAATCAACATTAAAATTGTATTTACCCCTGGTGAAGGTAAAAACCTTCTCAACTTTTAATCCCTCCGCACCACTCCATAACAGCCGAACGCTAAGAATATCTTCCGTCGGCCCCAACAAATATTCTTTCTTAGCGCTAATATATTGCCCGTGCTTAGTCGTTGTATCTGGCCCAACATTTCCTATTAAACTACTTTGCGCCACATAATATCGGGTTGGATCATCGCTCAAAAGTTTATTTGGTTTATCTTGATAAATAATTTCTGGATATTTAGGCAGGCTCACCTGGTTAATATTTCCTCCTTGTGTATCTATAACCACCTCTAAAACATCGGTTTTTACCTTAATAATCCTTGTTTCTGGGGCCACAGCTAGATCCTGTGGTTGCTCTATTGTTTCTATCTTTTTATTTTCTTTGCTGACAGTAGAAACATTACCTTGCCCTGCTTCCTCTTTTGCAGCAGCCGTCATTATTTGTGGATTATTTTGAGTTTCCTGCTTTCCATAATCTTTTTGCCACGCTTCCCATAAAGCAAAACTAATAACCCCTAATAAAACATATAACACTAGTTTTTTGTCCATCATATTTTTTCTCTATAACCTTTTTTATTTGTATTTATTCGCAACTATTCACGCCGTCATCATGAGCGAGGCGCTTTTTGCCTCGCGTAACGATCCAGAAAAAACTTGAAAACCGCTAGATTGCTTCGTCACTCGCTGCGCTCGTTCCTCGCAATGACGGTATGAGTAGTTACATTTATTCTTAATCTAACGGGGTTCTTAATAGGCTCTAAAAACTCCCCTTTTTCTGGCACCGGATCATATCCTTCTCCCTGATACCAGGGATGGCATTTCAATATTCTTTTAATGAGCAACCACGCTCCATATAAAACCCCGTATCTTTCAATAGCTATTGCGCCATATAAAGAACAGCTGGGATAAAACCGACAGTTCTCCCCTAAAAAAGGACTAATTAAAACCCGGTACCCCTTTATAAAAAAAAGAACAATATTTTTAATCATATAAATATTTTACTTAGTTGCTTGTTTATTATTGTCCTAAGATTTTTTCCTTCGACGGTATCTGCCTTTTTGCTATTAACAATAATTAAAATATCTTTTCCTTCTAATCCCGTCCGCTTTAACCGAAAGTTCTCTCTAATTATTCGTTTAAGATAGTTTCTTCTTGAGGCTTTTTTTATGTTTTTTTTAGGAACAATCACCCCTAATCGAGAATGGCTGGTGTTATTATCACAAAAATAAATATTTGTTATTTCTGAAGTTATTTTTTTCCGAGCACCAAATACTTTTTTGAATTGCCCTTCCGTAGTCAGACGACATCTTTTTGGAAACTTATATTTCATTAAGCGCTAAGACGCTTTCTCCCTTTTGCTCGCCGACGTCTAATCGTTTGTCTACCATCTTTGGTTTTCATTCTTTTTCGAAACCCATGAACGCGCTTTCTTTTTATTTTACTTGGTTGGTATGTTCTTTTCATAATTCACTTTATTAATATAAAAACTCTTACTTTTTAGGAGTGCTCATGTTATTAACTTTACCCCTATTTGTCAAAATCTAATGCTTTCTCTTATATTAGTTTTTATATATTTAAAGATTTATTATTATTAGAGGGGATGTTTTCTGTGGAAAATCTCTAATAATATATAACTTTCAAACAGTTATGAGCGTATATCACTGTGGATTATTGTCTTTGGGAGGGTTTATATTATTTGAGGTAAAAGTTATCAACAGGATATCAACAAGGTTCCACGAGGAGGGATATAAAAAAATATTAACTAAAAGGGATGTTTTGGGAAGGAAAAGAGGACCCACTATACCCAAAAAGGAGGGATATGTTATAATCATAAAAAGAAGAATAAGAAAGCTAAAACAAAAAAAAGGGGGGGAGTATGAAAGGATATAAAAATATCTTACTTGCAGTAGAATTAAATGCTAAAACGGATGCCGAGCCAATAAAACACGCTGAATATATGGCAAAAGAATGCGGGGCTAAAGTAACTTTGGTGCATGCAGTAGAATATGCTATTGGGTATAATGCATATGGGGTAGGAATTAATTTAGAGGTGGAAGAGATTTTAGTTAACAACTCAAATAAGGTTATGAAAAACCTTGGAGAAAAGATAGGTGTTTCTGAAGAGAGAAGAAGAGTTAAAATTGGACCAGCAAAATACGTTATTTTAGAGGAAGCTGATAAAATGAAAGC
This sequence comes from Pseudomonadota bacterium, assembly GCA_021781615.1. Lineage (GTDB taxonomy): Bacteria > Pseudomonadota > Gammaproteobacteria > UBA9339 > UBA9339 > UBA9339. Next base: position 92,125 of record JAJXWM010000001.1, read on the forward strand.
TGATTTAATTATCATGGGTAGCCACGGTAGCCACGGATTAAGAGCAATTTTAGGCTCAACAGCTGACGGCGTGCTTCATGGTGCCAAATGTGATGTTTTAGCGGTAAAACTGAAAGAGTAGATTTTTACCAAAAAGAGAGAAAATAAAAAGGGGCGATAAAAGCCCCTTTTTTGTAACTTCTGAAAACAGCTTATCCAGACACCAAATGAGATAAATCAGCTATCAGCATAAATAAATTTTGTATTGCTTGGAGCAGTGCTAAACGGTTATTACGGATTTTTTCGTTGTCAGTCATAACCATCACTTTATCAAAAAAATGGCCCAGCGGCACTTTCAGAGAAATTAATTCTGATAAAAGATGGCGGTATTCGGCGCGGCGGTGGAAATCTAAAATTATTTCTTTTTTTTGTTCAACGATAGTTGCCAAATTTTTTTCAGCTGCTTCGGTGGCTAAAGAAGGGTTAAACTTAAGTTTTTCTAAAGTTTTTGCCTTATCCAAGATGTTGCTAATTCGCTTAAATATTTCGATAAGATCTGTTGATTCCGAGTGTAAAGTAAATTTGTCTACCGCATCATACCTTTTGGCAAAGTCTTGAAGGTCGGTGGGAGTACAGGCTAAAACCGAGCGAAAAACATTAACATTTTTATTTTGTTCTATATATGAAAAACGTAAGCGTTCGTAAATAAAATCAAGAATTCTGGCAACAAGCTCCCCTTTGTTTTTTATCAGATCTTTGTAGGTGGTGCATGATTTTTCAAGCGTTTCTTTTAAGTCAAGAACCAGGTTTTTTTCTAAGATGATACGTAAAATGCTTGTGGCGGCGCGGCGCAGACCAAAAGGATCTTTGTCACCGCTGGGGATTTTATCGATGCCAAAAAATCCTACCAGGCTATCGATTCTGTCAGCAAGAGCAAGCGCAGAGCCAACGAGGGTAGCTGGAATCTGATCTTTAGAAAACCTAGGTAAATACTGTTCTTTTATAGCAATTGCTATCGTTTCGTTCTCATGTTTTTTTGCATAATAATACCCCATAATTCCCTGGAGCTCTGGAAATTCCCATACCATTTGAGTGGGAAGATCGCACTTTGCAAGTTCGGCGGCGCGGCTGGTATCAGATACATCAGCTTTTATTCTGGGGGCAATAAAACTGGACAGTGTTTTAAGCCGCATGGTTTTATCATATAACGAACCGAGTTTTTCTTGAAAAGAAACGTGTTTTAGTTTTTCTAAATTGGCAATAAGAGAATTTTTTAGATCTTGGTGGTAGAAATATTCGGCGTCGGTGAAGCGCGCCCGAACCACTCTTTCATTTCCTACTATTACTTGATTTGGATCTTTGCTTTCGATATTGGAAATAATAACAAATCGTGGCAATAACTCCCCGGCTTCATCAGCAATTGGAATACAGCGCTGTTGCGTTTCAAGAGTGGTAACCAACACTTCTTTAGGAACTTTCAAAAACCGCTCATTGAAAGTTCCCATTAAAGCAACGGGCCATTCGACGAGGTTGGTAATTTCGCTGAGTAAATCTTCGGAGATAAGAGCTACATCATCTTGAGTTAAGAGGGAAGTTTTTTCGAGAATTTTTTCCTTGCGCTTTGAGGCGTCTGCTATTACCGACCCATTGTTTTCAAGGAGGGCCTCGTATTTGTTGGGGCTAGTAATAACAAGTGGTTTTGGAGAATGAAAGCGGTGGCCAAAGGTTTTGTTTGTGGCTTTAATCCCAAAAATTTCTAGGGGGATAACCTCTTGATCAAAAAGCGCGACCACCCAGTGGACCGGCCTGACAAATGGACCGGCATGATCATTCCAATACATGGGTTTTTTTATAACCATTTTTTTTATTGCTTGAACTACTATTTCTGGCAATAGCTCAAAGGTGTATTTTCCAGACTTTATAGTTTGATGGAAAAGAATCTCCCCTTTTTTATCAAGGATTCGTTTAAGCTCAGCTATTTCTACACCACAAGTTGTGGCAAATTTTCTAGCGGCAATCGTCGGCAAACCTTCTTTGTCGAAAGCTATTTCTACGGGCGGTCCGCGGAGCTCAAGAGGTTGGTCGGGCTGTTTTTCAGAAACGGCAGAAATTAAAACAGCAAGACGACGCGGCGAAGAGAATGGTTTGACCGCACCATAAGACAGCCCCCGCTCTTTTAAGCTTTCTTCTAAGTTTGTGGCCAAAGAGGAGATAAGTGCCGGAATTTGCTTCGGCGGAAGTTCTTCAACGCCTATTTCTAATAAAAAATCTTTTGTCTTCATGTGCTTCCTTTTAATAAAGGAAATCCCAATTGTTTTCGGGCGTTGTAATAAGCTTCTGCCACCATCCGGGCCAAAGTTCTAATCTTTAAAATATAATTTTGTCGCGCACCAACTGAAATTGCTCCGCGGGCATCTAGCAGATTAAAAATGTGCGAGGCCTTTAATACCATTTCGTAGGCTGGAAGTGTTAGCGAGGAGGCAAGGAGGTGTTTGCACTCGGCTTCATAATAAGTAAATTGGTTTAGTAAATTATCAATATTTGCATGATTAAAATTATAATGCGACATTTCCACTTCGTTTTGTCGAAAGATGTCGCCATAAGTTACTGCGGAAGGTTTGTCAACCCAAATAAGGTCGTACATACTATTTACATTTTGTAGAGGCATGGCAATCCGTTCCAAGCCATACGTAATTTCGGCGGTGATGGGGCTGCACTCTAGTCCCCCGGCTTGCTGGAAATAAGTAAACTGAGTTATCTCCATGCCATTCATCCACACCTCCCAGCCAAGCCCCCAGGCGCCTAAAGTTGGGGATTCCCAGTTGTCTTCAACGAAACGGATGTCATCTGTTAACGGATCAATACCTAAAACTTTAAGGGAGTCTAAATAAAGCTCCAAGATATTTTGTGGGGAGGGTTTGATGGTAACTTGAAATTGATAAAAGTGTTGTCCGCGGTTAGGGTTTTCTCCATAACGGCCATCAGTTGGGCGGCGGCATGGTTGGAGATACGCAGCTCTCCAGGGCTCTGGACCAATCGCGCGTAAAAATGTGGCAGGATGAAAAGTTCCAGCCCCCATTTCTATATCTAGAGGTTGTAAAATAACGCACCCTTGATCTGCCCAGTAGCGCTCAAGTTCTGCAATTATATTTTGGAAGGTGTAAAAATTTTTGTTCATAAGATATAGGAGGTTCTTAGGCGCGGAGTTAGCCGCGCCTAAGGATGACATTAATTCGCTCTTTATTTCACCTCATTAAGCGCTTTATTTAAGTCTTCTTCAAAGTTGGCGGTTTGTCCAGGCAAAACATTAAATTTTGTCAATTCTTTGTTGGCAAAGACAAAAGATGGTGTGCCAATAAGGTCAAGATCTTGAGCTAGCTTTAGATTTTCTTTTAAGGCGGCATCATAGTCTTTTTCTGTGGCGGCTAGATCAGCATAAAGTTTTTTAGCGTCTAGGCCAGGGACAGATTTTATGGTTTCATCGATATTGTTTTTGGTGACGGGTTTTGCCGCAGTAAATAAAGCTTGATTTAGTTCTTTTGCTTTATTCTGTTTTTGGGCGGCGAAGACTGCTTTTGCTGTATAAGCGGCATCTGGTCCGAAGAATGGCCAATAAATAGTAATAAGCTGTACTTCCGGATGGTTTTTTAGAAGTTTATCAACAAGCACCGCGGCATCTTTGCAGTGGCGGCATTGATGTTGGGTGAATTCTACTAGAATTATAGTATTTTTTGGATTGTCAAAGACAAGTCTTCCCGGGGCTTTGGCGTCAAATAAGAGGGTTTTATATTTTATTACCCGATCTAAAATTGCTGCCTTTTGTTTTTCGTGTTCTTTTTTTTGTAATTTTTGACCCATGGCGATCAAGATCTCAGGGTTTTCTTCTAAATCTTTGCGGACAGCTTCGATGATCTCTTTAATTTGCGGGGGGGGAAGGTTCGCGGTACTTTCTTTAGAGGTTTCTGGCATCAGCGCTGCCGGCTGAGGTTTGGCCACCTCTTTTACAACAGCGGCTATTGGTTGTGGAGTTGCGGCAGGAGTTCCCGCCGCCGCAGGCGCCGCTGTTGGTTGCAAAGTGGCAGTGGTTCCTGTGGTAACAGTTGCGGCATTTTCTGCAATAGCCAAATTTTGTAGAGAAGCAAATAAACAGAAAGACAATACACAGAGTAAACTTTTCATAAATTGGGCTCCTTAATTATATGATTGACAAGTTGTAAACATATCATTATCACGCGCAATCGTCTAGAGTGTATAACCCATATCTGTACGATATTCACCATTCCAGAGGCTTTTTAAGGCTTTTTAAAAATGTCAGGTATGGTAAGTCAATGCACTATGTTCAGCGCTCCCTTGTATATTTACCAGCTTCGTTGTTAATATTTAAAAGCTTTCTCTTGCTTTTTGTCCGAGGATGATTTGTGATAAACTTTTTAATCTTGAGGGGTGCTGTTTTCTGGAGAAGCTTATGCAAAAAGATACTTTTCGTGCATTTTTTGCCATTGATCTTTCTCGCGGGGCTAAAAAAACTATAGCTTTGTGGATAAGAGCATTACGAGCGAAGGGGAGATTAAAGGAGTGGCAGATCAAATGGGTAAGGCCAGAAAACTTACATTTAACACTCTGTTTTTTAGGCAGCATCACTAATGAGCAGTACTTAGATATTGATAAAAAAGTTAGAGAAGCGATCAGCGGCTTACCGCAATTTTCATTTAAACTAACGGGGCTAAAACTATTCCCTGCTGTAAGTAAACCGCGAGTTTTAACTTTGGCTCTCGAACCACTAGCGGCGGTAAAAGAGGCTGCTCGAATAATTGGTCGGGAGGTCGCGACCTTTGGCGTTCGGCTTGAGAAAAGAGCTTTTAAACCGCACGTTACGCTCGGGTTTATTTCCGGGCTTGGTGATGATGAAACGCTTCGCAAAATAACACCACTTAAGTGTGGCGTCCTTAAAGTTACTACCATAAAATTATTTAAAAGTGATGCGCATCCCGGCGGATCGGTTTATACTCCAATTGCTATTTATAAACTCAACTTAAGTTGAATAATATGTTTAAACAACCGGCCAAAAGTTTTATATTTTTGCTGTTATTAATAATAACACCAGGAGTTCTAGCTATGAAATTAACAAGCGTTGCTTTTGTTGAAGGGGGTAATTTGCCAAGCAAATACACTTGCGAGGGAGAAAGTATTTCGCCGCCAGTCGCGTGGCAAGATGCTCCAGCAAATACCAAATCATTTGCTTTGATTTACGATGATCCAGACGCGCCCGCTGGGACGTGGGATCACTGGGTTTTGTACAATCTTCCGCCAACAACTAATTCTTTACCAGAAAACGCTACCGCGTTACCAAAAGGAACCATGGTAGGTTTAAATAGTTGGCCCAAATTGGGATATGGTGCACCTTGTCCACCATCGGGGTCACACCGCTATATTTTCCATCTTTATGCGCTCGATACGGTGTTAAGTTTGCCTGGCGAGGTAACAAGCGAGAAGCTGCGCCAAGCAATGAAAAATCATATTCTTGCTACAACAACACTGATGGGGCAATATCAGCGGAAAAAAGCCTGATCTGCCGGAGGCCGTTGAAATCTGAAAAATTTTATAAAACCAACAAATGTAACTTGCTATTTTTATTAGATTCCCGCTTTCGCGGGAATGACGACGGATTTCAGCAGTCCTTGCCGGTAGGGGCAGAAAGGGTGCTATAAAATTTAAAAACCATGACGAATAAATCTAACTCCCGCCACTTAGTTGCCGCGCTATTTTTAGTGATCACCATTGATACGATGGGCATTGGATTTGTTTGGCCGCTATTTGGGCCACTCTTTACTGGCAAAGAAACCACATTATTTACTAGTGGAGTCACGATGGAGTGGCGCAATATTTTATATGGAATTATGATTGGTGCGGCTAATTTAGCAGCATTTTTAAGCGCCCCAATTTTTGGTGATATTTCTGATTATATTGGGAGGCGTCGCGTTTTGCTTTTTTGTCTTATGGGCACAAGCATTGGGATGGGGCTTTCTGTTTTAGGGGTTGCTTTTAATCAGGTATCATTAATAATTCTTAGTCGGGTTTGGCTTGGTGCAGTGGCGGCCAGCCAGGTAATTGCTCAGGCGGCAATAATTGATATTAGTACGTCAGAAAATAAATCGGCACGACTGGGGGTGCTTTCAGCCGCAAATAATATAGGCTTTATTTTTGGTCCGGTAATTAGTAGTTTATTGGTTAATAATACCTTAGTAAGCTGGTTTAATCTTACTACGCCCTTTTATTTTGCAGCGGTGCTCGCTTTTTTTGGGGCATTATTTTTATTAATAGTTTTTAAAGAGCCGAAAAGGGTTTTGTCTGTGGTTAAGGCGCGCTCTACAAAACCAAGCTTTAGCAAGAGACTTTTTGTTTTTGTGAGAGCTTTTACCGACAAATATATTTGGAGGACGGCAATAAGTTATTTTTGTCTTCAGGTAGGTTGGGCGCTATACCTGCAAACCAATTTTCTTGCGCTTATCCAGAAATATGATTATTCGAGCAGTCGTTTGGGGTATTTTTTAGCATGGCTTGGAATAATATTTTGTTTTAGTTTGTTGGTTGTAGTGCGGTTCTTGGTGCGCAGAGTTTCTTTACAAAAGATTGTTTATGGTACTTTTGGTATTGCTGCCATTTGTTGTTTTGTCGGGATATTTTATAACACAGAGACTAGTATATGGATTAATATTTTACCGATGGCTGCTGCTATCGCGTTAGGATCAAATGCAGTTCTTACTAATCTATCTAATATTACGAAAGCTCATGAACAAGGGTGGGCGATGGGGGTCGGGGGAAGTTTGGCAGCTCTTGCCTGGGCAATTACGCCGCCGATAGCGGGCGCGATATTAATGTTTGGTTTTGAGTTGCCGTTATTTATTGCAGGCACGGCATTTTTATCCGGGCTGTTGTGCTTTTTATCGTGAACAACTCGTCGCGGGTTTTTCTTACCAATTTTTTTCAATCTCTGTAATGCTGCTGGAAATGATAGGCTCTCATTTCTGTTCGCGGGTGCTGTTATAATATGAAACGTAGTGAAATTCAAAGTGACTTTGACCCTGAAACCCGTCGCCTCTATGAAAAGTATTGGGAAAGGTTAAAAATTGGCAATTAGAAATCTTTTAGAAAAGCTCCAAAGATTTCAGCATCAATTTGAGGTCCTGCGCAATTAATTTGTAACGTGAGTGATAGGGAATGTGTTAAATTATATAAATTTAAGAAGAGGAAAACATTATGGTAAAACAACTTAATAATATAGAAATAAGCTTAGTAAACGGGGGTCTAAAACTAAAATGTAATTGTATTTGCGATGATAATTATGTAGATCTTGAGGCAAACGGTATCAACGGTTATGCTGATTGTAAAGCTTTTTGCGAGTCTGGAAATATGGCTTTTAGTTGTGAAACCGATTACCAGTACTTGTTTGGAGGAGTCTTACTTGCAGCTGGGATGTTTGTACTGTATTTTGTTGGTGAAAAATGTGAACGGTGGCGAAGGCATTAAAAGTCTGGACCATACCTACACATTATTTATATAACAATGATAATAAAAACTTGGTAACCGCAGGCTTTAGTTTATAACTATATGTCATCACGTGCAAAGCGTTTTTTGCTTTGCGTGGTGATCCAGTTTTTTTAGGATTTTCTGCTTCGTCACTTCGTTCCTCCCAATGACCATGATCTATGTTTTAGGGAAATGCTATAATGCCGATATTACGCCGATAAAACAAACTGGTTTTTATAGGAGCTAACCTAAAAAAAACCCCGCAAATCGCGGGGGTTTTTTTGAAAACTAAAAACTTGAAACAGCGAGCAACCACTACATCATGTCGCCCATGCCGCCCATTCCTCCCATGCCGCCACCCATACCACCGCCGCCATGGCTGCCGCAGCAAGGATCTTCTTTCTTTTGCTGCTCTGCGATCATACATTCAGTAGTAATCATGAGGCTAGCAATAGAAGCAGCGTTTTGTAGTGCGGTACGAGTAACCTTGGTTGGGTCCAAAATACCCATTTGTACCATATCACCAAAATCGCCAGTTGCCGCGTTGTAACCAAAATTGCCTTTGCCCTCGATAATTTTATTAAGGACAACTGAGGCTTCATCGCCGCTATTGTTAACGATTTGACGTATTGGCGCTTCAAGAGCACGACGAATGATTGAAATACCAGCGTCTTGGTCGTGATTGTCGGATTTGAGCTGTTTTACGTTTTGTAAGGCGCGGATTAAAGCGACACCGCCGCCAGGAACAATCCCTTCTTCAACAGCAGCGCGAGTTGCATGTAAAGCATCTTCAACGCGAGCTTTTTTCTCTTTCATTTCGATTTCAGTTGCTGCGCCAACTTTAATTACCGCCACACCGCCAGCAAGTTTGGCCAATCTTTCTTGTAACTTTTCTCGATCATAATCGGAAGAGGTGTTGTCAATCTCTCTACGAATTTGACCAATGCGTGCTTCAATATCTTTTTTGGTGCCGGCGCCATCGATAATAGTAGAATTATCTTTGGTGACCGTGATGCGTTTAGCATGACCAAGATCATTTAAAGTGGCACCTTCAAGAGTAAGGCCAACCTCTTCGGCAATGACTTTAGCGCCAGTTAAGGTTGCGATATCTTGTAAGATTGCTTTACGGCGATCACCAAACCCAGGAGCTTTAACAGCGGCAACTTTTACAATACCGCGGATATTATTTACTACTAAAGTTGCTAAGGCTTCACCTTCAACATCTTCAGCAATAATAAATAAAGGCTTGCCCGATTTAGCTACCCCTTCGAGGAGCGGTAACATTTCGCGAACGTTCGAAATTTTCTTGTCGACAATCAATATATGTGGAGATTGTAGATCAACGCTCATGTTTTGTTGGTTATTGATAAAGTAAGGAGATAAGTAGCCACGATCAAACTGCATACCCTCGACAATTTCAAGTTCATTTTCAAGGCCAGAACCATCTTCGACGGTGATTACCCCTTCTTTGCCAACTTTACCCATAGCAGTGGCGATTATTTTACCAATTGATTCGTCGGAGTTCGCTGAAATGGTGCCAACTTGAGCAATCGCTTTGTCATCAGCGCATGGTTTAGAAAGTTTGGCAAGTTGCTCAACAACAGCTTTAACCGCAATATCCATCCCGCGCTTAAGATCCATCGGATTCATGCCGGCGGCAACTGCCTTGATGCCTTCAGCTAACATGCTGCGGGCAAGTACGGTAGCAGTAGTAGTGCCATCACCTGCAATATCAGAGGTTTTAGACGCAACTTCTTTTACCATTTGTGCGCCCATATTCATAAATTTATCTTTGAGCTCAATTTCTTTTGCTACCGAGACCCCATCTTTGGTGATAGTGGGAGAGCCGAATGATTTTTCAATTACAACATTGCGTCCCTTTGGACCCAGGGTTACGGCAACAGCATCGGTTAATAAATTAACGCCTTGCAACATTAGTTGTCGTGCGTCCCCACTAAATTTTAAATCTTTAGCTGACATTTTTTAATTCCTCCACTTTAAATTTATTGTAAAACGGCCAAAATATCTTCTTCGCGCATGATGACGTATTCTTTGTTGTCGAGTTTAACTTCGGTTCCAGAATACTTACCAAATAACACTTTATCACCGACCTTTACTTCTAAAGGACGCACTTTGCCATCTTTTAAAACTTCTCCGCTGCCGATAAAACAAACCTCACCACGAGTGGGTTTTTCATTGTTAGCAGTGTCAGGGATTACGATTCCGCCTTGAGAGGTGCGCTCCTCATCTAAGCGTTTAATGACCACACGATCACGTAAGGGACGAATTTTTGCCATGTACGACTCTCCTTCATTTTAAGTTTAATAATTTTTAGAGGTTGGCTAAACCAAAACCACCGTTAGCACTCTACCAAAAGGAGTGCTAATGTTATCTAAATGGTGCCTGAAGTCAATATTTCAAGAAAGTTGGGTTAATTTTTATTGCCAAGAGCTTACGAATAGATTTGTGTATAGATTTGTATGGTTGCTCTGCTTGTTGAGTAAGAGTACAATTACTCTAATATTTTCCAGGGAGTTTAAATATCTAAAACAGGAAGGAGGTGTTTATGGGATTTTTTGATAAGAAGCCGGAAGAGGTATTGGCAAAGCAATTCAGAGATGAGAAAGAGGAAGCAAAAAAGTTGCCATTGGACAAAATTGGCGAAGCATTTCAAAAGACCAGCCGCTTGATTGATGAACAGAGAGCCGCAGTCCAGCAAGAAGTAGATGATAAGCGAAAGAAGTTGGCTGAGGCAAAAAGATGGAAGGTGGGTTTTTGGACTTTAAGCGTTATTAGTGGATTTTTTTTAGGGGTGGCGGCCATTGCTGCTGCGGTTGTTGCCATAGCGACCGCGCCTCTTTGGGGGCCTGTTGTTGGTGTTGTTGCCATTATGAGGTACATGAAAGATAAGCGGGAGGAGAGGAAGCAAAAAGAACAGCCCGTTGAAGAGAACACAATAGCAGATAAGGTTGTAAACAAGGTAGTAGACAAAGCCAAAAAAACAATATTCGAAGTAGTAAGAGATAATACTTGGGGTATTTTTGTCGATGGACGTAAAGACATGGAAGAGGATATCGTTAATGCACAGGGGGAGGTTGCGGCGGCAGAGGAAGGAACCAAGGGGATTTTTGCTAAAATTAAAGAAGTTGAAGCGCAGATAAAGGCAGAGAGGCAAATAGCAGCCTCTCTTATCGCCTTAAATGAGTCCTTTGTGACGAAGGATGGTAAAAAAATTACTGATGCTTTTGTTGAGGCTTACAATAACAATCCACAGCGATGTATAGATAGTATAAAAAATAGTCTTCTCCTTGATGAATTAAAAAGCGCTATTTTTAGTAAAGAAAATATTTCAAAGTTGGCGAGCCTTTCTGGTGATGGTGTCCAAATCAAAGGGCTGTTATTAATGCTTATTACCCCGAAAGATCCAAGCGAAAAAATAGATTTATTTGCTACGATGTTAGATGTGGTCAAACTTGTAAAATCTTATGATAGTAAAATTGATAGTAAAATGGGAGAAGTCTTGCTGGGGGCGTTAGATGTCTTGCAAGCAGCGGTCGATGAAAAGGACGTGGCCGCGGTAGCGCCAAAGCTACTTACGCAACTACAAGACGCGGTGAAAGCAAAAGTTACTCCGGAAGGCATGCAAACAATAGATAATTATATTGCTAAAAGCATGCAAACCGATTTGTATGTAAGGCACGATTGTCTGCGAGGAGGGGTGGGGTCTCTCAACAAAGAAGATTTCAGAGCTTTGATACGAGAATTTGATGGAAACACCACATTAACGGCGTTTGAATTTATTAAGCCCAAAACTGGCAATATAAATGAGGATGTAAAAAGATATGTGCAGTCTGTTTGTTTGCGCAATGGTTTGGATAAGCTAGAGAAGGTAAAATCTTTTGGTGAGAAAGATGCGGCAGGGCTTGTCCGTTTGGTGGAAGATCTGGGTGGAAGCCTTACTGTTACCGAGTCTATTAAAGAACATGAGAAGCAGTATGCAGAAAAAGCACAGCTGCTGCGAGGAAAGATAAAAGAATTGCGAGCCAGCAAGCAAGAATATTTTTCTCCCGAGCAATTACAAAAAATAGATACTTTTTTTGCAAAAGAGGTGCAGGCAGAGTTATTGGCAAAACACCCATGTTTGAAGGGTGGTGTTGGGGGGCTTGATGAGAAGGATTTCGCAGCGCTGCAAAAAGAAATGGAACCTAATGAAACACTCTTAACCTTCGAGCTCAAAGAGCCTACGTTAGGTAATATAAGTCCCAAGGTAAAAGAATATGTTGCATATATTTGTGGCCGAAACCAACTGCTTCGTCTAGTTGTTAACAAAAAGACTTTATCAGAAAAAGATAGTGTCGAGATTGCGAATGGTTTAGAAAAAATAGATGAAAAATCTCGCGAAAAAGTTCTCGGCTATGTTAAAGGAAAGGTTTCCCCCTCGGTTTTTGCCGCGATTCAAAAGACGGCGGCAGTTAAATTTGGGGCTATAGATGTTGTGGAGCCGAAGACTGAGCCGGTTCCTTCAAAGAACGGGGCAGCTCCTGAGAGTGCTTTGCCTTCAGCTCCTGTGTCGGCTAAGGAGCCTGAACTAGGGCACGAAAGTACAGTCAAGCCTATCCCTACGCAAGAGAGAGCTGGTGTTGCTTCTAAAAATGGGGTAGCGGCAAGCGCAGATAGTACGGGTGCGATTTTTGGAAAATTGAAGTTAGGCGAGACCCCTGAGAAGGGGGTAGCGAAGAAGCATAATGAGGAAATACAGGATAGGTTGATGGCGACTGAGGGAGGCTACAATTGTTTGCAGGGACGAGCTGGTTTTCTCAATAAGGGAAGTTTTAGAGAATTAACAGAAGAGTTAGATGATAATTATGAGTTGACCTCATTTAATTTTGAGCGCGAACAGTTTAAGGATCATAGTCCCAACAGTAATGTAAGGAAATATGTTGAAAATATTTGTAAGCGCAATCAGTTGTGTGCTTTAGTTATAGGAGGCCTGCCTACAGTTAAGGTGCAAGAGTTCGTAAATATTTTTAAAAGTATGCACTCTGATATAGATGGTGATTATCTTAAGGGTGAGTATAAGATGAGCCAGGACAACCTATATCGAATTCTCTTACAAGTTGAGAAGCGAAATCCTGTAGCGGTAGCCGCTGTTATGTCGGCATATTTTGACGCTAAAGATCCAAGCGATACGGTGCAAAATTTGCAAGAGTTATTAAAGGCGAATCCTCAGGCTTTCAGAGCAATGCTTAAATACAACTTTAATAAGCCTTCGCCCGATGTAGAGGCTGAATATAAGGTACAGTTGATAGAGGGGTTGTTAAAAAACAAAGAGTTATTCAAGCCTGGCAATGTAAGTAATCCAACAGTTAAAGCTATGTATGGTTTTGTTGCTGATACGGTAAGCTCTGGAAAAGGTAAAGCGCTCGATGCTCTTAAGGGAGCATTAGAGCAAATAGAGGTTGCTAAGGGTGATAAAAAATCTATATCTGTGAGCGAAGGAGTTAAGGCCGATGCTGTTAAGTCAGTTAAGAAAATCCTTGGGCATAAAAAAGAAGAGGCGGAAAGTCCGCGGCAGCGAGTAGAGGTAGGCAACACTTTTGTTAGAGGCAAAGTGTAGCTGCAAGAGCGAGCTTCTTGTGAGTAAAATGTTTGCAAGTCAAGCCAATCCTAACAAAAATTGTTGCGATAAGTGGACAAAATGCCATATTTGTGGAAGAATGCGTCCTTAATATTAAAAACCGTGAATTTGCTATGGATATAAGAAAAATAAAGAAACTTATCGACTTAATCAGCGAAAATAACATCGCAGAGATCGAAATTAAAGAAGAAAAAGAGTCGATTCATATCGTTTTAAATAAACAAAATGCAAATTTTGCGTCAAATGAGCAGATGTTTGCTTCGAAAATGCAGGTAATTGAGCGTAATTTGTCGTCAGAGACGCCAGTTATTGAAAAAGGGGCCGAAAAGGCGAAAAATGCTGTAAATTCTCCAATGGTTGGTACTGTGTACCTTTCTGCTGCCCCGGGGGCTAAACAGTTTGTGGAGATTGGGCAAAAAGTTAAAGTAGGTGATACCCTTTGTTTGATCGAAGCGATGAAGATGTTTAATAAAATTGAAGCTGATAGAGCCGGGACAATAACTGCGCGCTTAGTTGAGAATGCACAGCCCGTCGAGTATAACCAAGCATTATTTGTAATCGAATAATATATAAAACAAGATAAATTACCGTGAAAAAAGTTTTAATAGCAAATCGTGGTGAAATTGCCCTAAGAGTACAGAGAGCGTGCCATGAGCTTGGTATTAAGACTGTTGCTGTTTATTCCAGCGCCGATCGAGAATTAATGCATGTGCAACTTGCAGATGAGGCGGTTTGTATTGGGCCGCCAGCACCACTCGAAAGTTATTTAAATATTCCAGCAGTAATTAGCGCGGCAGAAATAACTGGTGCTGATGCCATTCATCCCGGGTATGGCTTTTTGGCTGAAAACGCTAATTTTGTGGAACAGGCTGAAAAAAGCGGGTTCACTTTTATTGGACCAACCCCCGAAACTATACGTACGATGGGAGATAAAATTTCTGCGATAAAGGCGATGAAAAAAGCAGAAATTCCTTGTATTCCAGGGTCAGATGGTCCTTTGGGGAAAAATGACCAAGAGAATATGCAGCTTGCGAAAAAAATCGGCTATCCCATTATTATTAAAGCCGCAGCCGGTGGCGGCGGTCGCGGGATGAGAATAGTTCATGAAGAGAGCGAGCTTTTAAGCGCGATCAACACTACGCGAATGGAAGCGCACTCTGCGTTTAAAGATCCGACAGTTTATATGGAAAAATTTCTCCAAAATCCACGGCATATTGAAATTCAGGTGGTAGGAGATGGTAACGGAAATGCAGTATACCTTGGGGAACGAGACTGTTCATTACAGCGGCGACACCAAAAAATTTTAGAAGAAGCGCCAGCTCCAGGAATTACGGCAAAACAACGGAAAGCCATCGGCGATCAATGTGTTTTGGCCTGTCAAAAAATAAACTATCGCGGTGTTGGAACTTTTGAGTTTTTATATGAGAAAGGAGAGTTTTATTTTATTGAGATGAATACGCGAATTCAGGTCGAGCATCCAATTACTGAAGCGACCACCTGCCTTGATATTGTTAAATGGCAAATTTTAATTGCGATGGGTGAAAAAATAAGCATTAAGAGCGAAGATATTGAAATTAAGGGTCATGCAATTGAATGTCGTATTAATGCTGAAGATCCAGATAACTTTATGCCATCTCCTGGAAAAATCAATGTATTCCATGCCCCAGGAGGGCCTGGAATTAGGGTAGATTCACATATTTATCAGAGCTATGTGGTGCCACCATTTTATGATTCTCTTATTGGTAAAATTATTAGTTATGGTGATACGAGAGAGATTGCCATTGCAAAAATGAAAAATGCCTTAAGAGAAATAGTGATTGAAGGAATTAAAACCAATGTGCCCTTGCACCAGCGAATATTAGAAGATACCAAGTTTTTGCGCGGCGGGGTTAATATCCATTATTTAGAAAATTTTTGTAAAAACAGGGCCGATTAATTTGTTAAATTGTCTGGGTAGATGTAGAGCGGAGAACGATGTTGCTCAAGCATTCATATGTACCTAACGTAGCGGTTTTTGATTTAGTATGCTTCAACCTAAAAAGAGCAGTTGGAACCTGCTGCGAGCGCTTAATATAAGCTTTTTTCAATTGGTGATTTTTATAATCTTTTACAAAAAGCCATATCGCATGCCGAGGCCGAATCTTAGCTCGTTTGTTGTGCTGTCGGGTTCGTACTCACCTTTCACAACGCCAACATCTTGGGCCGCAGAACGACCATATTCAAAATGGGTATGGCTGATTGTTCCAACCACAAAAAGCTCATGATCTACTCTGTAATTTATTTCTAAGCCAAACTCTCTGATCATTTTTTTACCTAAGGAAAGGCTGGGGGTTCCTTGGTAGGCGCCAGTTGTACCATTTGATAAAACAATATAAACCGGTGGCTTAGCATGTGCACCCAGCGTTGTGCCAATGTTAGCATAAGGTGAAAAAGCCCAATTATCGGTGGGGGCGAAATTTAGTTTAGCGCCGGCCATAGCTTTAAAATTATAATATTTATGTCCGGTATCTTGTTTCCAGTAACGAAAACCAAAGCCACCATACGGGATTACTTGTAAAAGGTTATAATCTAGTATTATTACCCCAAGTTTTGCATCTACGTTTATGAAGTCATCTTTTTGTTTTGTTTGATAAGGGATATTTGGTGGGGGTTGTGAGGGCGTTGAAGAGGTGGGGTTTTGTAAAAAACCCTCATATTTTAAGTTTCCAAAAGCGAATTCGCCCGCGATGTCGGTATACATTCTTTGAAAAAAGACATTTCTGGTACCAATAGCTAAGCCATAAGCCGGACCATAAATATTAATCGGGAGTCCATCTGGCGCCTCTCTATAATTAAAATGCATGAAAGTTAAGCCGGCAGAGAAGCTATTATTAATTTCTGCAAGAACGTCATTATCAGGCTCAAGATCTGCAGTTGCTATGGTTGAGAATAAGGCTGTTGCTATTCCCAGGGAATAAATTAATTTTTTCATATGGTTCATCACGAGCCAGGGTTTTTAAATTTTTTACATGATATATCTATTTGGAATATAGTACAAATTTACTAATGAAGGCAGAGCCCAGCAATTTTCAACCTAAAAAGAGCAGTTGGAACCGTAGCGAGAGCGTTTGAGATATTGTAAATCGACCGCTGTTCAGCATAATTTTGCATAGTAAAAAGCGCCATGCAAAAATCATACTGAAAATTAAGGTTATGGGGCTGTTGAAACCCGCCTATTTCGTCATTCCCGCGAAAGCGGGAATCTAATAAAAACAATAAGCTACATTTGTTGTTTTTATAAAAATTTTCAGATTCGTTATAGCAATTCCCTAAAATACGGAACCCAAAATTGAAATCAGTGGTAGCCGCAGGATTCAGCCTGCGCTATTAACTTACGCAAGCAACCACTTGCGGCTGAAGAGCGCCTGCCAAGCCCGCGTCGTTTCGCGCAGGAATTTTAATACGGGTGTAAAACGAGCCCTTTAAAACTTATAACTAACTTTTAAACCAGCTTCGAGGGTGTAGTTTTGTGGTTCAAACATTAGAAGGGCGGGGTCAAAAATTTTTCCGCTTTTATTACACCCAATATCTCCACTTCTACAGTCCCGCAAACCGGGAGCAGCTACTGTATCTGAATTATTTATATGCCAATAAATCAAATATGGACCTATCGACCAGTTATCTAACTGGTACATTAGACTTAATCGGCTGCCATATCCAGATTTTTGAGTGTTGGTAAAATCCTTATATGATATACCTGCATCAGACGTTCGCGAGAGCTGTTTCCCTAAGAGTAAGCTATCGAATTCTATGGTCGTAACTAACCTAGATTGTTCAGACAGGTTCATCGTATGTATCAGACCTATGGGTGCATATAAATAGTTGCTTTCTCGGCGATAGCCATTGGCGCCATTGCTAGATATTCCCCGGCTATCGTTATATAAATATCGATATCCTAAGCCAACAAATGGAGCGACCGAAGATTCTCCAAAAGTTAAGTGTCTGCCACATAATGCACGAGTATCAAGATAACTATTAGTTTCTCCATTAATAGATCCCGTTTTATAGCTGTCGTATTTGGCTTTACCAACCATAAGGATAATATCGCCACGAAGAAACCAGCTTCTATTAAGAGCCCAAGTGCCAAGATAATCAACGCCGCCATTTCCACCCCTAAGATTCATAACGTCCGGCTCCCCGTATTGGTAATACGAGGCTAGTAAACCAATTTCTGATGATGATGTTAACTCTTCTGGTTGTGCCAGGATTTCTAGTGCGATACAACTTGTGCTAATAACAATGAAAAGGGTTGAATATATTTTGTATATATGGTGTTTATAGTTCATTTGTTTTTTTAGGATTTTTCAAACAGATAAAAGTAGCACCTTGAAGTTGAAAAGCAAGACTAATTTTTAAGGCAAACAGATCCTACGCAAGCAACCACGCGCCACGCCCTAAAAATCCCGCTGCATTATATAAGTAATAAGTTCTTGTAAAACCCCATCTTCAATTTTTAATTGGCGAGTAATTCTTTGGGATGCGCTCCAAAGCTTTTTTATTTTCATTTTTGCGGCTTCGCTTCCCGCCAAAGCTGGATAGGTGATTTTATTCAGTGCGCTATCGGTGCCAACGTTTTTCCCAAGGGTATCTACCGTACTTTCAATATTTAAAATATCATCTTTGATTTGAAAAGCCAGGCCGATGTTTAAGGCAAGTCTTTCTAAAAGCTTTAGTTTTTGTTTGCTTACCCCAGCGACTATTGCCCCTAATTTTACTGCAGCACTAATTAACGCCCCGGTTTTTAGTAAATACATTTTTTCTAAAGTGGGCTGATCCAATTTTTTGCCAACCACATGGAGGTCAATATATTGTCCGCCAGCCATGCCTGCAGGGCCAGATGCTTCGGCAAGGGTTTTGCACATCAGGGTTTTTTTTTCGGCGGGTAAATTTTTATCACCACTTAATATTTGAAAGGCGGCAATTGCTAAAGTATCGCCCGCTAAAATAGCGGTTGCTTCATTAAAGGCAAGATGACAGGTTGGTTTGCCGCGACGTAAGCTATCATTATCCATGGCGGGTAAATCATCGTGGACTAATGAAAATGAGTGGATCATTTCAATGGCACAAGCGGGCGCATCTAACGCTTTAATATCAGCGCCATATGTTTTGCCAACAGCGTAAACTAAGAGGGGGCGTAATCTTTTACCGCCATTTAATACCGCATATTTCATGGCGTCGGTCAGGGTTTTTGGGCTGCCGCGGGTGACTATTTTTAGTTGAGCGACAAGTAATCTTTCTGTTCGCGTTCGCCGAGCTTGTAAAAATTTTTTAAACCCCGAGGTATTGTTCGTGGCGAAGGTATCTACACGGCTATGCTTCATCTGCTTCCTCATCATCTTCTTCGAGATCTGCCTCGTTCTTGTCATCGTCCTCTTCCGGGTCAAGAGCGAAATCTGATAATTCATCTCCCGATAAAATTTTTACTTTTTGCTCAGCAGCTTTTATTGCTTCCTGACATTTTTTGGTAAGAAGTACTCCCTCAGAAAAAAGCTTTAAAGATTCTTCCAGGGGTAATCCCCCTTTTTCCATCGCTTCAACAATCGATTCCAATTCTTTTAGCGAGGCTTCAAAATCAAATTTTGTGGTTTTTTTGGTGGCCATAGAGGTTCTCGTTAGAAATTATTTTTGGGGAGATAAAGATCGGTTATGGTTCCGAGAAATGTTTCACACGCCATCATCACGGTTTCCGACAAAGTTGGGTGGGGATGAATAACGTGCGCAATTTTTTCGGCAGTAGCGCCAAGACTGATTGCTAAAGCTATTTCAGCTATTAGTTCGCCGGCGTTAGGGCCAACGATACTGCCGCCAATGATTTTTTTTGAAGGAGGATCAAAAAGTAATTTTGTTATTCCTTCTTTTCTTCCTAAACTTAAAGAGCGGCCACTAGCCAGCCAGGGAAATACTCCTTTAGCATAAGGGATATTTTGTTGTTTGGCTTCGGTTTCGGTGAGGCCGACAGTAGCAATTTCTGGGTCAGTGTAGGCAACATTTGGAATATTTTTGATGTGAAACTCTGGCTTAAGGTTGGCAATGATTTCTGCGGCATACCTTCCTTCGGCAACGGCCTTATGTGCAAGCATTGGGTTACCAATAATATCGCCAATAGCAAAAATATGTGGCGCGCTTGTTTGCATTTTTTGATTAACCAGAACAAAGCCTTTTTGGTCAACCTCTACGCCAGCTTTATCAGCGGCAATTAATTTACCGTTTGGCTTTCTGCCAACTGCGACTAAAATGCGATTGAATTTTCCACTTTGCGCGGGGGCATTTTTTCCTGCAAAGGTTACCCAAAGGCCATCTTCTTTTGCTTCTACTTTGGTTACTTTGGTTGATAGCAAGATTTTGTGAATTTTATTGGCGTTGTATTGCTTGAATGGTTCTATGATGTCAGCATCCATGCCTGGAATTAGTTGATCCATAAGTTCAACCACCGTTACTTTGCTGCCAAGAGAGCTATAAACGGTTGCCATCTCTAAGCCAATAATGCCGCCACCAATAATTAACATTTGCTCAGGAATTTCAGGTAGATTTAAAGCCCCAGTTGAATTCATAACGCGTGGATCTTTTGGGATGAACGGCAGCTCTGCCGGCATGGAGCCCGCGGCAATAATTGCGTTTTCAAAAGAGATTAAAGTGGTTTCTCCAGCGACCCCAGGAACTTCGATTTGGTTTGAGGAAATAAATTTTCCTGCTCCAGTTACCAGCCCAACTTTACGCTGTCGAGCCAGACCTTTAATTCCCATGGCGAGGCGCTTAATAATCCCTTCTTTTGATGCGCGTAATTTATCAAGATCAATTTTTGGGGTATCAAAAGTTATTCCGTGGGCGCTATATTGTTTTGCTGCATCTAAAATGTAAGCTGCATGTAATAAGGCTTTTGATGGAATACAGCCGACATTTAAGCAAACGCCACCAAGATTTTGTTCTTGTTCAATAAGCGTAACTTGTTTTCCCAAGTCGGCAGCGCGAAATGCTGCAGAATAACCGCCCGGCCCACCGCCCAATACTACCACCTGCGTTTTGATTTCTTTGTTAGTCATAAAAGGCCTATATAATTAGTGTAATTGCTCTTTTTAGGTTTAAAGCAATCCCAGCTCTAGTTTCGCTTGCTCCGATATCATTGAGCGATCCCAGGGGGGATCAAAAACCATATCGATGGTGACCTCTTTTACTTCAGATAAGCTCCGGACTTTTTGTTTGGCATCTTCGGCAATAATTGGTCCCATGCCGCAGCCGGGAGCGGTTAAGGTCATGTGGATAGTTACATTTGATTTGTTGTTTTCAGAAGATTCAGCGATATCTATACTATAAATCAAGCCCAAGTCGACAATATTTACCGGAATTTCTGGGTCGTAGCAGGTGCGAAGAATACTCCAAATTTTATCTTCGAGAGAAGTATTGTCATTTCCTGTCAGGGTAAAAGCCAAGTTAGATTTTCCCAAGGCGTCAGCGTCTTGGCTTTCAATTCGGTACATATTGCCAGCGGCAGTTACCGTATACGAGCCGCCCAGGGCGTGGGTGATAGTAACCTCTGTATCTTTGGCAAGAGAGGACGGCGTTCCAAAAGGTACTTGGACGGCAGTGACATCTCTTTGTAGTTTTACAATTTCTTGCATGGTTGTCTCAGAGGCTTAAGATGCCTAACATTATCCAATTCATGGTTGAAAATCAACCGCTGAATCGGCGGTCGATTTACAATATCTCAAACGCTCTCGCTACGGTTCCAACTACTCTTTTTAGGATTATTCAGTAGAGATGGCGTGCGGATCTTTGGCCAGCGCCGCCTTCAAGGTATGCCATGCCAAAGTGGCGCATTTTACCCGCATCGGAAATTCAGAGACACCAGCAAGCACCGTTAGTTTTCCGAGCTTTTCTGCATGTTCCGTTTTGCCAGTAGTTATTAATTTTTGAAATTCATCAAATAGCTCTAAGACCTCTTGAACGGTTTTATTTTTGATGGCGTCAGTCATTAAAGAAGCAGAGGCGGTTGAAATCGCGCACCCTGAGCCTTGAAAGCTGGCGTCAGTAATCAGTCCGTTTTTTTCATTGATGTATAGGGTAAGTTTGTCGCCGCATAATGGGTTGTAACCCTCTTTGCTATTGCTTGGATGTTCAATAGTGCAAAAATTGTGCGGATGTTGACTGTGATCGATGATCATTTGTTGATATAAGTCGCGTAGTTCATCCATATCCCCTCCGTAAAATGAATTTATGCGTTGTTGCCATTATCCTAAAAAGAGCAGTTGGAACCTGCTGCGAGCGCTTAATATTACGTAAAAGTAAACTCCGGTCGCGGAAAATAAGGGCGCCGTGCCTAAATTCATTTTACGGAGGGTATAGTTCCATTAGTACCTTACCCTGAGAACTCGATTGCGAGGAGTATATCTTATTTTTTAACCTCGAGTAAAAATTTTTTGTACCTTTTCAAGCGCTAGTGCTAATGCGTCGATCTCTTCTTTCGTATTATATAATCCAAAAGAAACTCTGGTTGTTCCCGGGACCCCATAAAAATCCATTAATGGCATCGTGCAGTGGTGTCCGGCTCTTACGGCGATACCTTCCGTGTCTAATATTGTTGCAATATCATGGGAGTGTGCGGTATCGAGAACAAAGGAAATTATGCCAGTTTTTTCGCGGGCGGTGCCAATAATTTTTAGTCCATTCCTTTTTGTCAGGGTCGCAGTTGCATATTTTAATAATTCGGTTTCATGCTGAATTATAGTATTTATGCCAATTGAATTTATAAAATCGATAGCGCTACTAAAACCAATTACATCTGCGATATTTTGGGTTCCGGCCTCAAACTTCTGGGGGAGGTCGGCATACTCGGTTTTAGCAAAAGTTACCCTTTTTATCATGTGGCCGCCGCCCTGATACGGTGGCATCGCATCTAATAATTTTTCTTTTCCATATAAAATCCCAACTCCGGTTGGGCCATAGCTTTTGTGGGCAGAAAAAGTATAAAAGTCACAATCCAGGTCTTGAACATCAATTGGTAAATGGGCGGCTGCCTGCGCCCCATCAATTAAAACTGGAACGTTATGGGCATGAGCCATGGTAATTATTTTTTTAATCGGATTTATAGTGCCGAGGGTGTTCGAAACATGAGTAATTGCCACCATTTTTGTGTGTTTATTAAGCAGTGTTTCATAGTGCGCCAGATCAAGCTCGCCTGCTTCATTGATTTTTATAACCTGTAATTTTGCCCCGGTTTTTTCGCCAATTAATTGCCAAGGCACGATATTAGAGTGGTGCTCCATCGTGCTAATAATGATTTCATCGTCGACACTAAAATTTTTATGGCCGTAACTTGCGGCAACAAGATTAATGGCTTCAGTAGTGCCGCGGACAAAAATGATTTCTTGCTCTTTTTTAGCATTAATAAACTTTGCAATATCCTTGCGAGTTTTTTCGTAAGCGAGAGTGGCGCGTTCAGCTAGTTTATAAATGCCCCGATGAATGTTGGCATTGTCGTGTATATAAAAATTCTCAAGGGCGGTAATTACACTGCGCGGTTTTTGGGTGGTGGCGGCGTTATCAAGATAAACCAGGGGTTTACCATTAATTTTATTTTGGAGGAGAGGAAACTCTGCTCGTAGTTTGTTATCCATGATTAAGCCCTGCGATAATTCTAAAGCGCTCGTAATTTACAAATTGGTCGGTTATCTCTTGAACAAAAGCCGAAATAAGCATGTTTATTGCTGAACTTTTGGTAATACCCCGCGAGCGCAAATAAAATAAAGCCTCAGCGTCAAGCTGACCTACGGTTGCGCCATGGGTGCAAATAACGTCGTCGACATATGTTTCTAATTCGGGAGAAGTATTTGCGACGGCTTTCTCTGATAGTAATAAATTTTTATTAGTTACATGGGTTTCAGTTTTGGTTGCACCACTATTTGCAATTACTCGGCAAGCAAAATTATTTATGGCCTGATCGTCGACGATGCTTTTAGCTAACACGGTGCTGGTACAGCTTGGCTCTAAGTGCGAGATACGAATTTGGTTACTCATGTCCTGAGTATGGTGCAGCAAATTAATCCCTTTAATGTTGATGGAAGCATTTCTTCCGGCCAGAGATATATCCAAGACATCATGAGCTATTTTTGCACCTTTGCTGATGAAGCAGCTGGTGATTTTGCTGCCGGCCGCCTGTTCAATATTATTTATGGTTTGTTGCTTAGCGTGTTCGGTATTTGCAAATTGCAATTTGTAATGCATGATTTCGCTGTTGGTTTTTGCGTTAATATTTATTTTTATGTCGCTGGTATAAGGTTTGTCGCCTAGGCTTGCATGTTCTTCTATAATAGTGATATAACTGTTTTCTTCGGCGACAAGCTCTAGGGAAGAGAGGCTGTCTTCTGAAGTAAGAAACAATAAATGGATCGGGGGTTTCACGCTAGTATTTTTGGGTACCGCGAGAGTTTTACCACTGAAGACAATATTGGGAAGTGGATCAGATAGCTTTGGCTGGTAAACACCGTTTAGAATAATTAAGGTGCTTGCTCCAGGAAGCCTGAATTCGTTATTAATATAATTTTGGTTGATGGTAGACATGTGCTTGAACATTATAGCATTTATTTCTATAGGATATACAATAGATGAACACTAAAATTTATAATCTTGCCAAAAAGTTAGGGCTGGTTTTAAAAAAGAAAAAGCTGCTTATTACCACAGCAGAATCTTGTACCGGCGGGGGGCTTGCAACCGCAATTACTGATGTTTCGGGAAGTTCGGCATATTTTGAGCGGGGGTTTGTTGCTTATAGCAATACGGCGAAAGAGGAGTTTTTGGGGGTAAAAAGACAAACAATAAAAAGATTTGGGGTAGTAAGCGAGGAGACAGCCAAAGAGATGGCAGTCGGCGCGCTAGAATATAGCCACGCCGAGGTGGGGATTTCTATCACCGGTATTGCTGGACCTACCGGCGGTTCTAAAAATAAACCTAAAGGGATGGTTTGTTTTGCTTTAGCTTATAAAGGAGCACAACCAAAAACAGTTACCACCTATTTTAAGGGTGGTCGTAGTGCTGTAAGGGAGCAAGCAGTCTTGTTTGCGTTGAAATGGTTGTTATTAGAACTTTAGCTTATATTGTTAATACGGTAAATAAGAGAAAATAATTTGTTTATGAAGAAGAACTTGATTTTTAAAAGAAACATACTGGCTGTGGTTTTGTTTTGTATATTCCTCCCCGTTTTTGCTGATTCGAGCCTGGTAATCACTGCGTTACAAGCGGGAAATGCCCAGAGTAAAAATAAAAATGCAAAACGCGGTTTTATGCCCTGCAAGGGCATTAGTAGTCTCCATGGGACAACGAGGAAAGTGGTGGCTTTAACTTTCGATGATGGTCCCAGCAAGGGATATACTGAGCAGATTTTAAAGATATTAAAGTCTAATAAGATCAGAGGAACTTTTTTTTTCGTTGGTAAAAATGTTAGAGCGTATCCAGATATAGCTCGGGCCGTTTATCGAGAAGGAAATGTTATTGCTAATCACAGCTACTCACATCAATATTTAAGCCCTTTGGATGATGAAGAGATTGAGTGGGAATTAATCAGGACCAGTAAGATAGTTAAGCAGACTATCGGCGTCTATCCGCTGCTTTTTCGTCCGCCATATGGAGCCTGCTCCCAGGGGTCGGTAAGGGTGGCGAAAAATCTTAATTTCAAAACCATTATGTGGAGTGCAGTAGCCGAGGATTATCTTAGCGATCGTACTACGGTAGAGAAAATAACCTCCCTAATTTTGGGATCAGTACATCCTGGCGCTATTATCTTATTGCATGATGGCGGTGGCAACCGTGAGAAAACAGTTGAGGCATTGAAAATAATTATCAATGCCTTGCTAAGCGAGGGGTATGAGTTTGTAACTATCCCTGAGCTTTTGGATCTTCAGCCATATTATATTCCTAAAGACGCGTACCAAAAGGGGCTAACCTAATGCCGCATAGAAGATGTTAGGTTCGAGTCCTCCTCTTTTTTCTCAGGTTCTGGTGCTCGTTTCTTCTCTTCTATTTTTAGGAGGATCTTTTGTTTTTCAGTTTCAAGATGGCTTAAGCTTTCGATTGCCTTGCTTAATGAAACCGTTGCTTCTCCCGTAGGCGATACCAACCCTTTTGTTTTATCAAGCTCTAGTTGTTTCTTTTTTAGTTCAATTTTGGAGGTTTCTATTAGATCTAAATATGTTTGAATTACTTCTCTATCTGTAACACCATCTTGTCGTATTATGGCTAACTTTTCTTCGGTTTTTTGGATGATGGCTTCTAGTTTTTTTTATTGTAGTTTCTAAACCATCAATATTTTTCTTATGTTTTTCAATGGTTGCTTGCGCTCCCGCAATTCTACCTTTTGTTAAGTTTATCCGGACGCTAACCCCGCGTACTTCTGGTGGTTCAACCATAGCTGGCGTTGTTACTTGAGATGCTTTTTTGGCCTTTTCTCTTCTAAATTGTTCAAGGAAAGACAGGGGTGCTTTCTTTGGTTCTGGTTGATTTTCTTTTTCAGCAGGCCCCGCTGTTTTTTTCAAGGTTTTTCCTTGCCTTAGTTCGCCTAAGACTCCTCCAAAAGCTTTCATTATTTCTGGATCCATCAATTTTGGTTTGGGTGGTGTTAGGTAAGAGGCGGGCGGCGGCGGTGGCGGTGGTGGTGGCACGACCCCTTCAGATTGAATATCTGTTGATTCAGGGGCAGTAGATGCAGATGATGGCTTACCAACGACGGAAGTTGCTTCAGAAGCCAGACGGGTTAAAGCTTCTTCGTGTGCTTTCGCAAGCGCTTGCTTTAATTTTGCAATTTCGTCATCTTTTTCTTGAGTCTCTTGTTTTAGCTTTGCATTTTCGGCAGTGGTTTTTTCAAGCTCTTTTTGGGTGGCAGCTACTTCTTCAAGGTGGGCCGTTAATGCTTTTGTTTCTTTTAATATTTTTTCATATTCAGTTTGATCTTTTTCGGTCTTTATTATCTGCTCTTTAGTGTACTGTATAAATTCTTTAGGAAGAGGTGGGGCAAAAGCTGCAAGTTGACTCAGCAATTTTGTGTAGTCGTCTTGTGCTAGCAGTTCTAAAAGGGCATTAGTTTTTTCTTCGTTAAGCTTGAGCTTGAAGATTTCGGTCCCCATCTCAGTTTGAAAGAGGTTTCTGGCCCACAAGCGCCCCTCCATTGTTTCTTCAGCGCCAAGATCACTGAAAGTTACCTCTCTCGCGTCTTTTGTAGTATATGATAGATCTTTAAGTCTAGACGCTAATTTTTTTTCATCTATATCTATGGTTGGAGAGTTTTCTGGTTCGTCATAACCATAAAAGTCTACCGCTGATGATAATATTGCTGAGGTTATGTCTTTTGCTGAGGCAAAAGAACTGTTGATGGTTTTTAAAATGCCGCTAAGTGATGGGAACATAAATTACCTCCTGTATTTTTACATTAAGGGGTTATGGTACCATGAAAATAGACGAAAGGCACTAGGTCTGGTATGTATTGTTGGTATGTATTTGGTTTATGTATGAAATCTTACTATCAAAAATAAAACCAAAATTTTACCCAAACCGCTTGCTTCGAAGCTTTTAATCAGGATTAATTGCTTGGAGCTATAACAACCCCTGCTGCTATATTACATGTTGAATTTAATAGATATTTTGCCGGCAGGGGGAGCTTTCCTCCTGGATGTTAAATTTAAAGTATAACCACGGTGAATCTTTGTTTGATTTTATGTGATAATAGTATTAACTTTATTACTTTATAAGAGGCCGAATTATATATGACAGATGAAAACCGTAAAAAAGCATTAGTAGCCGCACTATCGCAAATTGATAAACAATTTGGCAAAGGTTCGGTTATGCGTTTGGGTGAATACGAAATAACAAAAGATATTGAAACTGTTTCTACTGGTTCCTTAGGCTTAGATATTGCGCTTGGTATTGGCGGTTTGCCGCGTGGTCGTGTCGTTGAGATTTATGGTCCAGAATCTTCGGGTAAAACTACGCTAACTTTACATGTTATTGCAGAATTTCAAAAACAAGGTGGTACCGCTGCTTTTATCGATGCTGAACATGCATTAGATCCAGGTTATGCAGAAAAACTTGGAGTAAAAGTAAAAGACCTGTTAATTTCACAGCCAGATACTGGGGAACAAGCTTTAGAAATTGCCGACATGTTGGTGCGTTCTGGCGCAGTGGATGTAATTGTTGTTGACTCGGTTGCTGCTCTCACACCCAAAGCTGAAATTGAAGGTGAGATGGGTGATCAACATATGGGATTGCAGGCGCGCTTGATGTCACAAGCACTACGTAAGCTTACTGCTAACATTAAACGCTCTAATACGCTGGTAATATTTATCAACCAAATCCGCATGAAAATAGGGGTTATGTTTGGTAATCCAGAGACCACCACGGGTGGTAACGCTTTGAAATTCTACGCTTCGGTGCGGTTAGATATTCGTCGTGTAGGAGCGATCAAAAAAGGGGAAGAGGTTATTGGTAATGAGACCAGAGTTAAAGTAGTAAAAAATAAAGTTGCTCCTCCATTTAGAACGGCTGACTTTGAAATTCTTTATGCTCAAGGTATTTCTCGAGAAGGGGAAATTATTGAGCTTGGGGTTTTACACGGTATGGTCGATAAATCTGGAGCGTGGTATGATTACAAAGGAAAGCATATGGGCCAGGGCAAAGAAAATGCTCGGGAATTTTTGAAGGAAAACAAGGAGATCGCAGCGGAGATAGAAGGACAATTGCGGAAAAAGCTATTGCAGAAAAATTTGCAAAAAGAAACGGAACCGAAGAAAGGAAAAGAATAGTTAAGATGTTGTCGCCACCCAAGATACGCTCTTGCGCTCTCGATTTGCTAGCTTATCGCGAACATTCAAAATTCGAATTACAGCAAAAACTTTGTCGAAAAGGTTTTGCTGCTAATGATGTAAAAAAAGTTATAGAGGAATTGGCTCAGCAAGGTTTGCAAAGTGATAGCCGATTTACTGAAAGTTATATAAATATGCGTCGCAAACGTGGTTTTGGTCCGCGGCGCATTCAGATGGAACTAAGAGAGCGCGGTATCGACATGGAGCTAAACGACCCAGAGTGGTCGGAGTGGGCAAGGACTCTACGTGCTAAAAAATTTGGGGAAAAGATTCCGCAAGATTTTAATGAACGGGTACGTGAGATGCGTTACTTGTATTACAAAGGATTTACGAGCGAACAGATAAAAGAGATTATGGGGAGAGGCCTTGAGTCGTGAATTTTTAAATTCTCTGAGCTCATGAGAGTACAAAGATCGGACAATATTAGTGATAAGATAGGCGCAGGCGGTTGCCTGCGGGGTTTAGAGCGGTGCTAAGAGATTGTAATTGTATATGAACAAAATTTATAAAACTTTAGACATCAGAAAAGCTTTTTTAGATTATTTTGAACGCCACAAGCATGAGGTTGTTGCTAGCAGTTCATTAGTTCCGGCTGGTGATCCCACGCTATTTTTTACTAATGCGGGGATGGTACAATTTAAGGGTGTTTTTTTAGGGCAAGAAAAGCGCAAATATACCCGCGCAGTTACCGCTCAGCGTTGTCTTCGGGCTAGCGGTAAGCATAATGATCTTGAAATGGTTGGTTACACCAATCGGCACCATACTTTTTTTGAAATGCTCGGCAATTTTAGTTTTGGCGATTATTTTAAGAAGGAAGCTATCCATTATGCTTGGGATTTTTTAACCAAAGAGCTTGGTATCGACCCCGGCAGGCTTTGGGTTACGGTGCATGAAAAAGATCAAGAAGCAGAGGGTTTATGGCGAGCGGAGTTTAAAAAAAGCCAGGCGGAGGCTCAAGGTTTAAGTCACTGCGGCGACAAAGATAATTTTTGGGCAATGGGTGAAACGGGGCCTTGCGGTTATTGTAGTGAGATCTATTATGATCATGGCGAAGATCTTGCTGGTGATCCTCCTGGGGGTAAGAACGAAGGAGAGCGCTATGTTGAGATTTGGAACTTGGTTTTTATGCAATTTGAGCGCGATACCCAAGGGAAATTAATACCTTTACCAAAACCATCAATCGATACCGGTATGGGTTTAGAGCGAATTGCTGCAGCTATGCAAGGGGTATACGACAATTACGACATCGATATTTTTGTCGAACTTCGTAACAAGTTTATGGAAGTTTTGCACTCTAAATGCAATATCGCAATGCAGTCAATAAAACCTGAGGCAGCAAGGATTGCCTCAAGAGTGGTTGTTGATCATATTCGGGCAGCGGTATTTTTGATCGCTGATGGTGTTATTCCAGCAAACGAAAAGACCGGGTATGTTTTGCGAAGTATTATTCGGCGAGCAGTTTATTATTTATATCGCATCGGCGTGCAAAAACCACTATTTTTTCAGCTTGTTTATCCGCTAGTTAAATTACTAGGTGAGGACTATCCCGAGGTGGGTCTTGAAGAAGCACAAGACCAGATCGCCGCCACTATTGAACAAGAAGAGATTAAATTTTTAGATACTTTAGATCGCGGGTTAAAGATTTTTGAAAGTGAGATTGCAAAGTTAAAAGGGAAGACTATTCCGGGCATCGTTGCTTTTAATTTGCACGATACTTATGGCCTACCCATAATTTTGACGGCTGAAATTGCTCGAGAAAGAGGGCTTCATTTGGACCAAGCGGGATTTGAAGTGGAAATGGAAAAACAGCGAGAAACTTCCCGTGCGGCATGTAAGATCGATAATTCTTCTACCCTGAAATTGGTGGTAGATGTCGATACTAACTTTGTTGGTTATACCGAAAATAAATGTTTGACTAAAATATGTGGTTTATTCAAAAAAGATGGCACCCCTTTAGAAAATATAAAGGTTGGCGAAGAAGGGATAATTGTTTTAGAAAAAACCCCATTTTATGCCGAGTCTGGAGGGCAGGTTGGTGATAGTGGTGAGATCTATTTAGGTGATAAAGGTGTTTTTGTGGTTCAAGATACGCAAAAGCAACCCACCTTTTATTTACATTATGGTTATATGGCTAAGGGTTCTTTTTCGGCAGATGCTGAAGTTACCGCTGAAATTGATACGGTAAGGCGTCAGATGATCAGATTAAATCACTCGACAACCCATCTCCTACACACCAGTTTACGCTCAGTTTTGGGTGAGCATGCGATGCAACGTGGGTCGTCGGTTGATAATAAGCGGCTTCGTTTCGATTTTACCCATTCTTCCGTATTAACGCCGAAAGAGATTTCAGATATTGAGCAAATGGTAAATGCTCAAATTCGTGCAAATTTAGCAGTAAAAACAACGAGCAAGGCACTAGAAGATGCCAAACGAGAAGGTGCTTTTGCTCTTTTTGGTGAGAAGTATGGTGATGAAGTGCGAGTTGTTTCTATGGGTCATGTTTCTCAAGAGCTTTGTGGTGGTACCCACGTCAGTAATACCGGTGAAATCGGTCTATTTAAGATTGTTGCTGAGATTGGAATTGCTGCTGGAGTGCGTCGTATTGAAGCAGTTACTGGCGAAAATGCGCTTTTAAGAGTTGATAGATTAGAGTCTGAGCTTAAGGGGGCATCTCAGCTTCTTGGAGTTGGTTTAGATCAAGTGCTTGATAAAATTAAACAAATTATAGAAGAGAAGCGAGGTCAAGATAAAGAGCTCTCTCGCTTAAATGGCGAACTTATGGTAGTTAAAAACAAAGAGTTAGCCAAACAAGCGATAGATGTTAATGGAGTTTCGGTATTATCGATAAAGGTCCCGGAGGTTGATAGCAAAATATTGCGGCAAATGGTAGATGCTTTGAAGCAACAGCTAATCTCTGCAGTAGTAGTGTTAGCCACGGTAAATAATGAAAAAATTCAATTAATTGCTGGAGCTACCAAAGATTTGCTGGATAAAATTAAGGCTAATGAATTATTACAACATATCACTAAGCAAATAGATGGTAGCGGTGGTGGTAGGGCTGATATGGCTCAAGGAGGGGGGGCTAATATCTCCGCTCTTCAGAAAGCTTTAGATTCGGTTTTGCCTTGGATTAAGGGGAAGCTGTAGAGAAATTTTTTTATCTCTTAAGAATTTCTTAATAATTATGTTATAGACTGTAGTGTAGATGTGTTTCATATGTTAAGAGCGCATTGGGTTTAGTTTTAAAAATGGAAAACTTTAAGGAGAATTAAGATGCTAATACTTACAAGAAGGATTGGTGAATCCCTCATTATTGGTGATCAGATCACGATTACGGTACTAAATATTAAAGGCAATCAAGTCCGCCTTGGTATTGATGCGCCTAAGGAAGTTTCTGTACATCGTGAAGAGGTGTATCAACGTATCCAAGAAGAAAAGCAAAAGCAGTTAACTCAAACTGAACAAGAATAATTTTTTTATTGCGAGTCTGTTTCCTACTTAAAAAGTGGGAGACAGATGCCATAAAAGAGCTAGTTTTCGCAAAGCTTTTAGATCTTTTTATTATTAAAGATATATAGGTTCTATGAAACATTATCGTAAAGAATTATATTTCAACACTCCATCTAAAATTGCATTCATTAATATTACTTCCCAAATTAGTGGTTGCATAGAAGAAAGTGGCATAAAAGAAGGTTTGGTTTTAGTGAACCCCACGCATACTACTTCATCAGTATTTATCAATGATAACGAGAGCGGTTTACATAGTGATTTTACCGAATGGTTAGAAAAACTTGCGCCGCGCGAGCCAATTGAACAATACCGCCACAATAATGCTAGCGAAGATAACGCTGATTCACACCTAAAGCGACAAATTATGGGGCGGGAAGTGGTGGTAGCTATTACTAATGGTGCGCTCGACCTTGGTCCCTGGGAACAAATTTTATATGGGGACTTCGATGGTCAAAGAAACAAGAGAGTGCTCGTCAAAATAATCGGCGAATAAGGGCAAAATCAATTATTACCAGCGGTGATGTTTTGTACCAGGCACTCTAACTCGCCATCTGCTACTTTTGCTTTTATTTTATCCCCAACATTAACCCGCGCTATTTTGCTGACTATATTGTCACCTTTACTAATTATTGCATAACCGCGAGAAAGAGTTGCTAGTGGACTTATAGCATTAAGGGCCATACTAATTTTGGCAAGGTGTTGTTTGCAGTAAACTAACTTATGTTTTGTTGCTAAAATTAGCCGGCGCTCGTAATCATCTAAGCGTTGGCTTTTTTCAGCTAAATAATCGCGCGGATGACGGAGGCGATTTTTTAAGCTGGTGAATAATAAATTAAAGCGATGAAGCTTATGGTGCATTAAATTAGCTAATCGGTGCTGTAGGTTTTCGACGGTTTTATACCATTCCAGTTGATTTGGTACAGCTAACTCTGCTGCGGCCGAGGGTGTTGGTGCACGCACATCTGCGACAAAGTCGGCGATTGTAAAATCGGTTTCGTGGCCGATAGCGCTGATGATGGGGATGGTGCTTGCAAAAATAGCGCGCGCTACAACTTCTTCGTTAAATGGCCAGAGGTCTTCGATTGAACCACCGCCCCGCGCTAAAATTAACACCTCACATTCGTTACGAGCATTGGCTTTTTTAAGAGCGCTAACAATTTGTGACGCTGCTTCCATTCCTTGCACTAAAACTGGGTAGATAACCACTTTGGCGCTAGGAAAGCGTCGTTTTAGCACACTTAAAATATCACGAATGACCGCGCCGGTAGGCGAGGTGATAACACCAATCGATCCCGGTAATTTTGGTATTGGGTTTTTATATCTTGGTTCAAAAAGTCCCTCAGCAGCTAGCTTGGTTTTTAGTTGTAAAAATTTGGTATGCAAAACCCCTGCGCCAGCAAGTTCCATGCGGCCGACGATTAATTGATAATCTCCTCGGGCTTCATAGAGGCTAACCTGGGCGGTTACAATTACCTGCATCCCATTTTGAGGCGAGAATTTGAGGGCAAGGTTATTTTGTCTAAACATCACTGCTCGGACTTGGGCGGATTCATCTTTAAGAGAAAAATAAATATGGCCAGAGCTCGGCTTAACAAGATTTGAGATCTCTCCTTCAATCAAAACATAAGCAAAGTTAGCCTCAAGGATTTTTTTTGTAAGTAAGTTAAGCTGCGCTACTTTTAAAATTTTTTGTTCGAGCATGGTTTGCTTTACTTTTTTTATAACCCCGTCAGGTTAGTGAGGTCCCTGGGGGGCGGGAGCGGCGTCCTCGGCTTCTTCTTTTTTCTTTATTAACTCATCTTGCTTGTCTTTTATTGCTTTTTGCATGCCTTCAGATAGGCCGGCGTCCTTAGCTTTTTTTGCGACAGCTTCTGGCGTGGCATAACCTTTTTGTTCTTGGAAGCTAATAAAATCTTGAATTGCTTTATCCCGTTGGGCTGATAATTTTTTTGCCTCTGGTCTTTCTTTATCTTTTTTCGCCAGAGAATCGTATTGCTCGGAAAGTAATTTTATTTTTTCCAAGTGTAGATCATCTTTTGATTTGCCGAGTAGCCCAACCTTAGCTCGTAGTTGAGCGATTTCGTCTATTGAAAGCTGCGAATTAACAAAGAGGTCTTTCGCCAGTTCTTTTTGTAGAGCTTCGTATTTTTTACCAGAAGGAGTCTTTAATGCGTTAATCTTGTCTGCCAGTCCTTGTATTCGTGTCGCGTAAAAGTTTGTTCGCGCCTCTTTCTCTGATTGCAGTTGTTTTTCGATTAGACCTAGCTTTGCTTGGTCGGCGGGCATGAGCGGTTTTTTATCTTTAAGTTCTTTTTGTTGTGTTTCAAGCTCTGATATTTTTTTATCATAGGCTGCTAATAATTTTGTTACTTGGCTGGCAGTAAAGTGCGCAGCTACTTGGGGTAGAATAGTTTTTTTATTTTCTTCTGCTGCTTTTAATCGGGCTTTGATTGCTGCTGTTTCTTTGTCAAATTGTGAAAGTTTGTCTTTAGCTTCCTCATGCGCTTTTTTTGCTGCGTCAAGCTCTTTAGTAGCTTGTGCAAGATCTTTTTTAAGATCAATATTCTTAGTATCATCTTTAAGTTTTTTATCAAGCGCATCAATGGCTTCCTTTACCTCTTTAAGTTTTTTTGTAATTGCTTCGTGTCCCTCTTTGGTTGTGCCAGGGTCTTTTTGTTGTGTTTCAAGGCCTAATTTTTGTTCTTCAAGGCTTGATTTTTGTTCTTCAAGGTCGTTGATTTTTGCTTCAAGGCCTTTTTGTTTTTCCTCACACTCTTTTTCCTTTGTGGTAAGTTCTTTTTCCTGTTTTTCAAGAGACTTTCTCTCTTCTACACGTTCGATGAGCTTGTGCTTAAGCTCTTCTATTTTTCTATCAGAGGTTGTACTAATATCACTCCAAAATCCCATGAGGACTTTGTCGTCTTCCCCAACAACCTGTTGTACTAGTTTTTCTAGGCGTTTTTCACCCTGCTTTGCCCAGGCTTGTTTCATGTCTGGTTGGGTACGAAGATTTTCAACCCACTCAGTCCAGTAACCCGTATGTCCTGGTTGTTGCGGTGGCTTCGGCATTGTTTTTGATAAGATTGATGCTTTAATCTCGCGATTTGTGCCTTTAACATCGGCTGTCTTTATGAGTGAAAAAAGTGGATTGAGCGGTGTAAGGATAGTTCTCAATACTTTTTTAGCTAGCGCCCCTTTATTGTATGTTGTTTCAACATGTTCGAACTTACATGTTTTACCCCTTTTTAGCGTCTCTGCTTCTGCCAGAGATCTATATTTAGGGGGGATGTTGTGCCAGGTGATTTCTGATTTATGGTCCAAAGAATCAAGGGTAGCCTTAATCATTAATTCTGCCTCTTCTTTCGTTGCTTTAGGCTTACCTCCAAAATTCATCGTTACGAGAAGACTGCCATCTTTGTTAAAATTTAAGCGCACTCTAGGGGAGTCGGGGTGCGGGACCATTTTTGCTTCTGCTTGTTGTAACTTTTCTAACGTTTTAGAGTCTCTTTCGTGGTTTATTAAGATGTCATGGAGGTCATCAGATCGCCCATTTTCTGCCACGGCTTTTGCAAGTTGTTCCCTCTTTTTTAAGTCTTCTACATAGGTGCTAAAGGCTTGTTCTTTTCCTAGTTCTTCTAAGTCAAGCTGACTTCTCATTTTTAGCGTAATACGCATTCTAACGTATTCCCGTAGGTCATTTTCTTTTTCAGGAGCAATCCCTAATCTTTCTAATGTCTTCGGTATCGATTCTCCTGGCTGTGAGCCGAGCATTGCTTGTAAAGTGTCTTCAACTATTCTATCATTTTGTTTGTTGATTTTTTCTAGAGCTGCCGGAGAAAGATCTTTTTCCCTCTCCTTAGAAGTGAAGTCAAAACCTGTCGCACTTGGAGGAAGCGGAGCTTCTAAAAGAGCGCGAGCTTCATTGTATTTTTTTACTCCGTCTGGCTTGAGATCTCCTTTGCCATCAGTGAGGATGCTGTCCAGAGCTTTGCTTACATTGGTGGCTATTGCAGCGCATTGTTTGCGGAGGGATAGGGTTTTTTCTGCTTTGGCGATTTCTTCTTCTAAGACCGGAGGGGTTTTTCCTTCCTCTTTACTATCTTTTATTTTCGCGATTTCCCCCTCTTTGTCCTTTTTTATTTTCTCTCTTTCTTCGTCTGTTAGTGGCTTTGCTTGCGCGCCAAGCAAACGGAAAGCATCATCAAATTTAGGGATATACCCAGGAATTGAAGTGTTCTTTTCCAGTTCTTTTTCTTTTGGTTGCTCTGGTGCTTTATCAGCAGTTTTTGGCGCGGCGGTGTCTGGTGCTGCAGCTGGTTTATCTTCTTTTTTGGCTGATGTTGTTGATTCTGGAGGCTCTTTTTTTTGGGATGAAGCTCCTGGCTCACTTGAGGCTGGAATAGAAGTGCCTTTCTCAGGCGATTCTGCCTGTCCTGGCTCAGCGATGGGTTCTCCCTCCTTAGCTTGTTTGTCAACGGGAACTGCTCCTGCTTCTGGTTTTGGATCCATTGGCTCAGTTAAGGCTGGAACAGGAGTGTCTGTCTTAAGCGGTTCTGCCTGTCCTGGCTTAGCGACGGGTTTTCCCTCCTTATCTTGTTCCTTATCTTGTTTGTCACCGGTAACTGCCCCTACTCCTGGTTGTGTATCCATAAAATCTCCCTCATAAAAAATTATATTTTTATTTTAGCGTTGGTATAAACAATAAACAACTACGCTGCCCCAGCCATGGCTGGTTCCAATGTTTTTACTTGCATTGCCCAGCTTTCTTTAAGTAGCTTCATAATCCGTTCCCGTTTTTTTTCATCTTCTTCGGTTGGATCAAATCCTTTTAGTTCGAAGCCAAATCTTTTCGAATAGATCCAAAGAAAAAAGGTCATCTTTTTGGTCCCTGCTATTAATTCGGCAGCTTGCCAACCTTTGGTAGCAATCAGGTCAGCAATTACCATAACTACCATTGTTTGTTCAGCGGTACTACCTTCCTGTTTTTTTTCATTATGCGGAGCAGAAACGCTAACGGCATCTCCGTAGTCGTGAATTAACCACCCGTTAGCAGTGGTGATAAAATTTATTGTGGCTTCTTCAGCAAAAATCGCATCAGAATTAATGACCTGCAGGAACGGATAACGCTTATTGCAGACAAATTCAACATCTGCAGAACTGACGGAATCTAAATTGCGTGGCAAATCTATTCCTAGGCTATGTTGAGCCCAGCGGTCGGTGCTAGCCATAACAACTCCATATGTTTTTTTTCGAATTATAGCAAATTACTGTTTGATTTACAAAAAACCTCCAGTTAACATAGGAGCAGGCTTAAGTATCTTTCATAGGGCAGGGTTATTTTCATAGGGTTATTAAATATGCGTAATATCATTTTGATTTTTGTAGCTATAATTTTATTATCTGGTTGTCGGCCATACAGTGTTGATGTGCAGCAGGGGAATATTCTTGATGGAAAAACTGTAGCACAATTGCACGTTGGTATGGATAAAAGCGATGTTAAGGCGCTTTTAGGTACTCCGATACTTGTGGATACGTTTGATTCCGACATTTGGCTTTATGCTTATACCAAACAAAAAAATGGCGGTAAAATCGAGAAGAAAAAACTTACTGTTAAATTTAAAAACAATAAGTTAGCTTCGATAGAGTAGCGGTTCATTTTTATACTGAATACAAAATCAGGGTATGTATGTCTAAACCGATTACCGACAACCGCAAAGCTAGACACAACTATCAAATAGAAGAGACTCTCGAGGCCGGTATAGTGCTTGCTGGTTGGGAGGTTAAAAGTCTGCGAGCTGGTAAAGCGCAAATTGCTGAAAGCCACGTTATTCTTAAGGGGGGTGAGGCATTTTTGCTTAATGCGCATATATCTCCTTTAACAACAGCTTCTACTCATATCGAAGCGGTCCCTGATCGTAGTCGCAAGCTACTCTTAAATAAAAGAGAATTGGACAAGCTTATTGGGGCGGCGGAGCGTAAGGGATATACCATTGTGCCTCTCAACTTACACTGGAAAAATAATAAGGTTAAAGTAGATATTGCGTTAGCTAAAGGCAAAAAACTCTACGATAAGCGCCAAACCGAAAAGGAGCGCGACTGGGATAAGCAGAAGAAAAAAATAATGAAGGGTAAAGTTAAGCCTAATATTAAGCGCTCGCAGTAGGTTCCAGCTGCTTTTTTTAGGTTAAAGGGTAGTAAATCGCAAGCAACCGCTTGCGGCTCGCTGTATTATTCAATAATCCCCCCACATGGATTGTAATATACTGATCGCGGCCAATGCAGCTGTTTCGGTACGGAGAATTCTTGGTCCAAGGGTAACCGGTAAAAAATTATTTTGCTTTGCAGAGGATATTTCTTCTTCGCTTAATCCGCCTTCTGGGCCAACCAATATAGTTATTTTTTTTGGTTTTTCTTTAAGGTCGCTAAGTTTGTTTTTAGCATTAGGAGCGAAAACCAGTCGTAATTCTTCAAGGACAGGGATGGAGGCCCACTTTAATAAGTTTTGTGCGGGCATAATTTGAGGAACATAGCAGCGTCCAGATTGTTCGGTGGCGCTAATTGCAACTCCTTGCCAATGGTGTATTCTTTTTCCTAATCGTTCGGCATCAAGTTTAACGTTGCAATAAGTGGTAAATAGCGGAGTTATGATATTTGCTCCCAGTTCAACCGCTTTTTGTATGGTAAAATCCATTTTTTCGCCTCGAGAAATTCCTTGTCCAAGATGAATAGATAAAGGAGATTCTTTATCGTCAGTAATAAATTCTTCAAGAATAACTACGGCTTGATGTTTATTGATGGCGATAAGTCGCGCTTTAAATTCTCCCCCCGCATTGTTGAAAACTAGCAGTTGGTTTTGCGGTTGTAGTCTTAATACTTGTAAAAGGTGGTGAGAGGCAGTTGGATCGAGCTCAATTTTTTGGTTTATTTGTAATTTAGTTGGAACAAAAATACGAGGGATAGTCATTAATGTGCCTACTTACAATCAGGTTTTCAGAATGGAGCTTATACTCGTCGTAGAATGATTTTAGGCGCGGAGGGTCTGAGTAGTGTGGCCGACAATGCATAAATTTATTTCACGAAGGGTATAAAAAACAGGGGCAATATTGCCCCTGTTTTTTAATATAACAGCAACAGCCTATTTTTTCATTTGTTTGACGATGTCGTCGGTAATTTCAAGCCCGTCTTTAACATAAGCTAAGCTTGCTTTAGCAACTACCAAGTCAAACCCTTTTTCTTTAGCTACTTTAGCTACAGCGATTTCCATTTTCTTGGAGAAGTCTTTTAAGGCTTCTTCTTGTGCAGCATTGGCATCATTTTGGAATTTAGCTTGCATTTCTTGTAGCTTTTTTTGTTGATCCATGATCTTCTTTTGTTCAGCTTTTTGTGCATCTTCCTTCATGGTAGGACTATTTTTGCTGAAAGCTTCAATAGTTTTCTGGAAGTCTTTTTGAGCATCGCTTAATGCCTTTTCACGACTCTCAAACTTTTTCTTAAAATCAGATTTCGCAGTAGCTATTTGTGGTGAATCAAGGAAAATTTTGTTGACATTAACTACCCCAATTTTTAGCTCAGCAAACACTGAAGAACCGAGCAGTAAACAAAATACTGCTGATACTGCAATTAACATTTTTTTCATTATCTAAGTCTCCGTAAAAAATTAAAAAAAGGTACATCTTTTTATTAATGGTTATTAACGCCCCTTTATATCATATTATCTTCGGTTTTGCTATTTGCTTTTACAATTAGTTTTCTCATGTTTTCTAGCTCTTTTAATAGCTGTTCCATGAAGAATAGAAACGAATGTTCGACGATTAATTGGTAAGTTTCTTCCTTGGGTAACTCCTTCGCTGCTTTAGTAATTTTGGTTAACATTCCTTCTAAATCTATCATTTTTTTGGGTATTTCTAAGTTTTCAAAGCAGATGGCTAACTGGTTCAAATTAATGCTAATTATATCGTGTGCCCAACCTATTTTATCCAGCTGATTTTTAATCATCATCGGCGCGCTTGATTCATGGATGCTAAGGTACATAAGATTTATTAAGCGGCTGAGGCTTTGTTCACTGCTAAGTATGGCTGTAAAAATTGATTTTTTTGCAGCAAATTCTCTGCTGCCAGCTATTGCTTCGTAAACCAGCTTTGGTTGCGCGGCGATATCATCAGTTATTTTAGAGTTTAATTCGGACGCCAGGTCATTATTTTGGTTTTTTTGAGCTGAGCAATTTTCTGTTTGGATTGCAGAAATATAGAGATTGCTGAGATTACGGAGGGTAATTGCAACGTGGTAACGTAAGCGATTACGAGCATGAATTGGAAAGACGAAACGTGAAACCAGGAGGGCGATAATAATGCCAATAATGATATAACACCCACGTTGAATAGCCACATCAATGCCCACTTGTTGTCCAGTTAAGACCAAAATTACCGTGACACCGCCGAGGGTCCCCGCATAACTAATATCGCCATGTTCACTGGCAATATAGGTAAATAGTAAGCTTGCAAAAAATATAGTACAAATAACCACCATCATCGTGCTACCGAAAAACCAGAGCGCTGTAATCGCGGTTATAACTCCACCTACGGTCCCTAAAAATCTCATGGTGGCCTTACGTACCGCACCGCCAAAGTGGGTTTGGGCGCTCATAACCACCATAACGGTAATGGGAACCCATTGTCCTGAGGGCCAGTCAAAGTATTTTTCAATGGCTAAACCAATAAGGCAGGCGATCGCGGTTTTGATGCTGTGAATAACTCGATAGCGGCTTATGTTTGGTAAGTTTAGGGAAAAAAAGTTTTTCTTGCTTTTCATGGCCATTTAATTACAGTGTTGCCAATTTCTTATTGTACGAGTGCTTTTGGTTTTTTAAGGAAGTTTAACGAAAAATTATAATATATCAATGATTTTAAGAAGTGGCGAAAAAATGATTTATAAGATAATACTGAGTTTTTTATTAATAAGCTTGAGTTTTTTTAGCGTACCGGTTAAGGCAAACAGTTCCGCCGAGTCGGATTTAGGTCCGTGGTCAGTTTTATTGTACGCGGGTGGTACCGCAAAGCAGGTGTTTGGTGATGTAATGCTGGGTAAATACACCAGCGTTGGTGAAGTGATTTATGCTGCTGAGCTTGCATATACGCTTGATCAAAAGAATATAATTCGCCGATTTTTTCACCCGGTATTTGATGTGGTGCAAGTCGCAGGCAATCTTGCTTATCGGCACGATTATGCGCACCATGACAATGTTAAAGAAGGGAATTTATATTTAATTTGGCGGTTTAGTAGATTTCCTTGGAGTCGTTACCTAAGAAACTCCGTTGCTATTGGTGATGGTATATCTTACGATTCTCACCCGCCCTTTGCCGATGTTGAAGGGGGCAAGCCAATAAGTGAGTTTAGTCGCTTGCTGAATTATTTGCTTTTAGAGGTTACTTTTGCTTTGCCAGCCCACCCAGAATTTGAATTGGCACTGCGTGTTCATCATCGCTGTACCGCTTGGGGAACTTTTTCTGGCAATCCTAATGCGGGATCGACCAATGTGGGGGTAGGGCTTCGGTATTATTTTTAAAAAAGTTATTGTAATTTTTCCTGCAAAAACTTACCGGTATAGGAGGCTTTGTTTTTTGCTACTTGCTCTGGGGTGCCGAGGGCGATTATTTGTCCACCTTTGTCGCCGCCTTCAGGGCCAAGATCGATAATCCAGTCTGCGGTTTTGATTACATCAAGGTTGTGCTCGATCACGACGATAGTATTGCCATGGTCGCGCAATTTATGTAACACCCTAAGCAATTGTTTGATGTCATGAAAATGTAGGCCAGTGGTTGGTTCATCTAAAATGTAGAGAGTATTCCCAGTATCACGGCGAGAAAGTTCTTTAGATAATTTTATTCGTTGTGCTTCGCCGCCTGATAAAGTAGTGGCACTTTGACCTAAGTGAATATAAGAAAGACCAACCTCAGTTAGGGTTTGTAATTTATGTGAAATGGCGGGGATAGCTGCAAAAAAACCACTTGCAGTTTCAACGGTCATCTCCAAAACTTCGGCAATATTTTTACCTTTATATGCTACTTCTAAGGTTTCTCGATTATATCTTTTTCCGTGACACACGTCGCACATCACGTAAATATCGGGCAAAAAATGCATTTCTACTTTAATTAATCCATCGCCAAGGCATGCTTCACATCTGCCACCAGAAACGTTAAAGCTAAATCTGCCAGGCTTGTAGCCACGGGCGCGCGCTTCTTGGGTTTTAGCAAATAAATCCCGAATTTCAGTAAATAAGCCGGTATAGGTTGCGGGATTAGAGCGGGGGGTGCGGCCAATCGGACTTTGATCAATGGCTACCACTTTATCTAGGTTTTCTAGCCCAAGAATTTTGTCAAAAGTTTTTGGTAGGGAGAAAGCTGCGTTGTTTAGTTCTTTGGCAACGACCGGATATAAAATATCGTTAATTAGGCTTGATTTTCCTGAGCCAGAAACTCCAGTAATACAAGTAAATAAGCCTAAGGGAATCTCGGTATCGATATTTTTGAGGTTATTTTGTTTAGCGCCGCAAATTTTAATAATTTTTTTGGCATTGTAACTAACCCGTTTGGTTGGGGTGGCGACCTCTATTGTTTTTGATAAATATTTTCCCGTAAGAGAATTTTTATCTTGTAATAACTTTTTTGGCGGTCCTTGGAAAATAACGCGCCCCCCATGTACTCCTGCTTCCGGACCAATGTCAACGACATGGTCGGCGGTCAAGATCGTTTCTTCATCGTGTTCTACGACAATTACTGTGTTGCCAAGATCACGTAAATTAGTTAACGTTTTCAATAGTCGTTGATTGTCCCGCTGATGAAGCCCGATCGTTGGTTCGTCTAAAATATACATGACGCCAACCAGTCCGGAGCCCAGCTGACTGGCAAGCCTAATTCTTTGCGCTTCACCTCCCGACAAGGTTTCGGCGCGACGGTTTAAGCTTAAATATTCAAGGCCAACATTTAATAAAAAGCGTAGTCGCGCGCAGATTTCTTGGAGAATTTTTGCCGCAACTTTTCCTCTTTGGCCCGGGAGTTTCAGGGAATTAAAAAAATCTAAGGTTGCCGCGATCGGCAGCGCCGTAATATCAGAAATATTCTTTTCAGCTATAAAGACATGATTTGCTGCTTTTCTTAAGCGCGTACCGCTACATTCTTCGCAGGTGGTTACACTGAGATATTTTGCTAATTCTTCGCGCGCCGCGTCCGACTCGGTATCACGATAGCGACGCTCTAAATTGTGAATTACCCCTTCGAAAGGATGAACTTTTTTTATTTTACGGGCGCCGCCGAAAGCATAATGAAAGACAATCTCATCTTCGCCACTGCCATAAAGGATAATCTTTTTAATTTTTGCTGGAAGATCTTTAAATTCAGTATCAAGATCAAATTTGTAATGATGAGCGAGTGAAGAGAGCAGCGAAAAATAATAAGGGTT
This sequence comes from Pseudomonadota bacterium, assembly GCA_021781615.1. Taxonomy (GTDB): domain Bacteria; phylum Pseudomonadota; class Gammaproteobacteria; order UBA9339; family UBA9339; genus UBA9339. Next base: position 135,112 of record JAJXWM010000001.1, read on the forward strand.
TCTGCGATCCCAACCGCAAATCGCGCCCTCAGCTAAGCTTAAGTTTTTATCGACAACTATTTTCTCTTCGGTAAATGATTGTTTTACCCCCAGGCCATCGCAACTTGGACAAGCGCCCATTGGGTTATTAAAAGAAAACATCCGTGGCTCAAGTTCGGTTAGGCTATAACCACAAAGTGGGCAAGCAAATTTTGCTGAAAAAACTCTTTCTTCAGTTTTTTTCTCATGATGAATTACGATGCGGGCAAGGCCATTTGCCAGGCGTAACGCGGTTTCAAACGACTCCGCAATACGTTGTTTGATTTTGGAAGTTACTTTAATTCGGTCAATCACCACTTCAATGGTGTGTGCTTTATGTAAGGTAAGTGTTGGCGCTTGCTCGAGTTCAATAATTTCGCCATCAATTCGGGCGCGAATAAAACCTTGGGACTGTAAATCTTCAAATAGTTTTGTGTATTCACCTTTACGCGCGACAACAACCGGAGCAAGTAAAGTAACTTTGGTGTCTTCTGGCAGATCCAAAACGCTGTCAGTCATTTGACTGATCGTTTGTGCTTCGAGTGTAGTTTTATGCTCTGGGCAGCGTGGTTGACCGGCGCGCGCATAGAGTAAACGTAAATAATCGTAAATTTCAGTTACTGTTCCTACCGTTGAACGGGGATTATGCGAAGTTGATTTTTGTTCGATGGAGATCGCCGGAGAGAGTCCTTCAATTAAATCGACATCTGGTTTTTCCATAATCGCCAAAAATTGGCGGGCATAGGATGACAAAGACTCAACGTAACGTCTTTGCCCTTCAGCGTATAAAGTGTCGAATGCCAGCGAGGACTTGCCCGATCCAGAAAGACCAGTAATTACAATTAATTTATCTCGAGGTAAATCAAGGTCAATATTTTTTAAATTGTGAGTGCGTGCGCCGCGAATGCAAATAGTTGACATTGTTGGCAGTATATAACTACCGCATGTTTATGTAAAATATTATTTGAAAGTGGTGAATGAAGTATTCAGCTTTATAGATGCTTTACATTTAATAGCCAAAGCCAATTTATGGCAAGAAAGGGATACAGGGATAAGAAGCATGTGAGTATTGACATGCAAAGCGGTTTAATAAATAAGGTTGCGATAACACCAGGGAAGGTTACAGAGAGCAAATGAGACCGCCCAGTTTTGAATGCTCTCCAACCATGATTTAAAAAATTTATTATTTTTTATACGGTTATAACTTCTGCCAATTTGCTAGTGCTGATAAAAATAGAGATACGGATTAATTACAACCTCTTATTTTTGCATATAAATTATTTGAAATAACTGTTTTTGGGGGCTCTTTAGTTAGATTCCTACAGGAGAACCTAATAGTAAAATATTTACGCTAAGTTTATAAATTAGATTATACTTTAAATAAAAGGAAGGCTACTTAACCTAAAATTTTTGTCCTCGGATGTTTTAAATGATCAATTGATATGGCTTCATAAATTTACAGGTATAAAGTATTTAAAAGAAATAATAAAATAATATAAGCAGAGATTTTTATGATAAGAGAAATATGTAATGCTGATATTAGTATGTGTTATGGTGGGGAAGGTGAATGTCATTGTGGGGGAACTAAAGATCCTGCAGAGATTATATATGGTCCATTTAGGAAAATTACGTCAGACGAAGTTGAGTGTAGGCATTGGTGTGTTGAAACAAAGGGTGGGGCAAGATGGAAATTTATAAGTAATAGTAATCCGTTGAGCGCTTTTGGTTTTGGAGGTCGTTGGCACGATGCAGGATTATCAGGACATGCTAAAGTATCTTAAAGTGTAAAGAGAGAAATGTGATAAGATAAACAGATAATAATCATAGTTGCTTTTGTAAGCGGAGGCGTTGGTTCTAATTCTTCCGAAGCGTGTACATGCTATAAATTGGATCTGGAAGAGAAAGATAATTGTTTAGCTTATATAAGCTGCACCGTGTTCTTTTACTGGATATTTGAGAGGAAAATTTTATGCAACTGATTAGCTGTGTCGAACAAACTTATATCATTGGCGGTGCTACTTGTAACTGCCTCAATTCCGGTGAGTGTGGGGAAGTAATGGCGGGGCCTATATATACTGTGGTAACGAAACAAGAATGTTACCTGGCATGCTGTGTACGCGCGCTTAAGTTTAGGTGGTGGGCGTGGACCACACAGCATCTTCATGAGCGAGATAGGGTGCAAGGTAAATGTAGTGATGGGTTCCCAGAGGAAGTGTTATAATGCTGAACCAAAACTTTTTTAAAAAAGCGTGAATCGCTGAAATTTGTTACAGACCCTATGAGTATAGATAAAATTGATAATAATGAGATTTCGACCGTTTGTGGTGGTTGGTGTTTGTGCGAAAGCGTGGGTGGTAGGGCATATAATTTTATTCCAGTTTTTTGCACTAGCGAAGCTGAATGCAAGTCCCTATGCTGTGATGAGAAAAAGTCTAAGTATTGGGGTTGGTCTGAATCTGCAGTTTTAAGCTTGAATTTTAGGGCGTGTGAGTTCAACTTCTATTTACTCTAATACTCAAGAGATATAAGAGCGTTTGGAAAAAGAGTTAAAAAAGGAACCTTGCATGTTTAATGGGGCTGTCGCAATCCAAAAGTAAACGACATTGGTTATTTATTCAACAATGCCCATTGCCTAATATAAAAACATTTTTTATAGCGAAGAGGAAGTTAGGTTTTTTACTTCCAATTCAAGTCCTTTGGCTATTGCTTCGTAGTCATCTTTGCTGTCTTTTATTCCTAAGTGGAGCCCTTTTTCTTTAAGTTCATCGGGAGTGTAGGGTTTGCCAAAGGTAATTTTGATTTGGGTACAACTGGGCCAAGATTTACCTCTGGGTAACGCTTTGAATGCGCCATCAAGATATACTGGTATTAACGGAATATTTAATTCACGCGCTAAAATACCAACTCCTTTTTTAAAGGGTTGAATTGAGCCATCTGGTGAACGACCACCTTCAGGGAAGATACACATTACTTTATTGTGGCGCAGTACGTAACTGCAGGCGCGCATTGCATCAAGCAGGTTTGTAGCTAAATCAAGAGGGATTACTCGACCAAGCTTTATTAAATGACGGATAACTGGGACATCGAAAAATACGCTATCGCCAAGGGAAAAAGTTTTTATTTTTAACCAAGATGGTAGAGCATAAAAAATTAAAAAGCCGTCGAGATAGCTTGTATGATTAGGACATAAGATGAATGGTTGGTTTTGTGGCAAGTTCTCAATGCCTATGATTTTAGGGCGCCACATTGGTTTTATTATGGTATATATAAGAGCATAAGCCGACATGGTAAAGATTTTTGCTGTCCACGTAGGATTAATGCCAATTTTATTAGTGATGGCTTCATCTGGATTGTTGTTTAAAATATCTTGCCACAAGTTTTTTGGGGGGGCGGACGTTATGATTTTTTCGCCCGAGGTTTTTTGTTCGGTGATTGCTTGTTCAACCGCAAAGATCATTTCTTTTATGGTGGCTATTTTTGCTACCGATGTTTCGGTAATTTTTATATTAAATTGTTTTTCTAAAGCAGAAATAAGTTCAACGCGGCTCAATGAATCAAAGTCTAGATCAATCCCCAAATGATCATTTAGGTGGATCGGTTTTGATAATTGTTTTTCTTCATTAATTATGTGCGAGATGGCTTTATAGATTGGTGAATCAAGAAGGTTAATGTCTTTGAGATCAAGTTCTTCTTGTGGCAGAGGGGGTGCGGCGCTAGTTAATGCACTTAAATATTTTTTACGAATCTCATGCCGCTTTAGTTTTCCTAAATTGGTTCGTGGTAAATCATCTTTGGTAATGATAAATCCCATAATCGATTTATAGAGGGGGTAATTTTTGGAAAAAATCTCAATTTCTAATTTAATGGTTTCATAAACATTAATTTCCCCGGTTTTTTTAAAGTATTCAAAGTTAGGGACGATAACCGCAGTTAGTTTTTCTTTTTTATCGTTGCCAGATGCCAGCACACATAATTCTTTGATATAGCGACCTTTCAAATAATGATTTTCAACCTCTTCGGGAGAAATGTTTTTTCCCGAAGCCAAGATAATCAACTCTTTCTTTCTGCCAGTTAGGAAGAGGTACCCTTGTTTGTCGCAATACCCCAAATCGCCAGAATAAAACCAGCCATCTTTTAATACCGCTTGGGTTGCGGTGTCACGGTGGTAGTAACCCGACATAACGTTTGGTCCACGAATGGCTACTTCTCCGACCCCGCTGGTATCGGGGTCAACGATCTTAATGGTTACGTCAGGAATTACTTTGCCAACCGACCCTATTTTTTGTTTGGTAAGTGGATTGATAGTAACAATTGGCGAGGTTTCTGTAAGTCCATATCCTTGAATTAAAGTAAATCCTAATTTATTAAAAAATAATTCAACACTTTTGTCTAGTTTAGCGCCGCCGCTAATAAAATATTTTAAGTTTTTGCCAAAAACGTCATGTATTTTTGCAAGCAATAATTTATTTAAATTGTAACCGGTTAGTTGTCGAAGCTTATAGCCGATATTTATTAAGCCCCAGAGGAGCGTCCTAATTGGCCAGGGAATTTTATGTAGGTCATTTTGTATCTCGTGGTGGAAAATGTTATAAAATGTGGGAACACCGACAAAAAAGGCTGCATTGGTTTCTTGTAAGCAGGTGAGAAGTTCATTCCGTTCAAGCTTTGGGGGATAAGTGACTTTACCTTGTAAAAAAATCGGAATAATTAGGGTGACCATAAAAGGTAGCGAGTGGTGTAGTGGTAAGACCGCCAAGATGTTTTGCCCGGTTTCGAAGGCCCATAATTTTTCTATGCTATTAAAGTTGGCGTAAAAATTCTGATGTGTAAGTACTACCCCTTTAGGTTTGTCGGTGGTGCCTGAGGTATAAAGAATGGAGGCAGTGTCACTTGGTAAAATTTCGATGTTTGTTAGAGGTTGAGTAGCCCCAGTTAAAAACTTAGAAAATTCACAGGTGGTGGTGGCGGTTTTGTCGATATTTTCTTGATCCAGCAGGATAATTTTGTACGAGTTTTTGTTGGTTTGCGTAGCAGAATATATTTTTTCAAGTAGTGATGGTGAGGTAAAAATTATTTTACTTTCTGAATCCTTAAAAAGGTATTCTAAGTCCTCGGCGGTGGATTGTGGATCAAGTGGCACAGCTATTAAGCCTGCATATAATATGCCAAAATAAATAAATACCCACTCCGGTCGATTTTCGAGAACGATTGCTACCCGCTCTTTTTTTTGCATGCCGGTAGCAACGAGAGCTTTTGCCACTTTTTGAGCGTTTTGGTATAAATCCTGATAAGTGTAATGCTCATAACCGGTGGTTTTTTTTGTTTGTAAGACAATTTTTTCTGGGGCTTTTTTTACTACCTCAGATAGCTTGTTGGTTAGGGTGTGGTAATTTTCTGTCATGGTTAAAAATGATTCTACCAGAATACCCTGATTTTCTTAACAAAAAAATCAGCCTGGGTTCAGAGTTAGGATTATGATGGTAAGCGATTAGACAAAAACCTACATTGATGTATCATTTACATCACCTAAGATTATTGAAATTATACGTGAGCATTATATGAAAAGACTTATTTTTGTGATGTTTCTATGGATAGGTTTTTTGAGTGATGGGCATGCTAAATGGGCGCCAATAGCTGATGCCGCGACCAAAAACGCCTACAATAAGGAAATTACCGTTAATAAAGACGGGACATTTTCGGCAATCGAGGAGATCAGTAAAGTAATTTTGACCGAAATTGGGCGCAGTCAGTACGCTAATACAGTGGTGTATTATAACGGTGATAGTGAAAAAGTAGAGCTACTTGGCGCTAAAACTGTTTACAAAGGGAAAGAGTATAAACTTGATAAAGATCTTATTGAGGATAAGCCGCTGGCAAGTTCGTACGAAGGGTTTGACCAATATCGGCAAGTTTTACTTGCTTTTCCTAAAACGGAAGTTGGGGCAAAGGTATACACAAAGTATAAATTTACTCTTAGCAAGCCCGCTTTAGATAATTTTTATGCGGAGACTTTTCATTTTGGTAATGGTGAGTTAGTAGCAAATTCCCGCATAAAAATAACCTCAAAATTGCCATTATATGTTGTGGTTAATGATCCTGAGCGTTGTTTAAGAATAACCAAAAGTAAAACCAAGGCTGCTTATAACTTGGAGGTTGTTTTAACAAAAGAGGTTTACAAGTCGGTCAATAACGAGCCCGGAGCGATTATTGTTAATCGTAAACATATTCCCTGGGTTTCGGTTTCGAGTTTAAATAAATGGGAGGATTTTGCGGTAAGACAGGGGGCGCTTATTGCTAAAGTATATACGCAAAAACTTCCTTTTGAGTTTTCGCAAATACTGGCGGCGGCGAAAAAGAACACTGAGGAAGTTGAACAAATTAATACCGTAACTTCGTTGTTGAATAATAAAATTAGATATATGGGAGATTGGCGTTCGATTGGCGGTCGTTTTATTCCGCGTGAGCTGGATAAGATTAGCAAAACGCAGCTTGGTGATTGTAAGGATTTTGCGGCGGTAACCGCGGCCATCTTAACTAAACTTGGATTGCACGCCCAAGTGGCGGCAACGATGCGTGGTTTATCGCGGCCTTCCTTGGATGCTTTGCCTAGTTTTGAAGCTTTTAATCATCTGATAGTTAAAGTTACCGGCAAAAAAGGAAAAGTTTATTGGATTGACCCGACAAATTTTGAAAGTATGGCTGATGGGATATTTCCTGATATTGCTAATAAAATGGCTTTGGTTTTAGATCCCAAGGATCCAAGTTATGAAAAAATTCCTGAGGTTGACTACCGGCGAGCCGTAACCAGTTTGCAGCGACAGCTAAAAATTTTGGGTAATAATAAAATCTTTGAAAGCGGTAGATTGCTGTTAAAAAATGAATGTACTCCCGGACTTATTGGCAGTGCGTTAAAGATTTCCACCGATGCAATAAAAAGCGCTATTTTTTACGTATTAGCTGGTGGCACCACTATTGATGAGAAAGATAAAAAAAGCATGGATTTGCCAAAGCTTGATTCACGGATCGTCAAAGATATTGCCGTAGACTATAGTTTTGAGCGGGAAAATGATATTTTACAAACCAACGCTGGTCCCGCGTTGAAATTAACCTACACTGGGGTGATTCCAAGAATTTATAATATTTCTCAGGATAATGTTGCCGATGCGTTAATCGATAGTTTACCAGCGACGGAAATCAGGCAGACCATTATTAAGAATGTTAAAGTTAAGAATGTCGAGGCATTTAATAAAGAAATTAAAACTCCTTGGGTCCAGGTAAAACGGACTTGCGGTTTTAATAGTGACCATGATTTGCAAATAGACGATTCGGTTATGTTGTACAAAAATTTAATTCCCAGTGAAGATTTTAAAAAGAGTGAGTTTATTGAACTTAGGAAGTGGTTAAAAAGTAATTTTAACGATGTGATTATAGTATTTGAACAGTAAAGCGGAACAAAACATTGGGCAAGGTTTGCTTTTAACAACTACCGTACAAGTCAGTTGAGAGATCGCGTTCACCGGCACCTGATAATAAATAATCTAAATTTCCTCGCAGCAAGCTGCGAGGACAAAGCGATGGGGGATTGACCTTGGGGGAGAAGCAGAGCTTATCCCCCTTGGGCGAGCCCGGGGTTTCTACCCCGGGCGAAGTCAGAAAATTGATTAATTTAGTTGTTAACTCTTTGCTTTTGTCGTAAATTAATTTAAAAGCAGAGGGGGATTAACGAACTTATTTCTATTCGGTAGGTTGTAACAATATGAAAAATAAAAACAAAAATTCTTTTGCGGTACTCGACGGTAACGAAGCGACAGCGCGAGTTGCTTATCGAACTAACGAAGTTTGTATTATTTATCCAATTACTCCGGCATCATCGATGGGGGAGCTTCCTGATCAATGGGCTGGGGAAGGGGTAAAAAATATTTGGGGAACGGTGCCTCAAGTAGTAACCATGCAAAGTGAGGGCGGGGCTGCTGGTGCAGTTCACGGTGCTTTACAAACAGGGGCTCTTGCTACGACTTTTACTGCTTCACAAGGTTTATTATTAATGATCCCCAATATGTATCGTATTGCCGGCGAACTTATGCCAACTGTATTTCATATTGCCACACGCGCGATTGCTTTTCATGGGATGTCTATCTACGGCGATCACTCTGACATCTATGCTGCGCGGGCGACCGGATTTGCGATGTTAGGCGCCGCGAATGTGCAAGAGGCGCAAGATATGGCGCTTATCTCTCAGGCAACAGCGCTAGAAAGCCGCGTGCCTTTTTTACATTTTTTTGATGGGTTTCGTACTAGTCATGAAGTAGCAAAAATAGAGTTGTTATCAGACGATCAGATTCGCTCAATGATTTCTGAGAAGACAGTGCTGGCTTGTCGTGCGCGACGTTTAACCCCAGAAAATCCAACTATTCGCGGGGTGGTTTCAGACTCTGATGTATATTTTCAAGGAAGAGAGGCGGTAAATTCATTTTATAATAAATTGCCAAATATCCTGACGGAAAAATTAAAGCAGTTTAAGAAAATCACCGGCAGGGCATATGGACTTGTAGAGTATTTGGGAGATCCCAGGGCCGAGCGCGTGATTGTTATTATGGGTTCGGCGGGTGAAACGGTACAAGAAACAGTTGCGTATTTGAATAAGAAAAAAGATAAAGTTGGTTTATTAAAAATAAGATTATTCCGTCCTTTTCCTAAAAAAGAATTTTTAGCGGCTCTGCCAAAAACCTGTAAGGCAATAGCGGTGCTTGATCGCACTAAAGAGGTTGGTGCTGCTGGTGAGCCGTTATATGAAGAAGTGGCAACCACTATTTTAGAAAATTATGCTGACTTACGAAAACAAAAAATAATCGGTGGGCGTTATGGTATTGCCTCAAAAGAATTTACGCCGACAATGGTGAAAGCAGTTTTTGATGAATTAAAAAAAGCGAAGCCAAAAAATCATTTTACCATTGGTATCAATGATGATCTTACCCATACCAGCTTAAGTTACGATCAAGATCTTGATATTGAACCAGATGAAGTGTGCCGCGCAGTTTTTTATGGATTAGGTGCTGATGGTACTGTAAGCGCTAATAAAAACTCGATCAAGATTATTGGTGAAGAAACCGATCTCTATGCCCAAGGATATTTTGTTTACGACGCTAAAAAAACTGGTTCTCGGACGGTTTCTCATTTGCGTTTTAGCCCTAATAAAATTCATTCGACCTATTTAATTAAGCGGGCAAACTTTGTTGGGTGCCATCAATTTAGCTTTGTTGAGAAAATGCCAGTTTTGGAAAACGCAGCACCCGGAGCGACTTTTTTACTTAATACCTCTTATGCTGTAGATAAAGTTTGGGATAAATTACCCCGTTCTTTACAAAAGGCCATTATCGATAAAAAAATTAAATTTTACGTAATTGATGCTTATCGGGTGGCGTACGATTCAGGCATGAGGAACCATATTAATACCGTCATGCAAACTTGTTTTTTTGCTTTAAGTAATGTTATTCCGAAAGAAAAAGCAATTGCTAAGATTAAAGCAGCGATCAAAAAAACCTATGCTTCAAAGGGAGATGAAGTTTTACAAAAGAATTACCGGGCGGTTGATAATAGTTTGGCGAATCTAGTCGAGGTTAAAGTACCAAATAAAGTTACCAGCAATATTGATTTATTGCCGACAGTTAATGCGGGGGCGCCACCATTTATTCGTGAAGTTATTGGGAAGATGCTTGCGGGTCGTGGTGATGAATTACCAGTAAGTGCTTTGCCGAGTGATGGTGTTTATCGAACACACTCGACTTGTTTTGAAAAAAGAAATATTTCTCTGGTAGCACCGCGTTGGGTTTCTGAAAATTGTGTGCAATGTGGCTTGTGCAAGTTTGTTTGCCCGCATAGTGCCATCCGCTCTAAGCGTTATCCTGAAGGGGTGCTCAAAAATGCACCTAAAGATTTTTCCACCACTAAGTTACGGGCGCAAGATACAGATTTTGATTGTCATACGATTCAAATATATGCCGAAGATTGTACTGGTTGTGGCGCCTGTGTTGAAATTTGCCCGATAAATAAAGGAAAGGCTGGAAAGAAAGCTTTGATTATGGAAGCCAAAACTAGCGAGACCAAAGAAAAGGGGAGAGTGAGTGTTAAATTTTTTGAAAGTATCCCGGTTGATCCAAATAAGACTGACAAATTAACTGTTCGTGGTTTGCAATATGTAAGTCCAATGTTTGAGTTTTGTGGTGCCTGCGCTGGTTGTGGTGAAACTCCATATATTAAATTGCTTACCCAATTATTTGGTGATCGGCTGCTGATAGCTAACGGTGTTGGTTGTACTCTTGCTTATGGTGGTTATTTACCGACCGTCCCCTGGACGATGAATGCTAGTGGTCGCGGGCCAGCGTTTGCTTCTTCACTATTTGAAGATAATGCCGAGTTTGGTTATGGATTTTTACTAACCATCGAAAAACATCGGGAACAAGCCTTAGAATTAATCGCTAAACTCGCTGCCAAAATTAATGATCAAAAGTTAATTCAATTTATTATTAGTAATGAACAAAAAACCGATTTTGATGTAGCGGCCGAGCGACAAGCAGTTGTTAAATTGAAGAAGATCTTAGAAAAAGTTAAGACTAGCGAAGCGAAGCAGTTACTTTCTTTAGTTGATCAATTGGTTAAGCAAAGTGTGTGGGAGCTTGGCGGCGATGGCTGGGCTTATGATATTGGCTATGGTGGATTAGATCATGTTTTAGCAAGCGGTAAGAATATAAAAGTATTAGTGCTAGATACCGAAGTATATTCTAATACCGGAGGCCAGGCATCAAAAGCTACCCCGCGTGGCGCCGTGGTTAAATTTGCAGCCAAAGGAAAACCGGTGGCCAAAAAAGATTTAGGTTTAATGCTCATGACGTACGGCAATATTTATGTTGCAAGTATAGCGATCGGAGCTAGTCCGCAGCAGGCAATTAAAGCACTACAAGAAGCTGATAATTATAATGGCCCAGCAATAGTTATCGCTTATAGTCACTGCATTTCGCATGGGATTAATATGCACGAGGGGCCCGAGCAACAAAAATTGGCGGTAAAGTGCGGTCATTGGCCGCTATATCGCTATAATCCTGATCGCGTTAAAGAGGGCTTAAATCCGCTACAAATGGATTCAGAAAAACCAAGCATTCCGTTTTCCGAATATGCACGACAAGAAAACCGTTACCAAATTCTCATGCGGAGTGATCCTGAAAGCGCCAAACGTTTAATGGATCTTTCTGCCGCGGATATTAAACATCGCTGGCGGATTTATGAGGCGTTGCAGAAGGTTTGATAGACGGCTCCATCTGGAATAAGCTAGTTGAAGGTATTTCATATGAAAAGATTGCTGAATTCATAAATAAACTTAACGAACAAAATAATGTTTACGAATATCAATTGCTATCAGTTGAGCAATATTTGGCTGTTCTTGGTAATGCGCAAACAAAAGAGTCCCCCTCGCCTTAAACCAAAAAGAAATTACCTCGGGGCTGTCATCGGAAGCTTTGGCGTTATGTTCTCATGGTTAAAAAATCTATAAGCAGCTAGAGTTTCTTTCCAGGTTTTGCAAGCTTCAGGAATACTTTCGGATTGCGACAGCCCCTTTATTTGGCGATTACGTAAAACTATTTATTAAGCTTATATATCTCTAAAAACATAAGAGTCCAACTGGTATGAGTTGGAGCATGGATGAATCATTGGACGCAATTTTATGCGTTAGCAGCATAATTGCGTCCAGCAAAAATCTGTGTGTAAAAAAATCAGTTTATGATAAAATCTGCGACAGAACCATTAAAACTGGCAGGGCTGTAGTTTTTATCAGATGATTTTTTAGCACTTGGCAAATAAATTCGAAAAAATTTCTAGGTGGAAGAAACATGTGGCAGTGCGATTATGACATAGAAATTAATGCTGATCCTGAAACGATTTGGGAAATATTCTGTGATGTTCCAGGCTGGAAACAATGGAATGCGGGAATTGAACATATTGAGATTAACGGACCATTTGAAGCTGGTACAGTATTTACAATGACACCCCCTGGTCAGGATCCTTTAACTACTCGCCTTATTGAGGTAAGGAAAAATGAAGTTTTTGTCGACGAGACCCGCGTTGGCGATATCATTGTGCTTGTTGCCCATCGCATTCAATATGTAGCGCCAAAACGAACCCACGTTACTTATTCCATACAGGTCACAGGGCCGTCGGCTGAAGAAACTGGAAAAGCTATAGCGGCGGATTTTCCGGACGTACTTAAAGCACTTGCAGCTTTAGCTGATTCTAAAACGAGCGCCGAACAGGAAAAAGAGCTATAAGGGGGCTGTTGAAACCCGCCTATTTCGTCATTCCCGCGAAAGCGGGAATCTAATAAAAACAATAAGCTACATTTGTTGTTTTTATAAAAATTTTCAGATTTCAACAGACCCATAAGATACTTTTTCCAAAATAACCGGTAGATTTTATTATCGGGGAAAGAGGTTCGTGCTACATTGGCTGATTCAAACAATAAGTGCAATGCCTTCTTATCAATTATCTCTGTGCACGTCAAAACTTCATCGGATATATGTAAACTTAAAGCGCTTTAAAAATTCAGATAAAACCGGTAGCTGTAAATTATGACCTCCCCCCAATAAACTGGACAGAAATGAATTAGAGTTTCCTCCAAAAATGTATATTGTTAAGTTAGGATCCTTGTTATTTATGACTATCTACACACTTACGATGGCAGTTCCAGTGTTATGCATAAACACTTTCTACAGAATCGGAGGAGAGCCAATTTATTTCTTCAGGCAACTACTAATGATAAAAGGCACCTTATCCGGAGTAACTTGCGAATGGATATCATCACCAATTTTAACTACTGGCGCCAAAGCGCAAGCTCCAAGACAGCGGGCTATTTCTAAAGTAAACATGCCATCGTGCGTAGTTTCTCCCTCTTTAATCCCAAGTTCTTCGCTAAATTTTTTCAAAACCGCTTCCGCTCCATTAACGTAACATGCGGTTCCCAAACAAACGCTAATAACATGCTTTCCACAGGGTTTAAGGCGAAAATAATGGTAAAAGGAAGCAACCCCTGAAACTTTCGCAGCTGGGATTTGCATTAAATAGGCAACAGCATCCATGGTCTGCGGAGACAAATAACCAAAATGATCTTGTACCTTATGGAGCACAGTAATTAATTGGCTGTTAGGGTGCTCGTCTTTCAAACACTGTTCAATAAATTTTAATATATTTTCTGGAAAAAGATCCCTGCTTGCTTCGATACAATCTTTTTCATTTTTTGAACAATCACCTGAACAACAAACATTTTTTAAGTTATTATTCATTTTATTCCTCTTCTCGGTCTAGGATGATAACTAGTATGAAGTAATTTATGGGACATTTCGCCGCCTGGCTCACCCAAGAACTCTTTATATAACTTTTGCACCGCCAGGTTTTCATGCGAGCGACGTATTTTCTTTTGTGAATCTATCGCATACAGTGCTGCTGCTCTTTTAACTATAAGCGTAGGATCAAGGATATTGTATCCGTGGGGGGGGTACGGTTGTCCTCCTCCTCCGATACAACCACCAGGACATGCCATAATTTCAACCACATGATATTGTTTCTCCCCAGATTTTATAGCGTCTAAAACTTTTTTTGCGTTAACTAAACCATTAGCAACTGCTAAATTAAGGGTTAGATCTCCGATCTTTATCGTCTCTTCTCGTAAGCCGACGACGGGAGCACGAACAGATTCAAACTCAAGTTTTTCAAATGGTTGGCCAAGAATAACTTCCGCAACAGTACGCAGGGCAGCCTCTAAAACTCCTCCGGTAGTGCCAAAAATCACCCCGGCTCCAGTTGACTCTCCCAAGGGAGAATCAAATTCCCCCTCTGGAAGTTTGGTAAAATCAATCCCGTAAGATTTAATCATCCAATTCAGCTCTCTCGTTGTGAGCACCGCATCAGTTAATGGCATCCCATCTAAAGAAAACTCTGGGCGTGTTATTTCATACTTCTTTGCTACGCACGGCATAATTGCTACGACAAAGATATCCTTGGGATCACGATTAATTTTTTTGGCGTAATAGCTTTTGATAACAGCTGACATCATAGTCATCGGAGAACGACAAGTAGATACATGAGGCAAAAGCTCAGGATAAAAACCTTCAACAAAGTTAATCCATCCTGGAGAACAGGAAGTGATATGTGGTAGTGAACGATTGTTTTTTATACGTTCAACAAGTTCATGCGCCTCTTCCATAATGGTTAAATCAGCAGCAAAGTCGGTGTCAAATACCGCGTCAAAACCAAGACGACGCAACGCTGTCACCATTTTACCGGTACACGGGGTGCCAGGCTCCAAATCAAATCCCTCGCCGATAGCTGCCCTAATAGCTGGTGCAGTTTGCACAATCACTAATTTATTAGGGTCATTGATAGCTCCCCATACAGCGTCAGTATGCCGTTTTTCCTGGAAAGCTGCTGTTGGACAAACATTGATACATTGCCCACATTGGACACAAACAGAATCATCCATATTAGCGCCATGGGCTGGGGTAACCACGGTAGAAAACCCTCGTCCTTGTTGGCTTAGATTTGATACGCCTTGAATCTCATTACATACTCTAAAACATCTTCCACACAAAATACATTTCTCAGAGTCTCTAACCACAGAAACACTGGTGTTGTCTAATGGATGACGTTTACGCTTCCCTTCAAATAAACGCTCACGGACTCCCATGCTATAAGCAAGATTTTGCAATTCACAATTTCCATCACGCTCACACGTTTGGCACTCGCGTGGATGATTATCAATTAACAACTCAACAATATCTCGACGTGCTTCCCTAATTTCAGGGGAGTTGGTCTGTATCACCATACCTTCTTGCACCTCAGTGCAGCAAGAAGGAACAAAGGGATCGACACCCTCAACCTTAACAATACACACACGGCATGCTCCTTCAAGACTTAAGCGAGGATGATAACACAGCCGTGGAACGTTAATTCCAATTTTTTCAGCAGCATGCATAACCGTCGTTTTTTTAGGCACAACAACTTTTTGACCGTCAATAGTTAAAGTTACATCATTTAATGACATATATACCTCTTAAGTTTTCTTTACTGCACTAAACTTACAAATATTAAAACATGCTCCACATTTAATACATTGCTTCTGATCAATAATATGGGCAAATTTTCTCTCTCCTGTAATGCATTTTACAGGGCAAACCCTCGCACAAGCGGTACAGCCAACACATTTTTCTGGGTCGATTTCGTAGCGAATCAAAGCCGCGCATTTTTTTGCTGGACAGCGCTTATCTACAACATGAGCCAAATACTCATCACGAAAGTGTTTCAAAGTACTGAGAACAGGATTTGGAGCAGCCTTACCAAGGCCACATAACGAAGCTTTTTTAACTAAATTAGCCAGTCTTTCTAGATTAACTAAATCTTCTAATGTTCCGTTACCGCTGGTGATCCGTTCCAAAATCTCTAACATCCTTAATGTTCCCTCTCGACATGGGGAACATTTACCACAAGATTCATCTTGGGTAAATATTAGGAAAAACTTCGCAACATCTACAGCGCAATCATCTTCGTCCAAAACAATCATACCTCCGCTGCCCATAATTGATCCAGATGCTGCTAACGTATCGTAATCAATTGGCGTATCAATAACAGAATAGGGGAGTAAACCACCAGACGGCCCCCCGGTCTGCACCGCTTTTAGCTTTTTACCGTTAGGGATCCCACCACCAATACCAAAAACAACCTCGCGTAACGACGTTCCCATCGGGACTTCAACTAATCCTGTATGATTAACTTTACCTGCAAGAGCAAATACCTTTGTTCCACCGCTAACAGCGGTACCTATTTTATTGAAATTATTTGCCTCCATCACCATAATAGCAGGAATATTAGCCAATGTTTCAACGTTGTTAATTACCGTTGGCTTATTCCATAAACCTTTAACTACTGGGTATGGTGGACGCGTACGCGGCTGTCCTCTTTCCCCTTCAATTGAATGAATAAGAGCTGTCTCTTCCCCGCAAACAAATGCACCGGCACCTAGACGGATCTCCAGCTCAAAATTAAATCCCGTGCCCCAGATATCCTTGCCTAATAATCCTTCCTTGTGGCATAGGTCGATAGCTTTTTGTACTCTCTCTACGGCTAATGGATATTCAGCGCGGATATAGAAAAAACCTTTTTGAGCACCAATCGCATAGCCTGCAATTATCATGCCTTCGATAACGCTGAAAGGATCAGACTCTAAAAGACTTCTATCCATAAATGCTCCAGGATCTCCCTCATCAGCATTACAGACAACATAACGAATTTTTTCCTCACTCATTCGCGCAAGATGCCACTTTTTCCCTGTTGGAAAACCGCCCCCACCACGACCGCGTAACTTGGCAATAGATATTTGATCAACCACCCATTCCGGGTCAGCTTTGTCCAAGACAATGTTCAGTCCTAAAAAACCTTGGCGACTAATGTATTCGTGAAGACTCTCGGGGTTAATTATCCCTGAATTACGTAAAGCTATGCGAGTTTGTGAATTATAGAAGGGGATATCACCGTATAACTTAAGAAACTCCTCCGTCATAGGAAAACCTGCAAGGTTTTGTTGGCTGGGGGAGTACGCTGTTTGACTCTTGTTAGTATTGTAAATGCTGGCATCGCCAAGTAAAGACTCTTCGACTAACCGATCCTCTTTAATATGTGAAACAAAAATTTTATGAGCAGTTTCTCGGTCAACTTTTTGATACACAACCATCTTTTTACCGGGTTTTGATACCGAAACAATAGGCTCGCAACTACATCTACCCGTACAACCAACGGTTAACAATTTTACATTATCGCTTCCATACACAACAATATTTTTTTTAAACTCCTCTGCTACCTCACGCGCTCCAGAAGCATTTTCACATGTAGCTGAACCAACGCGGATTTGAATAACGTCAGGAGACAGCGTGAGCTTTTGAGCTTGCTCTTGTAGCTTTTGATATTGATCTTTTATTTTTCCCATATTAAGCACCTGTAAAAATATAATTAAAAGTCAAGCAACTGTAACAAAAAAATATCACCATTTCCGGTAAAGTACTATCATATAGGTTACAGGAAAACAAAATAAAAAACCCAATAATGTACCAAACATTAATAAATAGTCTTTATGAAAGTAAGCGTGCAAAACTGTTAGTATTTGCATAATGTTAAGTCCAGCAAAAGTCAATAAAGACAGCTCCTCAGATTTTTTTGCTTTAAATATTTTAATAGCTTGAGGTAAAAATAGGCAAGCTTTAAGAAGCATTCCACTACAAAAAATAAACTCTATAAAATATCTTACATACACCTGCGACATTATCTACCCTTAACTTAACAAATTTTTATAGTGAACTTAAGCAACCAACAGTTTTACTAAAATCAAAACTTCTGAAACGAGCCATGGTCCTAAAAAGAGCAGTTGGAACCTCCGGCGAGCGCTTAATATAATGAATCTAAAACGCTCTCGCTACGGTTCCAGCTGCTCTTTTTACGATAATGAAACTTTGCAATGGTAGCTTATGCGCTGTAAAAAAGCAATGATGCACTTTCCTTTAGTAGACCAGAAAGTTGACCATGAAAAGGATAGCAGCCAGCTATCGACGTTCCATTTTTATGGGGTGATATATGAACCTTAATTAAGCATACTACCCCGACATGTTTCGCATAGGCCAAAATAATTTTAGTTTAACCTAAATAAAGCAGCTACGACCTGATCTGCTACTATCTAATAATATTTTGAATAATAGTAAATTCAGGTATACTTTACCAAAGATAAATAGATAACCTTATAATAACAATAACTTATGTCCTGCAACACCCATAATAAGAGGTGCATATATAATGCAACGAGCCCCTAAAAGTTTTCGTTGTCATCTTGGTATTTATGGCCGTCGCAACGTAGGTAAGTCTAGTTTAATGAATCTAGTTACACGTCAACCGGTTTCTATTGTTTCTAATGAGGCTGGGACAACTACGGACCCAGTTGAAAAAGCAATGGAATTTTTACCACTCGGCCCCGTATTATTTATCGATACTGCCGGTATAGATGATAGTGGGGACTTAGGGAAATTACGCGTTGAAAAAACAAAGAAAATATTTGACCGTACCGATTTAGCAATAATTGTTACTGAAGCAAACATTTGGACTGAGTTTGAAGAAGGAATCTTCCAAGAGTTTAAACAACGAAATATTCCGACGGTTATTATTTTAAATAAAATTGATCTCCACCCTGTTGATCAAACCATTGTGGAACGTTTTGGTAAAAAATCTTGCATTACAATATCCACGCAAGATCCAACCCATATTGCATTATTTAGAAAAGCAATTTTAGAAACAGTACCAGAAGATTTTTTCAATAATCCGATTATTTTGCGGGATCTTTTAGGGCCCAAAGAGATTGCTATTCAGGTTATGCCGATTGATAAAGAGGCGCCTAAAGGTCGTCTACTTTTGCCACAAGTACAAGCGTTACGTGACTCATTAGACGGCAATGTTATTAGTTTGGTAGTTAAAGAGAGTGAGCTCCAAGATGCTTTTGATTCTTTAAAAAAACCACCAAAATTAGTAGTTACCGATTCTTCAGTATTTCATTTAATCAAAGATATTGTGCCAAAAAATATATGGTTAACAAGCTTCTCGATCTTGTATTCACGGTTGAAAGGAGATTTAATTTCGCAAACATTAGGGACCTTGGCTTTAAGAAAACTCGTTCCAGGAGACAAGGTTCTCATTAGTGAGGCCTGCTCTCATCATCCAATCACTGATGATATCGGGCGGGTGAAAATTCCTCGTTGGCTTAATCAGTATGTTGGTGGCGAGCTTGATATTACTGTTAAACAGGGTCATGACTTTCCCTCTAATCTTAAAGACTACCGCTTAGTGATCTTGTGTGGTTCATGCATGTTTAATCGCCGGGAAATTTTGAGCCGAATTATGTTATGTCATGAAGCAGGGGTCCCCTGTACAAATTATGGCTTAGCAATTGCCTTTTGTTTGAATATGCTAGAGCGGGTACTTGAACCATTCCCCGCCGCGCTAAAAACTTTAACCTCTAATAGGGACAAATGAAAATTTTGAACGGGGATCTCTCAAAAAAAGATATTGAGAATTGGCTGCGTGAAACAGATCCCAAAAAACTCTCAATCCTTTGGGATACGGCAGATGCTCTGCGTCTTAAATACGTTGGTAATACTGTACATTTTCGCGGTTTATTAGAAATTTCGAACCACTGTATCAGAAAATGTACTTATTGTGGAATAAACAGCGCCTTCCAAACAATTCCCCGTTACCGCATGAGTAAAGAGGAAGTAATGGCCGGCGTATATAATATTGCTGAACTTGGCTATGGCACCGTGGTTATGCAAGCCGGCGAGGATTATGGTTTAACTAGGGAATTTATTGCCGATATTATACAGAGTATTAAAATACATACTTCGCTTGCAGTCACTCTAAGCTTGGGTGAACGTCCCCATGAAGATTTACTAGCATGGAAAAAAGCTGGGGCCGATAGATATCTCTTGCGCTTCGAAACCTCTGCACAAAATTTATATAGATTAATTCATCCATCTTTAGGAGCAGCAGAGCCCCTCCTGCAACGTTTTCATATCCTAAAAAAATTACGTGATCTTGGCTATGAGATTGGCAGTGGGGTAATGATTGGTATTCCGGGGCAAACCTATCAAGTTTTAGCAAATGATATTGATCATTTTCGTGCGCTTGATTTAGATATGGTTGGTGTTGGCCCTTATATTGCCAGCCCAGAAACAGCCTTGGGCCGTGGATTAATAGAAATACCTGATGTTGGTAATGAGCAAGTTCCAGCCAACGAGTTGATGACTTATAAAGCAGTAGCATTGGCGCGGCTAGTTTGCCCTCAAGCCAATATCCCAAGCACCACAGCCTTGGCAACTATCAATCGGGTCGATGGTCGTGAACTAGGTTTGAAGCGTGGAGCTAATATTGTAATGCCTAATATAACGCCGACCAAGTACCGAGAACAATATACAATATATCCAAACAAAGCTGGGATAAATGAGAGCGCTCTAGCTTGTGCTACAGCGATCCGTCACCGTATTGAAAAGCTAGGTCGTGAAGCAGGATCTGGCGCCGGTGGTAGATCTAGGGATGGGAGCATGCCTTGATGCGCGGCAGGCGCTATGGTATATCCCCATGATAACAGGTTTAACGTAAGTTACCGTTCCTAGTGCAGTAAATCCAGAAGAGAGACATGGCGGGGCGATCTATTTTTTTGTGGCCATTTTTAAGGATTTTGTTGGGCAAATAGCAATACATTCTTTACACTTCAGGCAATCATGGTCAGATACAATTCCTTGTTCGCGATTGTTAGTAATACTGATATTCATCGGGCAAACCAGTTCACACAATTTACATGAGCGGCAAGAATTTTTGTCAATAGTAAGAGGTTGTTGGTCACTTTTTGCAACACTGATGAAAGTGCCAACCGGACAAAAGGCACACCAAGTACGATGGCTAAAAAATGCTCCTAAGATTATTCCAATTGTGGTTGTAACTGTGCACATTAGCCAAAAAATATGCCCAAGGTGCTCAATGGTGTATGGAGGGCTGGTGATTTGGATGGTAAAAAAACCAAAAAGAAAGATAAAAATCGCCAGGCGGAAATTATTATTTTTTAAAAATGAGGGGATTTTATTATTGCGGCTAAAAATACCCAAAATTCGATCAAAAAAGGCGCCGCGCGGACAAAAATTTCCGCAAGTAATCCTTCCTTTTTTTAGGCGGATGCTAAGCATGTTTATTAACATGACGACTGGTACTACAAAGGGAAGCCAGTAGTACTTCCATCCGAAGATGATGGTAATAATAACCACTGGAGCTAATGTCCATTGAAGCCATCTGCGTTTTTTTGTAAAGCTATTGTATGGAGATTTCATAAAAATTTTACTTCTTCGAAGTTATTTTTAATGGTTGCATCTAAATTTAAGCTTTTATTGTTATCTTCGCTCGATATAGTTCATAAGCAATAAAATACATTATTATCATAAAAAGTATAGCATGAAGAAATGAAGCCAACATTAAATTTGGTATTAATTGTGTAATAAAGTGGTAGTAATAGGTTTTAAACGAAACCAAACCCGCAGGCTCATTGATTCGGATAAATAAGGTTAAGCGACCAATTATGCCAGAGGTAACGAATATGGTTAGAGCGTTCAAACCGTAAATCTCAAGGGGTTTAAACCATTTTTGATATTTCCTAATGTCGATTAGCCAATAGCAGCATGAAAATATTGTTAATGCCATACCAGTAGTGAATATTACATACGATGATGTCCAAAGGCTTTTGTTAATTGGTAGCCAGTTATTTAGTAGTGATCCGAAGCAGATGCACAGAATGCCAGTGATTAACATCCAGGCGGTTTTTGCAAGCTGAGTTTTTTTAGAGCGTAATGAATGGCCAGTTAAAACTCCAGTGAGTACGGTAGCAACGGCGGTCAAGGTGCTAAAAATTCCTTCTGGATCAAAGCCAGGAATAAGTGCTTTGGCATAAGTATGGCCACGAAGTAGGTGGGAATCGATAAACCAGGCCAAATTACCATTTGGTTCTAATATTCCAGCACCAAAATCTGGAAGCGAAATAAATTTTAAAAGCAGCCAGCTTATGGTCAAAAGAAAGACCGTGCTGACTATTTGCCAAAAAATATTGCTATAAAGAAATATTAGTGAACCGATGAGGAAGCAAATGGCGATCCGTTGTAAAACACCAGGGATTCTAATTGTATCCCAACTAAAAGTGTGACCAGGAACTAATCCAAATGGAAAACCGTTAAGAAATAATCCGATAGCAAATAGTATAAAAGCTCGTCCAAAGACATGGCGGAGTATTTGGCTCCGACTAGCTCCGTGATCCATGCGGTTAGCAAAAGATAGTGGAATAGCAGCACCCACCACCCAAAGGAAAAAGGGAAATATAAGATCAGCAAAAGTGCAGCCATGCCAGGTGGCATGATGAAGGGCTGGTAACAGATGGTCCCAAGATCCGGGGTTATTAACGAGAATCATGCCGGCGATAGTAAAGCCACGAAATACATCCAGGGACAATAAGCGATTTTTTGAGTTAGTTTTCATTTTATCCACGAGCGGTTACTTTTTGTTTTTTATGGCAGCAAAAATATTTTTAATAATATGTTGCGCCAATTCTTTTTTTGGCATTTTAGGAAATTCTACTGCTTTGGCATTTTTACGAAGTATCGTTGCGGCATTATCATTACATTCGAAGCCAAGATTTTCTCCGACTTGGTTGGCAATAATCATATCTAGATTTTTCTTAGTTAATTTCCCCTTGGCATTAGCTACAAGCTTCTCAGTTTCTGCAGCAAAACCAATGGTAAATGGTTTTTTCTTTAAAGAGGCAACTGCCGATAAAATATCAGGAGTACGTTTTAGGTCAATGGAAAGTTTTTCTATCCCTCTTTTTATTTTGTGCGGCTTGCTATTGAGTGGTTGATAGTCAGCAACTGCCGCAGCCCCGATAAAAATATGACAATTTTTAACCTCTTTTATTGTTGCTCGATACATTTCTTCTGCGGTTTGGATGTTAATCCTTTTTATTTTTTTAGGGCAATCAAGTGCTGTTGGCCCGCTGATTAAAGTTACTTCAGCGCCAGCTTCTAAAGCGGCCTCCGCCAAAGCATAACCCATTTTGCCCGAGCTGTAATTACTGATATAGCGCACCGGGTCGATATTTTCTCTGGTTGGGCCGGCAGTGATAACAATCTTTTTCCCATTAAGTATTTGGGAGGAAAATAAGCTTGGTATTGATTCTAGGATTTGTCGAGGCTCAAGCATTCTGCCAAGTCCAATTTCACCACATGCTTGTGTTCCTGTTGCTGGTCCGAAGACTAAATTTTTTCTTCTTTTTAAAGCCGCAATATTTTCTTGGGTAATAGCTGCCCCCCACATCTCTTTATTCATCGCGGGGGCGATTGCAATTGGTGCGGTGGTTGCAAGACAAACGGTTGTAAGTAAATCATCGGCAATACCATGCGCCAATTTTGCGATAAAATTAGCGGTTGCTGGGGCAACGACAACAGCGTCGGCCCAGCGTGCAATCGCAATATGTTCAAGATCATTTTGAAAATGTTGTTTAAACATCTCAGTATAAACAGTATCTCCCGATAAAGTTTGCATGGTTAGTGGTGTGATAAATTCTTCAGCATTTTTGGTCATTACGACGCGAACTTTTGCGCCAGCATTTCGTAGGCCTCTTACGAGCTCAGCAGTTTTATAGGCCGCAATGCCGCCGGTTATCCCAACAATAATGTTTTTATTTATCATATCTATCTTGCCTAGTGCTGATATTGGTTTTTTGAGCGTTTTGTAGATTAAATTTTAGTCTATTGTGGAACATTGTTAACAAAATATCAATTCTCAATCATCAACAGTTTTAAACGTTATAGTGCTAATGATGGTTAAAGTGGCGAGCCCTATAAATAGCCATACTAGATAACTTGGATTTTTTTGTATACCATAAATATAATTTATAACCAGAGGTAGAAGAGCGGCAATGGTATGCGTAATATTATAACTAAAAGCGGTGCCGGTGTATCTAATTACCGTTTGAAAAGCGCGTGGTAGAAGCACAAAATAACTGGCGGCCATAATGGCAGTTACCACCTGGTTGAATATCATAAAAGTAAATAGGGTCCAGGGCGCTCCAGTTTGCAATAAAGAAAAAACCGGGAAACTGAAAAGGATCATGACCAAAGCAGCGCTGATAATTAAAAATTTCTTACTAATAAAGTCAGCAGCCCATCCGAATATTGGAATCATTGTTGCTGATGCTAGATAACCTATAGTCATGGTCGAATAAATGTCGGCAAAAGAGAAATGGTAAAAGTTGTGTAAATAGGTTGGAAAAATTAGTTTGAGATTTATCAGGCACGCTGGAAATAGCAGCACTCCCATGACACTAAAAACTGAGCGCAAATGATTTTTAACTACGGTTTTGGTTATCTTGGTATGGGTTTTTTTTGTAGTTAAAAATTCGGGGGTTTCAGGGAGATGTTTACGAATGTAAAACCCTAGTATGGCCAAACATCCTCCCAGCAAAAAAGGAATTCTAAATCCCCAGGCAAGTAGTTCGGTTTCAGTAAGGGTTTTAGTAAGCAGCCAAGTAACGCCAGAACCCATTGCCACCCCTAAACCAATAGCTGCGACCATAAAACCAAAGTGGAGTCCATGTTTTTTTTTATCAATATGTTCTGAAAGGAGCGTTAGAGCCCCTGGTATTTCTGCGCCGTAAACTAGCCCCTGGATGATACGGCAAGCGCTAAAAAGGATCGTTGCGGTTAGCCCCCAGGTAGCATAAGTCGGCATTATGCCCATTAAAGAGGTTGCTAACGCCATCCAGAGCAAAGTAGTTGCAAAAACCTTTTTCCTGCCAAAGCGATCACCGATTATCCCGAGAATAACTCCGCCAAGAGGGCGGACTACGTAGCTAAGGGCAAATACTCCGAAAGTAGCAAAGAGCGCGGTTACCTGATTGGTGCTTGGAAAGAATTGTTGACTGATGAAACTGGCAAGCAGGCTATAAATGATAAAATCATAGTATTCTAAGCAGGAGCCAAGGCTGGCAAGAAAAGTAATTTTATACCGCTTCATTTTTATTATTAATTTATGAGGCTAAAAAAGTTGTAATCCTAACACAAAAAAGCGATTTCATTAACTTGAATTACAGCAACTTGATTATACTGGTAATATTTTTTAGATGAATTTTTATTGCTAATTCTATAAATTTTATTTGAATTTGTAGGCAAAGATACATTACAATCGTGCACGATTTTTGCTGGTGTTGGTGGTTATATTCTAAATTCAATACTCGATTAGAGTTAGGAGATAGTTACGACCGTATTACCAGATCCAAAGTTTCAATTTAGCTTCACCTTCTGTGAATGTCTTAATACGATTTCGTGCTGATTTTTTTCGTGTTGGCGGTTACCTTCTAAATTTAGAGGTTATAATTGAGGAGATAGTTATGGCAGTGTTACCAGATCCAAAGTCTCATGCAGATTGGGAAATAGCGCAAGCAGCAGAATTGCAGATGAAATCGATTTATAGTTTGGCAGATGAGTTGGGTATTTTAAAAGATGAGTTGTTGCCACACGGGAACTATATCGCTAAAGTAGATTATCAAAGAGTTCTTGCAAGACTTAAGACAAAATCTGATGCAAAGTATATTGATGTTACCGCAATTAATCCTACTCCACTTGGGGAAGGTAAATCTACTACCACTATTGGCTTGGTTCAAGGATTAGCAAAACGTAATAAGAAATCTATTGCGACGCTACGGCAGCCATCTGGTGGTCCAACTATGAATATTAAAGGATCGGCTGCGGGCGGTGGTTTATCACAAGTTATTCCACTGACCCCTTTTTCTTTGGGATTAACTGGTGACATTAATGCCATTATGAACGCGCATAATTTGGCAATGGTCGCTTTAACTTCGCGGATGCAGCATGAATTTAATTATGATGACGCAGAACTTGCCAAAAAGAAATTACGTCGTCTTGATATTGATCCACACAATATTCAATTTAAGTGGATTATCGATTTTTGCGCGCAAGCTTTACGTAAAATGATTATTGGTATCGGCGGCAAAATGGAAGGTTTTATGATGGAATCCGGTTTTGCTATAGCTGTTTCCTCAGAAATTATGGCGATTTTGGCTTTGGCTTCTGATCTCAAAGATTTCCGACAAAGAATGGGAAAGATTGTTGTTGCCTACGATAAAAATGGCACGCCGGTAACTACTGCTGATCTTGAGGTTGATGGTGCAATGACCGCGTGGATGTTAGACGCGCTAAATCCCAATCTTTTACAAACTGTTGAAGGGCAACCAGTGTTTGTTCACGCTGGGCCATTTGCCAATATTGCTATTGGACAATCTTCAATTATTGGTGACCGACTTGCCGCTAAACTTGGTGATTATTTGGTTACCGAATCTGGGTTCGGCGCTGATATTGGTTTTGAAAAATTCTGGAATTTGAAATGTCGCTATTCAGGAATGAAACCTAACGCAGCGGTTATTGTTGCTACTATTCGTGCTCTCAAGTGTCATGGTGGTGCTCCCAATCCAGTTCCTGGTCGTCCAATTCCTGAAGAGTATAAAACCGAAAATGTGGGTTGGGTAGAGAAAGGTTGCGAAAACTTAATTCACCATATTAACACCGTTAAACAGGCTGGAATTAACCCGGTGGTTTGTCTTAACGCTTTTAACGGGGACACCAAAAACGAGGTTATGGCCGTGAGGCGTATGGTAGAAGCAACTGGAGCAAGAATTGCCGAGTCGCATCATTGGGAAAAGGGTGGTGAAGGTGCTTTAGACTTGGCAGACGCGGTAATTGATGCTTGCAACGAGAAGAATGATTTCAAATTCCTCTATGAACTAGACCTGCCGATGAGCCATCGTATCGAGCTAATTGCTAAGCAAGTCTACGGTGCTGATGGGGTAGATTATGCCGAAGATGCGCGTAAAAAGCTAAAATCAATTGAAGCCGATCCCGAGCTTAGTAAGCTCGGTACTTGTATGGTTAAAACCCATTTGAGCGTTACTGACGATCCGAATAAGAAGGGTGTGCCGCGTGGTTGGCGATTATTTATTCGTGACTTCTTAATTTATAAAGGTGCTGGTTTTGTTTGTCCCGTTGCTGGCGCAATCAAATTGATGCCAGGGACTTCATCTGATCCAGCGTACCGTCGAATTGATGTGGATGTTAATACGGGGAAGGTGACTGGATTATTTTAGAGGAGGATGCTATGACGATAAAAAAGACAGTATTTAATGAGAAGCATCATGCGGCGGGCGCCAAGATGGCAGAGTTTGCTGGTTGGGATATGCCACTATACTATGGCTCACAAATCGAAGAGCATAATCTAATACGCCAAGATGTGGGAATATTCGATGTGTCGCATATGAATATTATTGATGTTGATGGCGCTCAAGCACAAGCTTTTTTACGTTACTTATTTGCTAATGATATTGATAAGCTTAAAGTTCCTGGTGCCGCACTTTATAGCTGTATGTTGCAAGAAAATGGTGGCGTGGTTGATGACCTTATTTGTTACCGCAAA
>JAJXWM010000036.1 GCA_021781615.1 Pseudomonadota bacterium
TGCCCATTATTCCGTTCTAAAATCTAGCGAAAGATATATGGTGTCGGTAAAGGCGCCCGCAGCCGTGATTGTTGGCGGGCGATGCAAAGCAGGGACAGCGCAGCACGAGCGTTACATGGACGTACTTGAAGCGTCCCGCAAACAATTACGGCGAAAGGGCGCCTAGTTTGCTTAAAATATATTTAACAAATTTTAATGAGGTAGCCCTGGAGTAACGCCATGATGTCATTGCTAAAATTTAGTAAAAATTTTTTGCGTAAAGAATCAGCAAGGACATTAGATAAAGTTACGGCCTCAATATTAGCTATTGAAGCGGTAATAAAATGTAACATCCTCAATAAAATGACTGCAATAGGTATGCCTCTGAGTTATGCTGTTGGATAGATTTTACATTGCACAATTTTTATTTGTGCAACAGCGCCGTTATGAATACAAAATTTTGACCTTGGTTAATCATAACCACGAAAGCGAACAAAACACAGTAATTCAATATCATTTAATAGGCGATCAAATAATTCTGAACGCGTAGTACAATTCAATTTTTGTTTAACACTTGTAATATGACCTTCAATTGTACGTGTTGATCTAAATAGTATCTCTCCTGTTTCTCTAGCACTTTTACCTTTTAGCAGATAATAAAGGCAACGCGCCTCCTGGATGGAAATATCCATAGTTTTTTTGCAGTAAGCTTGGCCAGTAAAAAACTCATTAACATATTTGTGCTGTTGATCTGAGTGTGCCGCCATTATGGCATAACCAAAAAGTCCGGATTGTGTAATTAATATTTTGTCTGTGATATCCATGGAAAAGCCTAAAATACCAACAATATTCTTTTTTTTATCAAAAAGTGGGAACCGGTGGCTAATATACTGTGCTGGTTTGCCATTGTACTGTTTAACTATTGGGTCTACGACGTTCAACAGAGGTTGCTTTTTAGTTAGTACATATTGATTAGACTTGTCGATGTGAGTAGCTAGTGATTGGTTTAAGATACCTGCTTGCACTAAGTCACTATTATTTTTACTAACAACCATCTGTTCAGAGATGTGAAAAAAATCTAATACCTTTTTATTACAGCCTAAATAAAACCCGTTATTATCTAGCCAATAAACATTAAGATCCATCCCAATTAAGTGATCCGGTTTAAGAGCCAAATGTAAATCATCATTCATACAAAGAACCATATGCTTTAAGCTTAAACACGTAATTTCTACGCTTCTCTACTGTTACCTTTGAAGTATAACATACAAACTTAGTTAATTAGTAGTACACAGGATGGCATTAAGGCTACAAATAAACATGGTGATACGCACATATGAATTCGACAAACTACATCCAAATTACCACCCAGAAATATCGTGAATCTTGGGGATTATATTACGAAGACTTTATTATAAATGATGTTTTCGAGCATCGCCCGGGACGAACTATTACTGAGGCAGATAATATTTGGCAATCTCTCTTATGCATGAACAACCATCCCTTACACATTGATGCTATTTATGCAGCAAAAACGGAATTTCGACAAAATTTAGTCTCAAGCTTAGTAACTTTTGCTATCGTTAATGGGATGACCGTTGCCACGATCAGCGCCAAAGCTATCGCTAATTTAGGCTGGGATAAAGTCAAATTAATTAACCCGGTATATATTGGCGATACTTTGTATGCTGAGAGCAAAATCTTAACTAAAAGACTTTCTGCTTCCAGAAACCAACAGGGGATCGTTACAGTCGGCACCCATGGAATGAAAGGGGATGGTACCTTGGTTATTAGCTTTGAAAGAACGGTTCTGGTTCCTTGTTCCGGTACGAAATAAATTATGCAGCTCCATATCTTAAGTTCCACAGACATCAATCAAGCTTTGTCTATGAATCAAGCAATAGGGGTAATACGCCAAGCTTTTTTATCTTTAGCTCAACAAAAAGTAATTATGCCGCCTCGCAATATCATTAACATTGTTACACCACCGACAGTGCAGGAAGGGGAAAAACTAGCCGTATTTATGCCAGCCTATTTTGCAGACACTGGTGCCTTAGGAATAAAAATAGCATCATTAGTTGCTACTAACCATCTTTGTGGCCTACCACTTATTCATGCGATAGTGATCTTACTGGATGTTAGCACAGGGATGCCACTGGCTTTACTCGAAGGTGCAGCAATAACTGCACTTAAAACCGGAGCAACCAGCGGCTTAGCAACAGAGATATTAGCACCTAAAAAGACTACAACCTTAGCTATGATTGGTGCTGGAGCACAGGCGCGAGCTCAACTAAAAGCCATGTGCTGTGTTCGTAAATTTCAACAGATCAAAATTTATTCCAGAACCCAAGTAAAAGCACAACAATTTGCCACAGAAATTCTCCAACAAGGAAATATATCTTCTGAAGTTATCGTCTGCGATACTCTACGCGAAGCAACGCAAAATGCAGATATTATCTGCACTACTACCACTTCGAAAACCCCAATTATTGACATCGCTGATGTGAAGCCAGGCGTCCATATTAATGCTATTGGTAGTCATACCCTAACCACGCGCGAAATTTCTGCCCCGTTAATTGCCAAGGCAAAAGTTGTAGTAGAACAACGTGCCGCTACCTTTAGAGAATCTTGTGAACGTGAGGTAATTGAGCTTGGTGAACTTATTACTCATTCACCAAAATCCACGTGCTTGCAATCACCAGTTACACTATTTGCTTCTGTTGGAACCGCACTCCAAGACATTGCAATTGCCACGGCTGTATGGAAATTAGCCAAAGAAAAAAATCTTGGAGTATTTATAAATTTATAAATTAACTTAATAATATTTTAATAGAGGAGAAAAATATGAATAGCAATCCTTTAATACCATTACATAGGTTTCGCCATAATCAAAATGCCATTAAATATAGCGACACTGAATGGCAAGCAGCTCAAGATTGTGGGCTGCTAGATCTTCGGATTAAACACCTGGATAACGCTCAAATAGAAGACCAAAATGGACATAAATTTATTAACTTGGTTTCATGTTCTTATCTGGGATTGGATGTTGATAAAAGAATTTTACAAGGAGCAAAAGATGCTATTGATGAATACCAAACCTTGATTATGGGGTCATCCAGGTTACGGATCAGCGCAGCAATTTTAGATGAAGCTGAAAATGAACTGGCCGATTTATTTCAAGCACCAATATTAACCAACATATCATGTGGCATTCATTCTTGCGGCATTTTGCCTTTGGTTACATCGGGACATATTACAGATACCCCTCCGCTTGTTACTGTTTTTGATAAGCATGCGCATTTTAGCATCAATATAGCCAAACCAATTTGTGCTGATGAAGGTGAAGTTTTAACTTGTTCGCATAATGATTTAAATTTCTTAGAAGATGTGTGTAAAAAAAATCCACACGTTGCCTATGTTTGTGATGGTATCTATAGCCTGGGTGATAAAGCGCCAATAGACTCTTTGCTTGAGTTACAAAATAAATATGGTTTATTTCTTTACATTGATGATAGCCATGGCTTATCAGTATATGGCAAAAACGGAGAGGGCTTTGCGCGTTCTGCTATGAAAGAAATTGATGAAAGAACAATAATCGTAACTTCATTATGGAAAGGTTTTGGCGCTCGCGGCAGCGCTTTAATGTTTGGAGCAAAAAATAAAAAAGAATTGATCAAACGTTACGGCGGAGGAATTGCATGGTCGCAATATCTTACCACAGCTGATTGTGGTGCTATTCTAGCTGCAGCAAAAATTCACCGTTCGCCAGAATTAAATAAATTACAGCAAAAATTGCAAACCAATATTAAACTTTTTGATAGCTTGCTGCCTAGTCTACAAAGAGGCAGTGATTTCCCTATCCGGGTAATGAGGATAGGAGCAGCAGAAACGGCCATAACTGCAGCTGAAAAAATATTTCAACAAGGTTTTTATACAACAGCAGCATTTTTCCCGGTGATTGAAAAAGGCCGTGCTGGATTACGTTTGATGTTACGTTCTGACATTCTAGAAAAAGATATTATTAGATTGAGTAAAATTATAAATGCATTAAAACTAGCCCAACCAGAGTGATTATTATGTTAGCAAAAACGCAGTTCTTGGCATATAAGAGCTACTTATGGACTTCTGCTTTGATGATAGATAAATATGATTATGCCAAAAAAGTTGGGGCCAATTTTACCGTTCTTGATTTAGAGGATTCTGTGCCAATAGCTAAAAAAGATGAGGCTCGTAATAACGCGATTACTTATCTAAAACATAAGCACGAGCACCCTTATGGCTTGCGGATTAATAGTATTCGGACACAATTTGGAATCAATGATCTAAATGCCTTAATAGATAGCATGGTACGACCAAAGATTATCTTTTTACCAAAAGTAGAATCGGCTGAAGAGATAGTAATTGTCAATCAATTACTGTCTTCTGGCTCAAAACAATTTGCTTTATGCGCAATTATTGAGTCTAGCCGTGGTCTTAAAGCTATCCACGAAATTGCCAAAATTGGTAATAATCTTCAATTATTACTTTACGGCTCAGCTGACTTTAGTGCTGAATTGGGTGTAAGAACGGATTGGGAAGGTTTTGATCTTGTCCGTCAACAGCTAGTACTAGCAGCTGCATATGGTGAGATCGCTGCAATAGATACAGCAAACTTCGCAATTTCTGATCTAAAACTATTAAAAATGTCGTGCCGGTCAGCCAAAAACTTAGGTTTTGTTGGCAAAGTTGCAATTCATCCTTCGCAGGTTTCGATAATTAACCAAGAATTTAGTCCAACAAAAAAAGAAGTCATTCAAGCAAAAACCATTTTAAAAAATGGAAAACAAACCGAAAGCTCAATTTTTATTGTAGCTAACAAAATGCATGGTCCGCCCATGATTAAAGCAGCGCAACGTTTGTTAGCTCGCATGGCTTGAGATGCTTACTTAGGCAATTGCTATAAGATCAGATCTTACAACCAAAAATGGTAGAAATTGTCGATTTTTTCTAAGCGAAAGCCGCACTTTTTATACAAGTGGCATGCCGGTAAGTTTGCTTTTTGGGTTACTACTTGGGCTTTTGCATATCCTTTTTTAATAAAATATTTTAGCGCGGCATAAGCAAGTTTGGTGCCAAGTTTTTTTCCGCGACATTTAGAGTCGACGGCAATTAATCTGATATCACCACGCCCATTTTTTGAGCTTAAAGTAACCATGCCGATAATTTTATTTTTATCGCGCACCACTAAAACTCTATCAGCTGCAGCGCCAGTTACTGAATTTTTTATCCAAGCATGATAAAGGCGATGGAAGATTTTTTTGGGAATTTTAGGGTCGGTGCCAAAACGGGATAATGCGCCAATAGAAACCGCTAATTGTTTCATCGATGCGCTTGGTGTTTTTGCGCGGTAGATTTCAATTTTAGCAGCGGTTTTTGGTAATGATGCCAATTTTTTGAGATTGAGGAGATAAGTTACTTGTTCACTACTTAAAAACCCTCCAAGTTTCTTGGCGGCTTTTTGCGATTTTTGGTCGGAACTTTTCGATTGCCAAAATACCAGGCGTACCTTTTGGTTTTTCAGTTCAGTAAGAATGTCTCGTAATTTGGCTAAAGGCAGTTTATCAGGCAGTATTTTTGCCACCTTGAAACCGAATATTTTTGTATCGAATTTCAATAGTTGAAATTGTTCTTTAGAAGAGGGAGTCAGTGATTTGTTCATCTTGTTCTATCGAATCATCAATAATTGGTGGTTGATTTGGTACCGTGCTTTTGGGCGCAGTATTAGAGGTAAAGATCTCAAATATAGCATTATCTTGTTCAGAGTTAGCTAAAAAGCCAGTGGTTGGATCAATCTTAACGGCAGTAATATCATCAGGTCTTTTTATGCTATGAGGCGGTTGGTTGGCTAAAGCATCTTTCATAAAATCGATCCAGATCGAAAGTGGTGCTTGTGCGCCATATTCGTGAGTGGAGCGGGGTTGATCAAAGCCAAGCCATACGGTTGCTACTAAATCACTATTAAACCCTGAAAACCAGTTATCTATTTGTTCATTGGTGGTGCCGGTTTTTCCAGCTAAATCTTCCCGGTTTAAGGTTTTTGCCTTAGTTGCTGTACCCCGTTTAATTACGTCTTTCATGGCATCAGTAATTAAATAGGCAGTTTGTGGGGTGATTACGCGAGGGGCTTCTGGCAGTTTGATTTTTTGATTATTTTCTTCGGGAATCGTAATCGGCTCAGCTTGGAAAACTATTTTATTACCTTTGTTGTTGGTTTCTACAACGTAGTTAATAATAAATGGTGTTACTTTATAACCACCATTGGCAAATACGGTGTAACCAACTGCCATTTTTAATGGGGTTATAGATCCAGCGCCCAGAGCTAAAGCTAGTGATGGTGGTACTTCACGTGGTCCTTCAAACCCAAAATTTTTCAGATAATTTACCGCAAAAGGAACGCCGATATTTTGTAATAGTCTAATCGACACTAAATTTATCGAGTGCACTAAAGCATCACGTAAACGGGTTGGGCCTCGGAAAGTTTGGGTAACATTTTGTGGGCGCCAGACGTTTTTGGTTGCGGGATCGACAAATACTAGCGGTGCATCATTGATAACGGTTGCAAGGGTAAGTCCTTTTTCCAGGGCGGCCGAATAAATAAATGGTTTAAAGGCTGATCCTGCTTGTCGTTCTGCCTGGATGGCGCGGTTGTAGTTGCTTGAGGCAAAAGAAAAGCCACCGCTTATCGCCAAAACTGCCCCATTTTTAGGGTTAAGCACCACAATTGCACCTTCGATTTTTGGTATTTGAGCGAACATCCATTGGTTTTTGGTGGTTTTGTAAACGCGGATAATGTCACCACGGGATAATTGTGGTTGTGCCCATGAGAAGTTGTTAACGCTTATTTGGATGGTGCTACCGCTTGCTAGTAAGGCAGATATAATATTGTTATTTGCACTAAGCACTGCTGCTGGCTGGAGGTTATTAATAACGGCAATGTTTTGTAATTTACGTCGCCAATAGGCTTGGTTGGCGGGGGCAAGTCTTCCTTCTGGTCCGCGATAGCCGTGACGTCGATCGTAAGCCAAAATTCCATCATGTAAAACTTGGTTAGCTATACTTTGTAAGCGTGAGTCAATAGTAGTATAAATTTTTATACCCGAGGCATATGCGTCATCACCATATTTGGCAACTATTGTATTACGCGTCATCTCGGCGGCGTATGGCGCTGGTACTTCAACTCGCGATTCGTGGTAATTGGTGGTGGCGGGGGTTGCTATTGCCGCATTATATGCCGCGGAACTGATATGCTTATTTTCTAGCATCCGTTGTAAGACATGATTACGACGTTCGCGTGCAACTTCGGGGTTGGCTATGGGATTGGCTCTTGATGGTGCTTGTGGCAACCCGGCGATCATTGCCATTTCGGGCAGGGTTAGCTCCTGCAGTGTTTTTCCATAATAAATTTGCGCAGCTGAGGCTATACCATAAGCGCGATTGCCGAAATAGATTTTATTCAAATAAAGCTCAAGAATCTCTTTTTTGTTGAAAGTTTGTTCGATCTCAAATGCTAAAAGGATTTCATTTATTTTGCGGCCAAAAGTTTTTTCACGATTTAAAAAACAGTCACGAACAACTTGCATTGTAATGGTGCTCGCGCCTTGTGATTTTTTACCCGAGCTTATATAAGCGAGGGCAGCGCGGACTAATCCTAGAAAATCAACGCCGCGATGTTCATAAAATCTTTGGTCTTCGGTGTCTAAGATGGCGTGGATAAAAGGTTTTGGTACCTCTTCTAAAGTTACCGGAATCAGTTTTTTCTCACCAAATTCACCAATCAATTTGCCGTCACTAGAATAAACTCGTAGCGGCAGTTGCATGCGCATGTCTTTCAATTGTCTGACATCTGGCAGGTGGATGAGCATATAAAAATAGAAGCCGCCAAAAACGATTAAGCCAGTAAAAACCAGGCTCATGAGGTTGAGGGAACTATTTTTTAATACTTTGGCGATAAATTTTGGCATTTTGTAAAATAGTAAAATCGTGTTACTAAACCGATGCAAGAGCTTAACCTATTTTAGGATGGATGACTAGCGTTTTCCCGAGAAGTATCTCTTTGTTAAATTGGACTTTTTGATCTTTTTTGGGTTTTAAATCACCAAATATTACGGTTTAGGATGATGCTAAAATACTTGGTTATGCAAGGAGTTTAATGCCTTAATTTGGTTTTTATTTTTTTTACTTCTTGTATGGTATATAGTTCGGTAATAGTAGAAATTTCTTTTTGCCTCAATTCAATAATATCCACAGCTTAAGCTTTTTTTATTATTTCGTAACCATTCAGCATAATTTTTGAGCAGCAAAAAGCGCTACTCAAAAATTATGCTGAAGTACATTATTTCTTCTTAGATGATCAGAAGAGTAGCGATACTGTTGATTTTACCTGGGCAACACCCAGGTGTTTTTCCCGGTATTGTGCTTATTCGGCTGGTGAATAAAACTATTCCCATGGGCGCAAAGAAACCTTTTCGTTTAGTAGGAGTCGATATCAGACAAAATTTTATCCGTTTGGTCGGATTGTCTGGCGGCGATTTTGGGTATCAGATCGAAATGGGTGTGAATTTGGAATTACAAGATGCAGAAATATCCGACGAGGTAATTGCTTCAGCAATCAAAAGTACATTGCGACAGGCTTCGCCTAAGTTTAAGCAGGCGGCTGTTGCTTTGTCGCATACCGCGATTATTTTTAAAGAATTTCAAGTTCCTGTTGAGCTTTCTCGGAAAGAGATAAATAAATTTTTACATTTTCATTTCGCAGAGTGCGCCAAAGAATATTCTGCTGGCGATCTTGGTTTTGATTGTCAAGTTACTGAAGCAGGCAATGATTCGTTTAGATTGCAAGCGGTTGCGGTGCGGCGCGCACATGCAGATAAATGGGTAAAGTTATTGTTGAAGGCTGGGCTTTACTCAGAAATATTAGATATTGATATCTATGCGATAGAGCGTGCCATCCGATTACAATTGGAAAATGTTGAGGGACTCGCTGCGGTTGTCAACATGGATCATGGGCAAGTTTTAATTATAGTGCTTGATAGTAAAAAGATAGTGTATGTGCACGAAGATGTTTTTGATATAGATGCTGTTGTGTCTATCGATAAAGTACTGGAGTTATTTGATACAAAGCTACGTTTAATTTATTCGGCTTTATCACAACCGATTGAGGTGGTGGTTTTGGGTGGTGAAAAGGCATTATTGCCTGGTTTGGTTGATGCGGTAAGTGACAGATTTGATTTACGGGTGGTGCTTGCCAATCCATTTATGGGAATGAAGGTTGCTAACACCGTTTCTCAAGGAAACATCTTTCAGTTAGCACCACTGATGTTAATTAGTTGTGGTTTAGCGCTTAGGGTAAGAGATGCCGATCACAATTAATCTTTTACCGCAGCAAGACAGGTTTTTTTTAAAGCCCGGTTATTTGTGGTGGTGGCCAGTTGTTTTTTTAGTAATAGCAGGGATGGTTTTATTATTTTGGCATTTGGTTTTACAGCAGAATATTGCTGATGTCGGAAAAGATCGAGGACCTTTGCAGCAAGAATTGAATGTTATAACAGCTAAAATTAATAATAGCGCTCATCTAAAACAAAAGGAGCAAGTCTCTTCCAAACAAACCACCGATTATTTGGTGGAGTTAGAACGGAAGCGATCTAATTTGGTAAAAGTTTTTACGGTATTACATCAAGGGGTTTCGGGAAGTTTGTATTTTACCCGCTTGGAGATTAAAAATAATGGGGTCAAAATCGATGGCCAGGTTAAAGCGATGACTGAGCTTAAAAAGCTTATTAATAAGCTTGCTGCAACTAAATATAGCGGCAGTCCGCCAGCGATTCAAAAAATAAATAAGCGTGAGGATGGGTACGAGTTTTTATTGATATGGGTTTATGGTGGAGGGAATTAAGTGCTGGACATTTTTAAACTAATATTACCCGTGCTCTTTGTGCCGTATAAGGCCATTTTTCAGCTGATAGCAAGCGCGGCACTTGGTATCTTGGTTGTGGCGCTTGGTTATGGTTTAGATATAAATTTTTTATATAAAAAGCTAGCAGCAACGCAAAGGCAAGTTGCTACTTTAAAAGAGCAAGTCCGTTTAGCACAACAAAAATTAACATTATTGCCAGTCTCGCCAGTAAAGCAAAGTGGAGAAAAAACTATACGGTTGGTTCCAGAGTTAGAGGTTGTTGATATTTTAAGCATCTTAGAAAAAGAAATAGTTGCAGCAAAGATTGCTCCTGGTTTGTTTGAGCCAGGGCGCGCGCAAGAAAACGGAAAATTTATTGTTTACCCAATTAAGCTTGAGTTGGTCGGAGAATATAAAAATTTACTGATGTTTATTAATAACCTATTAAAAGACCAATCTTTGATTACTATTGAAGAGTTGAGTTTACAAAAAAAGAAAGAGGAGGGTGGTGACAATTTGCATTTGCAGGTTTTAGTTGTGTTTTATAAAAGTAAGCATGTTTATGAAAGAAATAGTAAAGAGGTATCTATCCCTGTTTTTGAGCGCGATCTTTTCAAGCCTGGGGTCGGTAAAAAAGATTTATTTTTGTGGTCCAGCCAAGAATTAAATTTTTTTGGTTTAATGAAGCAGGCGGGAATAGTTTTTGGAGTTATTGGTGATCCTGTGGGTAATATATATCGAGTAAAGGTGGGCGATAGCTTTGGTTTAAACAGAAGTGTAATTACTGCTATTAGTGAGTGTGGGGTCAAAACAGCTAGGCAGGCAGACAACATTCAGCGTGGTGGTAAATGTATCTAAAAAAGATCTTGTCATATGTTTTTATTATCGGTGTTTTTGCGGGTGCAATACCGGTTGCTTGCGGTGCGTTGTCGGAGGGAAAAATTTCTCTTGATTTTGTTGATATTAAGGTGCGCGATCTTTTAAAAATACTAGCTGAGTCGGCCAGTAAAAATATTATTATTAGTGAAAAGATAAATGGTAAGATCACGGTTAATTTGAGGAATGTATCTTGGTATGAAGCTTTAGCTACTGTATTACAAATGCAAAACCTAATAAAGTATGAAACTGGTCGGGTGATTACCGTGGTAACTGCCGAGGAATTAAGTAAAAACGAACAGTCAATTTTTCGTCCAGCGGTGCTTAATTTACACTATGCTTCGGCCGAGAGTATTTCTAAAATTTTAAAACCTGCTGGCATTTTGTCGCCACAGGGTAAATCAGAAGCTGATGTTGGTTCTAATTCTTTGGTCATTGCTGATACTGGCGATAAAATAGCAGTGATCAGACAGCTGCTTAAACAAATAGATGTGCCTGCCAAGCAGGTATTAATTGAAGCGCGCATTGTTAGCGCTGATGATTCTTTTTTACAAGAGCTGGGTTTGGAGTTGCATGATTCACCAGTTCGTACTTCTAAAGAGGGCGCGCTTGTAACGCATGCTCGTCGCAATCAATTTAATTTTGCGATTGCCAAATTTGGTAATAATGGCATGCTTGATCTGCAGCTTGCTGCCCTTGAAGAGCGGGGGAGAGGAAAAGTAATCTCGCGACCAAAGTTGTTGGCTACCGATCGGCAAGTGGCATATATTGAGGCGGGGGCAGAGATTCCATATCAAGAAAAAACCAAGGAAGGAAATACTAGCGTAGCTTTTAAAAAGGCGGTACTTAGCTTAAAAGTTACGCCTGAGGTGGTAGCAAAGGACGCGATTAATTTATCTTTAGAGCTTAATCAAGATAAGGTTGGGCAGCTGGTTGTTAACGGGGTTCCGACGATCGATACGCGCAAAATCCATACGCAAGTATTAGTTCATGATAACGAAACCATAGTGCTGGGCGGGATCTATGAGTGGAGTAAGGTTAATCGGATGAGGCGCGTACCTTTTTTTGGACAGATCCCGGTAATAAAAATATTTTTTAGTAAAAAAGAAACGCAAATGGAAAGAAAGGAGTTGCTGGTATTTGTTACTCCACGGATTGTTAGTGGATAATTGCTTTTTTATAAGCGCACAAGATCTTTGTTAATTAGCTGTTTAAATTCTTCCGTCATCAAGTTGTAATCGGATATTTCCACTTGAAATGGTAGATCTGACTCTTCAAAATCTTCTTCGATATGGCTTTGGATATTAAAAGGAATGGATTCCTTAAAGCAAAGATCTAGGTCGGAGGTTGGTCTGCTTTTTCCGGTTACTCTTGAACCATAAGCATAAAAGGTCTGTGGATATTTTTTTAGGATATCGAGGACAGTTTTTAACTGTTTATCAGTAAGCGCAAGATGGCTCATGGGCGTTCTAGTTGTTCAACCAACTGTTGCATTTCTAGAGAAAACTTATCAAAAGATTTAACGATCAGGTCTAAATTTTGCTCATTATAAGTATGAGTTACAATATTTCTCATTTTTTGAAATTCAAACCATGTTTCAGGGTCGGTTATAAGATTTTCTTCAAAGGCTTTACGGAAGGTATCTTTTGGCGACCCAACCGTTAAGCCGCGTATTTCTAAAACCCGCTTCATGAATTTCCATGACAGTTCATAACAAAATTCAAAAGCTTGTACGGCCCCGGCTTTTTCTTGATTGGTGTTCAAATTTTTACGAAATTCCTCGAAGATTTGTTGGGCTTTTTTTATGGGGGTAATGTTAAGATTTTCCATTTTTTAATCTTAACTAATTGTGAGGGCTTAATCAAGATAAGGTTTACGGTAAACGCCTCGTGACGCACGATGTGTTTCCCGTTGAAAAAATTGCTTAAAAAATTGCTTAAAAATTGTCAAGGCAAAATTAAAATGTCCTGTTTTGAGCAAAGTTAAAACGTCCTCTTTTGTTAGCCAGAAGAGGACTAAAATCTGGAAGTAACGTTAATAATTGTTGCTATCTTTGCAAAGAAGCGCCTCCCCGAAGCCTCACAAGTGTCTGCCTTAGCCAACAGGCGCGGCAAAAACGAAGCTTACCTGTGTCGCAAATGTATAACCCTATGGGGTCTCGAGACCATGTTTTTGAAAGCACCCTACCCACTCTAAAGACCGCTTTTCATCATTTGCCCTGTTGGAACCATTGCTGGGGTAGCTGCAATTGCTGCTGACTGTAGCAGATTTAGATTCTCTTTCCCCCAAACATGGTTATTTATAAATTTGTCTATACTTCTATTCAATGCCTTAGTATCAACGATGGCCCCATTGTGTTTTTGCTTTCGATAACATTTGTATTCTAATGTTTTATTTTTATATACCAAGCTCACGACACCATTTAAATCTTTGCAAATTAAAATTTTTGCATGGTGCAAGGTATATCCCTGATCGACGACTTGAATCTGATAAATTATATCGTTATAGCCCAGTTC
>JAJXWM010000037.1 GCA_021781615.1 Pseudomonadota bacterium
AGATTG
This sequence comes from Pseudomonadota bacterium, assembly GCA_021781615.1. Classification (GTDB taxonomy): domain Bacteria; phylum Pseudomonadota; class Gammaproteobacteria; order UBA9339; family UBA9339; genus UBA9339. Next base: position 7 of record JAJXWM010000037.1, read on the forward strand.
AATATTTTTATGTCTTAGAGGTTTTTTCCTGGATTATCTGCAAAATTATTTTATGGATGGCAGGGTTGCCGGCTATGATATTTCCGGTTGTTAGAAAGTTATTATTGCCGCCAAAGTCAGTAACGGCACCTCCGGCTTCTTGGATAATTAAAGATCCAGCAGCTATATCCCATAGGCCAAGGTTCATGCCAAAAACGCCATCAATGCGACCGCAGGCGGTGTAGGCAAGATCTAAAGCAGCAGAGCCGCTACGACGAAATCCGGCAGCATGAGGTAAGATTGATGTTAGTATTCTTAAAAAACCTTGAAGATTTTTTTCTACTTTATAGCCCAGGCACCCAGCGATTAAAGAGCCGGTAAGTTGTTTTTGTTGCGTTACCCTAATTCTACGATCATTAAGAAAAGCTCCGGTGCCAGCGGTGGCGGTAAATAACTCTTGGCGCAGTGGGTCATAAATTATGCCATGTTCTATTCGGTCTTTATATTTTATGCCAACGGAGATACAAAAATGGGGATGGCCATGGATAAAATTAGTTGTGCCATCAAGCGGATCGATAATCCAGGTATAATCTCCAGTACCAGTTGCGCCGCTTTCTTCACCAAAAATGGCATGATCTGGATATGATTCGTGGATATATTTTATAATTTCTTGTTCTACCTGTTGGTCAATGTCGGTCACAAAATCATTGCGATCTTTTTCTGTAATATGAATGGTGTCAAGGCGATCGGTTGCGCGCAAAATAATTTTACTGGCGCTGCGGACGGCTTTGGTGCCTATATTTACTAGTGGATGCATATATACTCTTTGTTAATTGAATTTAGTGTACTAATAGTGCTTAAGTATAGTGCCACAAAAAGGCAGTGCTGAAAACTGTTTTCTATAACCCTTTCTATAAACCAAACTATTTTTGGCTACAATCTATACAAGGTACAGCTTGGTTTGGGGTTTCTATTTGGATGGTGGAGTGGGTAATACCGAAATCTTTTTGAATGACGGCGCGCAAATCATCGATTATTTGCGACCAAGGTTTGCAATCGTTTACTATTACGTGGGCAGTTAGAAGGATTAGGCCTGAAGTTAAGGTCCAAATGTGAAGATCATGAACTGTCTCTACGCCCTCGACATTTTTTATGGTTTGCTCAACTTTGTTGCAGTCGATGTGTGATGGAGTGCCTTCCATTAAGATCAAGAGCGATTCTCGTAGCAGGTTGATTGTGGCAATTAAGAGTAAAGCACAAGTAAAAAAAGAGAGAATGGCGTCTATTTTTGTCCAATTAGTGAAGTAGATTACTATGCCAGAGGTAAGAACGACAACCGAGCCCAAAAGATCACTGAAAACATGTAATAGTGCTGCTTTGGTATTGATTGTTTTTTCACCTTTATGCAGGATCCAGGCAGTTACTATGTTTATAATCAAACCGATGATTGCGACGATTATTACTGGTTTACTTAGAATAATAGTAGGGGTGCGGAGGCGGTGAATAGCGGCAACCGAGATGCTTACTATTATTGTTAGTAACAGCATGCTGCTTAACCATGATACCAATACCTCAACTCTGCCAAAGCCATAAGTGTGTTTGGCGGTGGTCGGGCGTTTTTTAATCCACGACGCAAATGCCGCAAGCGTTAATGCCAAAGCATCGGTCCACATGTGGCCAGCATCACTTACCAGCGTTAATGATCCTGACCATAAACCACAAAGAGCTTCCACGATACCAAATAAGGCAATAAAGATTGCGGCATAAATGGCCGTATTTTTACCAGAGGAAGGGGAATGTAAGTGACAACATTTATCCATTACCTATTATCTACCAAGAAAGTGTTTTAGAGATTGTGCTTTGGAGTAAAATGCCAACACGCTCAATTAAGCTCTTTTTAATAGAGTACGTAACTTTAAAAATATTTGCGTTGTCGTTTGCTGTTAGTAAATAGTCGTCACTAGTCATAATGTCGTCTATTAAGCGTATCTCTTTGGCGGAAGTCCCATACCAGGTTTCTCCAGTTGCGATGGTATCGATGGTGACTTGTGGTCGATTAATAGCAATAAAGCTTTTAAATAAAGTATGGGCATCTTCGACTTCTTGTTGTAGTTTATGTCTACCTTCTTTGGTGTTTTCCCCAAATAAAGATAACGTGCGTTTATATTGTCCAGCCATTATTTGTTCGAAATCGATGTCATGTTTTTTGAGCAAACGGTTAAAGTTTGGCAGCTGGGCGATTACTCCAATAGATCCAATAATGGCAAAGGGTGCTGCGATGATTCGATTGGCAACACAAGCCATCATGTAGCCACCACTTGCTGCTACTTTATCAACGGCGGTTATAAGTGGAATATTGCGGTCACGAATCCGCTTTAGTTGTGAAGCCGCTAATCCATAACCATGAACTGTGCCGCCCGAGCTTTCTATTTTGACTAAAACTTCATCTTTGGGTGTTGCTACGGTTAAAATTGCGGTGATCTCTTCGCGAAGATTTTCAACTGCTGATGCTCGGATATCGCCATCGAACTCTAAGACAAAGGTTCTTGATTTTATTTTTGGGGTGTTTTTATTTTGTTTTTTCAAAAGAGCTTCGGCCTGTTTTTCTTCTTTCTTTAGTTTTTTTAAGGCATCTTTATCGAGAGTTTCACGATTTAACAATTCGCGCATATCTTGATATTTTTGATTGAGTTTTGTAATCTCAATTTTTTCTTTAGATTTTAATTTATTTTTAGCGGCAATGGCGATTATTCCGCCAAAAGTAGCTAAGATGGCAACTACTGTCGTTATAGTCTCTGCTAAAAATGTGCCATAGGTGCTTAGAAAATCTGTCATCGTAGTATTCCTCGTGTTTGTTCCCGCGCGAAGACTGCGGGGAATAAATTTAAATTATAATAACTTTACCCCAAAAATTATAATTCGTGTAGTAAAAAAAATAAATTTATTTCACGCGGTCTTCGCGCGTGACAAAGCAATGAGGGATTGTCAAGGGGGAGAGGCGCAGCTCTTCCCCTTGACCGAGCCACGGGGTTCATACCCCGTGGCGAGTAAACTTGATTATTACGAATTTTTCTCCACTTCTTTTAATTGAGCAATTCTGGCATTAATGATAATACGGTCATTGGTTTTTAAACTTGGGGTTTTTAATGCCTGTTGTAGTAAAAAAATGGCTTGATGATTATAGTCTTCAAGCGCATAGGCCTTAGCTTTTGCTTGATAAGCTTCTGCTAGCTGATGATTTTGGGCGCAGGCTCGCGCTAAGAGGCGATAGATATTGGGATCGTCTTGATATTTTCTAGTTTTTCTTCTGAGAAAATCACAAGCTTCTTGTGCATGCTTAGTCGCGATTAGAGTTTGGGCATAGAGGATAATTAGCGGGTAATAATCTTCATGACTTATTAATGATGTTTTTAAAACACTGAGGGCTTCGTCGTCTTGCTTATTGGCAGTTTTTAATTGGGCGGCTAGCATCTGATATAATACTTCGTTTGGATAATCTTTTTGTAAGCCATCAACTATTTTTGTAGCTTCAGGTAGCTGCAGGTTTTTATGTAGTTCAAGAGCTTTAGCATAGCGTGCCGCTGGAGAATTTTCCGGGTATTTTAATAGTGCTTGTCGATTATTGGTAGTTAAGACTAAAGTGCGAGCGCGAATCAAGTTGAAGGTTTCTTGAGGGGCGATATTTTTTTGTTGTAGTTGATAAGCGCGATTTTTAGCTTCGGCAATTCTATCAGTAGTTACTGGATGAGCAAGTAAAAATGATGGTATATCTTTGGCATAGTCATACTGTGAGCGCTGCATCCTCTCAAAAATACTTGCCATGGCTTTTGGGTCAAAGGATGATTTATATAAAATTTTCATACCAATATTGTCAGCTTCAATTTCATGTTCACGAGTGAAGTTAATCATGTGTTGTGCTGCGCCGCCTAGTGATGCTATGGCAAGGCCAGAGGCAAGGTCTCCTGCTTGGCTACTTCCAGTTCTACCGGTATTCGGGTTGACCGATGTTTTGCCTCCGACAGTTGAGCCGATGATCATCGCGGCGATCATTCCTGCTGTGGCAGCTATTTGGGTTTGTTTAGCAGTTTCAATTAAACGTTCAATATGATGTTGAGTTACGTGAGCTATTTCATGAGCTAGAACCGAAGCTAATTCACTTTCTGAGTTTGCAGCTATAATTGTTCCGCTATGTACCCCGACATGCGCATCAGGGCCGGCAAAAGCGTTAAATGAAGAATCTTCGACTACAAAAAAATGGAAGTTTTTCTTTCTGGTGTTAGTAGAGGATACTAATTTATTGCCCAATTTTTGCACATAGTTGTTAATAATCATGTCATTGCTGATATTGGTCGAAAGGCGTACTTCTTTCATGAAGTCTTTTCCCATCTGTTTGTCCATTTTTGGGGAAACGATGGTTTCGCTGCGCTCTCCGAGGTCGGGTAGTTCATCGGCCATGGCGGCAGTATTCCATAGGAGCAATAGTGGTAATGTGAGAATATATTTTATTGGCATTTTTATTGCTCAGTATTTTGCAATTGGCATATATTAAGCTAGAATATGGTAACAGATTTGACAGGTAGATGTAAGAGCAATAGTACTGAGCGCCCAAATTATGAATAGAATTTTATCAACGTGGTTTAATCGTTACCTATCACAGCCAGAGGCAATAGCCTTATTGGTCATTTTTGTGGTGACAGTGGTTATTTTTAAGGTTATGGGGAAGGTTTTAGCCCCGATCATTATCAGCGTGGTTTTATCTTACTTGCTTTTTGGCATGATTAAAAAATTAGAGAAGTGGCGTTTTCCCCATTTGCTGGCGGTAACAGTCGTATTTTCTTTGTTTATGGGAATATTTTTGGCGGCATGTTTTTGGTTGTTGCCATTGCTCTGGAAAGAGATGGCAGCGTTGGTATCTGAGGTTCCGGCTTTAATAGATCGTGGTCATACGTTAGTTTTAAAATTAAACGATATGTTTCCAGAATTAATTTCCCCCGATCAATTGCAGCAAGTGATTGTGGTGATTTCGCAATATTTAGCTAATTTGGGTAAAGAGGTTGTTGCTTTTTCTTTAGTTTCGTTGATCGGTATTGCTACGGTAATTGTTTATTTAATATTGGTTCCACTTTTGGTGTTTTTCTTTTTGCGCGATGGTAAAGAGATTACTCGATGGTTTACTCGGTTTTTGCCTGAAAAAAGGTTAGTGTTAGTAAGTGTTTGGAGTGAATTAAAAGGTAAAATCAATAGCTATATCTATGGAAAGGTAATTGAAATCGTTATTGTTGCCATTGTGACTATTATTGCTTTCGAGATTTTGGGGTTACAATATGCGGTGCTGCTTGGAGTTTTGGTTGGTTTGTCGGTAGTTATTCCCTACATTGGTATTGTGGTAGTTACTATACCTATTGTCATCGTTGGTATGATTCAGTGGGGGGTGTCCAATCACTTTTTCTATTTATTATTAGTCCATACAGTGATTAGCATTATTGACGCTAATATGTTGGTGCCATTTTTGTTTTCGGAAGTAATGAATTTGCATCCACTAGCCATTATTTTAGCGGTACTGATTTTTGGGAACTTATTTGGATTTTGGGGGGTGTTTTTTGCTATCCCACTGATGACTTTGGTTAATGTAGTGGTAGAATCTTGGCCTAAAGGTGGTTCAGGTACGAGTTAGGTTGATAAATTGATTATTTTATAGGTGATGAGAAATGAAATTGATAAAGTTAAAAGTTGCTTTTATTGGGGTGGCAGTGTTATTGCTAGTTGGATGTACGGCAATCAAAAAACTTGATAAGTCTGGCGAGTATAAGAAATCTTCACCGTGTGACAAACCTCTGGTTTTACCCGGAGATCTTAATAAAGGTGCAATAAAGAATCGTTATCCTGTGCCTAAGGTAGAAGATGGCAAGCACCATTCTCACGATATTTCAACTGCTCCTCCTGTATGTAAATTGTAGGTTCAGCGAATAACTCGGCACGCTGAATCAAAGCTGCAGTGACGACAAGTTTGTGGAGATTTTGGTGTAACTGACGCCACCCCGGCAGCAAAATCATCAGCTATTTTAGTTAAAATACTGCGCCAATATTCGATCAGCTCATGCCAAGTAACTCCATCTTTAAAATCATTTTTAGGATCACTAGCGCGTAAACCAAAAGCTAATTCTTCTAAGCTAATCTCTTTGAATTTTGTTGAGTCAGCATTAATTTGTATTAGGGCTAATCCTTCAACGGCATCGATTGCTAGGCTATAAAGTAGTAGCTGAATGTTTTCAGGATATGGTCCAAACCAGCCAAGAGTAGATGGTAAATTTTTACCGGTTTTATAATCGAGTACTAATATTCTTTCCTCACCGAGGCAATCGATACGGTCAATACGGTCGATTCTTAGTTTAATTGGTATTGATGATAGTTTTATCTCTACCGATTTTTCGGTTGCTACTACCGTAAATGGACGGCGTTCTTTTTCTATTTCAAACAGTTTGGTTAGGAGTGAAGACAGGCACATTTTTTCAATTTTGTGGAGTGGTTTTGATAGGGCTAGTTTAGATAGGTGCTTTTCTACGTAGCTATTAATTAATTCTTGAAGCTCGACTGAATTTAATGCACATAAACTTTTTTGGGATTTAACTTTTTGCCAGAATTCTTCGACAATGGCGTGGATTATAGTGCCACGGTCTATTTTGCTTATTCCTAAGCTTGATTTTTTTGCTTCTTTGGTTTTTAAACGAAATTCCATGAAGGCGCGAAATGGGCAGAGGGATTGTAATTCTAGCAAACGACTTGGAGTACGAGTAATTTCAGAGGTTGTTAATTTCGGCGCTTGGTCATTGGTTAGGGGCTCGATTTTTTGGCTATGGTGGATTTTTTTAGACCAACCGGGGGTTATGGTTAAATTTAAGTCAGCAAGTGGTATTTCTGGTATATCGGCTATTAAAGAGCTGGGTGAAATAGTGCGGTCTTCAATTTGCCTTACATAGCTAAAAACGATCTCTTTAGCGCTCCGTTTGTATCTTTTAATTAGAGTTTCACAAAAATGTAACTCTCGTTCTGCTGAGGAGTGGGGGAGCAGTAATTTTTTTTGCAGTGCAATTGGCATAAACGGGGTAGGTTTTGGTGAGCTTGGCCAACTTTCTTCGTCTAAGCCGGTGATCCATAAATAATCAAAATTAATGCCAGCTGCTTCGAGAGTGCCAATTATATGGATTGAAGCGTCTGGATCAGACTCTAGTTGTAAAGTGTTATCTAAGACCAGTTCCTGCAGTATTTGTAATGCTTTTTTATAGGATATTTTGTCGGCTATTAAGCTGGCGGTCGTAACTTCTTGTAATAATTTGATAAAGTGATTTATTGCTTTTGACTCAATATCGGTCAGATTATTTTCCCCTGGCCAACCTAAGGTTTTTAAGATTTTCGTAAAAACTTTCGGCCATTCGGCAGTGGTGATGGTTTTATTTTCTGTTGGATAAAAAAAGTCCTGCCATTTTCTCAGATTTTCGATAAGTGTTGGAATATTTATATGATTTTTTTTAGCTATATTTTTTAAATCGTTTAAATTAAATTGTACTTGTCCCGATTGTTGTAGTTGAAAATTAAATAAGAATCTTTCCGATTTTTCTTGGGTCGAATCTATGGTGTAGGGGGATAATAATAGGGCGCTGATCGATTTTAAATCAAATGGTTCACTTAATGAGAGTAATTCCAAGGCACAATTAATGACTGGTAGGTTTTTTAGGGGAATGCCAGCAGAGATATTGATGTTTTTGGTATCACCAAGCACTTGCGTGAAGGTCTGGATGATTTTATGACGTAGTTCCACTAAATTTGGTACGACAATGCCTAGGCTTGCTTTTGGGTTTTTATTAAGTATTTGTTTGGCCCACTCTGCGCTTATAATTATCTCCTGAGTTATGGTATCGAGACCAAGACGTTTTTGAATAGAGTCTTGATAGTTATTCGGATCGATTTTTAAGATTTTGCATCCAACACTTTCGAAGGCTGTTATAAGTGATTGTAATTGTGGATTATATTCATCAAAGCCAATAAATGTAATTTTTTCTAACCCATAGTTTGATAGATAAGGAATGACTAGAGTTGTTAGTTCGCTTATGGTAACGAAATTTTTATGTTTGCAATAAGTACAGAACTTTTTGTAAATAGATTGAAAAGTTGCAATATCTTCGTTTTCATTGCCAATAGATTCCAGGTTTTCTACCTGCCAGCCATTTACTATTTCATGAAAGTTAATGGCTGGGTCAGCTAGGCTATCAAAACCGCTTCCTAGGTTTTCAGCTATGATTTTTTGCCAAAGAAGTTTTTCTTGAATTTTAGTAAGCAGTATTCGTGAATCGGGACATTCTTGCCAAAAGGTTGTTAGCCAAGTTGTAAGAGGTAAGATTTTTGGAGTATGCCACGTCTTTTTATTTTGCAAAGACGCAGCTTCGCAAAATTGTCTTTGTAAGTGTCTTGAAAGACGCTTGTTTGGAGTTAGGAGGACTGATTTTTCTTGCATTTTCTGCACAGGTTACAACTCTTAGCAATTTTTTCAAATCTTTTTTATGATTAACGCGACGTCTTTTCAAAGAGTTATATAACCTGTTGATAATAAAGACATTATTTAGAGGTCAAAAATTGTCCAATTTGTATGGAGGCCAGTATTTTCAACATTTGCAGAGAGAACAGTATGAAATACCCACAAAGTTATCCACAGTTTTTGTGAGTAATTCTCGATTGGATTTTTGAGCAAAGGTAACTCCAAGTAAACAAGTCTAAAGCAAATTACTTCATTAACATGTACCCGACGCCGCGGATAGTGGTAATGTTTTTGCATTTCAATTTTTTTCTTAGGTTGTGGACGTGTACTTCCAAGGCATTGCTATCGATATCGTAACCCCAGCCGTATAAACTTTGGGTTGCTTGCTCTCTTGAAATTACTTTACCAGCGTTTTCGAGCAGCATTTGTAATAATACAAACTCGCGACGTGATAGCTCTACCATTTGCCCATTTTTAAATACTAGTCTAGTAGCTGGGTCTAAGGCGATATCGCCAACAGTTATGGTGGTATTGACACTAGATGAGGAGTTGGTGCGCCTGCGTATCGCACGTATACGTGCACATAATTCTTCTAGGTTGAATGGTTTGGTTATGTAGTCGTCGGCGCCGCTGTCAAAACCTTTAATGCGTTCGTGGATAGTGTCGTATGCGGTAAGTATGATAACTGGAACGGAAATGTTTTTAGCGCGGATATTTTTAAGTACTTCTTCACCAGATAATTTGGGTAGGTTAAGATCCAGAATTACCAAGTCAAAGTGTTCAGTTTGAATGGCTGACCATGCAGCCAAACCGTTTTTTACCCAGTCAACGGTATATTGATATTGAGTTAAACCAGAGCGTATGCTGTCACCCAGCAGTTCATCATCTTCAACAAGTAATATACGCATTTTGCCTCGCTTATAGTTATACGACGATTTTTATTAACAATTATTTGTAAGTATATATCATATTATTATTTTTTGCTAAGTAGAGATAATTAAAGTTTAATATTGTAAGAAAAAGACACTTTTCAGTAAGTGCTACTTTACAAAATAGTCCTAAAATTGAGGAGCGGCTGCTAAAATACTTGCTTTTTTCAAAGAAATGCTTTAAAAATGGCACTGTTGTGTGGAAAGAGATTTTCATACTGCGTATTGTATTGTAACGTTACAGTATTAGAAATAGGTTGTCTGTTTTGGAGCAGGTAAGCACGTTCTTAGGCAGATATGGTTTTAATCTTTATTTTATTAGGAAATAAAAATGAAAAAAGTAATGTCAGTTGTCGTATGTGCAGCAGTTCTTGGCCTAGTTGGTTGTTCTTCCAATGAAAAACCAGATTCTATGGATTCTAAAGAAAGTGTTTCTCAATTAGATGCTGGTTATAACAAAACAAAGTGCAAACATAAAAGATGCCATGTTAAAGGTAAGTTGGGTGAAGAGAAAGTAGAAAAAGATACTGCTAAATAGTTTTTAGTATTTAACAGCAAAAAAGCCAGGCTAGTCCTGGCTTTTTTGTTTTGAGTGGAGTTCCTTAACCAAAAAAATAGATTATATTTGCTGATTGCGACAGCTATAAAGGGACCACTGAAATCCGCTTGTTTCGTCATTCCCGCGAAAGCGGGAATCTAATAAAAACAGCAGGTTACATTTGTTGTTTTTATAAAATTTTTCAGATTTCAACGGTCTCATAAAAGGTTTTAACTGTTAATTACTGGTAGCGATTAAATCTGTGCTCTATCAAGCCCAATCCGTTACCTACATCTCGATAAGTCGTCTTGCAACCATATTAAAATCAAAGCGCTTGCGTTGACGAGAGAAACGCTTACTCAACGTTTGTAAATTGAATTCTATCAATACCGTTCCAAACTCCGTAGGCGACCGTCTACGCTTACCAAGCTAATTGGCTATCTAAATATTTGTGGGTATGAATTGCTATAAAACTAGCTCATATCATTCCCCACAAATATTCAATATCTTTGGTGGCTTCAGCCTGCGAAACCAGGCCTGAAGCTACCTTATTGAATTTTCCAATTCAAAAACGCAAGCAACCGCTTGCGGCTACCACTACTATAATAAACAATAAATTACATCTGCCACACTATGCTTGTGGGTAATGATATGAACTAGCTTTGACACTGTTCAAAAAACTTCTGTACACAAAAACCACTAATAGTTAAACTGGGAACTAGATTTTAATTTAACCTAACCTTAAGGTAGTTTTTATGCTTCCAAAGAAATATTTTTCTAGTTTAATTGCTTTAGTAATGTCAATTTTCATTTTTGCTACAGCAACCGTTAATAGTTCTCCCACTCTTGATTCTGATCCAAAATCTACCACTTCAACAGCCGGCACTCTAAAGGGCAGCTTTCAAGTTACACCGACGGGGCAAGCGCATTATTCAATACCGGTAGAAGTGCCGCCAGGCACTGCTGGTATGACCCCAGCTCTTTCGATTGCTTATGACAGTTCTAGTAGTAATATCAGAAATGGTCTGCTCGGGATGGGAATTTCTTTAGAAGGATTAACGGCAATCACCAGGTGCCCAAGTAATAAAACCCAAAATGGGTTAATTCATGGCGTAGATTTTACTGACCAAGATCGATTTTGTTTTAATGGAGAACAATTAGTAGCAATAAAAGGAGCCTACGGAGCTGATGGCACTGAATATCGCACCTACATTGATAGCAAAACCAAAATAATGTCATATGGTCGGCAAGGAAATGGCCCGGCTAGTTTTAAAGTTTGGACCAAAGGTGGGCAGATTACGGAGTATGGCTTAACCGCAGATTCTCAAATTAAGGCAGAAGGTAAAGATTCGGTTGCAGTTTGGAGTTTGAATAAAATACAAGATACGGTCGGTAATTATTTAGAAGTACATTATTTTAAAGATGAGGCAAAAGGAACCTATTATCCGATTGAGATTAATTATACTGGTAATAATCGGGCAGAACCCAGGCTCTTGCCATATAGCTCGGTAAAATTTATTTACGAAGATCGACCAGATGCAAAAGTTTCCTATCAAGCGGGATCAAAAAATACTTTAGATAAGCGTTTAAAAACCATTCAAACCTATCAGGGATCGACTTTGGTTTATGAATATCGATTAAATTATGAAATCAGTAAAAACACTTTCCGGTCCAGAATAACCAGCATTGAAAAATGCACCGGCAGCGGGATTTGTTTACCACCAACAAAGTTTGAGTGGCAGACGAATGAGGAAGGGTGGGTGCAAAGCAATAACTACAAGCTACCAGATGTTTTGTATGGTGCTAGTGGCAGTCCTGTTGCGGTGCTTGTTGACTTAAATGGAGATGGACTGCCTGATTATGTTAAAGGGTATGGCGCAGGTGGAAAAGATTATACGGATAGTTGGTTAAATGAAGGTAATGGATGGACAAGAAACAGTAATTACAAGCTACCAGATGTTTTGTATGGTGCTAGTGGCAGTGCTGTCGCTACCCTTGCTGACTTAAATGGAGACGGATTACCTGATTATGTTAAAGGGTATAGCGCAGGTGGTAAAGATTATACGCAGAGTTGGTTAAATGAGGGCGGTGGATGGAGAGTAAATGGCAATTACAATTTGCCTGATTCTTTGTATGGTGCGAGTGGCAGTGCTGTCGCTGCTCTTGCTGACTTAAATGGAGACGGATTACCTGACTATGTTAAAGGGTATAGCGCAGGTGGTAAAGATTATACGCAGAGTTGGTTAAATGAGGGTAATGGATGGAGAGTAAACGGTAATTACAGTTTGCCTGGTAGCTTATATTTATATAATAATGGTAGTCCTGTTGCGACTCTTATTGATGTTAATGGCGATGGGTTGCTTGATTATGTAAAGGCCGTGAATATCGACAAGAATAGTTATCTTGATACCCATCTCAACCGCGCTACTAAACTCCCTGACTACTTAATCTCTGTCACCGACGGCCTCGGTTCAAAACTTTCTATCGACTACGAACCCTTAAGTGGCACCAAAGTAAAAGTTTACACCAAAGAACACGATGCCAAATATCCCAACATGGATTGGCAAGGGCCAATGTATGTTGTTTATCAAACCAGCAGTAATGCTGATCCTAATGATCCAAAAGCAGTTGAGCGGATGATCGCTTATGCCAATGCAAAAGGGATCAGCTCCCAAGAAGCGCTAAATCATATTACAACCTACCATTACACTGGCGCTAAGTTTAATCATTTAGGCCTTGGCTTTTTAGGATTTCATCAGGTTACTAGCACCGATAACAGTACCGGGTTAATTACCACAACTACCTATAGCCAAGATATAAACGCCCAGAATAAAGGGTCGCCAACTGCCAGTGAAACAAGACTTGCGGATGGCACGCTAGTTTCCAGCTCCGAAGACACTTGGGATCTAAAAACTTTTGGGGATGGTAGCGTCAATAATACCTATTATTCTCCTTATGTAAAAACCAGCATTAAAAAATCATT
>JAJXWM010000038.1 GCA_021781615.1 Pseudomonadota bacterium
TTACGGCACGATGCATCTACGGGCCAACAGCAAACAACGCCCTTCGATGCGCACCTATCGCGGACTACTAACCTTCGCTTCGCTCTCCAGGGTTAGCAGCGTAAGATTAACCGGAGTTACTGTTACTAATTTCCAAGAAATAGTAAACAAGGTTGGCAAGGCGTTTTTGATTAATGGAGCAACCTTTACAGCAGTTTCCTAATTGGATGATAATATATATCCACAATGCCTAAACCAAGAAATTAAATCTTTTTGCTCCTTATTTCCTCATATCAGCAAACAAACAACATTAAAGTAAGTTCTCTTATTTAACGCACGCAACTTTAGCGCAAGCGCCAAATAATCCTACTCGCCTATCCGAATATAATAAAATGTCCTCATTCAATAGTAGTAATCGTTTCAGAATGTCTGAGCGATTACTTCGTTCTCTCGTGTTACTGTAATTTTGAAACTACCGTAACGGCCAAAATATCCTCAAATCTAAAAAAGAGAAACTATCTTAATAATCACGGAGAGACCATTTTGGTAGCTATGTCTCCTCACGGATATTTAACTTAAAAATTGTTTTTTTATCAAAAAATCACTCTAGGAGGATTTTCTTGCTCTTTTTCCATGGAATTTATTGTAGCTTTGACAGAACCACCGATCGATTTCACCGGAATAAGCCGTTGCGGTAACCACCTATTAGTAATCCTATATAGCCGACCGCAAAACTCCCAAGAACTGCAAATAAAATAAATCTATCCATCTCAGGGTGAGAAGATGGTGGTGGTGGGAATTCACAGCGACTTACACAGCTCGTCATTTCATCAGGCTCATGCATTCTACTATAACCAAAATCTAATTCATCAAAACGAAAAATAGAAGCGTCAAAATGAGGCTTTGTATTCATATTATTGCGACAAAAAATTACACAAACTTCATGTGTGGTTTGTGAATCAACCCCACCAGAAACTAGCTGGCGCTCCTCGTAAGATAACTTGAATAGCATAATTATTTACCTCTTTTACTTATTTATTAAAATTGTGCTGAGTAAACCTCTACTCTTACAATTAAGTGCACCGCCGCAGTTTCATTTCTCTTAAATTACATTGAACTCTACACATTTGTAATGCAGAACCTGGCACTGCACCACTTAAAACACCAAGATTAAGAGTAATACTATTCACGTTGCCGACTGCCACCTCGTGATCAGAATCATTGCTCGTTGCCTTCCAGCAAACACAATGGCATGAATCGCCACCCGCACACATACCCTGCTCAAAATTCGATAAATTTAATATCATATTTACCTCTTACTTTTCATAACAGCTAATTATTTAAACTCTTATCAAAAACAGCTTCTTGTATTTAAAATTATTACAAGCATTAAATAAGAAAACTATCGTAATAATTACGGAGGTAATATTTACTTATGATACTTTATACTTTTAGTCAAGCAGGTATAATAAAATCGTTGTATCTAGAGCACTAGAATAATTAATCTCTATTATAGTAGGATAGATAGACAAATTAGACTTAGGAGGTTTATGCCAACTAACTATACAGATTTAAGCAGCATTAAAGAACATCCGTTTTATCAACTAAGTGATAAAGTAGCTGAGATTTGTGCTCCACTTGATAAATTTGCAATCAATCATTTTACTTACACGTTCATCCATAAAGATGGAGGCAATGGAGGCATAAGTGTTTTAACAAGCGATAAAACTTGGGTAAGTTATTTTCTTAAAAGTAATCACGTCCTTTTATTTGATAATAAAAGGGTACACTCATGGTCATCAAGTATGACTCCCAAAATGATGAGTAAAGCAGCAGAATACAATCATTATAATGGAGTATTTATTGAAAAAATTAACCCAAGCTATATTGAAACTCTAGAATTTGCTTCGTCTAACCCATATTCTTGCCCCTTAGATTTTTGTTATAACAAAAATTTACTAAACCTTTTTGTACTATACTTTAAAGACAAAGCAAGACAGCTCATTAAGATTGCAGAAAAACATCCTATTTATCTTCCCGAAAGGAGACTCCCTGATAACCTATTAGCTCAAATTCAAAATGTTACTTATACACCCCGGGATCAATCTTATAACGAGTTTCGTCAAACAATTAAAACAAAAAAATTACCACTTAGACTTAAAACTCAGGAAGCGTTCCTTTCACATCGAGAATTTGACATATTATCTTTACTAGTCAAAGGCAAAACTATGCGCGAAATAGCGCAAATACTAAAAATATCGCCGCGTACAGTTGAAACTTACATATATACAGCAAAAGATAAAACTAACACTTTTACCACTAGTCGCTTGTTAGACTTGTTTGCTGATAGCTTATTTTAACTATGTTTAATAACATTAAAAACTTTAGGAAAAAATGATTTACAAATAAGGTAGATATAAGTTTAGAATTTCGTTAGTGTAGTTATGCCAACATACACGGTTTTAAATAACTCGGCACAAAAAAAATATTTTTGGTTTTATATGGGGAATATGGGTAAGTATATTTTTAAGTCGTTTTTTCAAAGAAAAATAGTATTTATAATCCTATTACTTTTATTTTCATTTCTTTTTGCTCCTGCTTTGCGCGCGTTAGACAAGCCAAGTAATGCAGAGAATTATTTCATGGAAAAAGGTATTGACACAGCTTATCAGTTTATGAATAAGGGCGAATATCTGGTTTCCACATTCTCTGGCGCAATAGCTGGAAGCACCATTTGTGGCTTATGGTGTGCCGTTGGTGGTGGAGCTGCTGGAGCAATTGATGAACTGTTGGTTTACTTTGGCTTTACCAATATGCGGCATTTAACCTTTGGTGTTTTTGGTATAGCAACTGGAAATGTAATAAATCCCTCTTCTTATATGCCCAAAATTGGTGGTTTAGCAATTGGTATACTATTACCATCAGGTATATTAAATACTCACCCAGAACTTGTTATGCCCGCTATATCAATTGTCGCAGGGGATCCAGCAGGGACAGTATGTAATATAATTAATGAATTAGCTATACATATGGGTATCACCGATAGACATTATATGGCTTTTTTTATGATTGGCAATAAAGCTGCAACTGGCCTGTTAAGTAACGCTAGTCCATTAGTATCCAGCTTTAGCAGAACACTCTTGGGTTTAATTTTATCAAACTATGAGGAAAGTATTTTAGCTTCTATAAAATTTCCTATCAAAACTGTCGAAGATCTGTACGGATGCTATAGCAAGTTTATACCAAAGGAAACACTGGATGACGACCTTCAAAAACAAGCATTAGCGTTGATTGGTGCTCAGCTCATGATTCAAGCTATAACTCTAAAACGAGACGTTCATGTACAAAACCTTATATTTAATTTTGAAAGATTAAATATCCCTAATAACTTGGAGGCATGGCAGGGATTTAGCTCAGGATTTTATAATATCGCTATTTTTGTTTTTCCATTTTTCTTAACCCATGCAGCTTCAAATTCTATTAATAGTTACTTTAGTAAAAAACTTCAACATTCTGTAGAAGACAAAGTGAGAGCTGAATTATTTTCTGATAAAACAGCCTCACGTTTGCCTAATGATCTTAATACTAGAGTACTGACAGATAATTTAAAAGGAGATCTTTATGAAACGGTAAAATTAGCGAGCGACTTATATACAGAAGGAGTTTCCACTGCCACAAATGGAGCATATGGAATTGCAATGTTAATGGTTACTGCTCCAGACATAGTTTTTTATTCTTTTATTTGCAATCAAATATACACGATTCCCTCAAATTATTTGGCGCCGCAAGAAAGTTATTTCCAAGGAAAAATTAAGGCCATTAATTCGGAAATTAGCGATATTATGAAATACGACGCGGCAAATGTTAGAACAATTGCAGAAAGAGATGGATTGAGTGCTGAAAAGGTTAGATTACAACAGCTTTATGACGCTTCAAGAAAATACGAAAATAGTCAAGAGCTATATGCTGGCTTAAATAATCTTTTTAATAAGGTCTCAGTAGGGATTATTTTTATTACTAATTATTATTTAGTTGCCAGCGGAATAAAAGAAGGGGCCTTGTCTTTCAGTAATAGGCAAAAATTTTTAAGAGCTGCTGATCAAGCAGCAAGCCTCTTTTCCTGGTCCAAAAGTAACTCGCAAAAAATAGCATCCATTAATCAATCTTTAGCGCGGGTTAATGCCCTAGAAAAAAAGATGCATATGCAACCTAACCATATAGATAAAATTAATAGAATGCATAAAGAAGGGGATCAATTGATAATAGAAAATTTAGAGATGGGCCTTGGAGATAATATTTTAGTTTCAATAAAAGACTTAATACTTGAAATGGGTAAAACATACGTTCTTGACGGGGCCCCCGGCTGTGGTAAAAGTATATTATTGTCAAAAATAAAAGGGGTTGAAACAAAGGATATAATAGGCAAAGGTAACATTTATTATCCTCTGGTAAATGGAAAAACACCTAATATATTAATGGTAAGCCAAATGGATTATTTTCCTGTTAATTCCTCTTTACAAGAAATCATTACTTGGCCTAACAAGCCTCCAAGTGATCCAGTATTGGATAAAAAGCAAAAAGAGGAAATACACTCGCTTTTAAAAGAAATTCGATTATGGGATTCAGACATTGTTAATGAGGCCATAGATTTGGATGATATAAATAGCGGGTCTAGTTTTTTAAGCGGCGGACAAAAAAAGAAAATAATGATAGTCTCAGCTATCATTAAAAAACCAGATATTTTGTTATTGGATGAAACATTTGCTGGTCTTGGTCCAGAAGCAACAATAATAGTTCAAGAAATGCTAAAAAAGTACCTGCCACCGCATGCTTTAATATTAGTTGTGGACCATCAACCTCAAACTAATAATTACAGCCACTTTTACTATAAAAAACTAATGTTTGCTAATAAAAGCATCAGCCTTCAAGATGTTTTGTAGATAACTTTGCACGCTGCGTGGTCACGGTGTCAGGTCCCTGGCCATATCATATCCCACAAGTTATGCCATAAACTTTCCAATTATAAATAAGCGCAATTATCCTCGCCATCATGCCGCTTCTTTTTAAATCATGGGTGGTATATCCAAGCCAGCCCCTTTGATTTTTTAATTCATCAAAATTATTTTCGCTATCCGCTCGATCACGATAATGCTGAACAATATTATTAATAACATCTTTCAATGATGTCACTAATACTGCAATTCATAAACCCGCATCTTAGCTCCAATTTCAGCAAAGTCTAGCTCAAGCTGACCAGTCTTCTGATTTTCAACTAAAACGCCAACCTCTTGCGGTGTTTTTTTAACAAAAGTGAGATGAAATTTTAGATCTTAATTTTTGGAAAAAGTGGTCTTGATTTTTCGCCCACTTTACTGCCTCACAATTCATTAAGTGATACGTGCGAAGGTATCAATATTGCCAATTATCGAGTTTTCACACCTTGCGTTAGCTGCTGCTTCCATGGGAGGTATCGTCCGTAGCCGTTTGGTCTTCCTTTAATGACCCGTGCTCAAGATTGAACAGCAACTCATTAAGTGCCGGCAAATCTAAGCCAAATTGTAGCATAAGTGGCGGAGGTGTTTCTTTTACATCTTGAGTTGCTGCCGGCGCTTCGATTTCTTCCTCCTTGGCAGCTGCTGCTTCTGTTGTGTGAGGGGGTTGTGTTAAATTGTGTTGCTCCTCAATCTCTACCGGTGCTGCTGTTGGTAGTGCCGGTTCGTCTGCTACACGAACTTGTGGGTGACGCATTAAGTGTCTTCGGGCACGCGCTAAATCGATGTATGCCTCTGGAAATCCTTGTGTAGCTGCTAATCCGAGCCACCGAACTGCCTCTCCCCACCTGTGTGCATGTGCATATAGCCACCCTAATAAGTATTGCGCACCAGCGTGTCCTAGCGCAGCTGCTGGCTGAAGTAGCTGAACTGCTTTTTTTATATTTAGACTTCTTCCTGTGCTCAGCAAGGTGAGCGCAGACTTATATTGTACGTCACTATCCATTTGCTCATCTGTTACTCCCACCTCTATCGCCGCCGGTGCTGCTTCCGCATGTCGATGCATGATCTGCTCTATATACCGTTGTGCTATAGGATGACCTTGTGCAGCTGCTAATCTAAGCAACCGAAGTGCTTCTGTTTTATCTCTGGTCACTCCTGATAAACCACCTAGGTGATACCACCCTAATGAGCATTGCGCGCCAGCGTGATTTTGTGCCGCTGCTTGTTCAAATCGGCGAACCATTTCTTCTGCATGCCCTGGCATGCTTTGTAGAATAATCGCTAAAGTGTATTGTGCTTCTGCATGCCCTTGATCTGCAGCTTGTCTAAATAGACTAATTGCTTTGAGGATATTTATATCCACCTCCATACCTATTTTATATTTTAGTCCTAGGTCATATTGCGCAGTAGCATGCCCTTGTGCCGCCGCTTGTTCAAGCAGCTGGTTTGCTTCTTCCTTATCTTGATCTGTACCCCTTCGTTGTAAAGCAAGCGCTAAATTGTATCGTGCGTCAACATTTCCTTGTGCAACTACTTGTCTAAATAGCCGTATTGCTTCTTCCGTATTTTGTACCGTTCCCATGCCTCGTAGGGTTAAGACCCCTAGTGCGTTTAGCGCCTCTGCATGTCCTTGCTTAGCTGCTAAACTGTAGTGCATGATCGCTAAATCATAACTTCGAGGTACTCCTATGCCCTGTTCGTATTTCCTTCCTAACCTAAATTGTACATTCGGATCATCAGATCGCGATGAACTGCCGGTGGGGGAACCATAACTGAATTGACTATAAATTAATGCTAAAAAACAAAATAAGGTTTTTATGATTTTTAAATGCTTCAAGTTAATCTATCTCCAAAAATTTAATACACGACTCAACAGTTTTTTATTATTTTTAGCTTTATCTTTACCCCTATTTTTATAGGAAGAAAGGCCAGCTCTTCTATACTACAGAATAAACCAACCTCTACTAACACCAATTAATGCTATTTATCTAACTGTATTTAGTGTACAAATATATTTATAACCATGCAATTATATGCTACTTTTTTGCTTAGTATATAGCACTTTTTTAGCAACTTAATCCGTATTTAATAACATTTTTGGCAATTCTTAGGGTAAACCGGGTCAAGCCCTGATCATACCATACCCCACAAGTTATGCTATAAACTTTCCAATTAATCAAGGAATTGATTAAGATCTTGTTTCTACATATGAAATATGGATTGGATCACAAAAGAATTAGCAAGCTTATCTTTAGGTGACAAAAGATTGGATAATCGCCTCCATAAGCTATTAACCCAGTTAAGCCGTAACCAAACAGATAGCATCCCCGTAGTACGCTCAGGCGCCAGTTAAGCAAAGGCAGCTTATAGATTTTTTAATAATGATCACGTTAGTGCGGAAAAAATTCAAAAAAGTCATTATGAGGCGGCGCTAGCTTGCATGGCCCAACATGATGTGGTTTTGATTCCGCAAAATCCGATGGTATTAAATTTCAGTAGTCAGTATAAACGCCGAGATGCGGGATCAGTAACGAAAGATTCGACACATGGAATTTACCTACATAATGTCATTGCTATTACACCAAAGAAAGTTTGTTTAGGGCATTTATCAAGTAAGAAATGGCATCGGAACGGGTTACAAAACATAACGAAATGGCAAAGGACCAAGAAAAACTATTTAACTCCGATAGAGGAGAAAGAAAGTTATCGGTGGTTAGAGAATTATCAGCGAGCCAATGAATATGCCAAAAAGTTACCCCGCACAACCATTGTAAGCATTGCTGATTGGGAAAGTGATATTTACAACATATATGAAGAAACACAAGAAGTTTTTGGTAATGAAGAATCGAAGGCCCATTATTTAATAAGAGCAAAAACTGATAGAAGAGTTTGTACAGAAGAAGGAAAGCGGACAGATTATAAAATTAAATTGGCCTTGAGAAATCAGGACCCATCAGGAACCTTTACTCTTGAACTTCCAGAGACAGAAAAAAGGAAAGGTCGGTCAGCAAAATTAACGATTTATGCGCGGAGAATTTACCTTGGTTTGCCCGACAAACAAAAAAAGAAGGAGTGTTATAAGCCAGCGCAAATAACTGCGATTTTATGTATAGAGCTTAAACCGCCAAAAAACGCAGAAGCAATTGAGTGGTTATTAATTACAGATTTGTCAGCGACCACATCCGCAGAGGCGTATGAGAAAATTCAATGGTACACCTGTCGATGGCAAATTGAATTATTTTTTGACGACAAGGAAAGTGCTGCAATTAAATTTTCTGGTGTTCGATAACACATAAATAACTCCTGTATTTTATATTAACAGCTCAACTGCACTTCATTTCGAACAGATTATAGCTTAAATAAATGTTAAATCCATGTTGTTTTCGAATATACTACCCGTCTACAACGCGGTGAAGGTAACCCCGAGTAAAGAGAAAAACGCCAAGATTGGCTCATAGATATTGTGATAACAAGACATTGCTATAACTAGGCATAATCGCAACTATATCAGATACCACTATATTATGGCCATATGGTTTATCAACATTCTCATTAGCAACCAAAGTTGTTGACCCACCTCCATCGAGACTCACTGCATATTCACAATTTTCTTCTTTTAGATGCCCAACAAATTCATTGCTAGGCAAATCCCCTTTTTTAACTATCAACCTTGCCATACCATCCTTACGAACACAAACGGCTGTGCCAAAATTGGTGTATGGCTGGACTTTACCATGGGTCTCACGACCATAATCCTTAGCGATACGCGGATCAACTTCACCATCCTTTATGAGAAGTTGGCCTGCAGAAACCACATAAGGGCAATTATTAAAAAAGGAGGTTAGCTCAGAATCTATGATCCCTGCCTGTTCAGGATATGCAGCCGCCTCTAAGGCGTAACCATAATCAAGATAGTCTCCCACCTTTAAAGAATCAAACTCGCTGATAGTTTCATCTAACGGGTTACGCAGCCAATAGCAATTAGGAGTTCCCTCAGCAGTTTGAGCAACCGTTTTAACACGAGAAACTTTGCCATTTGAAATACCTATTTCCTTAATATCTTCTAAACTATCCCTATAATAAATAGTAGCATCCGTAGTGTAAGGGTCAATACTTGAATTTGCGACACGATCTAATATAACTTTTTTACCATTTTCAAAGGGCGTTGCACTCCATACTACTTTTACCTCCCCAATTTTTATATCTCCAGAATCACTGATACCAAGTGCTGGTAAATAATTACTTGTATCTGATAAAAGTACGTTATTAACTTTTTGAATAGCAGAGGGAAAAGCATCAGTTCTTAAAATACATCCGAACTTCTTATTCACTCCTCTTTTTATCCAATGAGACGTACTGGTAAAAAAACCTCCATTAATAGCTACCAGCGCATGAGCTTTCTCGGCAATTACAGTTACCTGCTCTCCTTCTAAAAAACCATGTTCTTTAGCAGCGATCAAATGCATCTTGTTGACTTTTGGGTCAAACTTAACCACTTTCACACCGTTGACATCTTCGACAGGTATTTCTTCTTTAACAAAAAAGCCTGTAATATCTTTTAACCTTTGAAAATAATCGTCACTAAAGTGTTCTTTAAGATCGTTATCGTTAATCCGTTGTTTAATAATTGCAAATAACGGTGCAAGAGTTTGTTCAACGTACTTCCGCTCTGTTGGTAAAATTATTAATGCGTTGATCCTCAAAAAAGCCTCCCTTACTCGCGGATCCTTTAACAAACTTCTTAGTTCTTCAGGATGGTTTTTAAGTTCTTGGAAGAAATCTTTATAAATTGTGGAGCTCGAAATAAAATTATCTGGTCCACTAAATTTAGTTATATTTTTATCTGCGAATATACTGGAATAGGTATATCCCTTACCAAAGAATGTCAAATGCCCGTCTGAGGTAATGCCAAACTGCCCAGATTGAGCGTTCGTATTAAGCAATACCATGCCGCACAACATACTTATAAAAAGTTCCACTCGTTGTTCTGAGGTTAGTTTTTCATAAATGCTTTTATGATCGTAGCTAGAAAATTTATCACCAAAAACTTCTTCTGTTTTTTCGCTATCAATGTTTACATACGGATAAACAATCCCATTCTTAACCAGCCTACCCTTTGGAATCAATCCGTTGCTAATGTAGTTTGCAATTATCGAAGCAGCTGCCTCACATTCTGCTAAAAAGTATTCAGTAAACGCCTTATAGAAAAAACTTTCTCCAGACAAAATAGTAACCTTATAGGTAGAGTTAACCTCTGGTTTATATGACTCATCAACTCTTACAATATCGGAAAACTGTTGCTCAATATCCCGCATCTGATATTCAGTTAAGCTCTTCGGAAAGAGAACGTTGCATGGCGTTTGCAGTTCGTCTAAAGAAGCAGCCACCGTTATATTCATAAGAGCGCCAAAGGAAACCACGAGCGTGATAAACATCCCAATCAAATTTTTCCTTAAGTTCATTTTCCACACCAAGGTAGTTAGTAGTACTTCAATAATAGAGGTTGATTGTTAAGGTATACTTAAGAAAAGATTAACGAATTCTTAAATGCTTTTTCTTTTTTTAGAAGCCAGGGGGGCTGATTTTTTTTGGAAAATAAAGTCTAAAAAACAGCTGTATTTTACGCGCAAAATAGCCTTTTATTCTACCACAGTTCGCAACCTAAAATTTCATGCCAGCGCTTTCTCTAAAAAATTTTTAGCATATAATTGGCGATAAGATAATGGCTAGAACTCTTGAGCGGTAAACTAAAGAAATGGGAATTAAATGCTTAGCCATCAACACGATAAATCGACTAGGAATGCCTACATATTCATAGTTTTTTGAGATTGCCCGATCAAGCCGGGCACATATCATTACCCACAAGTATAGTGTGGCAGATGTAACTTATTTTTTATTATAGCAGTGGTAGCCGCAAGCGGTTGCTTGCGTTTTTGAATTGGAAATTTCAATAAGGTAGCTTCAAGCCTGGTTTCGCAGGCTGAAGCCTGCGGCTACCAAAGATATTGAATGTTTGTGGGTAATGATAGGCCGGGCAATGCCGAGATTTATTCAACAACACTACTCACCTCTATCATTATAGCAGGCTTAAATATCACAATAACCGATTTCTTTTATCGTATGTAACCAACCATGCCTAAGGCATCTCAAGTTTTTTTTCTTCTGCCAACTGAACTTTTGAGATATAACCAATAACACCTCTTAAGTTGTCTGTTATATTTTTATTATTAGGGCGTGAGTTTACATAATTAACTAGAGCCAATAAATATGCTTGCAAACTAGGGCAATCCTTAACCACATCCCTTGGTAGCGTGATGAGATCGGCCAACCTATCATTCATCGCCACAAAGTTTGGACGATCTTGCCTCTCTTCCAACATTCTAAACTCCTCATCCCAGCGATCGCCAACCCTACCACCTTCTTTAACTTTTAATATTCCACCAAAAGTACAATACTCCTGGTGCATTTCTTCAAGAGGTGATTTTCGCCACTCCTTTTCATCATCATCTGAATATCCGCAAGGGCTCAATATGAAATAAACCATGATAGATAAAAAACATACCAATGCTTTATTTTTATAATTCTTCATGATTTTCTCCACCAATTATTTTTGATTCATTTTTATCTTTCAGTTTTGATTTTATAAAGTCCAATAAGCTAGCAATATCTTTATGTTTTTCTTGAATCTCTTTTTTATTCTTATCATAGTAGTTAATTAACGCTGCGACATACTTGGTTATTTTACACGATGGAGATTTTAAAACGTCGGCATCAGTCACAGCTACTTTTCCAACTATTTTTGTTATTTCAAAAATAATACGGCTTGGCGCACACTTTTCTTCCCATAATAAAACGTGGAAATGATGTTCTTCCAAATATTTGGGATCTGGCACTTCCTCTTTACCCAAAAAGTCACATATATCATTCGAACCTTGCGCTAAAATAGAATAAAATAATAAAAGAGGCGGGAGTAAACATTTTAAAAATCTATTAAAGCGTGTTAGTATGGTCATCTATTATCTCCAATAATTAGATTTAGGCGTATTGTTGATGCATTATACTCCTCGGAATACAAAAAATAAAAGCACCAAGGGATTCGAAAATAAAATTTACCTTGGTTATAATGATGTAAGTGGAGTGTTCTTATGAATACATATATAAAAGCTACTATTACAATCATTTTGTTTGGTTTATGCACATCAACAATGGCAGAGGATAGGTTTATTGTAAAATACAAACTAAGTGAAGCACAAAAGGATTTCTTATCTTCTCATCGTGGCGCCGAAGCAAAGAAAGCTGAAGCGAGGATCAGAGAAGAGTTGATGGAAAAATTATCAAAGGAACAGCTGGCTGCATTGTCGGCGGCAGCCAAAGTTCGAGTAACGGACTGGTTCTCTTTAGCTAACGGTGCTCATGTTATTACATTAAGCGAAGATTTGGATAAAACCCAGACCGAGCAGTTTATCCATGATGTTGAACAAGATAATTATATTGAGTTCATTGAAGAAGATAAAGAACTACAGCACTGTTACTAGTACCTGGTGGTGGCTAGTGTAGCATCCTTTCTGTAAATTATTTTTGATAAGTCAATTTGAAGCAGGACAATTCAAGGTTAGGTGATAGACCGGGCAAAGTAAAAACAGCTGATGGAGATGGCTGCTGTTATCGTATAGAAATCGGCAATGGTATCGCCTGTTCAACTTGTTCTGGGATAACCACTTCTTTTTTCATCCTAAGATTATGTTGTTTACTTAACGCCTCAAAAGCAGTGCCTTGATATAGAGTGCTAAGCTCGTCGCAGGTTTTATATAGCAGCTGCCGTGGGGTAGGTGTAACTTTGTCAGTTGCTT
>JAJXWM010000039.1 GCA_021781615.1 Pseudomonadota bacterium
AGGAGATAACATCAAGATGGTGGTAACGTTGATTGTTCCGATCGCGATGGAAGATGGTGTACGCTTTGCGATTAGAGAAGGTGGTAAGACAGTAGGCGCGGGAGTTGTTGCTAAAATATTAGAGTAGAGATCCCGGAAATGCTGGGCATTAGGTCAGTAGCTCAATTGGTAGAGCGGCGGTCTCCAAAACCGTAGGTTGGGGGTTCGATTCCCTCCTGGCCTGCCATTATGGGTAGAGTTGTTTTGCAACTTTTTAGGGATTAGAGAGATAATATTTTATTTTAAAGTAAATAGAGGTAAACAAGAAAGATGGAAGAAACGAAAAACGCATCGCGTTCAAATTTAGATTTGTTATGGTGGGTGACAGTATCGTTGTTAATAGCGGCAGGAGCATTTGCCAATTATTATTTCATGGAGGTTCCCTGGTCAATACGTTTTGCGGTGGGTATTGTTCTAGCTTGTATGGTGCTTGGATTGGCAGCGCTTACTAGCCAAGGTAAAAGAATTTGGGCTTTCTCCAAAGAAGCCAGAATGGAGCTGCGTAAGGTCGTATGGCCAACGCGAGATGAAACGGTAAAAACTACCGCCATAGTTGCTGTTTTGGTTTTTGCAATGTCCCTTATTTTATGGGCTTTGGACTCTATCTTGTTGTGGGTGGTGGGTTGGGTTACACGATAAATGTTTTGTAAAATAAAATCGATAAGAGATTTTTAAAATAAAATTATTACTAAATAAAAAAAAGAAACGCTCATGACTAAAGAATCTAAATCATCAAATATTAAATGGTATATTATCCACGCCTATTCCGGGAAAGAACTAGCTGTTATGGATAACCTTAGAGAAAGAATTAAATTGCATGGCATGGAGAGTAAGTTTGGTGAAATTATTGTGCCGACCGAAGAGGTGGTAGAGATGCGTGGTGGGCAAAAATGTCGCAGTAAGCGAAAGTTTTTCCCAGGCTATGTGTTGGTACAAATGGAAATGGATGATGAAACGTGGCATTTAGTAAAAAGTGTACCATGGGTTATGGGGTTTGTTGGCGGTACTAGCGATAAACCAGCGGCAGTTTCCAATAAAGAGATTGATGATATTTTGTATCGAGTGCAAGAGGGGGCGGAAAAACCTCGTCCTAAGATTTTATTTGCGCCCGGTGAGGTTGTACGTATTATTAGCGGTCCATTCGCTGATTTTGACGGTGTGGTGGAAGAAGTTAATTATGAAAAGAGTAGGCTTGTCGTGTCAGTGTTGATTTTTGGTCGTTCAACGCCAGTTGAGCTAGAATTTACACAAGTGCAAAAAGCTTAGTTTATTAATTTTTGTTGGGGGAGCTTGAAGTTTTTGAGCGCAATACCCCGGGAGATAAGTTGTATATGGCTGCAAAAAAAGCGGTAACCAAGATCAAGTTGCAAGTTAAGGCTGGTGAAGCAAATCCAGCGCCACCAATTGGTCCAGCTCTTGGACAACATGGTGTTAACATTATGGAGTTTTGTAAACAATTCAATGCTAAGACGCAGAAGGTAGAGAAAGGTCTGCCTTTGCCAGTGGTTATTGATGTTTATGGGGACAAGAGTTTTTCGTTTATTATCAAAACTCCACCTGCTTCTATTTTATTATTAAAAGCCCTCGGCGTTTCAAAAGGAAGCCCTACCCCGCACAAGCAAAAGATTGGTAAAGTAACTTTAGCGCAAATTGAAGAGATAGCTAAGATCAAACTACCAGATCTTACGGCTAAAGATATAAAGGCGGCAATGCGTACTATTATGGGTACTGCTAGAAATATGGGTATTGAAGTGATAGGAGGCGAAAATGTCTAGAATTACTAAACGTCAAAAAATTGTTAATGAAAAGGTTGTTATTGGAAAGCAGTATTCAGTTGTTGAAGCTATAGAGTTGTTTAAATCTTTGCCAGCACTTAAATTCAACGAAAGCGTCGATGTTAGTGTTAATCTAGGAATTGATGCTAGCAAGTCTGATCAAACTGTGCGTGGAGCAGTAGTGCTTCCACATGGGACTGGTCGTAAAGTAAGGGTTGCGGTTTTTGCCCAAGGAGATCATGCTGAAGTTGCCAAAAAAGCTGGGGCTGACACTGTCGGGTTTGAAGATTTAGGTGAGAAAATTAAGCAAGGGGTTATGGATTTTGACGTTTTAATTGCCACTCCAGATGCGATGCGGATTGTGGGGCAGCTTGGTCAAATTTTAGGTCCCCGCGGTTTAATGCCGAACCCAAAGGTTGGTACAGTAACTGCCGACGTAGCTCTTGCTGTTAAAAATGCTAAGGGTGGTCAAGTGAGTTACCGCGCTGATAAGGGTGGTGTTATTCATAGCGCGATTGGCAAGGTTGATTTTACCAAAGAAGCCTTAAAAGAGAATTTGATAGTATTGCTAAACGATTTAAGGCGGGTAAAGCCCAGCAGTTCCAAAGGTATTTACATTAAAAAAATTGTGTTATCAAGCACGATGGGTCCTGGTTTGACGATCGATCAAGCAAGTCTCGAAATAGCAAATTAGTTAAAGGAAAGGTCAAAGAGGATAGGTCCTATTTTTCGGCAAATGTTGCTCGGTTGGAAGGTGGGATTTACCTTTTTTGGTCTTTTTTCACAAAAAGATTTGCTTTTTCCTAAAAAAATAGTAACATGCAACACTTTTGTCTAATTTTTATAATTTTTATGTCAAGTTTTTTTTACGGGTGAGACCAGCGAAGTTTTACTGGGCTCTACCGTTAGAGACCGTAGACCCTGGATTAGGTGCTTTAAAATGGCTTTTTTTGGGTTAATTGAGGATTTTTCTCAGTCTACATAAACGGTGCCGTGAATGCAGTTTATATGTGTAACGGCATTTTTTGAAGATAAATAACAGCGAAAATGATGGTGGTAACTATTTGATATACGCAAAATTTTTGTTTTGTGTAGTCCTTGGTTCTACCTTCAAATTTTTTGTTTTTTATAAGAGCTTGTTAGGATAATGCTTGAATGTTTAGGCAAAATTTCTAGCTAGCTCTGGATATCTTCGCTTATCAGGGGGGTGGGTAGTGGTACTGAAACTAGAAGATAAGAAAACGATCGTGGAAGAAGTGGCAGGTGTTGCTGCTAATGCAGTATCCGCCGGAATTGCCGATTATCGAGGCTTGACCGTGGCGGAAATGACCGATTTACGTGCAAAAGCGTGTAAAAGCGGAATTTATCTGCGAGTAGTGCGTAATACTTTAGCAAAGCGTGCGGTGGAGAATACAGATTTTTCTTGTATGCAAGAAGCACTTAAAGGTCCAGTGTTTTTAGCATTTTCGCAAGATGATCCAGGTGCGGTTGCTCGCCTATTAAAAGATGCGGTTCGTGATTACGAAAAGCTTAATGTTTGTGCTTTAGCTTTAGGTGGTAAATTGCTATCAGCGAAAGATCTTGATGCGGTAGCTAAATTGCCAACTCGTGATCAAGCGATTGCAATTTTGATGTCGGTAATGAAAGCACCAATCACCAAATTGGTACGAACTTTAGCCGAGCCATATGCCATGATTACGCGTACGGTTGCTGCTGTGCGTGATAAAAAATCTGCGTAAATTTTTAATAATTTTTATTTTGGAGAAATTAAATGTCCGTTACAAAAGAACAAATTTTAGAAGCTATTGCTAATATGAGCATCATGGATGTAGTCGAGCTAGTTAAGGCTATGGAAGAAAAATTCGGGGTTTCTGCGGCTGCTGCGGTTGCAGTTGCTGCTGCTCCAGCTGCTGCTGCCGCGGCTGAAGAGAAAACCGCGTTTAATGTTGTTATGACCGGTTTTGGTTCTAACAAAATAAACGTAATCAAAGTTATTCGTGAAGTCACCGGCCTTGGCTTAAAAGAAGCCAAAGATATGGTTGAAGGTGTTCCAGCAACCGTTAAAGAAGGCGTGACCAAAGATGATGCGGCCAGTATCAAGAAAAAGCTTGAAGAAGCCGGCGCGACTGTTGAAATTAAGTAATAGAGTTATCCCGAGGGATCTCCATGATGCGGATTAGATCCGCTCTGTGGAGATTCTTCGTTGCGTTAAAATAATAATTGTTTTTTAATCGACGCGCGGCCGGGGTCGGAGGCGTGGATTAAATTGAGATCGAGGGTAACAAATGAGCCATACTCAGCAAGCTAAAACTCGTGTATTTGATGTCAAAAAAACTTTTTCATACACCGAGAAAAAACGTATACGTAAAAGTTTCGCTAAGCACCAGGTTACCGTGACTCCTCCGTATCTTTTGGCTACTCAGGTAGAGTCTTACCAAGAATTTTTGCAAACTGGCGCTAAGCCTGAAGCTTTAACTAACACCGGATTGCACTCTGTTTTTAAATCGGTTTTTCCTATTACCAGCTATTCTGGTAACGCGGAGCTAGATTACGTAAGCTACAGTCTTGGTGAGCCGATGTTTGATGTTAGAGAGTGTCGCACTCGTGGCTTAAACTATGCGGCAGCTTTAAGAGTTAAGTTGCGCTTGACTGTATATGAAAGAGAATCGGTCGGCAATAAGACCGTAAAAGATATTAAGGAGCAAGAGATTTATATTGGCGATTTACCTTTAATGACCGATACCGGAAGTTTTGTAATTAATGGTGTTGAGCGTGTGGTGGTGTCACAGTTACACCGTTCGCCCGGGGTGTTTTTTGAGCATGATAAAGGTAAAACCCATTCTTCTGGCAAATTGCTTTTTTCGGCGCGCATAATTCCTTATCGTGGTTCTTGGCTTGATTTTGAATTTGATCCTAAAGACTGTGTTTTTGTGCGTATTGATCGACGTCGTAAATTACCAGTTACCATTTTGCTTCGTGCCCTTGGTTTTTCAACCGAACAAATTTTAGAGATGTTTTTTGAGACTAATACTTTCCGACTGCAGGGGGAAGATATCATTTTAGATCTAAATCCAGACCGGTTACGTGGTGAGCTGGCTGCGGTCGATATCAAGGATAAGTCGGGCAATATAATTGTTGAGCAAGGGCGACGTGTTTCGCAACGCCACGTATTGCAAATGCAGAAAGCTGGGCTTAAAGTTTTAAATGTTCCTGTCGAGTATATGCTTGATAAGGTCATTGCTAAGCCAGTTATGAATAAAAAGACTGGAGAAATATTAGCTCCCGCCAATACAGAAGTAACCGCCGATTTAATTGGTAAGTTTCATAAAGCAGGTATTGAATCATTTGAAACCTTATATGTTAATGAGCTTGATCGAGGACTTTACATTTCAGATACTTTACGTATCGATTCATCAACAACTCAATTAGAAGCGTTGGTCGAAATTTATCGCATTATGCGTCCAGGGGAACCTCCGACCAAAGAATCAGCAGAAAATTTATTCCGTAATTTATTTTTCTCTTTGGAGCGTTACGATCTGTCAAGCGTGGGACGCATGAAATTTAATCGAAGGTTAGGGCGTTCTGATTTTGAAGGTCCTGGGGTGCTGACCAAAGAAGATATAGTTGATGTTATCAAAACATTAGTTGGTGTTCGTGATGGCAAAGGAGATGTAGACGATATTGATCATTTAGGTAATCGTCGAGTACGTAGTGTTGGTGAAATGGTAGAGAATCAATTCCGCATTGGATTGGTTCGAGTAGAGCGTGTAGTTAAAGAACGTTTAGGTTTAGCCGATACCGAAAATTTAATGCCCCAAGATTTGCTTAATGCCAAGCCGATCGCCGCAGCAGTTAAAGAGTTTTTTGGCTCTGGGCAGTTATCACAATTTATGGATCAAAATAATCCATTAACTGCGGTAACCCATAAACGCCGTATTTCAGCGCTTGGACCCGGTGGTTTAACTAGAGAGCGTGCTGGATTTGAGGTGCGTGACGTCCATCCAACTCACTATGGTCGTTTATGTCCGATTGAGACGCCGGAAGGACAAAATATTGGTTTGATTAACTCCCTGGCTGTTTATGCCAAGATCAATGCTTATGGCTTTATCGAAAGCCCATATCGTAAAGTAGTAGATGGCAAGATCACTGACGAAGTGATGTTTTTGTCAGCGATTGAGGAAGGTAATTTTTATATTGCCCAAGCAAATACTACTATCGATAAAAGTGGTTGTTTGATTGATGAATTGATTCCTTGTCGCTATAAAGGAGAATCGGTGCTTACTACGGCAGAAAATGTCAATTATATTGACGTCTCTCCAAGTCAGATCGTTTCTATAGCCACGGCTTTAATTCCATTTTTGGAACATGACGATACTAGTCGTGCGCTCATGGGTTCGAATATGCAGCGCCAAGCAGTTCCTACTATGCGTTCAGAGAAACCGCTTATTGGTACTGGAATGGAGTATAAAGTAGCTATCGATTCTGGCGTTACAGTAGTGTCGCGTCGAGGAGGCGTTGTTGATTTTGTTGATGCTTCTCGTATTGTGGTGCGGGCCAATGATAGCGAATTAGTTAAAGGGGAAGAAGCAGGCGTTGATATTTATAATTTGGTCAAGTATACCCGGTCA
The DNA here is from genome assembly GCA_021781615.1 of Pseudomonadota bacterium. Lineage (GTDB taxonomy): Bacteria > Pseudomonadota > Gammaproteobacteria > UBA9339 > UBA9339 > UBA9339. The sequence goes on from JAJXWM010000039.1 coordinate 6,443, forward strand.
AATCAGAATACTTGTATTAGTCAACGACCATTAGTTGAGGTTGGTGATGTGGTTGCCGGCGGCGATGTGTTAGCCGATGGTCCAAGTACCGATCTTGGTGAATTAGCGTTAGGACAAAATTTATTAGTAGCGTTCATGCCTTGGAATGGTTGTAACTTCGAAGACTCTATTGTTATTTCAGAAAAATTAGTACAAGAAGACAGATTTACTACCGTCCATATCCAAGAGTTAACCTGCGTAGCGCGTGATACCAAGCTTGGTCCAGAAGAAATTACCGCTGATATCCCCAATGTTGGTGAGGGCGCATTATCTAAACTGGATGAATGCGGCATAGTTCATATTGGTGCTGAAGTTGAAGCTGGGGATATTCTCGTTGGTAAAGTCACTCTTAAAGGGGAAACCCAATTAACCCCAGAAGAAAAATTATTAAGAGCGATTTTTGGTGAAAAAGCTTCTGACGTTAAGGATACCTCTTTGCGTGTTCCGTCGGGGACGAGTGGTACTGTTGTTGATATTCAGATATTTACTCGCGATGGCGTGGAGAAAGATGAGCGTGCTAAGAGTATAGAAAAAGCCGTGCTTGCAAAAATCAAGAAAGATTTGACTGACGAAGTGCGAATAAAAGAGGATGTAATTTATAAGTCGATCAAAAGCGGTTTAATTGGCCAAAAAATAAGCAGTGGTATCAAAGGATTGAAGAAGGGAGCGCCGATTACTGCTGAAGATTTAGGGAAAATTTCGCGTGATCGTTGGTTAGAAATTAGCGTCAGCGATAAGAAGGTTAATCAGAATATTGAGCAAGCAGCTAAGCAGCTAAAACAAGTGCTAAAAGAGTATGATAAAAAATTAGAGGCTGAACGTAAAAAACTAGCTCAAGGTGATGATTTAGCTCCCGGAGTACTAAAAGTAGTTAAAGTTTGTTTGGCAGTTAAACGTCGCATGCAAGTTGGTGACAAAATGGCGGGCAGACATGGTAACAAAGGGGTTATTTCTATCATTGCTCCAATCGAAGATATGCCGCATCTAGAAGATGGTACGCCAGTTGATATCGTATTAAATCCGCTTGGAGTCCCTTCTCGTATGAACGTCGGACAGGTTTTAGAAACCCATCTTGGTTGGGCGGCGAAAAGCTTGGGCGCCAAAATTGGTAAGATGTTAGATGAGGGGCGGAGCATTACGGAGTTACGTAAATTTTTACAGAAAATTTACGATCTTGGTCAAGGACAAAAAGTTGATCTTGAGCAATTGACCGATAGTGAAATTGAAATAATGGCTAAAAATTTAACGGGTGGTGTGCCAATTGCTACTCCAGTATTTGATGGTGCTACTGAGAAAGAAGTGCGTGAAATGCTACGTCTTGCAGAATTACCAGAAAGCGGTCAGGCGTGGTTATTTGATGGGCGTGCTGGCAAAAAATTCGATCGACCAGTTACCGTTGGCTATATGTATATGTTGAAGTTGAACCACTTGGTTGATGATAAGATGCATGCGCGGTCAACTGGTTCATATAGCTTAGTTACCCAGCAACCGCTTGGAGGAAAAGCTCAATTTGGTGGCCAACGTTTTGGTGAAATGGAAGTATGGGCGCTTGAAGCTTATGGCGCGGCTTATACTCTCCAGGAGATGTTAACAGTTAAGTCGGACGATGTTCTTGGTCGAACCAAGGTTTATAAGCGGATTGTTGATGGTGATCATAGTATGGATGCTGGTATGCCAGAGTCGTTTAATGTGTTGATAAAAGAAATTAGGTCGTTAGGTATTGATGTAGAATTAGAGAGCGAATAACATGAAAAACATCCTTAATTTGATAAAAAAAGGGCAGCCGGAAGAGTTCGATTCTATTCGGATTGGTCTTGCTTCGCCAGATACCATACGGTCATGGTCTTATGGAGAGGTAAAAAAGCCAGAGACCATCAATTATCGGACCTTCAAGCCAGAACGAGATGGATTATTTTGCGCTAAGATTTTTGGCCCGATCAAAGATTACGAATGTTTATGTGGCAAATACAAGCGCCTTAAACACCGCGGAGTTGTTTGCGAAAAATGCGGAGTTGAAGTTACAATTTCTCGAGTACGTCGCGAGCGGATGGGGCATATTGAGCTTGCTTGTCCAGTAGCCCACATTTGGTATTTAAAATCATTGCCCTCGCGAATTGGTATATTATTAGATATTAGTTTACGTGATATCGAGAGGATCCTTTATTTTGAATCATACATTGTTGTTAATCCAGGACTGACTCCCTTAGAAAAAGGGCAGCTTCTTTCTGACGAAGAATATCAAGATTCTATAGAAAAATATGGTACCGATTTTGAAGCGATGATGGGTGCTGAGGCAATCCAGAAGTTGATGCAAGAAATTGATCTCAAGACGCAGGCTGAAGAGCTGCGGGTTGAATTAGCTAAAACCAGTTCCGATACCAAGTTTAAAAAAATTAGTAAACGCTTACGAGTGCTCGAAGCATTTCAGGAGTCAAATAATAAGCCGGAGTGGATGATTTTAACAGTATTGCCAGTATTGCCACCAGACTTACGTCCATTGGTGCCGCTTGATGGTGGTAGGTTTGCTACTTCAGATTTAAATGATTTGTATCGCCGAGTTATTAATCGTAACAATCGGTTGAAGAGATTATTAGACTTAAGTGCTCCGGATATTATTGTTCGTAATGAAAAACGGATGTTACAAGAAGCAGTTGATGCTCTGTTAGATAACGGTCGTCGTGGTCGTGCTATTACTGGCGCTAACAAGCGTCCTTTGAAATCTTTAGCTGACATGATTAAAGGTAAGCAAGGTCGATTCCGCCAAAACCTTTTAGGTAAGCGAGTGGATTATTCTGGACGTTCAGTAATTGTTGTTGGTCCAACCTTGAAATTACATCAGTGTGGTTTACCGAAGAAGATGGCCTTAGAGTTATTTAAGCCGTTTATTTATAGCAAATTACAATTTAGAGGATTGGCTGCCACCATCAAAGCAGCAAAGAAAATGGTGGAAAATGAGGTGTCAGAGGTTTGGGATATTTTAGAAGAAGTAATTCGTGAGCATCCAGTACTCTTAAACCGTGCGCCAACTTTGCATCGGTTGGGTATCCAAGCATTTGAGCCGGTATTAATTGAAGGTAAAGCTATTCAGTTGCACCCCTTGGTTTGTACTGCCTATAACGCCGACTTTGACGGAGACCAAATGGCTGTCCACGTGCCGCTTACAGTTGAGGCGCAAATCGAGGCTAGAACTCTGATGATGTCAACTAACAACATTCTTTCCCCGGCTAATGGTGATCCAATCATTGTGCCAACTCAAGACGTTGTTCTTGGTTTATATTACATGACTCGCGAAAGAATAAACGTTCTCGGTGAAGATGGGATATTTGCCGATGTTAGCGAAGTTAAGCGTGCTTATGATACAGATAATGTATCTTTACAAGCTAAGATTAAGGTGCGTATTACAGAGATTTCTTTTAATGAAGCCGGAGAGCGTTCCGAAGAGAGAAAGCTAGTTGAAACTACTGTTGGTAGGGCGCTACTTTGGGATATTGTTCCTGAAGGGTTGCCGTTTAAATTAATTGACCGTCCGCTTACTAAAAAAGCAGTCTCGAGTTTACTTAATAATTGTTATCGTACTTTGGGCACAAAGGCTACCGTAATTTTTGCTGATCAATTGATGTACGCTGGTTATAAATATGCCACTATTTCCTCGATTTCAATCGGTCTCGATGACTTGGTTGTTCCAGAAGAGAAAACCGGCATTATCGACAAGGCTGAAACTGAAGTATTAGAAATTGAAAAGCAATACGCTTCTGGTTTAGTTACTCAAGGGGAGCGTTACAACAAGGTTATCGATATTTGGTCCCGTGCCAATGACAAGGTTGCTAAAGCAATGATGGAAAACTTATCGACCGAGGCTGTGCTTGGTAAAAATGGGAATAAGGTTGTTCAAGCTTCGTTTAATTCTATCTTTATGATGGCTGATTCAGGAGCTAGAGGTTCTGCGGCGCAGATTAGGCAGTTGGCCGGAATGAGAGGTCTTATGTCTAAGCCAGACGGTACAATTATGGAAACGCCAATTACCGCTAATTTCCGCGAAGGATTAAGTGTATTGCAATACTTTATTTCTACTCACGGTGCTCGTAAAGGTTTGGCTGATACTGCTTTAAAAACCGCAAACTCTGGTTATTTAACCCGCCGTTTAGTTGATGTGGCGCAAGATTTGGTTGTAAGAGAGTTTGATTGTGGCACTAGTCGCCACGTTGTTATGAAGCCGTTAATTGAAGGTGGAGATGTAGTTGAATCATTGCATGAGCGAGTGCTAGGTCGAGTTACTGCTGAAGATGTAGTCGATCCGGCGACAGGTAACGTATTAATTGCAATAAATACTTTGCTAGATGAAAAGGGCGTTGAAATTATTGAAGCACATGGTGTTGATCAGGTTAAAGTTCGCTCACCTATTACTTGTGATACGTTGTATGGAGTATGTGCAATGTGTTATGGCCGTGATTTAGCGCGTGGTCACCTGGTAAATATCGGGGAAGCGATCGGGATTATGGCGGCACAGTCAATTGGTGAGCCAGGAACACAGCTAACCATGCGTACCTTCCATATCGGAGGTGCTGCGTCACGTACTACGGCTACTAATAGTGTACAGATAAAGTCTGGCGGTGTAGTCAAACTGCATAATATGAAAACAGTTAAGCAGCCAAGTGGTAACTTGATTGCCGTTTCTCGTTCCGGAGAGATTGCGGTTATCGATAACAGTGGTCGTGAGCGTGAGCGCTATAAAGTTCCATATGGATCAACTTTGTCAGTAGCTGATGGTGAAGTTTGTAAGGCTGGCCAGATTATAGCTCAGTGGGATCCACATACGCATCCAATTGTTACCGAAGTTGCTGGTATGGTTAGATTTGTCGATCTAATCGATGGTGTAAGTATGCGTCGTCAAACTGATGAAGTTACTGGTTTAAGTACGATCGCGGTTACTGGCACTACACAACGTAGCAGTTCTGGCAAAGAATTAAGACCAATGATTAAGTTGGTAGATCAGCATGGTAAGGACTTATGTTTAAGTGGGACCAATATGCCAGCACACTATTTCTTACCAATAGGTGCAATTTTACATATAGTGGATGGTGCAACAATAGATGCTGGAGATATCGTTGCTCGTATTCCACAAGAAATTTCAAAAACTCGTGATATTACTGGAGGTCTACCTCGGGTTGCCGACCTATTTGAGGCGCGCAAACCAAAAGACCCAGCATTACTTGCTGAGATTTCTGGGGTGATAGGCTTTGGTAAAGAAACTAAGGGTAAGAGACGGCTGGTAATCACCTCTACAGATGGTAAGGTCCATGAAGAGTTAATAAACAAGTGGTGCCATGTTAGTGTATTCGAAGGTGAATATGTAGAGAAAGGAGAAGTAATATCTGATGGTCCGGCTGATCCGCAAGATGTTTTGCGGTTACTTGGAGTCAATGTTTTGTCTAGTTATATCGTCAATGAGGTTCAAGAAGTTTATCGTTTACAAGGGGTAAAAATTAACGACAAGCACATTGAGGTTATTTTACGTCAAATGCTGCGTAAGGTTGTTATTACTGAACCAGGCGATTCCAAGTTCTTGAAAGGAGAGCAGTTAGATAAAACTGCAGTACTAGAAGAAAATAGAAAGCTTGCTGAGCAAAATAAGATGCTGGCGCGATTTGACCTGCTGTTGTTGGGTATAACGAAGGCTTCTTTAGCTACTGAGTCTTTCTTTTCAGCTGCTTCTTTCCAAGAAACCACCAGGGTGCTTACTGAGGCCTCGGTTACCGGCAAGCGGGATCATTTACGTGGCTTGAAAGAAAACGTTTTGGTTGGAAGACTGATTTCAGCTGGTACGGGCTTCGCTCACCATGCTGAGCGCCATAAGAAGCGTCAGGCCGAAGTAAAAACTGAAGAAATGTTGCAGGCAGAAGCGGCAATGGTAGCGCAGCAGGCGGAGCAGGCGTTGGGTGACGCTTTACGGTCGACTGATACAGCTGAGAAGTAAAAATTATTGATTTAGCAGAAAGCCCCGCAAGCAAGATCAAGATGCGGGGTTGCTCTAGGCCCTGGTAGGATTACAAAAAATAACCACGAATGTAACTTTACCATTTCGAGGCAAAGAAATTTCCTTTAACTCCGGAATAAAAAAGGCACAATAAGATCTTGGCTAGTTTCCGAACTAAAAGTGCATAAAATCGAATATTATTCTGCCGACAAAATTCTGTTTGAGTCAGTCTACTTTCTTTCCAAGCAGCGCATATAGCCAGCTGCTGTTCTTTGTTTCGATACTTATTAGCCATTTGGTGCTCCT
>JAJXWM010000011.1 GCA_021781615.1 Pseudomonadota bacterium
AGCAGGGACAGCGCAGCACGAGCGTTACATGGATGTACTTGAAGCGTCCCGCAAACAATTACGGCGAGAGGGCGCCTATTTAGTTGAGGCGTATGTTAACTAAATTTTAATGAGGTAGCCCTGGGCGTTACTCATTGGTAGCTTGACAACCACAAGTTGATTTGTTAGATTCACCTAAAATTTTAAGATTAGTCTAAATAGCAGATACAATGATTGGCCATAAAAATAAATTAAGCTCAACAATGGAAGATTACCTTGAAACCATTCTTGCATTAATGCATGAGCATGGCTTTGCAAGGATCGGAAAGATTGCAGACAAACTCAAGGTAAAAAGCTCTAGCGTTAATTCTGCAATAAAATATTTGAGTGAGCAGAAATTAGTTGTTCATGAGAAATATGGGTATGTGAAATTGACAGAAGAGGGAAAAAAAGCAGCATCAGATGTAAAAAGTAAGCATGATATTCTTTTTCGCTTTTTGACGGAATTTTTAATGTTAGATCCCGCAGAAGCTGAAAAAGAGGCTTGTTGTATAGAGCATACTATAAGTAAGAAAACATTTGAGAGATTAACTAAATTTTTTAAATTCTTTGAAGATGGCTTTACTACGGAAAAACCCAAAATATTACAACTGTTTGCAACGTATATAAAAACCGACAAAAAACTGAAATATAATCAAGAACATAAATAATATTTGGAGCAAGAACAGATAAGATAAGGCTTTTTTTGTCCTTAAAGTTAGATTAATCTAACTTAATTACAGCAATCTAAAAATAGGGGGGTTATAATATGAATAAAAACAACGTGTAAGAAGATCTAAAAACGATGAACAATGCAAAAACTCGAGAAATCGAAGATAAAAAAATACAACAATAACCAATAATTCAATATAAGCAGGAGAAAAGAATGACTGTATTAACCAATAGTGAAATCGCAGAGGTGAATGGGGGACAAACAATTACAACGCTTGCTAACATTATACATCCTGTGGGTGAAGGCGTTAGTAAGTTGAAAGAGGCAATATCAGACGTATCAGACTGCTGCTCTAACAAAGAATGGCAATACCGGTTCTTATGTATTTGTAAATTTATCGCAGGAGAAATCATGTTTGTTGCAACTGGAATACCCCATATTTAAGCTTTTTAATAGGAAGATGAACAATGCAAAAACTCGAGAAATCGAAGATAAAAAAATATAACAATAACCAATAATTCAATATAAGCAGGAGAAAAGAATGACTGTATTAACCAATAGTGAAATCGCAGAGGTGAATGGGGGACAAACAATTACAGCGCTTGCTGAGATTATACATCTTGTGAGTGAGGGCGTTAGTAAGTTGAACGAGGCAATATCAGACGCATCGGACGGCTGCTATAACAAAGGATGGCGATGCTGGGGCCCCTGTATTTATAAATTTACCGCAGGAGGAATCATGTTTGTTGCAGCCGGAATAACCGTATTTAGTTTTTTAAATAGGAATAGGCATTACCACAACAAATGATACAAGCTTAGCAGCATAGCAAGCACTCACCTTAAGGCATTAACATTAGGATTATATAGTTTCATTTGAAATATTTTGCTACTATTACCATAAATTGAACAGCTTAAGCCACAAAAAAGGTGAGTAACTTGTTTCAAGCTAATTACAAAAAGAAAGAAGTACAAAATAAAAATAAATTAGAAAGACTAATTCGCGAAGGAATTTTAGTTTTAACTATTGGCATCTCTATTTTTTTGCTGCTGTCCATAATTTCATATCACACCACCGATCCGGGCTGGTCACGAACTGGCACTACGGTCGCCATCGCCAATATTGGCGGTTATGTGGGCGCTTGGCTGGCTGACATCTTACTATGTGTTTTTGGTTATATCGCTTACATCTTTCCACTGATGTTGACCTATGCCGCATGGCTACCATTTATCCATGAGCAAAAAGATGTGACTAGTCGCACTTTCTTTATCTTACGCATTTTTGGCTTTTTCCTGATGTTACTATCAAGCAGTAGTTTTGCTGACCTGCATTTTAACGGCGGAAGCTTACCATTTGGCGCTGGCGGTGTATTAGGAAATCTATTCCAAACCGGTATGGTAAATATTTTTAATGCTGCTGGAGCTAATCTAATTTTATTAGTATTACTCGTTACTGGTTTTACGCTTTTTAGTGGTATATCTTGGGTCTGGGTAATTGAAATCCTTGGCCGTAGTGTTTTTGCAACAATAGATTTCATTGGCGATCAAATCTTACAAATAACTAATGCTGAAAAAACCAATCCCAAACCAAAACGAAAGTATGAACCTAAAATCACCTTAACTGAGCCTGAACCTCCCTTTGACAATGAAGAAGACGAAGATAACCACGTTAAAATAAGCCCCACTAAAGCGCCCATTATCTCGCAACCACCCCCAATTAAAACCAGTCTCCGCGCTGAACGGGAACGCCAAACTGATCTTTTATCACATGACTTAGCTTGGTCTTTACCAGCACTAGCGCTTCTAGACAAGCCGGAAAAAACGGAAAACATTAATTATACCCCCCAAGAACTCGAAGCGATGTCGCGTAACGTTGAGTTACGGCTACATGACTTTGGAATTGAAGCACAAGTCGTGGCAGTACATCCCGGGCCGGTAGTAACCAGGCTCGAATTACAACTTGCTGCTGGCACAAAAGTAAGCCGGATTACCAGTCTAGCAAAAGATTTGGCCCGTTCATTGTCGGTCATCAGTGTCCGGATTGTAGAAATCATCCCTGGCAAGTCAGTAATTGGACTTGAGTTACCAAACATTAATCGTGAAGTAGTAAGACTACGAGAAATTTTATCATCACAACAATATGAACATACGCATTCACCACTAGCATTAGCTTTAGGCAAAGACATCGCGGGTTATCCAGTAATTGTTGATCTTGCTAAAATGCCACACCTCTTGGTTGCGGGAACCACCGGCTCTGGTAAATCGGTGTGCCTGAATGCTCTGCTCTTGAGTTTACTATATAAATATACACCAACAGAGGTCAAACTAATCTTGATTGACCCCAAAATGCTTGAGCTCTCCGTCTATGCCGATATTCCACATTTACTCGCCCCCGTAGTAACCGACATGAAAGAAGCGATCAATGCCTTTCGTTGGTGCGTCGCCGAGATGGAACGACGTTATAAATTAATGATGACTTTAGGAGTACGAAATATATCCGGATATAACAATAAGATTCGAGAAGCGAAAAATAAGGGCGCTCCACTACTTGACCCGTTATGGCATGACCATGATGGAGATAAATCAGAAGAGTTACAAGAGCTACCATATATCGTAGTACTCGCTGACGAATACGCCGACATGATGATGGTCGTTGGTAAAAAGGTAGAAGAATTGATCGCACGTATTGCGCAAAAAGCAAGAGCTGCTGGTATTCATTTAATTTTAGCAACGCAACGGCCTTCAGTTGATGTGGTCACCGGTTTAATTAAAGCAAACATCCCGACTCGTATCGCCTTTCAAGTGTCATCAAAAATCGACTCCCGAACAATTTTAGATCAGGCTGGCGCCGAACAACTGCTTGGTTTTGGCGACATGCTTTATCTACCTCCCGGCTCTGGAATACCAGTAAGAATTCACGGAGCATTTGTCATGGATGAAGAGGTGCATCGCGTAGTTAAAGACTTAAGAAGTCACGGCCAGCCAGAATATCTAGAAGAGATCCTCGATGGTAGTGTAGGACCGATAGTTGGCATCGATAACGAAAATAGCTTGGAATTCTCCACCGGAGCAAGTGATGCTGAACAAGATCCACTTTATGACCAAGCAGTAAAAATTGTCGTCGAATCTCGACGCGCTTCGGTTTCCAATGTGCAACGCCGCCTAAAAATTGGTTATAACCGCGCCGCAAGAATTGTCGAAGCAATGGAAGCCGCTGGCATCGTTGGCCCAATGGAAACCAATGGTAACCGTGAGGTGTTGGCGCCATCACCAATACAATAAATCTATTTAACGAAGAGTGTCTATGAAAAAACAACGAACCCCCTTAATTATTTTTTTCCCTTTGCTCTTAATTATATTCCAAACCGTTTTTGCGGACACTACCGCTACCGATGAATTAGCAGTTTTAATGGATAACATCCGAACCATGCAAGCAACCTTTATCCAGTCACTCGTCAATCAATCGGGAGCACGCATCGGAACAAAAACTACCGGCAAAATGGCGGTGGCTCGTCCCGGAAAATTCCGCTGGGAAATAACCAAACCTCATGATCAGCTAATTATTATCAACAATAATAAGATGATCTCATACGACCCAGATTTATCACAAATAACAAATCGCAAAGTCAACGTTAATCAGCCAGGAAATCCAGCGATGCTCCTCAGCAGTCCGGTAGAATCTTTAAAACAATCGTTCCAAATAATAAAGTTAAAAAAATCAGATGAAAAATTATGGTTTAAGTTAACCCCTAAAAAAACAAAAGGCCAAGCAAGCGGTTATCAGTGGATTAAAATTGGCTTTATTGATAACAAATTAAACGCCATGTATATTTTTGATAACCTCGATCAGACCAGCCTAATTAGTTTTAGTAATATTGAACAAAATGCTGAAATTTCACCAAAAAACTTTACTTTCACACCACCACCAAACAGCGAGGTCTTCGATGCACAATAAAAAATACTATAAAATTTCACTAATAATAGCAATCCTAACCCTAGGTTTCATCACTGGCTGTACCCCCAAGTCATGCTCCACCAAAAATATTGCAATCATTCAAAAACCAATAATTTTTGACAAAGAACGAGAAAAATTAACCAAGGAATATCGCCTTGAACACTATGGAATTAAAGCTGAATCGATTACGATTAAACCACAAATGATCGTATTACATTGGACAGCAATGAAAGATCTCCAAGGAGCTTATAGGGCTTTTAACCGTCCAACACTTGGCTATCGTCCAGAACTAAAAAAAGCTGGCAATTTAAATGTATCAGTGCCTTTTATCGTTGATCGCGATGGAAAAATTTATCAATTAATGCCGATCGATTGGATGGCCAGACACACCCTCGGGCTAAATAATATCGCCATTGGCATTGAAAATGTTGGCGGCGTTAATGGCCAAGAAGATCTAACTGATGCCCAAGTAAAAGCTAATATTTGTCTAGTAAAATATCTCAAGGAAAAATATCCAAGTATAACTTATCTAATTGGCCACTACGAATATGGCGAATTTCGAAATACTGCTCTTTGGCAAGAAAAAGACAAAAAATACTTTACTCATAAGACTGATCCAGGCAAAAAATTTATGTGCCAAGTCAGAACGGGTTTAGGTCGTTCATGTGCTACAAAAAATATTTAACGCTTAATTAAGAGAAGTTTTTTATGTTAAAAAAATCAGTTACCATCCTCCTTTTTATTGCCCTTATTTTTAAGTTGATTCCTGTCGAAGCAGCAGAGGTGCCAATTACCACCTTCCCACTAGATAAATACAACCAAGACATAAACTATTGGATAAATCCGCAAGACCCCGACTACAACAAACCACTAATAGAGCGTACTAAACAAAAAAAACAGCTCAAAGAATACTATAAACACTACTACGCCAGTGACGCTAAAGCCTTATCCCCTTGGAGCCGTAAATACCTAGAAAAAACTTTTAAAGGTGGCCTAGGTGAATCCGTTAACGAACAAAAACTAATTAAAAAATATGGCAATGCGGCAAAAAACCCCGAAAAAGCCGGTTATGCTGAAAATTTTCGTCCCTATGACGACAAATGGATAGAAAAAATTATTTTTAATATAAATCCAAAGCAGTTTAATTTCGCACCCCTCACGCCAAGCCAAACAGCCAAATCGCCCACCAAATTTAAATATAGAGCGAGCAATCGCGGTATTGCAGTAAAAAACCTATTCGCACGAAGCCTGCCAACCAATGAACCATATTTTTATAATTTCACTCGTCCAGGACAAGGATACCCTTTTGATGATTTACAAGAATCTGCAGTCTGGGTAGGAACGCCGGTATATATTGTAGGCAAAACTCGCGACAACCAGTGGTATTTAGTAGCAACCTCTTCTTTCATTGCCTGGGTAGAAAGTGATGGCGTGGCAAAAGTTAGTAAAAATTTTGTGGCCACCTGGCAAAAATATGCTAAACAAAAAATGGTAGCCATTACCAAAACCAACCTCAGTGTCTTTGATATTAATAAACAATATCGATTTAACACCTATGTCGGCACTGTATTTCCAGGAAAAAAGATTAACAAACATACCATCTCGGTATTGATACCTTTTGCCGACAAAAATCATAATGCCAGAGTTACTTTTGCTAACATTAGTAAAAAAGATGCCGCGCTGATGCCGCTTCGTGCCACCCCGCACAATTTTGTGAAAGTTATGTCAACTCTCCTGGGTAGACCATATGGGTGGGGTAATATGTATTTTTATAATGATTGCTCTGCCGAATTCCAAAATCTCTACACCCCCTTCGGAATTTGGCTACCAAGAAACTCTTCGGCCCAAGCAAAATCAAGAGCAATGATCGATCTTAGCTCACTCAGCATGAAAGAGCGGATAAAACAACTCCAAGAAAAAGGGAAAAAATTTACAACCCTAGTTTATATTGGCGGCCACATCGTAATGTATATAGGGACCTATCCTAACCCTAATTCTGAAACGCATGAACTCATTGCTTATACTTACCAAACCATTTGGGGGCTGAAACCAGCAGATAAAAGCTTCCGCGCAGTTATCGGGCAAACAGTTTTATTGCCGATGCTCGAACAGTATCCTGAAGATTATCGCTTGAATTCACAGGCCAATCAAGAATACTTTCGACTGATAGATATTGACGAACCATTATTGAATTAACCATGAAAACTTCAGGAACTTTATTTATTGTCGCAACTCCTATAGGTAATTTGGGCGATATAACTCTGCGTGCGCTTGAAACCTTAAAAAACGTAGATCTTATCGCTGCTGAAGATACGCGACACAGCAAAAAACTGCTGGAGCATTATGGCATTATCACTCCCACCATTTCTCTCCATAATTACAACGAAACAAAACGGTGTCAGTTCATTTTAAATCAATTACAGCAAGGAAAGAGCGTTGCATTAATCACTGATGCTGGCACACCATTAATCAGCGATCCAGGATACCACTTGGTTAAAACCATTCGCGAAAATGGTCTAGATACCATTCCTATTCCTGGCGCTTCTGCCGCTATCGCTGCACTAAGCGCCGCCGGATTACCAACCGACAAATTTATATTCGAAGGATTTTTACCAGCAAAATCAAAACAGCAATTGGAACATCTACAAACTTTAGCAGGCGAAACTCGTACCATAATTTTTTATGAATCGCCACACCGCTTGCTTGCAACCATCGGCAACATGCAAGTTGCTTTTGGCGATGATCGCTTGGTAGTTCTTGCCAAAGAACTAACTAAAACATTTGAAACGATTCATAGCGACACCCTTCCTGGCCTACAAAACTGGTTAATTGAGAAACCGGAGCGACAAAAAGGGGAATTTGTAATTTTAGTTAAAGGCATAACCAAAGAAAAAGATGCAGAAATTACCCCCGAAACACTCCGCACTCTAAATTTATTATCAGAAAATATGTCGCATAAACAAGCGGTTATCTTAACCGCCAAAATAACTGGTGCTAACAAAAATGTACTCTATAAAATATCCTGCGGTAAACATCCCGTAAAATAGCCCCAGAGTTCTTTATGTTCTTTCAGAGCCCATCTATAACCTAGTTGAATGATATTTTTTGTGCTATCCTTAAAATGGGTTGACGAGACAATCGCCTAGGTCTTCATATTTGCCTAGGAGGAAAGTCCGGACTCCAGCGGGCAAAGAGCCAGATAACATCTGGGAGGCGCAAGCCTACGGAAAGTACCACAGAAAATATACCGCCTGGCCACTCAATAATAATTGTGGTTAGGTAAGGGTGAAAAGGTGTGGTAAGAGCACACCGCATTATTGGTAACAATAATGGCACGGCAAACCCCTCTTGGAGCAAGGCCAAATAGGAATCTTAGCAAGAAATTGCATATGTGGCCCACATAAAGATTCGGGTAGGTCGCTTGAGACGTATGGCAACATCCGTCCTAGAGAAATGATTGTCCACGACAGAATCCGGCTTATTGTCAACCCACAACTTATTACTTAGGATGAGAAATTAACAATAGTAAGCAAACATGACTTTCGTTAAAAAACATTTATGGGTTTTGCTCGTTATCTTGGTTTTTACCCTAGATCGCGTTACTAAATATCTGGTATTGAATTATTTGGTGCTAGAAGAACCTGTACCTATTTTACCCATACTCAATCTACTATTTAAATTCAACCTTGGCGCTGCCTTTAGTTTCCTAGATCAAGCTGGTGGCTGGCAAGAATGGCTGTTTGGCTCGGTTGCTGTCGGTGTAAGTATCTTTTTAATTATCTGGCAACTAAAAATACCCGTTAAATATTTATGGCTAAAAACAGCTAATGCTCTCGTTTTAGGTGGCACCCTTGGAAACTTATACGACCGTGCGGTCTATCATAAGGTAATCGACTTCATCGATTTCTACTTCCGACACTGGCACTATCCTGTTTTCAATATTGCTGATAGCGCGATCTGTATCGGCGCAGCTATGCTAATAATAGCTATGTTACGAGAAGAGAAAAAAAAATCTCCTTCTTCTTAATGTAATAAAATAGCAAGTTTGTTATTTGGAAAAGGTGTTTAAAAAAATAGTTAGCTAGCGTTTTCACAACCAGCACTTACTGTCGCCACCACCACTTGCATTTCTTTTCCCAAGCTGATCAAAAGTTAGAGTTCCACAAACAACATCCTTCTCCTGTTTTCCATGCGGGACAGCACTTAGTATATATGAGTCGCTTTCTGAACTTACACTAAATCGGTAATAATTGTCGCAGCGAGAATCACTAAAAGCTAAATCCTCTTTGTGCGCATTTTTATAGGTATCATGGGTCAGGTGATATTTTTCCATTTCCCCCGCCGCTTCTAAAAGAGCAAGTACTGCACAAACTCTGCGGGTTCGAATCAAGTGTTCACCATACATTGGATAAGAGATTAAACTAAGAATACCGATCATCGTCAGCACTATCATTAATTCTATGAAAGAAAAACCATGTTTCATTTACAAGAGAGTATAATTAAATATTTAAAACCACGGCAATACCGTATAATATACTCAACATGAACAACACAAACGATAAAAAAGGAAAGCTTGGTTTATGCATGTTAATAGCACTAGTAACTGGCAACATGGTGGGCTCTGGAGCTTTCTTACTACCAGCAGATTTGGCAAGAATTGGCAGCATTGGTCTTCTTTCTTTGTTACTTACCGTTATCGGCGCACTTAGCATTGCTTTAGTATTTGCCAAGATGAGCATATTAATTCCTAAAACTGGCGGGCCGTACATTTATGCTCATAAAAGTTTTGGTGAATACATGGGGCTACAAACCGCTTATTATTATTGGGTTGGAGTATGGGTTGGAAACGCAGCCATTGTCGTAGCTGGCATTGGTTATTTAAATGTATTTTTCCCCGTTGTTGATAGTCCTCTCGCTAAAACCATCGCAACTATTGCTTTTATATGGCTGCCAACCGTCGTTAACATCTTAGGCGTGCGTTCGGCAGGCTTTATGCAAATTGTTACGACTGCTCTCAGATTTGCGCCGCTTCTGATCGTCGGCATTATTGGCTGGTGGTATTTTCATCCCGAATATATAACCGCATATTTTAATGTCACTACCCAATCGAATTTTTCGGCGTTTTCCTCCGCCGTAATTTTAACACTATGGCTATTTGTCGGGGTAGAATCTGCCGCCGTTCCTACTGATTCAGTAGACAACCCCAAAAGAAATATTCCACTTGCGACATTGATTGGAACCGCCACTGCCGCAATTGTCTATATTTTAAGCTACACCGCCATCTTGGGAATGTTACCAAATGAAGTGCTAGCTCATTCGACTTCCCCCTTTGCAGCGGCAGCTGAAGTTATTTTGGGACCCTGGGGGAAAATGTTTGTCGCTTTTAGTGCTATAGTTGCTTGCCTTGGCGGCTTAAATGGCTGGATTTTAGTTGCGGCGCAAATTCCGATGGCGGCCGCAGAAGATGGGATTTTTCCTAAAATATTCGCAAAATGTAGTCGCTCTGGCATCCCAGTTTTTGGCTTAGTAACAACATCAGTTTGTATAACCATACTTGTTCTAGCCAGCACCTATTTAAATTTAATTGAACAATTCGAGATTTTAATCTTGTCGGCAACCACCGCTGAAGTGCTTGCTTACTTCTATACCGCCGTAGCTGAAATTACCGTCCTTCCTAAAAAGCCCTTAACCCGTAGCACCATATTTCACATATGCATTGCCATCATCGCCGCTGCCTATTCGTTTTATGCCATCATGTCCTCAAGTAAAACAGTTATATTTTATCTGACTGCATTTATTTTCCTAACTATTCCCTTTTACGCCATATTCAGTTGGCATAAAAAACACAGCTAAAATCTTTATCTTATTGAAAAAAAACATATTTATGAAAAAATTGAGGCTGACGATTTGCTTATAATCGCTAAAAGTATTAATCTTACGGGTTCTGAAAGGAGCAACCATATGAAGATACATAAAATTATTCTGCTTGCGCTAGCTCTGGGGCTTACTGCTACCAATGTCTATGCAGCCGATCTCATGGATGTTTATGAAAAAGCATTTGCTAATGACCCAACCTTTAAAGGAGCAAAAGCAACGTGGCTAGCCAATAGAGAAGCTCTAGCAATTAGCAGAGCAGATCTTTTGCCGACCCTCGGCGGCCAAGTCAACATTGCTCGAACTCGTAGCGAAAGTGAAACCAATCGTGTTCACACAATAAACGGCACACCTATTAGCACACCCGGCACCAGCCATAATTATAACAACACTTCAGGCTATTCCCTCCAATTAACGCAGCCCATATTTAATTTCGGCAGCTGGGCTAATGTTTGGGGAGCACAAGCGGCTGCCAAAAAAGCCAAAGCCGATTTTATGGCAGCAGAAGAAGATTTATTGAAGCGTATCGCGCAAGCATATTTTAATGTACTACAAGCAAAAGATGTATTGTCCTACTCAGTAGCAAACAAAGCCTCAGTAGAAAGATTATTTATTCAAACAAAACATAAATTTGATGTTGGTTTAGTACCGGTTACCGATCTTGAAGATGCCCGCAAAAACTACGACATCGCGATATCCCAAGAAATTGGTAATGCTAACGATCTTAGCAATAAAATTGAAGAGTTAAACGAAATAACCGGAGCTAAATATAGTGACCTAGCCCAAGTCAAAAAAGATTTTCCCTTACTATCACCTGAACCAAACGACATTGAACAATGGGTTAAAGCTGCTGAAAAACAAAACTTCAGCCTCACCGCCGCTCGTTACGATACAATAAATGCACGGGAAAACGTTAAAGTGCAAAACGCCGGACATCTGCCGAAACTAGATGCGACAGCTAACTATCAATACCAATTTGCTAACAACCCAAATGGAGATAGTTCCTTCAACCGCTCTAAAACTGCACAAGCTGGTATGCAATTAACTGTACCATTATTTCAGGGCGGAAAAGTGCTCGCTTCCGCAAGACAAGCAGATTATCAATATCAAGCAAAAGTATCGACGCAAGAAAAAATACATCGCTCAGTAATTAGCCAAACCCGACAAAATTACCTTGGTGTTTTATCAAATATCAGTAAAATTAAAGCCGATATTCAAGCAATAAAATCAGCAGAGAGCTCTCTTCGAGCTAATCAAGCAAGCTATACTGTAGGCACCCGCACCATGGCCGATATATTAAATGCACAAACCCAACTTTATCAGGCACAACAGACTTTTGCCAAAGATGAATATGCTTATATTATGCAACTATTAACCCTAAAAGAGTTGACTGGCATATTAGACACCAATGATCTGAAGGAAATTAATTCTTGGCTAGTAAAATCAGCGCCTGTCACAACTGAAGAAACTACTGCTGCCAGCAAAAAACCAACCAAAGCTAAATCTACCAAAGCAAAAAAAGCCACTAAAGATCAGAAAAAATCTTCAGCAAAAACCACTGAAAATAGTGATGCGGCAAAAGTTACCGAAAATAGTGGTGCCCCAAAAACTACCGAGACCACGAAAGCCGCCTCTAAAGCCGACGAACAAAACGCAGCAACTAACGTAGATACAACTAACACCAAAATGGCGACCGTTGAAAATCCAGCAACACCAACAACAACCACTACTAATACTGCGGCCGTTACCACCACAACTACCAACACATTAGCCGTTGCTGCTGCAGCTCCAAATGCTGAAACAATCAACGCGGAAAAAAGTGGAAAACTTATAGTGCTTGATACTCAACCAGTTGAATCAGTCGCGCCCACACCTAGCTTAACAACACCTACTAGTGGGAAAAGCGAAGCTGTAGTTGGCACCACAAAAATTAATCAATAGGATAGGTTAACACATGTCTTTTACTGACATTTTTATTCGTAAACCAGTGTTTGCAACTGTACTAAGCTTAATAATCTTATTAGTTGGCTTACGCTCCTATTTTACATTACAAGTAAGATTATACCCAAAAATAGATGCCTCCGTCGTCAGCATTGAAACCAGCTATGCTGGCGCTGACGCAGAATTAATGGAAGGTTTTGTCACCACCCAAATTGAAAATGCACTCGGGGGAGTCGACGGCATTGATTACATAACCTCAAGTAGTATTACCGGCAAAAGCACGGTTACCGTTTTTTTCAAACTAGGTTATGACATTAATGTCGCGGTATCTGATATTAACTCTAAGGTAAGCTCGGTTCGTTATCTGTTACCAACAGAAATAAACGATCCCGTAGTCTCGAAAAAAGACCCCAATGCTGATCCTAGTCTATATATATCTTTTTTCAGTGATTCAGTTGAATTAACAGCTATTACTGATTACTTAAGCCGCTCTGTGCAACCACAACTACAAACTCTTCCAGGAGTTGGATCAGCCCAAGTCTGGGGACAAACATATGCCATGCGTATTTGGTTAGACCATCGAGCAATGGCCGCACACAACATTACCCCAACCGACATCAGTGACGCATTAAACACGCAAAACTTACAAGCTCCTGGTGGCATATTAAAAACTGCCTATCAAGGACTAACGGTAAAAACCTTCAGCGAAGCTGCTACCGCTGAACAATTTAATAACATTGTCCTCCGACAAGATGATGGGCAGTTGGTAAAAATTAGCGATGTCGGCAAAGCGGAGCTCGGGGCAGAAACTTCAGATCTTTCAGTTTGGATTAATGGCAAATCAGGAGCGGTAATTGCCATTACTCCATCATCGATAGCTAACCCCATCGATATTACTAATGAGGTCAGAAAGATCTTTCCAAAATTAATTGCTACCTTACCGCACGCAATCCATGCTGAAATAATGTGGGACAGCTCTAAATTTATTTTTGAGTCGATAAAAGAAGTTAAAAAAACCTTAATCGAAGCCACGCTCTGTGTAATTCTTGTGGTATTTCTCTTTTTGGGATCATGGCGCACCTTGTTAATCCCCGTCGTGACTATTCCTTTATCTCTGATTGGGGTCTGCATTTTCATGTATTATCTTGGCTATTCATTAAACACTATTACCTTTTTATCAATGGTACTAGCTATTGGTATGGTGGTAGATGATGCAATCGTCGTTACCGAAAATATCCACCGACATATTAGCCAAGGAAAAACAAGACTTGAGGCATCATTCTTAGGCGCAAGAGAGATTCAATTTGCAATTATTGCCATGACTTTTACTTTGGCGGCAGTATATGCACCGATTGGCTTTTTGACTGGATTAATTGGTTCATTATTTAAAGAATTTGCTTTCACGCTGGCGGGAGCAGTAATCATCTCTGGATTTATCGCGCTTACTCTTTCGCCCATGATGTGTTCAAAAATCATGTCTTCTGAAACCACCGAGACTGGCTTTGCCAAAAAAACTCATGATTTTTTCGATAAAGTAATGAACCACTACGAAACATGGTTAGACAAAGTACTTAACCATCGTAAAAAAGTCCTCTCCCTTGTACCAACCATTTTACTTGCTACCGGAATTCTTTATTACTTCATACCAAGTGAGCTGGCTCCACAAGAAGATCCAGGATATATAGCCGCCCCAATTATGGCCCCGACATCAGCCAATATTTCTTACACAGACAAATATGCAAGAATGGTTGAGCCATTTATAAAAAAGATCCCCGAACTAGATAATTACCTAATTGTAGATGGCCATGAGGCAGTTAATGCTGGAGTTGCTATTGTACTATTAAAACCTTGGTCAGAGCGTAAACGTAGTGTTGACCAAATAGTAGCGGAGTTACTGCCTAAGCTCTGGAGTATCCCTGGAATTATAGCTTTCCCCATTAATCCTTCAAGTCTACCGGGAGCAGGAAATGGAGCTCCAATTAGAATCGAACTACAAACCCTTGGGGACTATAATAATTTAAACACCATAGCACAAAAAATTGCTGCGGTTGCGCATAGTAATCCCCGGTTAACTAATATCCGTATCGAACCAAAACTTGACCGTCCGCAGCTGGGAATTCACATTAACCGAGAAAAAGCCGGAACCCTGGGCATCTCGGTTAAAGAAATCGGCGGTGCCATAAATTTAATTCTTGGGCAACCAACAACTGGACACTTTAGTATTGAAGGACGCAGTTACGATGTAATACCACAACTTTTTCCTGAAGCTAGTAATAGCCCAGATACTATCGATAACATTTATTTGCGCACGACAAGTGGCGCCTTAATCTCACTAAAAAATCTGGTCACCACCACTGAAACCGTAGTACCTAACAGCTACAATCATTTTCAGCAACTCCGCTCAATGGAGATAACTGCCGGTATGGCGCCAGGATATACTTTGGGACAAGCGCTAGATTTTTTTGACACCACCATAAAAAATACTGCTCCAAGCGATATCAACGTTGATTATTCTGGGCAATCAAGATTGTATTTCCAAACTGGTGGACAAATGGCGTGGACGTTCTTATTCGCCATCATTTTTATTTTCTTGGTACTTGCTGCCCAATTCGAAAGTTTCCGTGATCCATTGATAGTTTTATTTACCATTCCGTTATCAATGTTTGGTGCATTGCTTGCCATGTTTTTAACTGGCACCACCATGAATATTTATTCAGAAATTGGGCTGGTAACTTTAGTCGGCTTGATAAGTAAACACGGTATTTTAATGGTGGAATTTGCCAATCAACTCCAAGAAACTGGCAAAACCATTAAAGAAGCGATTATTGCCGCCGCCACGATTAGACTACGCCCCATTCTCATGACCACTGCCGCTATGGTTTTAGGAACCGTGCCGCTAGCAATTGCCACCGGCGCTGGTGCCGTTAGCCGCCATCAAATCGGCTGGGTAATTATCGGCGGAATGCTCGTCGGCACAATGTTTACGCTTTTTGTGGTGCCGGTAATTTATACTTATATTGCCACACAAAAAAAACAGACGCCCCAGCTCGGCGATCCACAAAACGGACCTTAGACTAAACTGGTAAGACTCCTCATTTAATGTATATTTACATCATTAAATAGATTTTATTTTTGTTGGCTCTTCTAAAATACGGGGCTGTTGAAACCCGCCTATTTCGTCATTCCCGCGAAAGCGGGAATCTAATAAAAACAATAAGCTACATTTGTTGTTTTTATAAAAATTTTCAGATTTCAACAGGCCCAATACTGAAAATCTGTGCGGCACCATAAACACAACCCCACTTTCCTTCGTAAAATACGGAACCCAAAATTGAAATCAGTGGTAGCCGCAGGCGGTCGCCTGCGCTATTAGCTTACGCAAGCAACCGCTTGCGGGCTACTGAGAGGGGCTATTGCAATCCGAGGTTTTAAAAAATATTTTTTTATCAACTCCACGCCCGCAGGGCAAAATTCTGATAGCCTAGCTCAAGCAACGCGTTGTTTGCGTTGCGTAGGGCTAGGACGTGCATGCGGCAAAACCAAGCCCAGCGGGCGAAATCGTTATAGTATAAACCACGGTATTTTTTATTGTGGCATAAAGCCATAAAATAATCATATGGCGCAATCATTAACCAGCTTATTAACTCATATTGTCTTTGGGACTAAAAATAGAATCCCATATCTTGATGATGAAATTAAACATGAGCTTTATTTATATATAGCTAAAATTTTACAAAATCATAATTGCCAATCGCTACGCCTAGGTGGCACTGAAGATCATATTCATGTCTTGTGTGTCATGGCCAAAAATTTATCTATTGGTAAAATGGTTGAGGAAATAAAAACCAGCTCATCTAAATGGATCAAAACCAAAGGCATAAAATATCAAGAATTTTATTGGCAACCTGGTTATGGTGCATTTTCAGTCAGCTCTAGTCACAGAGATATTGTTTGTAATTATGTTAGCAATCAAAAACAGCATCATCAAAAAAGGACATTTATGGAGGAATTTCATGGTTTATTAAAAAAACATCAACTTGTAATTGATAGCAGATATCCAATAGATTGATTATTAATTTCGCCCGTTGGGCTTGGTTTTGCCGCATGCACGTCCTAGTCCTACGCAACGCAAACAGCGCGTTGCTTGAGCTTGCTATCAGAATTTGGCCCTTGCGGGCGTGAAGTTGTTAAAAAATATTTTTTAAAACCTCGGATTGCAGCAGTCCCTAAAAGAAAAAATTAATTTTATTGTTTTAAAAACCTCGCTAACGTGTTAATAGTAGTACGCTACGATCTAAAAACTGATAAAGATAAAAATAAAAGATAGTGTTAATGAAATCAATAATAAAAAAAATTGCCCCCATACATAAACAAGAGCTACCAAAATTCTTATGTATGGCAATGATGATATTTTTGATACTTTATATCCACCATTCCTTAAGAGTATCAAAAGATGCATTAGTTATCTCCCATTTAGGCACTGAAGCAATTAGTGCCATAAAAATGTGGCTGGTGTTACCTATATCTGTATTATTTACCCTTTTATACATTAAACTGTCAGACATCTTCACTAGAACCAAACTATTCCATATTATGAATTGGTTCTTTATCTCCTACTTCTTATTATTTGCCCTAGTACTTTACCCTCACCACGAAGCGTTAACATTAAACATTCCTGATACTATTATCGCCAAATTTCCAGCTCTTAAGTATTTTTTTACGATCATTAGCAATTGGCACTATTGCTTATTTTTCGTCTTCTCTGAATTACTAGTAACAACTATGCTCAACATCTCTTTTTGGCAGACCGCCAACCACATAACTTCTATTGAAGAATCTAAAAGATTTTACCCGCTCTTTGGTTTTGCGTCCCAAATTGGCCTAATGTTAGCCGGATGTTTAGCTAAAGTTTTTGTTACCAGCAGTCTTAGCTGGCAAACAACGTTAAACAAAGTAATTTTCTCAGTAGCAATAGCCAGCTTATTTTTATCACTATGCATAATTGTGCTGGGCAAAATAATCGGTATTGGGCTTCTTAATAGCAGATCTAATCTAAATGCCGTTGATACCCAAAGTAAAAGAAAAGTCAAAATAAGCCTTAAAGACAGCCTTAAGTATATAGTTACTTCCAAACCTATCTTACTGATTACATTATTAATACTATGCTACAACCTCTCACTAAACTTAATCGAAGGCGTATGGAAAAAAGCCACCGAGATATTTTTTGCCGGCAACGCCAATCAAATCCATTACTTTATGGGTAACATAAATTTTTATGAATCGCTGCTATGTATGTTAGTGGCATTATTGAGTGTTTATATACTGCGCGCTTGTAAATGGAAGACCTCTGCGTTGTTTACTCCAGTAGTTGTCATTTTTATTGGGGGGTTCTTTTTCTTGTCGATGTTTTTTAGAAATAGCGCCCTACTACTTGCCATGCAAATACCCGCCCTAACTATTGCGGTCTACTCTGGAGCCATCTACTATATCTTCGCTAAAATGATGAAGCATACCATGTTCGACTCCACCAAAGAGATGGCCTATATCCCATTGCCCAATGAGCTAAAAACTAAAGGTAAAGCCGCCTCAGAAATGGTCGGTATAAGACTGGGCAAAGGTAGCGGCGCTTTTATCCAGCAAATACTGTTAATGACATTTACCAATATGACCCTCTTAGATTTCACTTCCATCTTCTTTACAATATTTTCAATCTTAATGTTTTGCTGGATAATATCTATTAGCGCTTTAAATCGCACAGTAAATACATAATTTTAAATTCAAGGGTTTTCTCTCGCACGTTTATTGCTCTATCTTATCAAAAAAAATTCCCTTGAGTTTTTCTTTTTTCATTTTTTCGTAGGTTTTAATTCCGATGATAAATAACGGTCCTTTTTCATTTCCGCTAGCAAAGTGTATATCTGTTGCATAAAAACCATCATCCAGTGGCTTGTTAATCCCTTTTAAAAAAACAGGAAATGCCGGAGTTATGCTTGCATAATTATGGCATTTATCACAATATTTATAATGTTCTAATTTTGTTTTTTCAGTATCGAACTTAATTATGTTTTTTACCTCGAGTTTGAAAAAACCTGGATCGTTTGGTAGCTCTTTAAATACAACTCCTTTATATTTGTTTCTTACGCAAAATTCCTTAAATCTTAATGTAACTATTTCTTTATCGTCATAGGTACTAGAAATATCATGAAGCTTTTTATTTAACTTAAACAAAGGACTAACATAGTCAAAGTCTCTTGTATAACCACACTTTGAACATCTTGGCCAATTGGGATCACTTGATAAAAACATACAACTATCATTATCTTTTTGAGCAAAAATAGCATAACCTATTAGCATAAAATATTCCTTACTGTATTTGTTTAAAGAACTCGGCAGCCGATTCTGCGTATTTTGCTCCTGGTCCAGAATAAAATTCTTTCAATGCTTGAATTCTGGTTTGTTCTGGAACCATCTTATGCATTTTAACTCCCGGATACCCCCTCTTAGTCACCATCTCAGGATACTTCGATTTTAAGAATTTTAAAAGATCCTGATGGAACTCAATATGCTGTGACTTTGTCATTTTAACCAATTTTTGCACTGGATTTCCACCCAAAAATTTTGGAAAAGAATGGTGACCATCCCTTCTCAAGGCTTCTGTTATTACCTGCTTAGTTTTGGTTATAAGTTTTACAGCTTTAGGCGAAGCAGCTGCTATCTTTCCAATGCTATGTATCTTTTGTGCCCATCCTACCAAGTAAATATCGGCAATGCCCCAACTTACCCCTTCTAAGTTTTTTATCGGGTCGATTTTTCCATTTACTAATTGGTTAAATCCTGCACCGGCTGGTGGACCCCATATTGGGACCAATGAAATTACATTTTCTCCAAGATCAGCTATTACTTCGCGCCATTCTTTTATTAATTGCAAAGTCTCTTTGTTTCCTTGCACAACATACTTATGCCCATCATCGGATTTAATCAACAATGCTTGTTGTCCGTTTTTATCTGCAAATAATGCTGTCGAATAATTCTGAGAGATGGACGTGCCAACATCTTGTACTTGAGCTCTTCCTGGTTCTTTGAAATCGCCAACCTGTACTTTTCCTAATGAAGCGCCATCATCGCCTACCAACTCTAACGTCGAGACATCACCTTCGTAGTTTGTTGTGGCAACTGATTGTGTTGATACCACCCGCACTTCTTTGACTTTAGATTTACTTTTATCTGTCTGTGTTTTTTCTTCTGCTGTTCCTTCATCCTCAATTTCATCTGGTAGTAAAGAAAATTCAATCGGTTCATCAAGCTTTGAATCACCACCAAGCAATTCATT
Organism: Pseudomonadota bacterium; assembly: GCA_021781615.1. Taxonomy (GTDB): domain Bacteria; phylum Pseudomonadota; class Gammaproteobacteria; order UBA9339; family UBA9339; genus UBA9339. The sequence goes on from JAJXWM010000011.1 coordinate 19,789, forward strand.
AATCCGTTGCATGTCTTTTTGAATCTGTTCAAGATTCAGCATTGGGATAACAGCACGAAGATGGGTTGTATCACTAGAACCTATTTGAACTTTATCTAATTCACGATTGATTTTTTGTAAATCATCGGTGATTTTCTTTACTTCGATATAAGCATCTTTAGAAATGGTAGATTGGGTAGCACCAACATAGGTTTTTTCCTTATGATCGAAGTCAAATACCGCGGGGACAGGACATGTCTTAGCATCTTTACCCACCGTAAACTGAAAGCTACCTCCAAACGAACTGGTATCATCACGATCTTTTATATGCGTAGCTTTAAGCTTATCCGCTGAGATGCTTGTAGCATCTTTAGGACCATTAAGCACTCCTCCGATTAAATAGAGGGTGTCCCCAACACGAATCTTTAGCGATTTCGAAGCATTAATACCTGCTGGTTTATTGACGCGAGCTTTGTCTATGGACTCTTGTGAAAAAGAAGTGCTGCTACTAGAACCACCGGCTTGAAAACTAAAAGAAGTACTGCTACCAACATCGGTATCTTGCACTGACTCTAGTATAAAAACTTTTTTAACGTCAACGGCTACATCTTCAGCATTAATTTCTAATCCTGTACCTTTTAAATTATCGCACTTAACTTCAACTGTTTTTGCATTTAGTTGCACATTTTGATTAGTCACGGTATCGCGATGGCTTTCGCTGTGAGATGCACCTCCAGACGCACCATCTGCACCATAACTAATACTGGCGCTACTACTGTCGGTCTCAGAGTGAACTCGATTTTGTGCGGGACTTGTTGTGATGTCTTTAGCAGTAATGAGTATCCGGTCAGCATTGATGCTCATACCGTCCAATAGGTGCGTATCCCTTTCACTGGTGATCTTAACTTCACCTTGAGCATCTAAAGCAGTGCGCAGGACTTCCGTCATCTGCGTTTCACTCTTAAATGTGCCCACATGAAGCGTAATCTTTGGTGCAAAATTTCCATTAGCGTCGGTTAAGCCTAGACGCTGGCCAAGCATGCCAACACTTGTGGTACCTGGCTGTGAAGACTCGTTAAGATATTGGTCAAGTGCGCGCAGAGCTTCTATGGCCACATACGTCCCTTCCCCGATCTTGTCTGCTGCGTCTTGAGCTTGTCGTAACCGATTGATTGCAGATAGCAATGGATCTCCGTCGCGAAGGCTTTTTATGACGTCCCCTTTATTTCCCTTCATTAATGCTTCTATAGCTTCGCTACCTGGAAAGCTTACTCCAATATTCCATCCACTAGTTTTTATATCAGTATTTTTTTCAAACCCTTTGAAAATATTATCTCGTCCAGCCACAATATGAATATAACCGCCACTATGCATCAGCACCGCTTCGAAAACATTGTCTTCGCCGGCCTTCGTAAAGATTCCTTTTAACGCACTGATAACTGTTTGTTCAACGGCAGTTTGGGTCATTTCAGTGGTTGTGCTGCCAATACTTAAACCTCCCGCAGCTTCAGTTTTGCTGTTGGTATACTGTATGCTTTGTGTACCAAGAGTAATTCGGTCTTTGGCTTCAAGATATACCGCGCCGTTAAAAGCCGCTAATGTGGCAGCTGAAATGTAGATCGGCCCACCCTTTGATTCAATAACCACATCGCCTTTCGCTGAAGTAATCGTACTGCGCTGGACTACCACTGCTTCTTCGTGATTTCCTGAAAACATGGTTCTAGTATCTGCTGTCGTGTGTTTACTCATTTCAGCTTCGATAACAACTCCCTTATACCCAGAAATATTCACTCTACCTGTACCAATAATAGCGGAAGCTTTAATTAAAACTTCTTTTGTTTCTGCGGTAATTCCTACATTACCACCTGAAATCACTACGGCGGGATAGTAATCGAGCGCCTCTTCGGCGGTGCTCCTACCATGAGAAACACCCCATGAAGTCTGGTGAATATGTACAACGTGACTGCCAATAAACGCTTTGTGTTCTACATTCCCGTGATTACTTACAAGATAAACATGCTGCTTGCCTTCAATCATGCCACCACTATTAACAACGTTTCCATCAGCAACAATCTCAACATTAACACCGATGATATTGCCGCCAATTTGCGGTGTACGTATTTCAAAAACGCGCGTCCGTGTTCCACCCCAAAAACCATCTTGCTCTTTTACTATTTCTATTTCTTTATAATCTCTTCGTTGATTTTCAAAAGTCCTAGCTGTAATTTTGAAATCTCCAGAGCTTTCCAATGTCCCAGAATTTTTTACATCACCCGCGGCAATACGGATACTTCTAGCTTTAATGGTCCCGTCAGTTCCTGGCACCTGTTTTTTTGCTTCCTCTGTGCCAAGATGCAGCACTGGCGCATAGCCCGTTTTACTTCCATGCTTCACTAACTCGTAATAGATAAAGGTTTCTTTCGCATTATTAATTTGTTCTAATTTAAGCGGCAACTCATCCTGGCTTGAGCTTTCATTTTGTTTTCCAGCAAACTGCTGTGCATATTGAAACCCTCGCGCCTCTAACACGTTATACTGCTCAACAGCAGTTTTATTTTCAAAACCACTGAGATGTGATGTGCCAAGTTCTGTAATAAGCATCGACTCCACCACTTGTGCCGCTAACTGCTGCTGCATAACAAAGAGATGCGAAGGCGGAGATTCTTCACTTCCTGTTTGTAGATAAGCTATTTGTGGCCGCTCGCTTAAGCCACGAGTTACAGACCCTACTTGTTGGTTAAGTGTTTTTTGGTCTGCTGCATCAGTTGGAATAAGTATGTATTGGACCTTTTTATCGCCATTTGGATCTTTTTCGTCAGCAGCAGCAACACGAAAATAGAATAAATTACCAAGCTGATCCAAGTAGGGATAAACTTCCATATCACCTGATTTTGGTTCAGGCTTTTTGGCGGTTAGCGTAAAAGAATCAAACAGGCCGTTAATGAATTTTGTCGATTCATCTCCTTTGCCAACTAAGTTAAAATTTTCACTTTTTACATTGCCTGTATTTTCAAAACTACTTTTATTGATAAGGATCTTACCATCTGCACCCAGAGTTGCCCCTACATAGTCCGGCTCGTTACGTACGGTAGTAATAGGCTCATAATGGTCTTCACAAGAAAGACCAAACCACTCACAGGTCTCCCAATGCCGCCACGATTTAGTTACTTTGTAGTTTTTTAAATTGTGCGCCAGATTCCTAAACTGATCTCCCGTAATGGTAATATCACCCTTGGCGTAGATCGTACTGCCTAAATTGGTACCATCACCTACATCTAGTACCATATTCCCCATCGATGAAATCACAGCTCCATCAGAGGTTTCCACTTCATATTCACCTTGGCAGGTGCGGGTTCCGAATGACCCATGCCCCCAAAAACCTCCAAACCAAGTACCTCTCGACTCCCATAGTGGCGGTTGCGGACAATCTTCACCAGGCTTCATGATGGTAGGTGCACGCTTATTTTCTAGCTTTTTAGCGTGGATTGTTAAGAGATGAGCTACTAAAATGCGGCCAGCTACATTATCAACGGCACCAGCATTAATGGCCGCATCTCCACCTATTTTAACTGTTCCACCTTCATTCAGGAATATTTTGGAAGCAAAAATCTTCAAATCTTCTTTTGACAAAATCTTTCCCTTATTGATCACTTCCGGAGATTCAATCCTTACTTCACCTTCCCTATTAGCAATAGTTGCATCCTTTGAATTTTCAAATTTTTGTCCCGCTCGAGCATCGAAGCCTTTTTCCGAATTTATTTCACCATTATTGGTAAATACCTTTTCGGCATCTCCGCTAAATTTTCCGCCAGAGTTTACTTTGCCATCTTGCTGAATGTTTTTACCTTTAAATTCTACGTTTCCACCTATATCGATAGTACCAAGATTACTAACAGTTCCTGCGGGTGCACTCGCACTGTAACTCCCTTTACCGTTCACTGGTCCTGCTAACCGCACATCACCGCCAGAAGATTGTTGTTCCACCACACCGTTGCTTGTTGTTTTACTCGACGGTGCGTTTACAGTATCTTGCGTAGATATGGTCGTGCATAAAGCTCCTTGCCCACAATCCAAATTGCCTCCATGCCAAAGCTTACCACCAGAAGCTATTGTTAACTGTACCGGTTGGCCATTTTCTGCCCCACCTTTTACATCCCCAAAAATATAAAAACTTGATGCGGTAGCTAAGTCACATTTACCAAAACAGCTCCACTGCCCTAGCTGCACATAATCGCCATCAATCTTTACCTGGCCATTAGTCATAAGAAATTTTCCTGCGCCACCGATGCTTTGCATGCTGCCGTTTAGTTCGTCTGCTTTAAAGGTGGCATCGTTAAATAACTGTCCATTTACGGTAGCAAGCTTACTGCTGATAACCCCTGGCCCAATATTAAGTAAGTTACCCGCGGACTGCACTTCCTTGGCAATAATCTGCCCTTCGTTAGTCCACCAGCGACCAGTGGCAGCAATTTGGAGAATACCTTCAGATTGAATAATTCCAGCAGCAGTATTTTTGAAATAGTGACCGTCGTTATCAATTCTTAATAAATCTTTAGCTAACAATAAACCTTCATTAGTAGCTGAATTAACCTTAAGGTTAAGCAGATGATCACTAAGAACAGTACCGTTATTCGTTAAAAAACATTTCCCGTCTATGAAGACTTGTTTTGCGTATAATTTTGCCCCTGCATAATTTTGGATAAACCCATCAGATTGCAGCATAAGGGAAACCGCTGTAACGCTGCCTCTATTTCCTATAGATTGAAATTGTAAATCCATACCACCGGTTGCGTCCCAGTTTGCTCTATTTTCGAGTGTTTGCCCTACTAAATGAACAGCTTCTTTTTCACTGCTTTTAATATTAATAATTCCTTCATTGGTCAGTTTATGGATAGTTCCCAGCATGGAAACCACGTCAAGTGTGCCTTTATTAGAGAACGTACCCATCGTACCGGTTAAGTTGAGCACCTCTGTTTCAATTACACCGGTTTTAGTATCGACCTTATTATTAACAAACTCACCATTTTCAAGATTTAAGTTAAGTTGTTTTTGACTTACTATTTTATTTTCATTGGAAAAAATACATTTATTAATTTGTAAGTCTGTTAGTTGCAAATAGCCAGCATTTACAAAAGAACCTAAGGAACCTATAGAATCACCAGGAGAATCATCAAAAAATTGCTTTAGGGAAAGAGCATCTACCTTCAGCGCGCCTGCGTTAACCGCTTGACTTGTTTTTAAATTAATTTTTGAGAACATCAAATCACCAGTAAACATAACTGACACTGGTGTTCTAATTTCCAAAGTATCTTTTCCATTTCCTGAATCTACAGTTAAACTTCCTGACGAAGAAATATAGGCAGTGAGTTTATTTCGCCTGCCATCATCGACACTTAACTGCCATTTTGTTCCTATAGGTTTAAGTTGAGCAAAAGGCGTATCTTCTACTACAAAACTTAAAGCATCAAAACGCGCAAAACTATCTGCATAAGCTTTTAGCAAAAGTAAAGAGCGTCCATCGTTAAGAGTCTTAGTGACTTGCACACCAGAACGACCAAAATAAGCATCGAGAGTATTATCTTCGGAAGTGAATATTACTGTTAACGGCCCTTCTTGTGTCAACAATTTTTGGTAATTAGAATATGTAGCTGAATCTATTAAGGAGCTGCGATAGCTAACTGTTTCGCCACTTAGGTGAGAAAGAACACGCTTAGCCTGAGCAAGAACATGTGTATACCGCTTCTCTTTATCAATCTGCTGAGACACCTCAACACCTGGTGTCTCTGCAAAAACGCTTTGACATAAGAACAAAACTAAAATGGCTAATTTTTTAATTATATAGCACCATACAATTTAGTGTTTAACATGAGATAATTGTTATTAACTCAAAACAAATATAAAACTATCGTATCGTTCAGCATAAGTCCTGCGCAGCGCTTTTTGCTATGCAAAACTATGCTGAATAGCTACAAACCATCAATCATAGTTCGTCGCGTTGTGATTGGACGTTCAACTCATTGTCGTTTGGTTTGGCATTTAACCTCAGCAAGTTATCACCACCATCGCCACCAATAGCATAATATTGCGCGTAATCGTCGATTATTGCTGCCATCTCTTTATTCTCCTTGAGCATGGTTTCGAGAAGCTCTTCTAAACGATAAGCTTTTTGTCTAAATATTTGTCTAATAGCAGGGGCCCTTCTTAAATCTTCAAAAAGAGTCTTAAACTCTGGTGAAAGCTCGCTTGCTTTAGAGAAGAGTTCTGCCATCCCAGGATCTTGTATTTTGCCTTGTTCAAAAATATCAGAAAAAGTATCATATATCCTTCCTTTCCTTTTTAAATGAATTTTTTCTTCATCAGCTTGATTTTTTAGTTGTTTTTGCAAAGACTCTATTAATTGTAGAGCTGCTTGGTGCTCTGTTTTTAGTTCCTTTATCTCTGTCTCAGCTGTCGCTAGTGATGCATCTAAAAGTGTTGTTTTGCTGGCTGTGGTTGCATCAAGTTGAGTTGTGGTTGCACTAAGCTGAGTTGTGTCTTTTTGTAACACACCAATATCGTTTTTACCATTTTGCACATCAGTCTTCAGGCCTACAATTTTTGCTTCTATCTCAGCGTCAATTAACTCCCTTAGGCAATTCATTGCTGATATTTTAGAAAAGACCACGTGCGACCCTCCATGAATCCCACCTATAGACCAGCAAATTTCATTATCTGGAGGATATTCAGCCCACGCCGAAACAGTAATCATCATTAACGCAATATATATGTATGTATAATTTTTCATTTTTACCCTCCTCTGATATTTTTCAATATGGTATCCCAAATAAGCATTCTAGGATAATTATAGCACGATTTTAGAAATCACCTGATAAAAGCATTCCAGAAACTTGTAAGACCCAGAAAGAAGCCTTGGCTACGTATAGATTTTTTAATCATAAAGAAGTAACACCGAAAGAGATAGCTCTAAATTTATCACAAAATTTTTTGCCTACTTCATCTAAAGTAATATCAATATATTCACCAACCCTCGTCATAGAAAGCTGAGGAAAACCACAAGGGTTAATCCGCGTAAACGGCTCAAGATCATTATTAACATTTAAAGCAATTCCATGATAACTACAACCACGGCGAATTCTTAAACCTATCGAACAAATCTTTTTATCTAAAACAAAAACTCCGGGGGCGCCCTCTTTAATACTGGCCTCAATTTTATAATCAGCAAGTAATTGTATAACTGCCGTTTCAAGTAACTCGACAAATTTTTTAACCCCGATTTTTCGACGCCGTAAATCAAATAAAACATAACCCACTAATTGACCGGGACCATGATAAGTAATTTGTCCACCGCGATCGGTTTGTACCACTGGAATATCTTTGGCGTCTAAAACATGCTCCGCCTTGCCAGCCATTCCCTGCGTGAAAACTCGCTCATGCTCAAGCAACCAAATTTCATCTGGCGTTGTGGCGTCGCGATGCAAAGTAAAATCTTGCATTTTTAACCAAGTGGCATGGTAGTCGCAAAGACCAAGGTTTTTAATAACGACATCGTTTAACATATTAGGAAGGTTAAGGTACTGAAATTAAATTTGGATCCATCCCCTGCAGCATCTTTTCTCTAATCATCGTTTCAAGATCGATGACGCGATCAGCAATCGCAACCGTTTCTCGACGATGCGCGACAATAACCCGGGTAATACCAATATGCTTCACGTGATGATTAATAATGCTTTCGTTATGAATATCAAGATGACTGGTTGCTTCATCTAAGAATAAAATTTTTGGTTGTGAATATAGTGCTCTTGCAAGTAATACCCGTTGCTTTTGTCCCCCAGACAAAGTTGTACCCATATCTCCTACTAACGACTGGTACCCCATAGGCATCCGAATAATATCTTCATGGATCGCTGCAATCATAGCGCTAGCGTGGATCCGCTCCATATCAGGTTTTGGTTCAAAAAAGCATATATTTTCAGCGATTGAACCGCTCAACAAAGTATCATCTTGCATAACCGCAGCAATTTGCGAACGGTAATTGTGGAGACTCATCTTGGTTACGTCTATCCCATCAACAAACATCTCCCCTTCCACTGGATTGAGCAGACGCAATAAAACCTTCATCAAGGTCGTTTTTCCACATCCTGATTGCCCAACAATAGCTACCGACTCTCCTGGCTTGATATCAAAACTAATATTTTTGAAAACAAAAGGATCCTGTTCTGAATAACGGAAAGCTAAATTATTTACCTTGATCCCACCTTGGAGAGCTCTTGGCACATCCCCTTCTCCCCGAAGATCTTGCTCCGGCTCAGTTAAAGCAATATCTGCTATACGATCTAAATGGATACTGACCATTTTGTATTCAATTACTTTATCGACCATTGCCTGGGCTTTACCGACAAACTGCCCACGATATGAAGTGTAAGCAAAGAGCATCCCAATAGTAAACTCACCATGCATTACCGCCGTAGCGCCCAGCACTATAATAATAATATTCTCAGCACCAAAAATAATGTGATGAAGGAACCGGTAGATCAGCCCCAATTTACTAACATAGATACCAGTATTTAATTTCTCAGCATAACAATTTTGCCAAACGTTTTCCCGTAACGCTTCTTTACCAAAAACTTTCAAAGGCAAAATAGCGCGGATACTCTCCATAAAAATGGTGCTCTCTTTCGCAGCGACCACGATACTCTCTTGGTTTTTTTGTTTAAACGTTGGATAAAAAACTACTCGAATAACGATATAGAGCAACAAAGCCCCAAAGACGACAAAACTCAAAGTATAACTATAAAGCAACATCATCACTAAAGTAACAATACCCATCAATCCATCAACCACCCCTTCGACAAAATCGGTACTGATCTTTTGTTGAATTTGCCCAATAGAGCCAAAGCGCGAAACAATATCTCCTAAGTGACGCTTTTCAAAAAAAGCCATTGGCAGTTTAAAAAGATGACGCGCCAAATTAGCCGTTAGCTGAATATTTAGTACATTACCCATATACATAATGATCCACGCCCGCGCATATTCGGTCACCATTTGGATGAGCGTGAGCATACAAAAACCAATGGCCAAAACATAAAGCAGTGGAAAATCTTGGGCGACAATCACATGGTCGGTAACAAACTGCATAAAAAGTGGGCTAATGATCGCAAAAACTTCCATCGCTAAAGAAAGTAAAACGATTTGCACTAACGATATTTTAATTCCTTTAATAGCCGACCATAAATCGGACAAATATAATTTAGTCTTGTCTTTTTTCTTGGTAAAATCTTGGCTCGGAGAAAGCTCCATTGCCACCCCAGTAAAATGCTTTGACACCTCTGATATTTTTTGCTTAACAATACCAACTGCTGGATCATAAATAGTTGCCGTTTTGCCCTGCACCTTTTTCAAAACCACAAAATGATCCATATCCCAATGTAAGATACATGGGGTCTTCAAATATTTCAGATCGTGCAGTTCTAATTTTACCGCTCGACTTAGCAAGCCTAATTTTTTTGCCAGATCAATTAAATCTTGTAACCGACTACCTTTAAGTGAAATAGAAAATTGCCGACGCAAAGTTAGAAGATCAGTTTCATAACCATGATAACTTGCAATCATTGCTAAACAGGCGAGGCCGCACTCAGCAACCTCTGTTTGCAAAATCATCGGTAGTTTTCTACCTAAGGAAAAATGTAATCGTTTTGTAATTTCAATCATGGTGTCACCAAGCTCCCTCTCAGACTATAAATAGGATCTAAAATCCACTGCCAAATACTCCGTTCATCACCAATCATCGATCCCCTAATGGTCATCCCTGGCGCCAAAGGATAAGGCTTACCATACACCATCACTACCTGTTGCTTCAAATTGACAATTACCCGATAAAAAGGCTCATTGGGACCATAAATGGCGTCTTTAGCACTAACATTAGGATTAATGTTAATTTGCAACTCAATATCTTTATTAGTCAATATACTTTTATCAATGCTCTCTATTGTTGAACTATATAAACCAAAATTTTGATAAGGGAAAGCATCATACTTTAATAAAACCTTCTGCCCAACTTTAACCTGACCAATAGCATTGCTACGCACAAACAATACTCCTTGTAACACCGCCCCTTCAGGAATAATCGTCCCTAACAACTTATGTTCAGTAACGTGTTCTCCCACCATGGTAACCAAAGTTGAGATTACTCCATCATCTGGCGCGCGAATTGCATAGTCTCCACTGCCCTTGGTTTGAATTAATTTTTGTTCCGCTTCACGTAATGCAACACCAGAACTCAAATAAGCATCATACTGTCGTTGATATTCCACATCTGAAATGAATTTTTGAGCTAGCAACTTTTTATAACCTGGCAAGTTCTTTTCGTATAAAGCGACTCGATCTTTTAATAAAGTAATTTGTTTTTCTAGTGACTCAATCTGCTGCGCAAAAGCACCCTGCTCAGATAAGGTATGGTGCTCGGTAGAAATCAGATAAAGCAACTGCCCCTTAACAACTTTATCACCTTGTTGAACAAATCTTTTAGCCACAATCCCATGCGCATTGGCATAGATATTAATTAAACCTTTGTTGGGAATAAGCATCCCAATCACTTCTTGGCGCTTTGCATATTTACCAAAAAATAGAAATAACACTAGAGCAATCGCTACCGCAAACATCCCAAAAGCCCAAATTGAAAAAGATATAGGAGAAATTATTGTGGTCTTACCCAAATAACTGCCCTTTTTATGCAGCATCGCTTCCTTCCTAAATAGAGGAATATTTTGTGGTTCTTCTTTTTCCATAACTCCTTGTTTTATAAGTTTGAATCAAATGAATAATGACATTATACCAGATACCAACCAGCTTTCAAAAACATTACTCGCTGCAGGGGCTTTTACCCCACCACAATCTCATCCATCATCACATCCCAAGATTGTGGCATAAATTCTACCCGTTGACACTCATAGCCAACCCCAATTAGATAAGGCTTGATTGGAAGCGCGGTCTGCTTTTTAAACGCAAAAGTATAATCATAATAACCAGCGCCTCGTCCAAGGCGAAAGCGGGTGTCGGTAAAACCCAGGAGAGGAATAATTACTAAATCTAAATCTTGAAGAGCGATTGTCTTTTTAGGAGTAATTTCTGGCACCAAAACCCCATATCTTTCCATTTCCAACAGGCGGTCATCTAACAAAAATTGAACAAAACAAAGCTTACGCTCACCTTCAGGATAACAGGCTGGCAAATAACAATTTTTCCCTTGCTCCCAAATGTTTTTTATTATCGGCCACGTATTGATTTCATTTTTAATTGGCGCGTAGCAAGCAATATTTTGACTATGAATAAATATTTCACTATTAATAATTTTCGTCGCGATATTTTGTGCAGCAAGCACGCGGGCTTTCGGAGCAAGATTTTGTAGTTTTGCTTTGATTTTTTTACGAATTAACTTACGATTTTCGCTCATAAAAAAGCTCCGTAGTACCGCCGTAAGCCTTGTTCTGAATCCAAGTTAAAGTATCGATTGATTGTGGTGACACTTTTTCGAGCCCGTTTAAAAGGCTCTTTCTAGCCAAACACCAGCGAACCAATCATGCAACTAGGATATGTATCGATTCAAGAACCAATGCGTTACTTGCGCATAGCACAGAGCCGGAAGAAGTGTAACATTTTTAGGCTGGACTTACTAGAGCCAAATCTATCTTTTTTTGTAAATCAAAAAGCTTTTTTTCTAACATACTGGGTTCACTAGCAGCAGTATGCACACGCTGTCTTTCTAAAATTAATTCATGGGCAATATTTAAAGCGGCGGTAATCGCTACTCGGTCTATGGTTATAAATTTATCACCGCGATGAACATCTTGCATTTTATCATTTAAGTACTTCGCTGCCTTTTGCAACTCAGCAACTTTATCCGCGGGACATTTAATTTTAAACTCCCGTCCAGAAATATTAACCACTACGATACCTACCTCTGCGTTTGGCATGATAATTCATCCTTAAGTTGTGTAATTAAATTCTTTATTGATTCCGCAGCTTTCTTTTTTTTATCAAGCAACATGATATTTTCTTTGCTGAGTTGATTAAGTTTTTTATGAAGAGAATTATTTTCCAACCTTATCCGCTGTAGTAGCTCGATAAGCTTGTCAATTTTTACCTCTAAAGCATTTAATTGGGATTCAGCCATACGAGGCTAATTATAACTCCACTATTATATAAGTCACTATATTTGCCAAACGATACCCCAACCTCCACATCGCAGCCATGTTCCGCGCTCTTCGAGCTTGAAATTATCCTAAAAAGAGCAGTTGTAACCTGCGAGCACCTAATATATAGAAATTATTACAGTTAATACCGGCGTTGTTGAATAAATAACCATGTAATACCCACCGCCGCCGTCATTCCCGCCTGTCGCTGTCATTCCCGCGAAAGCGGGAATCTCATATCAATAGCAATGGAACACCCGCCGTCACCGCCATTCCCTCCCGTCGCTGTCATTCCCGCGAAAGCGGGAATCTAAAAATCAAATAATTTCATTATACAAATCACGCCGAGCAGGATTCACGCTTTCAATTAGTTGAATTTTCCATTCTCTATTCCATTTTTTGAGACGTTTTTCTCGAGTAATAGCCGAATACATATTTTCGTGCACTTCGTAATATACCAATAGGTGCAGATTATATTTTTTGCTGAAACCGTCGACAAGATCATTTTTATGTTGAAAAATGCGTACTGACAAATTTGATGTTACCCCAATATATAATATTCCATCAGGTTTATTAGCTAAGATATAAACGCATGGTATTTTCATAAGGTAACGATATGCAAAATAAGAAAAAAAATTGACATTAGCTCCACCAAGAAAGGGTCTGTTAAAATCTGAAAATTTTTATAAAAACAACAAATGTAGCTTATTGTTTTTATTAGATTCCCGCTTTCGCGGGAATGACGAAAATAGGCGGGTTTCAACAGCCCCAGAAAATCTGACTATAAGAATGGGATGCATTTAGTGGTAGATTCTACGGGATTAAAGCTTTATGGTGAAGGGAAATGGAAAGTAAGAAAGCATCGTCGCTCTTGGTTAAAAGTGCATCTTGGAATGCCTGTATATTAATTGCTATTGATACGAGATTCCCGCTTTCGCGGGAATGACGGAGACGGCTGGTGTTCCATGGTTATTGATACGAGATTCCCGCTTTCGCGGGAATGACGGCGACGGGCGGGAATGACGGAGACGGCTGGTGTTCCATGGTTATTTATTCAACAACGCCGTTAATACCTATAATATTCCGGTTTAAATGGTCCGTTGATATTTACACCAATATACTTTGCCTGTTCGGGAGTAAGCTTGGTTAGATGTGCATCTATTTTGGCCAAGTGTAACGTAGCAACTTTTTCATCCAGTTTTTTTGGCAACATATAAACTTTGGGCTCATATTTTCCTCGGTTTTGCCAGAGCTCAATTTGTGCTAATACTTGATTGGTTAAAGAGTTTGACATTACAAAGCTTGGATGGCCTGCGGCACAACCTAAATTTACTAGCCTGCCCTCAGCAAGAACTAGCAATTTTTTGCCGCGCGGCAAATGTACTAAATCAACTTGTGGTTTAATGGTTTCCCATCTATATTTACGGATCGAGTCAATATCAATTTCGGCATCAAAATGCCCAATATTGCAAATAATTGCCAGGTCTTTCATTTTAAGCAGATGTTTTTTGGTAATTACTTTAGTGTTGCCAGTGGCAGTTACAAAGATATCTCCTTCGGCGGCTATTTCGTCCATAGTAACTACTCGGTAACCCTCCATGGCTGCTTGGAGTGCACAAATCGGGTCGATTTCGGTAATACAGACTTTGGCCCCTAGGCTACGTAGTGCTTGAGCGCATCCTTTGCCAACATCACCATAACCCAAGATAACCGCAGTTTTACCAGCGATCATTACTCCGGTAGAGCGTTTTATGCCGTCAAGTAAAGATTCGCGACAGCCATATAAGTTATCGAATTTAGATTTGGTAACCGAATCATTAACATTAATTGCTGGTATTTTGAGAGTTTTCTTCCGCTGCATTTCATAGAGGCGGTGAACGCCCGTAGTGGTTTCTTCTGAAACTCCAGAAATGTTGGATAGAAGTTTGGGGAATTTTTCGTGTACTATTTGGGTTAAGTCACCACCATCATCGATTAATAGATTCGGGCGCCAGTTTTTTGGGCCAAGTAATACTTTTTCAATGCACCACCAGTATTCTTTTTCGGTTTCCCCCTTCCAAGCAAATACGGGGACACCGCTTGCTGCTATTGCGGCGGCGGCATGATCTTGAGTTGAGAAGATGTTGCACGAACACCAACGTACTTCGGCCCCAAGTGCTACTAAAGTTTCGATTAATACCGCGGTCTGAATTGTCATGTGTACGCAGCCAGAAACTTTGGCGCCGGCCAAAGGTTTTTTGCGGAGATATTCACGACGTAATGCCATTAAACCTGGCATTTCTTCGTGGGCAATTTCTATTTCCTTCTGTCCCCAAGTGGCTAATTTTTTATCTTTTATTTTGTAGTCCATAGACAGGTCCTTTGGTGGTTAACTTTATATTTGTTCAGCAAGTTTATATATTATGTCAATAGTTGGGAGTATTTCAAAAGTTTTCATCGCAGCTATCATGGCGCCACCTTGTTTTTCTGTAAGCGTTATTTTTTCAAGCAACAGGTTGGTGGTTAGCTGTTCCTCGAGAATCATCTCGCTGAAACCTTTATCAACACAGTACTTAGCATTAGTTATTTGGTCCCCGCGGCTAGCAGTTTTAGGTAAAGGCAAGAGAAGGTTAGGTTTACGTAGTGCAATTACCTCGTAAATGCTATTGGCCCCAGAACGAGAAATTACTAAATCAGCTGCCGCTAAGACGTGGGGGAATTCGTCATGTAAATATTCAAACTGTTTATATTCGGAGTATTGTAATGAAGAGTCGATTTTACCTTGGCCGCAGATATGTACTATTTGGAATTTTGCAAGAATATTTGGGAGAAGTTCGCGAATTGCTTTATTAATTTTTTCTGCACCAAGACTGCCACCAAAGACCAAAATTATTTTCTTACCGGCGGTGAAGCCACAGATTTTTCTGCCAAGATCAGCGTTGCCGGTAAAAAATTCTTGACGGATAGGGGTACCAGCGATTACGCCTTTGATTTTATTTTTGATCTGTTTGATGGTTCCTGGAAAGGTAACGCAGATTTTAGTGGCGAGAGGGAAACATAATCTATTGGTTAAACCGATAGTTAAATCAGACTCATGGATAATTACTGGTATCCGGAAAAACCAAGCGGCGACTACGACCGGTAGAGAAACAAATCCGCCTTTAGAAAAAAGAACATTTGGTTTTAATCTGTAGCATAAAATAACTGCTTGGATGACGCCGTAAATTACTTTGAAAGGATCGGTAAAGTTTTGCCAACTGAAATAGCGGCGCAGTTTGCCGGTAGCAATGGAATAGTAAGATATACCGAGCTTGGCGATTAATTCTTTTTCGATTCCAGCTTGGGAGCCAATGTAAGCCACCTCCCATTTTTCTTTGAGAAACTTTTCTATTAACGCTAAATTTGGCGTGACGTGACCGGCCGAACCGCCACCAGTGAAGATAATTTTTTTGGATTTTTTAATCATTTAATGTGTCGCAAAATCCCGTCCAACTCATCAAGACTATTGTATTTAATTACTATTTTACCTTTACCCTTTTTAGTATGCTGAATGTTAACGGCTGCTGCTAAGGTATCCGATAGTCTTTTTTGCAATTGTTTAGTATTGGGATCAACTAAGCTTTGGGTGACAGTTGGGGGTTTTTGTAGTTGCTTAACTAAAGCTTCGCTAGCACGAACCGATAAATTTTTAGTCACAATAATTTTTGCAGCGGTCATTTGCTTTACTAAATCAAGAGTAAGCAAAGCTCTAGCATGTCCCATTTCCAGCAACCCTTGCTGAATCATATTTTTTATTTCTTCGGATAAAGTTAAAAGGCGCAGTAAGTTGGTAACAACAGTGCGGGATTTACCAATAGCTACTGCTGCATTTTCGTGGGTCATGTCAAATTCGGCAATTAATCTTTGGAGGCTTAATGCTGTATCAATAGCATTCAAGTCTTCCCTTTGAATGTTTTCTATGAGGGATAATGCTATTACTTGTTTGTCATGTATTTCACGGATTACTACTGGAACTTCATGAAGATTGACAAGCTGGGCAGCGCGCCAACGTCGTTCGCCAGCAATAATTTCGTAGTTACCGCCGGTTAGCGGGCGGACAATTAGAGGTTGAATAATTCCTTGGGCGCGGATTGAGTCGGCGAGCTCAGCAAGTGACTCCTTATTCATGGCGCGCCTTGGTTGGTAGCGCCCTGGTTTTAGAAGATCGATGGCTAGATGTTTTAACGCTGTTTTACTGTTTTCGGTATTGGTGTTGATAGTTTTAATATCGCTTAATAGCTCACTGAGGCCTGTACCTAGACTACTTTTCTTTACCATAATAAAAATCCTCTAATTTTGTAACTATTCCGCATAAGGGCGTTGTTGAATAAATAACCATGGAACACCCCCGTTCGCCGTCATTCCCGCGAAAGCGGGAATCTCATATCAATAGCAATTAATATACAAGCATTCCAAGTTGATTAAGTTTATTAATTGCAAAACATTTAATAGCAACCTCTATAAATTGCCGCTCGAATTTTTTAGCCATAATTTTATCGTCAAATATCAGAATATACAATTGGACGACCTTTTTCCCCAGTCTTTTTCGCATTATACCATAAATTAATAATATCCTTATCAAACCATGTAGTTAGACCTACCTCTTTGTTTTAACGCTTCATTATATTTCGACCAATTTTTAATATGGTATTTAATTTTTTTCTTGTTTAGATTCCCGCTTTCGCGGGAATGACGGCGACGGGGAGAGTGTTCCAGCGACGGGGATATTCCATGGCTATTTATTCATTAGACTTCTTGCATAACCAAGTATTTTGACATAAAGGGGCTGTTGAAACCCGCCTATTTCGTCATTCCCGCGAAAGCGGGAATCTAATAAAAACAATAAGCTACATTTGTTGTTTTTATAAAAATTTTCAGATTTCAACAGACCCAAGTAGCAAAAAACGCTGCCTATGTAGGGCGATTGCGTTTTACTTTCTTAATGGGCAGTAGGCGCCGACGGTTGCCTGCGTTGTCAACCAGATTACCTAACTAAACACGCAGGCTAAAGTCTGCTCCTACCACTAATGCATAATTATGATAAATCAATAAGATAAAAAGTAAATGCGATCGCCATGAAAAATTACACTGGACAGATAGCTAATTCTTACATATTTCGCCAGCCAACGCCAAATAAGCTATCGCTCCTGGTGAATTATGATCATACACCAGCGCCGGTAATCCATGGCTCGGCGCTTCTGCTAAACGAACATTTCTTGGAATAACTGTTTTATAAACTTTCCCAGGAAAATGGTGTAGTAATTGTTCAGATACTTCAAGCGTTAACCGGTTGCGTCCGTCGTACATTGTACGTAGTAATCCTTCAATTTGTAGGTCGGCATTTACGGTGTTTTTTAATTGTTCAATTGTGCCAAGCAGTGCCGCGAGCCCCTCTAAGGCATAATATTCACATTGTATTGGGATAATCACGGATGTGGATGCTACTAGGGCGTTGACTGTTAAGATATTTAAAGCTGGCGGGCAGTCGATAAAAATAAAGTCATAACTATCACTGACAGCACTTAGTGCGCGGCGTAAAAAATATTCCCGTTCATTTAATTTGGCAAGTTGCACTTCGGCGGCTGTTAATTGTGAGCCTGAGGGAATGAGGTCATAACCAACATTGGTTTTTTTAATAACGTCTTGGATTGAAGCAAGGTTTAATAGTAAATCAGCGCTTGAAAAATTAATATCTTCTTTACGGACCCCGCTTCCCATCGATGCATTTCCTTGGGGGTCAAGATCGACTAATAAAATTCTCCTTTTAGTTGCACCCAGAGAAGCTGACAAATTAACCGCCGTAGTTGTTTTACCAACCCCACCTTTTTGATTAGTTATAGCGATGATTTTTGTTGTCATACTAAAATTTTTACTACGTGCCGTTCTTCGTTTAAGTAGGGAACCTCAAGGCGATACAATTCAAAGTTTTTAACAGATTTTAATTCCTCTGCCGGATTTTTTCCCTTCATAATTAGTATCTGACCATTTTTGGCGCAAAGATGTTTTACTTTCTCAATGATAATATCAGATTTTGTCGTTGCGCGAGTTACTATCGTAGCAAAGAGACGATCAAAATGGAAATCTTCAATTCGTTTAGTGACGATTTTAATGTTTTTGATATTAAGCGCAAGAACCACGTGTTGCAAAAATGTGGTTTTTTTATGAGCACTATCGAGTAATACAAAATTATATTCTGGTAATAAAAGAGCTAAGGGGATGCCGGGCAAGCCGCCTCCAGTACCAAAATCAAGAATATCTGGACCCTTAATAAATGGAACAATAGCTAGGCTATCGAAGATGTGACGAATCAAAATAGCTTTTGGCTCAGAAATGGCGGTTAGGTTATGAACTTTATTCCATTTATTAAGTAACATTATATAGGCAACGATTTTTTCAGAGGTGGTTTCAGGTGGGTTTAGCTTTAATTCAGCTAAGCCTGATTTCAGAATTGGGGTAAGAGTTGATGTTATATTGGGGACGCTATGTTTCATATTATTTTTTACCCCCAAAAAGCAAAAGACCCGAAAAATCCGGGTCTTTTGTGTAAAGCAAAATATTACAGCTTATAGTTGGACCATCAAACGTGCTAAACCAACAGTTGCATTGCGATGACCAGCAACGTCGCCTGATTGAGCAGCAGTGGACGGAGCAAATTCATAACTCTTACCATGAGCAACTACTAGGTCTAACTCGGTATTTTTGAAGAGATTTACCTTATATTCGCCAAGCAGTCTCCATTTTGGAATTATTCTGCACCAGTCAGTGATACCCTTTTTGTTATCACCAAACCAAGCACCGTTACCACTAAACTGTACACCAGCACCAATATGAGAATCGTGCTCCAAAGTCTTAAATGCATACTCAGCATTAACATCAGCACCCCAGAATCTTGAGCTATCTGATTGGCTTGAGTAGTTAGCATCGACCATTTTCTTGACGGCTGTGACGAAGTTAGCTGACATACTAAAGGCCTTATAAGCAAGGTCGCCATGCACGCTAACACCACCGATTGGATCTATTTCATATTTTTTGCCAAAGCTATTAACTGGATGGTTTATTTTAGTAGTCCAATTTGATGATCCTTCACCCAATGCCCAAGATGGTTCAACGTTTGGAGAGAACACTTGGCTATCCCAGAGATTATGGATGTAACCTAAGTTAACGTTAACATGTGCATTTGGTACATTAAATGCTTCTAGATTGTCATAGTAACCTACCAATCCACCAAAGTTTCTGATGTTACCAGTTGAAGAACCTACTGGATAAGTATCGCCTCTGAAGGCAAAGACATTAGCATAGAATCCAAAGTTTGTGGTTACCCCAACAATACCAGCTACGGCATTTGTCTGAGACAATGCTTGAGTAGGGCTCATGATTTGATATGGAACATATGGATCAACATAGTTACCAAATGGAATATATTTCTTTCCGAATACGGCATAGAAAGGATATTTGGTAAGGTCGCCAATGGTAACGTATGCCTCATCTGCCACTATGGTGTGTCTGATTTGACGATAAGCAAATGTACTGTGCCCTACTTCCTTTTGCTTGGTAATAAACATGTTATTCCATGGAATTGGAGCGCCTAAATAAGCTAAATTCAAGCTAGCTTTACTCCAGCTGCTCAAATTGGCGTTAACTAACAAATTGAAGTTATTTACATAAAGATCTGAGCCGTTATTCAGGTAGGTAAATGAACCAGCTGGATCGTGGTTACCAGCAATACCCACGATGCTACCAATGCCGCCAACGCTAATACGATTGAACCAGCCTTCGCTGCATACAGGGGAAAGTGCTGAGTTTTGATCTACGATCGCTTGTTGGGAAGCCAAAGTGCTCTTCGCAAAAGCTGGGGTCATCAACCCTAACATAACTAATGAAGCAACTACAGGTTTAAGTTTCATCCTTTTTTTTCTCCTAATTTAAATTTAAATTGGAATTACTATTAATTGTTAAATTCAAAACAGCGCACCATTTTTCTGATAAAAAAGCGCTATTTCAACCAGAGCTTTATACAAGCTTTCTTTCTTGTACAAGTGCATCTGTTTTGTGTGTGGTTCATGAATCTCTGAAACCTCACAAACCAACCAATACAACTGATTGATTATGAGAGCCATTTTAACAAGAAAAAACGAAGTTGCAAGTGTTTTGTTATTTTTCCGCTAGATAGCGCATGAAATTGGAACAAAATTCATCATAAATCATTGTCAACAGACACTTCCTGTTTTTAAAAAAAATTGAAAAATCAATCTGATAAATGGCAAAAATTATTTGCCCATAATTTTTTCTATTTCCGTGACGCTTTTTGGTATTTCACTAGTTAATACCTCACAACCGTGACTTGTGACTAATATATTATCTTCAATTCTTATGCCCATACCGAGTGTTTTGAGATAAATACCAGGTTCAACGGTAAGTACCATACCAGGCTCAAGGGTTCGCCATTTGTTTTTAATACAATACTTACCCGCATCATGTGGCTCAAGGCCAAGCCAGTGGCCAATCTTATGCATAAAGAATGGTTTAAATTTTTGTTTGGTGACCAATGATTCTATATTGCCATGAAGTATTTTTGCGTCCATCAATCCTTTGGTGATAACTTTTTCGGCCGTAGACTGTAAATGATCCCATCTTACTCCTGGGCGAATTTTTTTGATCGTTTCTATTTGGGCGTTTAGGACTATTTCATAGCAGGTTTGTTGTTTACGAGTGAATTTACCATTTACTGGAAAGGTACGAGAAACATCAGCGCAGTAATTTTGATACCTGGCCCCGGCATCTATAAGAATTAGCTCTTTTTTGGTGATTTTCTTGTTATTTTTGGAATAATGTAGGGTGCACGCGTTTATGCCGCTCGCTATTATGGTTGGAAAAGCTGGGCGACAGCCGCCTAAACGCATAAACTCATGTAATATTTCTGCTTCTAGCTCAAACTCGTAAATTTTTGGGATGCATTTTTGCATCGCTCTTAAGTGGCCGGCAGTTGTAATTTCTACTGCTTTACGGATAGCGTTTAACTCAAAGTTGCTTTTTTTAACGCGCATTTCATGTAATATATTGTTTATACTTATTAATTCATGAGATTTGATGCCGATTTTTTTAACCCAAAAGGCAATTTTTTGGTCGAATTTGTCGCTAGCATTGGTATTAGAATAGATATTTTTACGGCTAGCCAACAATTTTGGCAAAACTTTGTCAATTTCAGATATTGCAACAGCCTGATCAGCTCCAAAATCTTTGCAAGCACCTTTTTGGCCAGTTATGGCGCCATGCCAGATTTCTTTTTTGGGATCATGTTCACGATTAAAGAGGATAAATTCGCTATTACAGCGCCCGGGAATCAAAACAGCGACCGATTCTGGCTCAATAAATCCAGTTAGGTAATAAAAGTCGCTATTTTGTTGGTAGGGATGATATTCGCAGCACTCTTTTGCAGAGAAGACAATTGCTATACCATCATTTCCGATAGTTTTTAGTAGATTATCCCGCCTAAGTTTGAATTCTTTTTTTTGTGTGGAATCCATGACCTATTTATAGCACACGTTCAAAAGGGGTCAAGTCCGACTCAAATAGACTTATTTGCCAACCCCCTGCTGCAACTGCTGTTGAATGTTACTGCGGAATTTAAGCGGATCGGGAATATAAAAAAACGGGTTTTTAGTACCACCAACCCCAGCAATAATTACCGTACCAAAATTTAAAATTCTGCCGCTGATTCCTTGCTCAACATAAACTCCCTCTATTCGGTCTAAAAATATTTCTAATGATTTCCGGCGAATAAACCCCACCTTAATAAGGATACGTCTATTAGTTATAGCGTATTCAGAACATTTATAACTAATTAAATCGCTAATAAAACTAATTAAACCGAACAGCAACATCAAACCACCAAGTAAAGTAGAGGAAGAAATCCAAACTGTAAAAATAAAAACTGCTGCCCACAAAAAAACACTATAAAATACTATATAATGCGGCCTGGTATAATATAAAATTTGTTCATCTTTTAATAACGTATCTTTAATGTAGGACATGAGATTATTTCTTCTTTTTCTTTTTCCGCTGCCAACCGTCGATTGTAGCTTGTTTGGCACGCGCCACCGTTAGCTTGTCTTGGGGGGCATCTTGCGTAATAACTGAACCCGCGCCAATTACTGCACTTTTACCGATCGTTACTGGAGCAACCAAAGAGGTATTTGACCCAACAAATGCACCATCTTCAATTACCGTCTGATATTTATCGACCCCATTATAATTACAAGTAATAGTGCCAGCACCAATATTAACATCACTACCAATAATAGTATCTCCCAGATAGCTAACATGGTGGGTTTTGCTGTTTTTACCTATTTTAGAATTTTTTACTTCAGCAAAATTACCGACATGCGCCCCTTGGTCTAAAAAGGTATTTGGACGAATACGGGCAAAGGGACCAACAATACAATCATCGGAAATAACTGCATTTTCAATAACACAATTGGCTTTAACCGTAACATTTTCACCAATTTGAACATTTTTTAAAAAATTGTTAGGACCAATCGTAGTATCAGAACCAAGAGTAACTTCACCCTCAATCACCACATTAACATCAATCATTACGTTACTACCAACCGTCAACTCTCCCCGCACATCAAACCGATCAGGATCGGGCAAAATTAAACCTTTAGCCATAAAATTATCGGCAAGAGCTCTTTGATACTTACGTTCTAAATTTGCCAGCTGTTTTTGATCGTTGATACCAACCACCTCCTCCGGATCAGAAGCTAACAAACAATTTATCGGAACACCATCCGCATGCAACATAGCAATAATGTCAGTTAAATAATACTCGCCTTGCGCATTACTTTGATGTAACTGGGGTAAATAATTACGTAATATTTTTGAAGTGGTCACTAAAATCCCCGTATTAATCTCGCTGATTTTTTGTTCGACCAATGTCGCATCTTTATGTTCAACAATTGCGGTAATATTTGCGGATTTATCGCGCACAATGCGTCCAAATCCAGTTGGATCGGAAAATTTAGCGCTAAGTAAGCCAAGACCATCTTCTGGCATGTTTTTAATTAACTGCTCCAGAGTGGTGAGACTAATTAACGGAACATCACCATATAAAATCAAAACTTGGGATGCATGCTCAAGATGGGGCAGCGCTTGCATTACTGCATGACCGGTTCCTAATCTTTTGGTCTGCTCTACCCAATTAATGTCGTCTTTTTCGAAATACTTACGAACTAAATCACCACCCTCTCCATAAATAACATGAATCTTTCCCGGCTGTAGACTTTTGGCTGTTTGCAACACATGCCAAAGCAAAGGTTTACCACCAAGCTTATGAAGAACTTTTGGCATTTTTGAATACATTCTCGTACCTTTACCAGCAGCGAGAATAACTATGTTTAAATTTTTTATCATACTATACTCTGCGTAAAATAAATTAATGCTTTGTCGGCGGCGCTATTCGCGATCAGTGTAAATTCGTATTTATCCCTTGCGTGACATTTTTATAGTCCGGAGCTGTGCTGCTGCTTGCTCTATTTGCACCAAAGCGCTAGTAAAATCTACATTTGATTTTTTATTAGCTAGTAAGCGCTCGGCATTTTCACGCACAGCAATTGCTGACGCCTCATCTAAATCAATAGCACGAGTAACCGTGTCAGCTAAAACCGTTACTACATTTGGTTGCACCTCTAATATCCCGCCCGAAACATAATAAATATCCTGACTTCCTCCTTGGAGAATTATGCGAATCTGCCCAGGCTTAATCGTAGTTAAAAGCGGCATGTGTCCCGGTAAAATTCCAAGCTCCCCCATAACTCCGGTAACCACCACCATTTCAGCAAAACCAGAAAAAATTTTGGCTTCGAGGCTTACTATGTCTAATCGTAATACTGCCTTCATGCGCGCCCTTCGTAAAATAAGTTCCCCAACAATACTATTGCAAAGTTTTAGCTTGTTCTTCTACTTCTTCAATTTTGCCAACCATATAAAATGCTTGTTCAGGCAAATGATCGTATGTTCCTGCTAAAAGTTCCTTAAACCCATGGATGGTTTCTTCCAGCGTTACATATTTTCCTGGTTTACCGCTAAATATCTCGGCAACAAAAAATGGCTGGGAAAGAAATTTTTGTATTTTCCGCGCCCTATTTACTATTAACTTATCTTCGGCTGAAAGTTCGTCCATCCCCAAAATAGATATAATATCACGCAATTCTTTATACCGCTGTAAAGTGCTTTGTACTGCTCGCGCAACGTTGTAGTGTTCCTGACCAACAATTGATGGTTCTAATTGTCGGCTATTGGAGGCCAAAGGATCAACCGCAGGAAATATTCCTAATTCAACAATCTGTCGTGATAACACTATAGTGGCATCAAGATGAGCAAAAACCGTTACTGGGGAAGGGTCGCTTAAATCGTCTGCAGGCACATAAACCGCTTGAATTGAAGTTATTGATCCTGACTTGGTAGAAGTAATCCGCTCTTGTAACACCCCCATCTCTTCAGCAAGAGTCGGTTGATAACCAACAGCAGATGGCATCCGCCCAAGCAACGCTGATACTTCAACTCCTGCTAAGGTATAACGATAGATATTATCTACAAAAAATAATACATCACGTCCCTCATCACGAAAATATTCAGCTACCGTCAACCCACTCAAAGCAACCCGCAACCGACTACCCGGAGGTTCATTCATTTGACCATAAATTAAAGAAACCTTGTCCAAAACCTTAGAGTTTTTCATTTCCATATAAAAATCGTTACCTTCGCGAGTTCGTTCACCAACACCAACAAACACCGAATAACCACTATGTTCTGCCGCAATATTTCTGATTAACTCCATAATGTTGACGGTTTTACCAACACCAGCTCCACCAAATAAACCGACCTTTCCTCCCTTAGCGAAGGGGCAGAGAAGATCAATAACCTTAATACCAGTTTCAAAGACCGCTACTTTTCCTGATTGTTCGGTAAAAGATGGTGGCGCGCGATGAATAGAAAAACGGTGAGGTGACTCGATAGGACCACACTCGTCAATAGGTTCACCTAAAACATTCATAATTCTACCAAGGGTTGCCTCACCAACAGGAACAGTTATAGGTTCTTCAGTATTTACTACTTCCATCTGGCGCTTTAAGCCATCAGTAGAACCCATAGCAACGGTTCGCACTACACCATCACCCAATTGCTGTTGCGTTTCTAAGGTCAATCCTACGGCACTAACCTTTAAGGCATCATAAATTTTGGGAACAGACCCTGGTGGGAATTCGACATCCACAACCGCACCAACCACTGACACTATTTTTCCAATTTGCATTTATTTTCTCAAAATTAACATTATAAATTATACAGCATCTGCTCCCCCAACTATCTCTGCAATCTCCCTCGTAATCATCGCCTGCCTAACTTTATTATACGTCAGCTGCAGACTGTCAATAATCTCTTTCGAACTATCTGTAGCATTTTTCATTGCAACCATCCGGGCTACCTGCTCACAGGCAATATTATCAACCACCGCCTGATACACTTGCGTTTCAATATAACGTGACATTAGGGTATCAATCAACGCCCGCGATGCTGGCTCATAAATATAACCGCGGTGATATCGTGGAATATCTTGCTGTTTTATCAGAGGTAATAATTGACTAATATTCGGTTTTTGTACCAAAGTATTAATAAACTCGTTATGGATAATAAATAACTTATCTATTTCCTCAGCTTTATAAGCATCGAGCATTATTTTAATTCCACCTAATAAATAAGAAATCTGGGGCCGCTCTCCCAAACCAGAAACATGGGCTACGATATTAGTCATCAATGCCTGAAAAAATACTTCAGCCTTCCTCCCAAACAAACACCATTCAACATCAACACCTTGTTCTTGAAAACTACGGGCATGCTCTAATGCCATTTTAAAAAGATTAAGATTTAATCCTCCGCATAAACCACGATCAGTAGATACAACAATATAACCAATCTTCTTTGTTTTTTCATGCTCACAGAGAAAAGGGTGCTCATACTCCTTATCACTAGTGGCGATATGACTCATGACATCGCAAATTTTTGTAGCATAAGGCATCGAAGTTGCCATCTGTTGCTGTGCCCGCCGCATCTTACTTGCCGCCACATTCTGCATCGCATGAGTAATCTTCTGAATTTTTTTAATACTGGCTATCTGGGTTCTAATTTCTCTTGGTGACGGCATGCCCCCCTCGTAAAATAAATTTATGCGTTAAAGCTCTTTCAAGAGCTCCGTTATCGCTCGAGTCTTTCGCACTATATAAACCTAACAAATTCCGCTTTTAAATCGCTAATAATCTTCATTAACTCTTGAGCAATTTCTTCCGAATATACCGGGCTTTTATTAATCTTATCTAAAATGCCTTGGTGACCTTCCCGCAGACTATTATGAACAAGCTTTTCAAATTCTGCTACCCGATTAAGAGCGATATCAAGCAACAACTCCTTCTCAAGCAAAAACAAACTAACTGCCATTTCGGCTACAGTTAAAGGGCTAAATCTCGCTTGCTTTAAGATTTCTACTGCCCGCTGCCCTCGCTCAAGTTGTTTACGTGTCGTATCATCTAGCTCAGAAGCAAATTGAGCAAACGCTTCTAATTCACGATATTGCGCTAAAGCTAATCGCAAACCGCCCCCCAACTTTTTAATAATTTTGGTCTGCGCTGCCCCGCCGACGCGAGAAACTGATAGACCAACATTAACAGCTGGACGAACCCCGGCATTGAATAAATCAGTTTCTAAAAATATCTGACCATCCGTAATCGAAATAACGTTGGTTGGAATAAAAGAAGAAAGATCTCCAGCCTGAGTTTCAACTATTGGTAAGGCCGTTAATGAACCCGTCTTATTTTTAACCCGACCACCAGTAATTTTTTCTATATACGCTTCATTGACTCTAGCAGCTCTTTCAAGCAATCGTGAGTGCAAATAAAAAATATCCCCTGGATATGCTTCTCTTCCTGGTGGACGACGAAGTAGTAACGAAACCTGTCTATAAGCCCAAGCATGCTTGGTTAGGTCGTCATAAATAATTAAAGCGTCTTCCCCATTATCCCGAAAATATTCACCCATGGCGCAACCAGAATAAGCAGCGATATATTGTTCAGCGGCAGAATCGGCAGCAGTAGCAGCAACAATAATCGTATGTTGCATCGCTCCATGCTCCTCGAGCTTGTATCTGATATTGGCTAAGGTGGAAGTCTTTTGCCCAATGGCAACATAAATACATTTTACTCCGGTACCTTTTTGATTGATGATGGTATCAATAGCAATTGCGGTTTTTCCTGTTTGGCGATCACCAATAAGTAATTCCCTTTGTCCTCGCCCAATCGGTACCATTGTATCGATCGCTTTAATTCCGGTCTGCAAAGCTTCACTAACCGACTGTCTTGATATAACCCCCGGAGCGATTTTTTCAATGGGCGAAAAATTTTCAGTTTTAATCGGTCCTTTATCATCAATCGGCTCTCCAAGAGCATTTACTACCCGCCCTAACATTTCCTCGCCGACCGGAACTGATAATACTTTTTTTGTACACTTTACTTTCTGCCCTTCTTGCAACTGCTCGCCCGTGCCAAGCACTACCGCGCTGGTACTATCTATTTCTAGATTCAAAGCGATACCATAAGAGTTATCTTCAAATTGCAACATCTCTCCTAACATTACATCGGAAAGACCATAAATCTGTACCACCCCATCTTTAATATTTAAAATCACTCCCTCGGTAGCAAGCTCGGGAGTTAAATCAAATTGCTTAACTCGCTCTTTAATGATCTCACTAATTTCATTTGGCTTCAGCATAAGTACTCTTCAAAAGTAAATCCTGTTTTAACCGCTGTAACATACCCTTAATCGAACCATCAATTACCTTATCTTCCACGCACACCACTGCACCACCAATCAATGTGGCATCGAGGTGACACTGCAAAAGTATCTCTTTTTTATAGCGCCGCGCCAAGGCAACCAGCAATCGCTCTTTTTGATTGGCATCTAGCTCGTACCGAGAGGTTACTTTTACCTCTAACATATTGTTATGGGCTAGAAATAACTGCCGGTAACTGGTAGCAATAGCTGGCAACAAAAACAGGTTTTTCCGTTCAATAAGCAACCGAACCAAATTAACCATACCTTCTGGCGCCTGTTTAATCACCTCAGTAAAAAGCTTGATTTTTTCCAAAATAGTTATTTTGGGGTCATCGAGCGCCTGCTTTTTATCACATTCGTTAACAATATCAGCTAACCCTATTAGGGTATCTTGCCACAACCTAAGCCGATCCTCTTCCAAAGCTAGATTAAAAATTGCTTTAGCGTAGGGCCTGGCTCTGGTTAAACATATACTCATATTTAAATGCTAGAAATTAATTCATCAATCAATTTTTTTTGGGTAACATCATCAACCTTTTGCTTCAATATTTTTTCAGTAGCCATAATCACCAAGCCTGCCATTTGTTGCTGAAGAATATCCTTGGCTTTATTCACTTCTTGCTCGATATCAATTTTAGCTTGTGCCAATATTTTAACCCGCTCTTCTTCTGCCGTTGCCCTAACTTTCTCAGCAAGCTCACTAGCTTGCTCGCCTGCTTGGCTTAACATAGCGGCAGCCTCGGCTTTTGTTTGACGAAGTTGCTCAGCGACATTATCTTTGGCCAACTCTAGAGCGCGCTTACCCCGCTCTGCTGCTTCTAAACCAGCAGCTATTTTTTGCTGACGTTCTTCAAGAGCTTTCATCAGCGGCGGCCAAATATACTTCATCATCACCCAAACCAATACCGCAAAGGTGAGCATTTCGCCAAGCAAGGTTAAATTTATATTCATTCAATTCTATGCAACTTTCTCAGCTGCTACCTTAATAATTTCTGCCAAAAAAGGATTTTTACCAAACACCAGTAATAAGCCTATAGCCACCGAAATTGCTGCAAAAGCATCAATTAAACCAGCCATTAAAAACATTCGCATCATCAATAGTTGCGCCAACTCCGGCTGCCGGGCTGTACTTTCTAAAAATTTACTGCCAATGATAGAAAAACCGATGGTCGTACCAATGGCCGCCACCGCAATTAATACCGCCGCTGCAATTGCCGTAACAATTTGCATTTCTGTAACTAATCGAGCTAATTCCACAATACCTTCCCCCTATAAAATTAACGAATCAATGTTCCAACTCCTGCGCCATACTTAAATAAATAACCGTTAACATCATAAAAATAAAAGCTTGAATCGTAATAACCAAGACATGAAAAATCGCCCAAACCCCTCCCACGGTCCATTGAATCCACCAGGGAGTAGTAGCTATGAGAAAAAAGATTAATTCACCGGCAAACATATTACCAAAAAGTCGTAGCGATAGCGACAATGGCTTCACCGCTTCTTCAATTATTCTAAAAATAAAATTTATCGGAAATAGCCATACGCCAAAAGGCTCAGTTAAAGCCTCTTTGGCTACATTTTTCCATCCTTTCGCTTTGAAATTATAAAAAATAACCAACAAAAATACACTAAAAGACAAGGCAAAAGTAAGATTAGGGTCGTTGGTAGCAAGGTCCCGAAAATGACCAACTCCGAAGAAAAATAGTATGCGGGGTATTAAATCAACTGGCAAAAGATCATACGCATTCAGTAAAAAAATCCAAATAAATACCGTTAAAGCAAGCGGCGCCATTAACAAACTTTTTCCATGGAAAATCTCCCTCACCATCTTGTCAATAGCCTCAAATAGCATCTCGACCGCCACTTGCAATTTTCCCGGATTATCGCTTTTAAATTTCCTTACGATAAAATAAAATACCCCCAAAAATACCAAGCCAGTAAAAATAGAAATCAATAAGGTATCAAGATTAAGGGTCCAAAAACCACCGTCCCCAAAAGTAAAATCATGTAAATTCAACTGATAATGCTCTAAGTGATGCTGAATATATTCCGATCCGGTTTGAGGTGGTAAATTAGACATTTTTTGCTCCAAATCTTACCGGCGTTAAAAACGACACCAAAGTCATAAAAATGTAACCGCCTAAAAAAATTATCTTATCCACATCACTTATTAAAAAAATTGTAGCGATCATGCCAAAACTCAGCAATAATTTAGTTGCTTCACTAAGAAAAAAAATCTTCAGCATTTTTTTACTATCAAAGATTATTTTGACCTGTTGCATTTTCCACAAAAAATAAAGCTGAGGGATAACCCAAGAACTACCACCTAAAAAAACTGACTTAAAACCCAGCCAGCCTTTGGTGAAAATAAAAATAACAGCAATCGCACCTAATAAAAATAATTGCCACAAATTCAAAAAGTATCTTCTAAAACCCATGTCATGCCTTTTTATTTCCAACCATTATTACTTTTGCTCCAGGATATATTTTTACCTGCCCGGCCGTCACAACTACATCCCCAGTATTTAAACCAGACTTAATTACAACATTATCGCTATCCTTTGCGCCCAACTCGATTTTAATCTTCTCTGCTTTATCACCAACTACTTTATATACATAAGAACCATCTGGATCATAAACGATAGAGGTCTGCGGAACAGTAATTACTTGCTCTTCTGAAAACTGCAAAGAAACGCTAACAAATCCCCCAGAAATAAGCTTACCACTGTTATTTGGAACGTTAGCTCGTACCCCTAATGTCCGATTATTCGGATTAATTAAAGACTCAAGAGCTTCTACGGTACCATCAAATTTTTCTTGCGGATAAGCGTCCGTCTTAAACACCACTTTTTGCCCAACCGCAACTTTACTTTGATATACTTCTGGAATGCTAAAATCTACTTTCAGTGGATCAACCGTCTGTAAACTCACAATATTTTGCCCAACATTTACATAATCTCCTTCGTTCACTTGACTTAAGCCAAGCTTGCCAGCAAAGGGGGCTTTAACTGTTGCTTGCTGGAGTTTAGCTTGGGTACCTTCCACACTAGCTTTAGCAGAATCATAATTAGCCTGCGCTTGATCAAACTCTGACTTAGATATATCTTTGGTTTTATATAGTGAGGAAGTTCGATCAAAATTTAGCTTTTTAACCTGTAAATCTGCCTGCCTAGACAAAAGCTCAGCTTTAAGAATATCAGGGTTAATTTCAATCAAAAGCGCATCTTTAGCTACAACATCACCAGATTTAAAATAAACCTTAGTGATTCGTCCCGCGATTTCTGGCTTTACCACAATACCAGGGATAGAAAGCAAATTTCCGGTTGCCGTTATCTGATCTAGCTTAGCAACAGGCTTAATGGTCATTGTTTCAATAAACACCGGTGGCGCTGCAGTTTTTGCTTTTGCTGCAAAAACCACATTTTGCAAACCAAACAACACCATAAAACAAATACCAAATACTGTTCGCTTTAACATATTAAATCTTCCTCATTTCTACTGCTATTTTTTATAACGATCACTAATTGAGTTAATAACATCCAAACAACTAGCAAAGGCAACCACCACTTCCGGATCAAATTGCGTACCAGAACCGGCAAGGATAGTCTCAACTGCTTTATCTCTAACCGCCTTATCTGGAAATACTTCTCCACTCCCAATAACAAACTTAAATGTCAACACATCATAAGTGTTGGCTAATGCCACAATTCTGGCATAAATAGGAATCTCTGCGCCACTTTTACCGAAGGCTTTGCCATCCTCTTTTTCATAACCAGGCATTGGTAAACCGTTATCAACGTTGATATGGCCCGGAAAACCAGCGCCATCCCACCGTTCATGATGATTTAGCGCAATAGTTCGAGCCATTTCCTCAAAATCAGAGTATATATCCGTAAAAAAACGAGCCCCATATATCGGATGCTCACGCATAATACTGGCTTCTGCTGCTGACAATTCCCCTTCTTTTCTTACAATCGCTTCAGGAATCGATATTTTTCCAATATCATGAAACATAGCTGCCATTCTCAAAGTATCACGATTATGCTGAATCTCTCTTTCTGGCGTCCCTTTTTTACGCGCCCAAATCTCATAAATTTCAACCGAATAAGCAGCGACCCGATCAGCATGCCACATACTTTCGCTAGGGACATGAAGCTCAATCATTTTATTCACTCGCATAATCATCGAGCGCATCATTTTTGCATGACTAATTGCTATCGCCGCACTATCGGCAAATAATTGCACTATTGCCTCTTCGGTGGTAGTGAAGTATCTAATAGTTTTGTCAACATTAAGCGCATTAATTAGCTGAATAACTCCGATAACCTTACCACCAACCATTTTTATCGGGACTGATAATACGGACTGAGTACGATAGCCAGTGGTTTCATCAAAATGTTTACCAAAAGAGTAAGGTTGGAAACTATCGATATGATAAGCATCGGCAATATTAACAAGCATTCCCGTGTTGGCCACATATCCTGCTATCGATTGGTTGTTTATCGGGATACTAAAAGTGGAATATACTAGTTTTTTACCAAAAGGTAGCTTTTTTTGTAGGGTGCTATTTTGGGTATAACTAAACTTTAGTTCTGCCCCCTCAACAATATAAATAGAACCAGCATCGGCGCCAACGATACCTCTTACTTCGGTTAACATGCGCTCAAGCAGCATATCGATATCTTGGATCTGCAAGAGCTCGTGAGTTATTTTTAAAACCTTATCAAATTTTATTGGATCAGTAATCATTCTGTTTCCTTACGAAAACACTAAATAAAAGATCTCTGTATAATTAATTTTCAAGTAAAATAGTACCATAAATTATGAAATTTCAGAAGGTTATGTGCATGTTTTTTTACCTATTCAGCACAAAGAACAAAAAGCGCTATTTGTACTGAATATTTTGTAAAAACCTAGTGAAAATACAAAAAGTTATTTATTTTTGAGCATTATCTCCTTGATGTTTTATTTTTTTGCTAGAAAAAGCAAAAAATACAAGCTTACAGAACTTATACTAACGTTACGCAAGCAGCAGTGCTCCGCAAAAAGTCTTTACAATGATGGGGTTAGCATGGTATATGCTCTTAAGATATATTTAATATTCAGTATGATTTTGCTGCTCAAAATCATACTACGCTGAATAGATACGGAATAATAAAACTAGGCCGAGTAAAAATGGACAAATTACAAATTAAGGCTGCATTACTTCATCTAGCAAGCGCAGCAAAAAACCTTCCCCAATACTTATTACTAACAACATGCTTTCTATTGCCATGGGTAATGCTTTCATACCACATATTAGCCCCGCTAAAGTTGTCAATCAATCTCTGGAACTATAATCAAAACCCATTTATCGTTTTAATCTTTTTATGCTGCCTGCTTGCCACCGCGTTATCACTCTGCCTTTTTTTGGAAAATAATGAGAAATTTCGTCTCGAGTTTAACTATGCGGCAGCCATATCTTTAGCTATTGTATTATGGTCTGCAGCAATGGCTCCTTTTGCTCATGTACCTTGGCTATCGTGGACTGGTGCACCACAAGTTGGTATTGGCATAGTATGGTATATTATCTTGAACATTATGATTATCGGCTATAGCGCGATATTAAATTCAAAATACCTACACGCTTTTATCATTAATCTAGGCATTGCTGCTTTGGTGGTTGCCGGCCTCTGCTTTCTTGGAGATCCTAGGCACGGACTTATTCCGCACTTCAAATGGAACCTCTATTTTATTAATGAACATATTATATTTATTGGTATCCCCCTAATTGGCTTAAGTTTCTTATTAGATAACAAAAACTATCGTAAAATATTACTTACTCTCGGCATTATAATCACCGCAGCATCAACTAATAGATATGGTATTGCTGGCGTCACCGTCGCAACACTACTAGCTGGCACTGCCTATTATTACATAAATAAAAAAGGGAGAGCGCTTACAAATTATTCTCGCTATATCTTTGCTGCTATTATTTTTGCGATCCCCTTCGGCGTCTGTTTTATAGCAGGGAAAATTTCATCTGACCTCTTTCTGTCTTCAGTACACATTAGATATCACTTCTGGCGTGCTTGTATTGATACCCTAATCGACAACCCGGCTCGACTATTGGTTGGCTTTGGCTGGGGTTCTTATACTGACACTATTTTATCAAGCATTCAAAACATTCCACCACAAGAAATAGTTCCAGCTCTATTTTATAAATCGAAAATGTTTTTACATCCATTTATTTATAAAACCTGGGTTGAAATTGGTCTTAATCTTAACAACCTTATCGGTGGCTCATTAGGATTTCATAGCCATAATCACTTTATCGAATCGTTAATTTCCACTGGCGTTATTGGTGCTTTCCTTTTTTCTGCCCTCTTAATTTCACCGGTTCTTTTCTGTGAAAAATCTAAATTTGCACCAATGGTATTTTGCTCTACAGCTCTGAGTTTTACTTTTTCTGGATGGTACGAAATACCAGGAACGTTACCCTATATAGCAGTTTTTTTGGCAATTGCCACCCCCAGCATCCCTTTACGCAAAAATTATGCTCGACATCTACTTGAGTTTATTTTGCCTTTTGCCGCAATAATATTATTAATCTTTGGACTATCTTTCAGCTATGTTAATTTACAATTCAACAAAGTAAGCGCAAAGTTTTCGAATAACCAAAGCAAAGAGGCTCCGTCTATATCGGTCCCAAATTATATAGAAACTTCTGGCCCGGGAGGAATCTATCTTTCCCTATTTCTAAGGGCTTTTTCAGCCGCGATAGTTTCGCGGCCTTTAACTGACGCAGACATCGAAGTATTACCAAGACTTTTGGATGCTACCATGCATACACCCAACCCTAGCCTAATAACATTTTCCTCCGAATTACCAATATATGATTTTTTAATGAATAAAAATAGAGATCCAAAATTAAATAGCCTCAGAAAACTGGTTATAAAAAATCATTGGTGGGAAAACCGTTGTACCGAACTCCTTTTAAGATGGCCCTCTAGGGCAGATCTAATGATTCCATACCTAGATTGGCTTAATAACAATGGGGCAAAAAAACAAGTCATAGCTATTGTGAAAAATTTACTGAAAGAAGTTGGCAACAATCAGATTTTACAAAACTATCTATTGTTCCTACAAAATTTGAAACTGCCTAGACACCGTTAGCAGTCTTATTACTACATAGGGTTGTATGCTGTCGCAATTCAAAAATTATTACTGACATGACGCATGTTAATTTATGGAATAATCATTTCTGATAATGATCTACAGCTATTTTCACAGCATAATATCATTCAAATACCACTAGAACTATTTAGCGCTCGCCGTAGGTTCCAACTGCTCTTTTTAGGATAATACTGCGCTGCGCATCCCTTGCGCCAAAATACTTGTTTTAAACCACATGGTTATTCAGGAACCCAAAAAAAACCGTACAGTATGCCCCAGATTATCCAGCACATACTGTACGGCAAATCTAAAACTTAATAATTAGTATCTTCTTATTAATTCTACTTATCGTATCCAGCAGAATCTTTGTTCCATTAATAGCTTTGAGAACTACCGTAACCATAGTTACTACTTCCATAGCCATAGTTGGCGCTATGATTGGAACCATAATTAGCACTGCCGTAACCATATCCGTAATTGGCGCTACCAGAACTATATCCACCATACCCAGCAGAACCTCTATTTACCTCATAACTCTGTGGCTTACCGTATCCATAGTTACTACTTCCATAGCCATAGTTGGCGCTATGATTGGAACCATAATTAGCACTGCCGTAACCATATCCGTAATTAGCGCTACCAGAACTATATCCACCATACCCAGCAGAACCTCTATTTACCTCATAACTCTGTGGCTTACCGTATCCATAGTTACTACTTCCATAGCCATAGTTGGCGCTATGGTTGGAACCATAATTAGCACTGCCGTAACCATATCCATAATTGGCACTACCAGAACTATATCCACCATACCCAGCAGAATCTCTATTTACCCCATAGCTGCTACTGAC